>UCAU01000053.1 GCA_900470445.1 Hyphomicrobiales bacterium | reverse complement strand
CCCTCAAGGGGGAGGGGATGCATCGCGGCTCCCCGCCTTATCAGAAATCCTGATGTCGATTCAGCCTAATGCTTGTCGGAAAATCTAAGACGCCTTTTTCCGCTCAGCCCGCACTTCGGCCTCCGCCTGCGCCGCTTCGCGCTGCAACAGGCTGGAGAGGGCGGTCGGCGGCAGGGGTGGCGAAAACAAAAAGCCCTGCACTTCCGAGCAGCCTTGCGCCCGCACCATGGCGAGCTGTTCTTCGGTCTCGACGCCCTCGGCGGTGGTGGACATGCCCAGCGATTGGCCCAGCCCGATCACCGCCCGGATAATGGCCTGGCTATCCTGGCGGCTGGTGAGATCAGCCATGAAGGAGCGGTCGATCTTGATCTTGTCGAAGGGGAAGCTGCGCAGATAGGACAGCGAGGAATAGCCGGTGCCGAAATCATCCATGGAAATGCGCACGCCCATGGCGCGCAGATCGTGCAGCGCCTTGAGCACGCTGTCGCTTTCGGCCAGCAGCAGGCTTTCGGTGATTTCAAGTTCCAGCCGGGTGGCGGGCAGGCGCGCATCGCTGAGCGCGGATTTGACCAGGCCCACCAGATCGCGGCTCTTGAACTGCACGGGCGACAGATTGACCGCCACGCGGATTTCGCCCGGCCAGGTGGCGGCCGTCTTGCAGGCCTCGCGCAGCACCCATTCGCCGATCGGCACGATCAGCCCGGTTTCCTCGGCAATGGGGATGAATTCCACCGGCGAGACCGTGCGATCGTCATGGTCCCAGCGCAACAACGCCTCGACACAGGTGACGCGGTTTTCCTTGAGGCCGAGCAAAGGCTGATAGACCAGGCGCAATTCCTGGCGCTGCAAAGCCAGCCGCAACCCCGCCTCGATGGTGCGGCGCTGCTGCAGCTCGGCATCCATGCCGGCTTCAAAGAAGTGATAAGTCGAGCGGCCTTCGCTCTTGGCCTTGTAGAGCGCCAGATCGGCATTCTTGACCAAGGTATCGGTCTTGATGCCATCGCCAGGCCCCAGCGCAATGCCGATGCTGACGCCGATCTCGATCTGCTGACCGGCAATGTTCATCGGCGCCGAAATCGCCTTGATGATGCGGTCGGCCACCCGCGCCGCGTCGCTCGCACTTTCGACCGGCCGCATCAGGATGGCGAATTCGTCACCACCCAGCCGGGCCAGGAGATCGGTTTCCCGCGTCGTGCCCCAAAGCCGTGCCGAAGCCTGCTTGATCACCTCGTCGCCCACCGCATGGCCCAAAGTGTCATTGACCGCCTTGAAGTGATCGAGATCCAGATACAGCACCGCAGCCATTTCGCCACGGCTGAGGCCCGCCTCGGTCTTGGCCATCTGTTCGAGGAATTCGATGCGGTTGGGCAGGTCGGTCAGGGCATCGTGCCGGGCCAGATGGCGGATGCGCGCCTCGGTCTGGCGCTGCTCGGTGATGTCTTCATGGGTGGACACCCAGCCGCCATCCTTCATCGGATGGTGCTGCATCAGGATGACCCGGCCATTGAGCTCATGCACGGTCTTGCCATATTCGCGCCGGGCGATCACCTCGCGCCGCCACACGATATATTCCTCGCGCGTGCCCGAAGAGCTCATGCCCACATCGAACAAATGGCCCAGAATATCCTCGAGCTGGGTGCCCGGCTTATGCAGGCGCTCGGGCAGGTTGTAGATCTTGATATAGGGCTGGTTGCAGATGACCAGGCGACCCTTGGGATCGAACATGCACAGACCCTGGGAAATATTGTTGACCGCCGCATCGAGCCGAATGTTCTGCCGTTCGAGCTCCAGCTTGCGCTTGGCGACGATTTCGGTGCGGGCGATCTCGTCGGTGACATCCTCATGCGTCACCACCCAGCCCAGTGCTTCGGAATAGACATGGGCGGTTTCGATCACCCGCCCGCCATGCACCATTTCCTGGCTTTTGTAGCGGGCGCCGCCACGATTGGCCAAGAGCTCGCCCGTATAGGCCTCGTAAAAGCCCTGAGCACCCTGTTCGCGGTGATTGCCCAATTGGGCCGACAATTCCACCACCTCTTCGAGGCTCATTCCCCGATGCACCTGATCGAAGCGGAAGCCGTAGAGATCGCGCCAGTTCTTGTTCCACATCACCAGCCGGAATTGCGGCGACCAGACGCAGAAACCATAGGGAATGTTTTCAAGGGCCGCATCGAGCAACAGGGCCTCGGCCATCTCGCTCAAGCTGCCGGCGTCTTCTGCTCGCACCAGCCGATATCTCCCCGCCCGATGCACCTGCATCCATGCTGGCGGGAAAGCTAGAGATTTCCCATTAACGAGCCATTAAGGCCCTGCCGGGACCGTGCGATCCCGGCAGGAGAATCAGCTACTTGCCGGCTTTTTTGTTGCGCGCCGCATAGGTCTTGAGGCGCAGACCGTTGAGCTTGATGAAGCCTTCGGCATCATGATGATCATAAGTGCCCGAACCTTCCTCGAAGGTGACGAGGTCCATCGAATAGAGCGAATAGGGCGAGGTGCGGGCGATGACGCTGGCCGAACCCTTGTAGAGCTTGACGGTGACCTCGCCGGTGACGAATTCCTGGCTCTTGTCGATGAGGGCCTGCAGCATTTCGCGCTCGGGCGCATACCAGAAGCCATTATAGATCAGCTCGGCATATTTGGGCATCAGCTCATCCTTGAGATGGGCTTCGCCACGATCGAGCGTGATGGATTCGATGCCGCGATGGGCGACCAGCATGATCGTGCCGCCGGGGGTTTCGTAGAGTCCGCGCGATTTCATGCCGACAAAGCGGTTCTCGACCAGATCAAGCCGACCCACGCCATGCTTGCCGCCCAGCTCATTGAGCTTGGTGAGGAGGCTCGCTGGGCTGAGCTTTTCGCCATTGATCGAGACCGGATCGCCCTTTTCATAGCCGATGGTGATGATCTCGGCTTCGTTGGGGGCGTCTTCGGGATTGACGGTGCGCTGGGCGACATAATCGGGCGCGGGCACGGCCGGATCTTCCAGCACCATGCCTTCGGACGAGGTATGCAGCAGATTGGCGTCGACCGAGAACGGGGCCTCGCCGCGCTTGTCCTTGGCGATCGGAATCTGGTTCTTTTCGGCATAATTGAGCAGCGCCGTGCGGCTCTGCAAATCCCATTCGCGCCAGGGCGCGATGACCTTGATCGAGGGGTCGAGCGCATTGGCAGTCAGTTCGAACCGCACCTGATCATTGCCCTTGCCGGTGGCGCCATGGGAAATGGCGTCGGCGCCGCTTTCCTGGGCGATCTGCACCAAGCGCTTGGCAATCAGCGGCCGGGCGATGGAAGTGCCCAGCAGATACTGGCCCTCATAGACCGTATTGGCGCGGAACATCGGAAACACGAAATCCCGCACGAATTCCTCGCGCAGATCCTCGATGTGGATTTCCTTGATCCCCATCAGCTCGGCCTTCTTGCGCGCCGGCTCGAGCTCTTCGCCCTGGCCCAGATCGGCGGTGAAGGTCACCACCTCGCAACTATAGGTCTCCTGCAGCCATTTGAGGATGATCGAGGTATCGAGCCCGCCCGAATAGGCCAGCACGACCTTCTTGATGTCTTTTGCCATGAAATTCCGCTCCGGTATGATAGCGACACAATAGATCGCCTTCCGCGCAATATCCTTGCGATCATCGCAAGTTTGGCGCAGTTTGCGGCATATTATGCCACGATATAATTGAAACAGCGCACGACATGCCAGAAACGCTCGACGCCATCGATCGCCGTATCCTCAGAGCATTGCAGCGCAATGCCCGCATGTCCAATGTCGAGCTGGCCAATGAAGTGGGCCTGTCGCCCTCGCCCTGCCTGCGCCGCGTCAAACTGCTGGAAGACCGGGGCGTCATCGACCAATATACCGCCCTGCTCAACGGTCCTGCCATCGGCCTGGGTCTGACTGTCTTCGCCCGCATCTGGTTCAAGACCCAGGACGCCCAGACCACGCACCAATTCGCCGAAACGGTGCGAAGCTATCCCGAAGTGGTTGAGTGCTACCTGACGACCGGGGAATGCGACGCCATCATGCGCATCGTCACGGCGGACCTGCACGCCTATTGGCGCTTTCAGTCCGACTATCTGATGCGCATCCCCAGCGTGCAAAGCGTCAAGACCGACGTGCCCATGGAAACCATCAAGCGGAGTTATGAACTGCCACTGGCATGACGCATGCTGGAAGGCTCGCTTCGCCACGCCCGGCGGGCTATGGCTAGAATATTCAACACGCGGAAAGCACCATGCCCGGCTTCGTTCCCGATCTTCCCGTCATCCTGGCCTTTGCGCTGGCGACTGTGATTCTGGCCATCACGCCGGGGCCGGACATGGCGCTGCAGCTCAGCCGGGCGATCAATTATGGCCGCGCACATGGCCTGGCCTGCATGGCCGGCGCCATGGCGGGGATCATGGTGCATACCACGCTGGTTGCCTTGGGCATTTCCGTGCTGATCATCGCCGCGCCGCCCCTGTTCCTCGGGCTCAAGATCGTCGGCGCACTCTATTTGCTGTGGCTGGCCTATCAGGCCGTGGTGCATGGCGGGGGCCTGCGCATTGCCGAGGCCGCCAAGCGCAAGCCCAGTGTGGGCCAGAGCTTTGCCACCGGCATTGGGATTAACCTGCTCAATCCCAAGGTCGTGCTGTTCTTCGTGACCTTCCTGCCCCAGTTCGTCGATGCGCATGATCCCTCGGCCACCGGCAAACTGTTCTTTCTCGGCGCCGAATTCGTGCTGCTCTCCATCCCGCTGGGCGTCGCGACGGTGTTCGCCGCCGACTGGCTGGCCGCCGCCTTCCGCCACAGCAAATGGGTGGAACGCGCCCTCAACTGGAGCTTTGCGGCGATCTTCACCACTTTCGCCGTGACCATCCTCACCGCACAAGCCCGCCACTAGCCAAGGCGATCGCACTCCAATGAATTACCGCCACGCCTTTCATGCCGGCAATTTTGCCGATGTGGTCAAACACCTGATCCTGGTCCGCATTCTCGACTATCTCAAACGCAAGCCGGCCGCCTTCCGCGTGCTCGATACCCATGCGGGGGTCGGGCTCTATGATCTGGCAGGCGATCAGGCCGAGCGCACCGGGGAATGGCTCGCGGGCATTGCGCGCCTGGTGCAAACCGGCCTGCCCCCCGCAGCGGCGGAGCTGGCAAGACCCTATCTCGACAGTGTCAAAGCCCAGAATCCCGACGGGCAATTGCGCTTTTATCCCGGCTCGCCCCTGATCACCCGTTCCCTGCTGCGCGAGCAGGACCGGCTTTTTGCGTTCGAACTGCACCCCGCCGATGCCGAGGCGCTACACGAAAACTTTGCCGGCGATTTCCAGACCCGCGTCACCCATCTCGACGGCTGGGCCGCCCTGGGCACCCATCTGCCGCCCAAGGAAAAGCGTGGCCTCGTCCTGATCGACCCGCCCTTCGAGGAAAAGGGCGAATTTTCCCGCATGGTCGCAGGCCTCGTCAAAGGCCACCGCCGCTGGCCCGGGGGAATTTTTGCCTTCTGGTATCCAATCAAGGAGCCATCAGAGGTCGAAAGTTTCGTGGCCGACCTCAAAGCCACTGGCATTCCCAAAATCCTGCGCATCGAACTGACCATCCGCGCGCAGTCCACGCCGGCACGGCTGTTTGGTACCGGCATGATCGTGGTCAATCCACCCTATGCGCTGGAACAGGAAATGAAGACGCTGCTGCCGCCCCTGTCGGCATTGTTGGCCGAGGAAGGTCGTGGTGGGTTCAAGATTGACTGGGTGACGGGGGAGTAAGAAGCCCCCTCACCCATGCTCCGATACCATCAAAACCTCGGTGTCATTCACCACCCACGATGTCATTCCCGCGAAAGCGGGAACCTCTGTTTCCCTTTGGCCACCGCAAACGGAGGTCCCCGCTTTCGCGGGGATGACACTGTGGAATTGGGACATTGAGCGGATTGGCGACGTCTGGACGGCAAAAGTTCAGAGCTTGAACTCGTAATATTTGATCGTGTCCTCAGCCCCACCAAAGCGGCGATAGAGGCCATTGGCTGCCTCATTGTCGAGTTCGGTGCCCAGCCAGGCTTCCTTGCACCCCAGCTCCCGCGCCCAGACGAACAGTTCGGTCAACATGGCAGTCGCAATGCCCTGCCGCAGATAGGCGCTGCTCGTTCCCACTTCATCGACATAAAGCTCGGTAACCTTGTCCGGGTGGTAATGGACCACGCCCGTGCATTGCCCGACGACCAGATCGCCATCAAAAGCCAGCACCATCAGATGCCCCGGCGCGGCGAGATAGGCCGCCAACCGGTCTGACTGCACGGGTTCATCGAACACATCGGCGGCGATGTTGGTGAGGAGGGACGCGTCTGGGGCCGTTATCCGGCGACAGACGATGCTCATGGGTTAGACGCCCGCCAGCGCGTCGCGGTCTTTCTTGCTCAGGCGTTCGCTTTCGCTCTTGAGCTGGCCGCAGGCGGCGAAGATGTCGCGGCCGCGCGGGGTGCGGACGGGACTGGCATAGCCGGCCTTGTTGACGATATCGGCAAAGCGCTCGATGCGGCTCGAGGGGGAGCAGCCGTAATTGGTGCCCGGCCAGGGATTGAACGGGATGAGATTGATCTTGGCGGGGATTCCAGCCAGCAGCCGCACCAGTTCGCGCGCATCGGCGTCGCTATCATTAATGCCGTCCAGCATCACATATTCGAACGTGATGCGGCGGGCGTTGCTGAGGCCCGGATAATTGCGGCAGGCGTCGAGCAGTTCGGCGATCTTCCATTTCTTGTTGATCGGCACCAGCACGTCGCGCAGATCGTCATTCACCGCATGCAGGGAGATGGCCAGCATGACATCGATCTCGCGGCCGGTCGGCTCGATAAAGGGCACAACGCCCGACGTAGACAGCGTGATACGGCGCTTGGACAGGCTCATGCCGTCGCCGGCCGAGGCGATCAGCAGCGCCTGCTTCACATTGTCGAAATTGTAGAGCGGCTCGCCCATGCCCATCATCACGATATTGGTGATGGCGCGGCTTTCCCCACCGGGGACGAGGCCCCCATCATCCGGGCGCACGCCACCGGGGAAATCGCCCAGGCGCTCGCGGGCCATCAGGATCTGGCCCAGAATTTCGCCGGCGGTCAGGTTGCGAACGAGTTTTTGGGTTCCCGTATGGCAAAAAGTACAGGTCAGCGTGCAGCCCACCTGGGACGAGACACAAAGTGTCCCGCGATCTTCCTCGGGGATATAGACGGTTTCGATTTCGACCGGAGGATAGTTCGGATTGGCCGGATCGCGGAAGCGGAACAGCCATTTGCGGGTGCCGTCGGAGGAGACCTGCTCGGAAGCGATCTCGGGACGATCGAGGATAAAGGTATCGGCCAGCTTCTGGCGCACGGGCTTGGCCACATTGGTCATGCGCTCGAAATCGGTGACGCCATTGACATAGAGCCAGTTCCACAACTGGCTGGCCCGCATACGGGCTTCCTTATCGGCGGCGATCCCCGCAGTGGTCAGCGCCTCGGCGAGCTGCAGCTTGCTCAGACCGATCAGCGACGGCCGGCTCGCCGCAGCAGGGCGGATAGCAGACGAGTGATCGAGATTAAGCGCGATGCTCATGGCAAAGGGGTCCAGACGTGACGGAAGCGCGGGCCAATAGCATATAGGACAGCTTTAGGCAAAGTCACGGGGCGGGGAAGCGGCATTGTTCCAAGCGCAGGGCTTGGAGCACGAGTGCTATGCCGTCATTTCTCACAGTGTCATTCCCGCGAAAGCGGGAACCCCTGTTTGCTTGGAGAGCCCGGTAACGGAGGTTCCCGCTTTCGCGGGAATGACACCGTGGTATTTCTAAACTTAGCAGCTGCTCGCCGATTGCGAGGCGGCGGTCGCGCCGGACAGCGAAAAGGTCTGCACCACTTTGATGCCGGCAGCGCTGGTGCCTTCCACGGTCAGGCTCGAACCCGCGCGGATGGCGCTGGCGAGCGCCCCCGATTGGGCGGCATCGTCGAGCCAGGCGGCGTCGTTCTGGGTGAAGAGATTAAAGCTCTGCCCGCTGACGGTCACCGTGGCCATGCTGTCGGGCTGAAAGGCAAAGCCGGCAACCAGGTTGAATTCATTGGCGACATTCTCGCCCGGCCGGTTGGTGATGTAGAGATAGCTCTGGGTATAGCCATCGGGCTCGGGCTGCACGCTGGTCGGCTTGGTCATGGCAAAGCACACCGCGCCCGCGCTGTCATTGGCGGCATAGCTCGACCAGGCCCGGTGCTCGCCCAGGAGCCGCACTGATTGCGCCATGGCTGCATGGGGCAGCATCACAATGGCGGCAAGAGCAAGTGCGGCAGCGAGTTTGGTCATCATGGCCTCTGGATATGCAATGGGGCGAGCCCTTTTGGACCCGCCCCGAATTATGGCGTTTCGCCCGAACCGGGCAAGGCAAATTACGTGCAGCAAAGTTACTTGCAAGCGGCGTCGATGGCGTTGACGGCCGCGGTGGCGCCGGACAGCGAATAGGTGTCGGTCGTATTGGTGCCGCGCTGGCTGGTGCCCTTGATGACGAGGTTACTCCCCGCCTTGAAGGCCGCCACGAACCCGGCTTCATCCCCGGTCGAGGCGAGCCAGGCGGCCGAGCCTTCGGTGACCATGGGATAGGTCTTGCCATCGATGGCCGCGCTGGCGCCGGCATTGGTGGAATTATAGGGATAGCCGATGATCGTCTGCACCTCGTTCTTGGTGCCCATGCCCTTGCGATGGATGATCATGAAATGGATCGGGTCGCGATTAGCGCCGGCCGGCTCGCTTTTCTGCGGCGTCGCCGAGACGTAGCAGATCACGCCGGAAGCATCGGTCGCCTGCCAGGCGGTCCAGGCGTTGAAAGTCCCCAGTTCGGTCGCCTGCTGCGCTTGGGCGGCAGGGGCCAGAGCCATGATTGCGGCGACCGCGAGCCCAAGCGTCAGGCCACCGGTTTTCGTCGTCATTGCCAATTTCTTCCTCATCATCAGATCCGGGTTGGGAGGAGCTTGCCCGCTTCAACTTGCCCCAACATGGTTACCAAGGTGTCAAACGCCGCCGCATCCAACCGATTTGTCTCAAATGCGAGCCAATCGCGGCGGCATTTTGGCGTATAGCCCATCATGGCCCCCGGTTTGCGCCGTCGCGGTTAACAATGTGCTAACACTTGCGTTACCTTAAGCGGCCAAAGGATAACTTTGCTCAACCACATAGGGGCCGCCCCCCACCGAATCCTTGCTCGAATAGAGCACGAACCGGCCCACCGGAAAACTCAGCGGCTCGAACCGCCCGGCCTCGGCCATGAAGCGGGCGACGTCTTCGGCGCTGGAATTGCGCAACCGCGCCAGCGACACATGCGGCACGAATTTGCGCCCTTCCGGCGGCAGGCCGGCCCGCTGCAATACCCGCTCCTGCGCCGCCTGGAGGCGGGTCAGCGCCTCATTCATCTCCACTCCGGCATAGAGCGCGCGCGGCTTGTCGCCGCCGAAAATCCCCAAATGCGTCAGGCGGATGGAAAAGCGCAGCGAATTGGAGAGCCGATCGAGACTATCGACCACCTCATTGGCGGTCTGGTGATCGACATCGCCGATAAAGCGCAGCGTGATGTGGTAATTTTCGGGGTCGATCCAGCGCGCCCCGGTCAACCCGCCCCGCTTGAGCGAGAGGGCAAATCCCACATCGGCCGGGATTTCGAGGCCGGTAAAGAGCCTGGGCATGGGCTCCTCCTCTAGTGGATCAGTCACGCGATTCGTGGTTTGACCCTAACACAAGCGCGTCATGGGGCCAGTCCAAACGTCGCGGGGCCCCGTTCGGTCTTGTAAACGACTGGTCTCCCATCCATATTGTGCGTCAAGTGGCGAAACAATGCGCCCACCGGCGGTGCAACGGACCGCTCTACCAATTGGGAAAGGAAACCGACTATGGCTGAATATGACCGTCAGACCCTCGGTGCGCGGGCCGGCTCGGCCTTGGCCATCGACGAGGGCCTGCGCAGCTACATGCTGCGCGTCTACAATTACATGGGTATCGGGCTGGTTGTGACCGGGCTTGCTGCCTGGTTCGCTGCTTCCGCCGCCATCACCACCAATCCGGACGCCGCCGTGGGCCAGCTGGCCAATGGCCAATATGTCACCCAGTGGGGCGCCCTGCTCTATGCAAGCCCGCTGCAATGGGTCGTGATGCTCGCGCCGCTCGCCTTCGTGATGGTGCTGAGCTTTGGCATCAACAAGCTTTCGGTGCCGGCTGCACAGGCCGTGTTCTGGGCCTTTGCCGCCATTATGGGCGTGTCGCTCAGCTCGATCTTCCTAGTCTATACCGACGCTTCGATCGCCAAGGTGTTCTTCATCACCGCCGCGACCTTTGGTGCCATGAGCCTTTACGGCTACACCACCAAGCGCGACCTGACCCAGATGGGCAGCTTCCTGTTCATGGGCCTGATCGGCCTGATCATCGCCTCGCTGGTCAATATCTTCATGCAGTCCTCCATGCTCGAATTCGCCATCTCGGCGGTCGGCGTGCTGATCTTTGTGGGCCTGACCGCCTATGACACGCAGAAGATCAAGGAAGGCTATTCGGAGTCGCATGGCGCCGATGTGCTGGCCAAGGGCGCTATCATGGGCGCGCTGAGCCTCTATCTCGACTTCATCAACCTGTTCCTGATGCTGCTCCGCCTGTTCGGCAATCGCGAGTAAGCACCAGCTTCCTTGATTGGACGATCAAGGAATTTGGTTGGACGACAGATTGGGCCGCATCCTAAAAGGGATGCGGTCCTTTTCTTTTGCCGAGTTGCCGACGTGTCCACCCCCATCCTGCGCCCCTTTGCCTGGGCCGATATTCCCGCCATTACCGCCATCTACCGGCACTATGTGGAAACCACGGCGATCACCTTTGACACCGAGGCGCCGGGCGAGGCGGCCATGGCCGAAAAATTCGCCCATCTGGTCGCGCTGGGCCACCCCCTGATGGTGGCCGAACAGGATGGCAAAGTGCTCGGCTATGCCTATGCCAGCTTCTACCGCCCCCGTGCCGCCTATCGCTTCACCTGCGAGGATTCGATCTATCTCGACCCCGCGGCCACCGGCAAGGGACTGGGCAAGCTGCTGCTGACCGAGCTTCTGGCGCAGTCGAGGGCCTTCGGCTTCAAGCAGATGCTGGCGGTGATCACAGCCGACACCGCCAATTCCATCGCCATCCACGAAAAGTTCGGCTTTATCCGGGTCGGGCGCTACGAAGCCGTCGGCTACAAATTCGATCGCTGGCACGACATCGTGCATCTGCAACTGGCGCTCTAGCCGATGACCATCCTGCACCTCATGGTCGGCCTGCCCTGTGCGGGCAAGAGCACCAGGGCCAGGCAGCTGGAGGCCGAAACGGGGGCATTGCGGCTGACGCCGGACGAATGGCACATCCAGCTGTTCGGCGACGACCTGGCCGACCCTGACCATGACCGGCGCCATGATGCGGTCGAAGTGCTGATGTGGCGGGTCGCCAGTGTGGCGCTGCAGAAGGGGATCGACGTGATCCTCGATTTCGGCTTCTGGGCGCGGGTCGAGCGCGAGGACTTTGCGGCCCGTGCGGCGGCTTTGGGCGCCATGACCAAAATCCATTTCATGGATGTGCCGCGTGACGAGCTGTTGGCCCGCCTGGCGCGGCGCAATGCCGAAGCGCCCGAGCATGCGTTTATCATTCCCGAAAGGGACCTGCTGGGCTGGCTAGCGCGCTTCGAGCCACCGACGGCGGATGAACTGGCAGTGATCGCAGCGGCCGGCAGCCGGCAGCAGTAGACCTCATCCTGAGCTTGTCGAGGGGCGAGGGCGTGGCATAGAAGCCTCCACTCGCCCGACCTCGTGGTTCGACAAGCCCACCATGAGGTCTTTCACAATCAGGACGCATCGATGACGCCGCAAAAAACTCTGGCCCATGATGCCTGGAGCCCCTTCCACCCGCGCGAGCTGGCGCAGCGACTGGAACACATATCCCGGCCTTGGTGCATTGTCGGCGGCTGGGCGTTGGACCTCTGGCAAGGTCATGAGACGCGCGAGCATGAGGATATCGAATTCACCGTGCTGCGCGGTGATGTGAGCCTGTTCCGACAAGCCCTGTCGGACCTCGAATTCTACGCGACCGGCAGCGGTTTAGTTGACTATCTGCCCGATGGGCAGGAGCCGCCCGCGGATATTTTCCAGATCTGGTGCCAGGACCCGGCGGCGCAACGCTGGCGGGTCGATATGATGATCGAGCCGGGCACGCCGGATATGTGGGTCTATAAGCGGGACCCGGGCATCACCCGACCGCGGGCCGACATGGTGGCGGTGACGCCGGATGGCGTGCCCTATCTCAAGCCTGCAGCTATCCTGCTATTCAAGGCAAAGCTGGCCCGGGATAAGGACGTGGCGGATTTTGCCAACGCGGTGCCGAAGCTGGAAATCGCGGAACGGGCATGGCTGAAGGCGATGCTGGAGCGGGCGCATCCGGGGCATGAATGGATTGGGCGGCTGTAGAGCCGCGAGCTGCAGCGCCGGCTACACCAACGCTTTTCGCATAGGATAGCCATTGACCACGCGGCCGCTGGCTTGTGGGCCGTCCGCTTGCCAGCCACGGCTTTCATAGAAGGCGCGGGCTGTGCTGGTGCTTTCGAGCCGGCCTTCGCGATGGCCCAGCGCGACGAGCGCCTGTTCCAGTCGGGCGAGCAGGGCGGTGCTGATGCCGGCAAAACGCGCTTGGGGAGCGACATAGTTGAGCGCCACTGTGCCGTCCTTCGTTACCGCGCCGACGGCCACGATCGCGCCTTCGCGCTCGGCCACATAGAGTTCGAGATCGGGATTGGCCAGCATGCCGGCGACGCCCGCTTGGCTCTTATTGCGTGTCCAGGCGGCAATGGCGCCGGCATCCTCGCCGTGGTCGGCGGCACAGAGTTCGGTGATCGAGGCGGTCAGCACCACGCCCATGGCAGGCACATCGGCCGCAATGGCGCGGCGAATGCGCAGTATCACCCCACCACCGCCAATTGCGGATCGAGCACGCGCAGCACCTGGCTGAGGTCGTGGCCCCGCTTGAGGATGCGGCCCTGCTGGTTGGTGACCGAATATTGACCCTGGCGATTGCGCAGCTTGGGAGATTTTTCGACGATGAACAGCGGGCGCTCGGAGACACGGGCATAGATGGAGAAGACGGCGCGCTCGCGCAAAAAGTCCATGGCATAGTCGCGCCACTCACCTGAGGCCACCTTGCGGCCATAGACCGACAGGATCAGCATCAGCTCGCGGCGATCGAACGCCACGATGGGCATGGCCTTGGCCTGAGGCACACTGGAAGGCGCCTCTCCGGAATGGACCAGAGCCAGGCTAACCGTCTTGTCATGCGGCGTACGGCCTTGCACCGGTAACGCTCTCTCCGCTTGTCAACGCAGTGTCATGATTGCGGCATTTGCCTTTGCGCGCAAGGGTGCATGTCCAATCCGCTGGCGAGGAGACAAAATACCCAATTTCGAACACAGTTTTTCCCTCACAGCGCCAGATTGGGCGGTCAGGTTCTCAACATTGCCTCCAGTGGTTGGCAGCCGGACCGAACGAGCCCCCAAACCATGACGTTCGGTTGCCAACCAACCTTTTAGTTGACCAAGTCAGTCTATCGCTCCCGTTCTTGCCCCCAGGAACGGGAGTTCTTTTTGTCTGGAAGCGGCTTAGCGTTCGAAGGCTGCGGCGCCCAGGATGGGGCCGGGCAGCCCATCCTTTTCCTGCTGCACGATGACGGCCATGCCGGTATTTTCCGCCAGCATTTCGGGCAGCGGTAGTTTCAGATCCGCCCCCGTCGCGCTTTCCCACATGCCCAGCGCCTGCCGGCCGGTCACCACCTGGGTATAGACCATGGTCTTGCCGGCATTCTCGCCCTTGTCGATGGCGACATCCGCCCGGTCGAGATAGGTCACCAGCCACACCACCGCATTGCCGAAATCGGCATTGGGCGGCACGGCAATCTTGAGCATGTCGTCCTGCTTGGTGATGTCCACGGACAGCGGCAGCGTCGCCCGATCAAGCGCTCCATGCACTTCGTTGCGGCGCGAACCGACCACGCCCTTGTCGCCATTGACCACCATTTGCGGGGTATAGATGCGCGAAGAGCCCCAGCTTTTGGCATAGGCCCGCTGGCGATCGGAATAATCGGCTTTGCCGAACGTGTCTTCCCAGCCTACATAGTCCCAATAATCGACATGATAGGCGAGCGCGATGACATCGCCCTCTTCGGCCAGGCTGGTCAGCAGCGCATCGGCTGGCGGGCATTGCGCACAGCCTTGGCTGGTGAACAATTCGACCACGGCCTTGGGGCGGTCATGCACTTTTTCCGCGCCGGCCGGAAGGGCCAGGAGGAGGAAGGCGGCAATGCCGGAGACCGGTGCAAAGAGGGAACGGGATATCATGGGCAAACTTGTAAGCTGGCCCTGACAAGCCCCGCCAGTCAAAAGAGGGTGAGAGCCGGAAAAACGCCGCCAGCGTTTCCTTCATGCCACGGTGCAAAGAAAATGGCGGCCCGGAGGGACCGCCATTTCCAATTCGGCAGGTGAGCCGTGTTTATGCGGCGACGAGGCTACGCAGCACGTAATGCAGGATGCCGCCATTCTTGTAGTAATCGAGCTCATTGGCGGTATCGATGCGGCAGAGGGTCTGCACATTGAGCACGCTGCCATCGGCGCGGGTGATCTTGACGGTGACCTGAGCGCGCGGTGCGATCTCGGTGACGCCTTCGATATCGACGGTTTCCGAACCGTCGAGCCCTAGGCTCTGCCAGCTCTCGCCATCCTTGAACTGCAGCGGAATGACCCCCATGCCGACCAGGTTGGAGCGATGGATGCGCTCGAAGCTCTGGGCGATCACAGCGCGCACACCGAGCAGGTTAGTGCCCTTGGCAGCCCAGTCACGCGATGAGCCCGTGCCATATTCCTTGCCGGCAAAGATCACCAGCGGCGTGCCGGCGGCCTGATAGGCCATGGCGGCGTCATAGATCGCCATCTGAGAGCCATCGGGACCCTTGGTATAGCCACCCTCGACGCCATCGAGCATCTGGTTCTTGATGCGGATATTGGCGAAGGTGCCGCGCATCATCACTTCATGATTGCCGCGGCGGGCACCATAGGAATTGAAATCGCGCGGGGCGACCTGGCGTTCTTCGAGATATTTGCCAGCGGGGGTCGATGCCTTGAACGAACCGGCCGGGGAAATGTGGTCGGTGGTGATCGAATCAAGGAACAGGGCGAGCACCTTGGCCTTTTCGACATTGGTGATGGGCTTGGGCTCCATCGACATGCCTTCGAAATAGGGCGGGTTCTGCACATAGGTGGAAGACGAATTCCACTTATAGGTTTCGCCGCCATCGACGGCGATGCCCTGCCAATTGGTGTCGCCCTTGAACACGTCCGAATAACGGGCGCGGAACATTTCGGCGGTCACATGCTTGCGCACGATCTCGGCGATCTCGTGGTTGGAAGGCCAGATATCCTTGAGATAGACCGGCTGGCCATTGCTGCCGATGCCGAGCGGCTCGGTGGTGACATCGACATTGAGCGAGCCGGCCAGCGCATAGGCCACCACCAGCGGCGGGGAGGCCAGATAATTGGCGCGCACATCCGGATTGACGCGGCCTTCAAAGTTACGATTGCCCGACAGCACCGAGCAGGCCACCAGCTTGTTCTCGTTGATGCAATCGGAAATGGCCTGCGGCAGCGGGCCGGAATTGCCGATACAGGTGGTGCAGCCATAACCGACCAGGTTGAACCCCAGCGCGTCGAGATCTTCCTGCAGCCCTGCAGCGGTCAGGTAGTCGGTAACCACCTGCGAGCCGGGAGCCAGCGAGGTCTTGACCCAGGGCTTGGAATTGAGCCCCAGCGCCCGCGCCTTGCGGGCGACGAGGCCGGCAGCAACCAGCACCGAAGGATTGGACGTATTGGTGCAGGAGGTGATCGCGGCGATCACCACATGGCCGTCATCGATGCCATATTCGGCGCCTTTGACGGGAAAGGCGGTGTCTTCGGGAATGTCGCCGACGCCGGTGGCGCCTTCATCGACAAAGCGCGATTCCTGCTTGTCGGCCGGCAGGCGGGTGCGTTCGGCACGGCCACCGGCCAGCTCGGGCAGCGCCTTGGCGAAAGAGGCCGCGGCATCCTTTAGGGCCACACGGTCCTGCGGACGCTTGGGACCGGAGAGCGAGGGAACAACGGTCGAGAGGTCGAGTTCGAGCGTCGAGGTGAAGACCGGATCGGGCGAATTGGTTTCGCGGAACATGCCCTGGGCCTTGGAATAGGCCTCCACCAGCGCCACGCGCTGCGGATCGCGGCCCGAGGTGGTCAGGTATTTGAGCGTATCCGTATCGACCGGGAAATAGCCGCAGGTGGCGCCATATTCGGGGGCCATATTGGCAATGGTGGCCTGGTCTTCGAGGCTGAGGTAATCGAGGCCCGGGCCGTAGAATTCCACGAACTTGCCGACCACGCCCTTCTTGCGCAGCATTTCGGTGACGGTCAGCACCAGATCGGTGGCGGTAATGCCTTCATTGATCTTGCCGGTGAGCTTGAAGCCCACGACTTCGGGGATCAGCATGGTGATGGGCTGGCCCAGCATGGCAGCCTCGGCCTCGATGCCGCCCACGCCCCAGCCCAGCACGGCCATGCCGTTGACCATGGTGGTGTGCGAATCGGTGCCCACCAGGGTGTCGGGATAGGCGACGGTTTCGCCATTCTCGTCCTTGGTCCACACGGTCTGCGCCAGGTATTCGAGATTGACCTGATGGCAAATACCGGTGCCGGGGGGCACGACGCGGAAATTATCGAACGCCGACTGGCCCCAGCGCAGGAATTCGTAGCGCTCGCCATTGCGCTCGTATTCGAGCTCGACATTCTGCCCGAAGGACAGCGCCGTGCCGAAGCTATCCACCATCACCGAGTGATCGATGACCAGATCGACGGGAACCAGCGGATTGATCTTCTGCGGATTGGCGCCGAGCTTGGCGGTGGCGTCGCGCATGGCGGCAAGGTCCACCACGGCGGGAACGCCGGTGAAATCCTGCATCAGCACGCGGGCCGGACGGTAGGAAATTTCATGCTCGGAGGTACGGGTCGTCAGCCACGTGGCGACGGCCTCGATATCGGCCTTGGTGACCGTGCGGTTATCTTCGAAACGCAGCAGGTTTTCCAGCACCACTTTCATCGAATGGGGCAGGCTCGACACGCCCTTGAGGCCGTGCTTTTCGGCTTCGGCGATGGAATAATAGGTATAGGTCTTGCCGCCGACCGTAAGGGTCGATTTGGACTTGAAGCTGTTTACTGAGGTCACGGTGCTCCGCCCTTTGCTGGAATTGCTGCTGACGCGACAAGCGCAGTCGGAAAAGCTCCCGAAATCCGCCGGATAGCGCCGCCTTTTCTGGAATGACTCCAATCTGTGACGGCTTATAGACACTAAAGATTGCCCTTGCCAGTCTTGCCTTTGGTTCAATACGAGATGGGGTCATGACGCAAAGGCAAGCCTACCCATCTTTAGTGCTGCGCGCGCAGGGGCTTGCCTGTGGTCGCGGCGGCTTGCCACTGGCCGACGACATGAGCTTTGCGGTCCATGGCGGCACCTGTCTTTTATTGCGCGGACCCAATGGCACCGGCAAGACCACATTGCTGCTGACACTGGCCGGGATCGTCGCGCCACTCGCCGGATTTTTTGCCCTGGAAGGGGCAGACCCGGAGGCTGGGCCATTGCTGCATTATTGCGGCCATCGCAATGCCACCAAGCCGCGGCTCAGCGTGGCGGAAAATCTGGGCTTCTGGGCCGCGGTCAATGGCGCGACGGGCGACAGCGTGGAAACCGCACTGGATCGCGTCGGACTGGGTGATCTCGCCATGCTCGATGCCGGTTATCTCTCGGCCGGGCAGAGCCGGCGGCTGGCACTGGCGCGGCTGCTCGTGACGCAACGGCCGGTCTGGCTGCTCGATGAACCGACGGCGGCACTCGACAGCGAAGGGCATCAATTGGTGACCGAGTTGATCGACGGACATCTGGATGCCGGCGGCATTGCCATTGCCGCCACGCATGATCCGATCACCCTGCCCGATGCCGCCCGCATGGAAACCCTGGCCTTGGGCAAAGCTGCATGAAGGCGTTTTCCGCCATTATCGGCCGTGAACTGGCGCTGGCCCTGCGCGGTGGCGGCGATGTGCTGACGCTGGTGCTGTTCTTCATCATCACCGGTGCCATCGTGCCCTTTGCTGTTGGCCCCGACAAAGCACTGCTGGCGAGTATTGCGCCTGGCATTATCTGGATCGCGGCCTTCCTTGCCATGCTGCTGGGGCTGGACCGGCTGTTCCGCCCCGATCATGAAGACGGCACGCTGATCCTGCTGCGGCATGCCGAGCTGCCGCTCTCGGCCATCATTGCCGCAAAAGTGATCGCCCATTGGCTTTTGACCGCGCTGCCACTGATTCTTGCCAGTCCGATCCTCGCCGTGCTGCTGGCCATGGATTTTTCCGCCTTCTGGCGCATGGTGCTCTCGCTGCTGCTGGGCACCCCGGCATTGGCGGCTTTCGGGGCCATCGGCGCAGCGGTGACCGTGGCAATCCGGCGCGGCGGGCTGATCGCCCCCATTCTCATCGCGCCGCTGTCGGTGCCCGTGCTGATCTTCGGTACCGGGGCGATCAGCGCCACCCAATCGAGTGCCGCGCTGCTGTTTCTTGCGGCATTGAGCCTCATGGCGGTGGCGCTGGCTCCCTTTGCCGCCGCCCTTGCGATAAGCTCGGCCGAGGATTAGAGCGCTGATGTCATGACTATCCAAACCACACCCAAACAGAGCTGGTGGAGCCACATCGCCCATCCCGGGCAATTCGTCGCCTGGACCCGTCCCCTGCTCTGGCCGCTCACCATCCTGACCGCCTTGCTGTTCGTGGTGGGGCTATGGTTTGCCCTCTATAATTCGCCGCAGGATTATCAAATGGGCGATACGGTACGCATCATGTATGTGCACGTACCCACCGCCTGGCTCAGCCAGTTCGTCTATGCGGTGATGGCGGTTTCGGCTTTGGGTTCGCTGGTCTGGCGCCACCCCATGGCCGATGTGTCGATGAAAGCCGCGGCGCCGCTGGGCGCGACCTTTACCGCTCTGGCACTGTTTACCGGCTCGCTCTGGGGCCGGCCCACCTGGGGCACGTTCTGGGAATGGGACGGGCGCATGACCTCGACCCTGGTGCTGCTGTTCATCTATCTGGGTATTATTGCCCTATGGCGCGCGTTCGACGATCAGCTGCGCGCTGCCCGGGTCATTGCGGTCTTTACCCTTGTGGGCGCTGTTAACATTCCCATCATCAAATTCTCGGTCGATTGGTGGAGCACGCTGCACCAGCCCGCCAGCGTGTTCCGCGCCGATGGCCCGCGCATGCCCGGCTCGATCCTGACGCCGCTTTTCGTGATGTTTTTCGCGTTTACATTCCTGTTTCTGGTGCTGCATCTGAAAGCCATGCATACCGAGGTCAGCCGCCGCCGTGTCATGGCGCTGGAACGGCAGGCCGCGCAGGGAGCCAAATCGTGATCGATCTCGGGCCGCACGCCGTTTTCATCGTCGCAGCCTATGCCGGAGTGACCTTGGCCGTCGCCGCACTGATTGTCTGGACCCGCCTCGATGCGCGGCGTGTCGCCAAAAAACTGGCTGATCTGGAAGCCCGCGGTATTCGCCGCCGCTCGGCGGGTCCGGCCTGATGCGCTATGTGCTGTTTGCCCTGCCGCTGCTGCTGCTGGTCGCGCTGGTTGCGATCTTTGCCTCATCCATGGACCGCGATCCCAGCCTGGTGCGCAGTGTCCTGATCGACAAGCCTGCGCCGGCCTTTGCCATGGACGCAGTGCCCGAATTGGGGGTTCCGGGCTTTGATACCGCCGCGCTCAAGGGCGAAGTCACCGTGGTCAATGTCTTTGCCAGCTGGTGCCTGCCCTGCCGGGCCGAGCACCCGCTGCTCGAGGCACTCAAGGATGTCGCCAAGGTCCGCCTCTTCGGCATCAACCAATCCGATGCGCCCGAAAATGCCCGCGCCTTCCTCGCCGAACTGGGCAATCCCTATGACGCGGTGGGCGCCGATCGCGACCGGCGGGTCTCGATCGATTGGGGCGTCTATGGCGTGCCCGAAACCTTCGTGGTCAATGCCGACGGCGTCATCACCTTCAAGCATGTCGGCCCGCTGACGCCGCAGGCGGTGACCGATCATCTGATGCCCGCCATCGAACAGGCCCGGCTCTAGCATGGCGCTCCTCTGGCGTAGCATAGTACTGGTCCTGATGATGGGAGGAGCCGCCATGGCCGATGACCTCATTACCGCCGCTCGCCAAGGTGACGTTGCCGCCGTGACGGCGCAGATCGCCGCTGGAGCCGATCTGGAAGCGCGCGATGCCGAGGGGGCAACGGCCCTGCTGGTCGCGACCCATGCCAACAATATCGAGGCGGCAAGGCTGCTGATCGAGGCCGGGGCCGACGTCAATGCCAAGGACGCCATAGCCGACAGCCCCTATCTCTATGCCGGGGCACGGGGGCACCTCGAAATTCTCAAGCTGACGCTGGCCCACGGCGCCGACCTGACCAGCACCAACCGCTATGGCGGCACGGCCCTGATTCCGGCCGCAGAGCGCGGCCATGTGGAAACCGTAGCGACGCTGACCACGGCCGGCGTCGCTGTCGATCACGTCAACCGGCTGGGCTGGACTGCGCTGCTGGAGGCCATAATCCTTGGGGATGGCGGGCCGCGCCACGTCGCCATCGTCAAATTGCTGCTCGACGCCGGAGCCAATCCAAACCTGGCCGATGGCGACAAGGTCAGCCCGCTCACCCATGCCCGCAATCGTGGCTTTACCGACATGGTGCGGCTACTGCAGCAGGCCGGCGGCCGTTAGAGCCCGCTTTCCGGCTAGAAATCGCTGGTCAGGCCTTTGATTTCCCAATCGCCATAGCGACCGGGTTCGAGCCCGCCGCGGCCGCCTTTTTCCTGCGGGGCAAAGGCGGTCTTGCCATCAATGGCACGGCGGCGTTGCTCGGCTTCCGCCAACGCGCGCTGGGCAGCCGGGGTCAGCGGCGGCCGCGCTTCGCCCTCATCCGAACTCTGTTCTGCATCACTCATTGCAGGCTTCCCAATTGTGGTATGGTCATGCGCCTTGCATGAAACCGTCGCCGTCACAACATAGTTGCAGGAAAGACGAACCCCAAGAGGCTCCGATGTTCAACATGTTTCGCACCTCCGTCCTGATTGCGGCCCTTACGGCGCTGTTCATGGTGGTGGGCTATTTCATCGGCGGCACGGGGGGCATGATGATCGCCCTGCTGTTCGCGGCGGGGACCAACCTGTTCAGCTACTGGAACTCCGACAAGATGGTGCTGCGCATGCAGAACGCCGTTCCGGTCGAACGCAGCCAGGTGCCCGAGCTTTACGACATGGTCGATACGCTCTCGCGGCGAGCCGGCATTCCCACTCCGGCGGTCTATGTCATCCAGTCTGACCAGCCCAATGCCTTTGCCACCGGCCGCAATCCGCAAAATGCAGCGGTCGCGGTCTCGACCGGCCTGCTGCGCACGCTGGAAACCCGCGAAGTGGCGGGCGTCGTGGCGCATGAATTGGCCCATATCCGTAATCGCGACACGCTGACCATGACCATTACGGCCACCTTTGCCGGTGCGATTTCGGCGCTCGCCCAATTCGGCCTGTTCTTTGGCGGCGGCAATAATCGCGACAACCCGCTGGGCGGCATTGGCGCATTGCTGATGGTGTTCCTCGCCCCGCTGGCCGCCATGGTGGTGCAAATGGCGGTGAGCCGCACCCGCGAATATGAAGCCGACAAGCATGGCGCCGAGATTTCGGCGGACCCGCTGGCACTGGCCTCGGCACTGCAAAAGATCGCCGGTGCCGCCCATCGAACCGTCAATGTCGCGGCCGAGCGCAACCCCGCTATGGCCCATATGTACATCATCAATCCCCTGTCGGGGCAGCGCATGGACAACCTCTTTTCCACGCACCCCGACACCGCCAATCGCATCGCGGCCTTGCAGAAGCTTGCAGCGGAGATGCAGGTGAACGATAAGGGCGCAGCGCCTCAGCCCCGTTCGCCATCGGCATCGCCGTCTCGCGGCACGAGTGGCAACAGCACGAGCGGCTGGCGCGTGCCCCCCACCGGAAGGTCCGGCGAGGGTGGCGGACAAAGCGGTCCCTGGGGATAATTCGTAAGCGTGGCACCAAAATCCGAACCGGCGGGGCTCAAGCTCCGTCTCGTTGCCGCCCAGCGGCTCAAGGCCGTTCTGGCGGGCGACAATTTTGTCCCCCTCAATGCGGCTGACCTGGCCGACGGGCGCGATCGCGCGCTGGCCAACCGGCTGATCACCACGGCCCTGCGCCGCCAGGGCCAGCTCAATTTCATTCTCCATGCCGTGCTCGACAAGGGCATGCCCGCCAAGTCAGGCACTTTCGAAGCCATTCTGCGCCTGTCACTGGCCCAATTGGTGTTTTTGCCCGATCTGGGGGCGCATAGCGCGCTGTTCCTGGCTGTGGAAGCCACCAAGCGCGATCCCAAGGCGCGGCATCTGTCGGGCCTGATGAATGCGGTTTTGCGCAGCGCGCAGGCCAATTCGGCCAAATTCGGCATGCTGAGCGACGACCTGCTGATCCCCGATACCTTTGGCGATACCTGGCTGGACGCCTATGGCGAAGCGGCCATTGACGGCTTTTCCGATGCCCTGCTCGCCGGCGCCCCGCTCGACCTGACGCTCAAGAGCAATGATCCCGACCTGATCGACACACTGGGTGCGCAGGTCGCCCTGGCCGATACCGTTCGCATCGAACAGCGCGACCGCCCCGTCGAGGCCCTGCCCGGCTATGCCGAGGGCCAATGGTGGGTGCAGGATGCGGCTTCCGCCATCCCTGCGCGCCTCCTGGCGCTGCAACCGGGCGCGCGCGTGCTCGATCTCTGCGCCGCGCCGGGCGGCAAGACGGCTCAATTGATCAAGGCCGGCTATGCCGTGACCGCGCTCGATAGCGACGCCACCCGCATGGAACGCCTGCGGGGCAATCTGGCCCGGCTCGACTACACCACCGAAACCATTGTCGGGGATGCCGGCACGTTCGCGCCCGCTTCGCTCTATTCGGGCGTGTTGCTCGACGCGCCCTGTTCGGCCACCGGCACGTTCCGCCGCCATCCCGAAGTGATCTGGCATCGTTCGGTGGGTGACGTTGCCGGCCGCGTACGGCTGCAGCGGGCTTTGCTGACCAATGCCTTTCGCTGTCTCGATGTGGATGGCGTGCTGCTCTATTGCGTCTGCTCGCTCGAGCCGGCCGAGGGCGAGGAGCAGGTCGATTGGGCGCTTGATTCGCTGCCGGGGCTCGAACTTTTTCCGGTTTCGGCCGCCGATCTGCCTGGCCTCGAGCAGGCGGTAACGCCCAAAGGGCTGGTGCGCACCCATCCGGGCATGAGCCCGAGCGGATTGGCTGGGGGCATGGACGGATTCTTCGTGGCGCGCTTCCGCCGCCGGCGCTAGAATCGGCACGGGGGCGAATGGCAACGATCGGGGGACGTTGCACCGCAAAGGATTTGGGTCGTTGAGGTTTTTGACTAGCAAGAGACTGATCCCGAGCGCGCGGCGCGCGGGCGCAGTTTGATGTCCGGACAGATTCGATTCGCGTTGCGCCGGCTGTTTCTCGGCCTGGCCGACACCGTCGTGACCCTGCCTGTCTTGCGCTGGACCTGGCGGGGCCTGGCCGACGACGCCTTTGCCGGCGAATTGCCCGAATTCCGTCCCTCCGACCGCGAAGCCGTGCGCGACATGATGAGCGGCCGCTATCTGCTGGCCTCGAAGCTGGTGGAAACCGGCGGCGCCTCGCCCTTCGGTCTTGAGGCCGAGCACCAGGATTGGTGGCTCAACCTGCATGGTTTCTCCTGGCTGCGCCATTTCCGTGATGTGCGTGACCCCGGCGAGCGCAAATTTGCCCGCATGCTGGTGCTCGACTGGATCAGCCGCGAAGCCCAGTTCGAACGCGACACCTGGGCCCCAGCGCTCTGTGCCCAACGCATACTCAATTGGCTGCGGCATTTGCCGCTGTTGCTCGACGGGGCCAATCCCGAACAGGCCAAGACCATCCAGCGCGTATTGGGCACCCAGATCCAGAGCCTGAAAGTGCGGGCGCCGCTGACCAGCGACCCGATTGAAGCGCTCTACGCCGCCATTGCCCTGCTCGGCGCCGAAATCTGCGACCAGGACGACAAGACCGACGTGCCGGCCCGCATCGCCAAGCTCAATACGATATTGGCCAGCCAGTTGGACGCTGATGGGCTGCATTTGTCGCGCAATCCCAAGCTGCAATTGCAGCTATTGGTGGAGCTGGCCAGCGTCCGTCGCGCCGCCGGCAGCTACAAGACCGAGGAAAGCAACGAGCTGGGCGCCCAGATCGACCGCATGCATGAAAGCCTCGACGCGCTGACGCTGTCGAGCGGCGAACCCGTCTATTTCAATGGCGCCGGACAATTGCCCCATGACGTGCTGATCGCCGTGCAGGCGCTGTCGCCGCTGCGCAAGCGGCGCTCCATGCTGCTGGGCGGCTATGGCATTCTGCGCAATGGCGAAGCGGTGGTGATCGCCGATTCCGGCCGCGTGCCGCCCAAGGGGTTCGATGCCGAAGCCCATGCCAGCGCATTGGCCTTTGAATTCTCCCATGGCAATGAACTGATCCTGGGCTCCTGCGGCCCCGCCCCGGCGGATCTACCGGAAAGCCAGGCGCTGTTCCGCCAGACCGTCGCCCATTCGGCCCCGTCCATCGATGCCGAGGACGCCGAGCGGACGCCGCCGATCATCACGCTCGACACGGCCGATCATCTGCTGACGCTGCGCACCACCGGCTATGCCAAGCGCTATGGCGTTGATCTCGAACGCCGGCTGACCCTGCTTGCCGAAGGCACGACGCTGGTGGGCCAGGACCGCATGATCGCCAATGGCACGCCATCGGGCCTGCTTTCGGTGCGCTTTCATCTGGCGCCCAAGGTCATGGTGCGGCGGGTGTCCGGCGAGGGCCTGGTGCGGCTGGTGCTGCCCAATGGCGCGGTCTGGAGCTTTTTGTGGGAGGGCGCCGATTTCCATGAGGAGGAAAGCGTGCGCCAATCCTCCTATCTCGGGTTTCACAAGACGCGGCAGCTGGTGCTGGAGACCGAAGCCGCCGCCGACCGCGAGATCGCCTGGATCTTTACGCTCGAACAATAGTGCATGGTTCCCATTGCCGCCGCTTCGTGCTAGCGAGCGCGCAGAATTTCCATTCTCTCTGCGGGACATTTTTGATGAGCAAGACGGTCAAGGTCGGGCGCGCACTGCTTTCGGTATTCGACAAATCCGGCATGGCCGATTTTGCGCGAGGCCTGAGCGAGGCGGGCGTGGAACTGGTATCGACCGGGGGCACGCATAAGCTCATCAGCGATGCGGGCCTCAAGGTCCGCGAGATATCCGACCTGACCGGCTTTCCCGAAATGATGGATGGCCGCGTCAAGACGCTGCATCCCAAGGTGCATGGCGGGCTGCTGGCAGTGCGCGACAAGGCGGACCATGCCGCCTCCTTGGCCGAGCACGACATCGGCGCCATCGACCTGGTGGCAGTCAACCTCTACCCCTTCGAAAAGACCGTGGCCTCGGGCGCCTCCTATGACGAGATCATCGAAAATATCGATATTGGCGGCCCGGCTATGGTGCGCTCTGCCGCCAAGAACCATGCCTATGTGACGGTCGTCGTCGATCCCACCGACTATCCGGCCATTCTCGAGGCCATCAAGACCACTGGCGGCGTGCCGTTCGAACTGCGCCAGAAGCTGGCCGCCAAGGCCTATGCCCGCACCGCCGCCTATGACAGCGCCATTTCGAGCTGGTTCGCCAAAGCCATCGACTATCCCGAAATCCCCTATCGCAGCTTCGCCGGCACGCTGCGCGAAGTCATGCGCTATGGCGAAAACCCGCATCAATGGGCTGGCTTCTACGCCAATGGCGACAGCCGCCCGGGCGTCGCCACCGCCACCCAGGTGCAGGGCAAGACGCTCAGCTACAACAATATCAACGATACCGATGCCGCTTTCGAGCTGGTCAGCGAATTCGACCCGGCCCAGGGCGCGGCCGTCGCGATCATCAAGCATGCCAATCCCTGCGGCGTTGCCGTGGCCGGCGATCTGGTGACCGCCTATAAGAATGCCCTGCGCACCGACCCGGTCAGTGCCTTTGGCGGTATTGTCGCCACCAATCGCGAGATCGACGCCGCGACGGCCGAAGAGATCGTCAAGGTCTTCACCGAAGTGATCGTCGCCCCCTCGGCCACGCCCGAAGCCCAGGCCATCATCGCCGCCAAGAAGAACCTGCGCCTGCTGCTGACCGGCGGGCTGGCCGATCCCAAGGCCGATGGGCTCCTCGTCAAATCCGTCGCGGGGGGCCTGCTGGTCCAGTCGCGCGACAATCGCAATGTCGATGATTGCGATATCAAGGTGGTGACCAAGAAGGCCCCGAGCGCAGCGGAAACGGCCGATCTGCGCCTGGCCGCCAAAGTGGCCAAGCACGTCAAGTCCAATGCCATCGTCTATGTCAAGAACGGCGCCACGGTCGGCATCGGCGCCGGGCAGATGAGCCGGGTCGATTCAGCACTGACCGGCCATCGCAAATCGATCGACGCGGCCAAGGCAGCCGGCATTGAAGGAGCCTTGTCGCAAGGCTCCGTCGTCGCCTCGGATGCCTTCTTCCCATTTGCCGATGGGCTTGAGGCGCTGGTCGCCGCAGGCGCCACGGCCGTGATCCAGCCCGGTGGCTCGATGCGCGATGACGAAGTGATCGCCGCCGCCGACGCGGCCGGGATCGCCATGGTGATGACCGGAATGCGCCATTTCCGGCACTGATCGGCCTGCCTATTGCTGCGTTACCGAATTGTAACGGGACCGGTAAGAGCTTCTTGAGATAGACCTGTCACATTGGCCGCACCGGTTTCTGCCAACGGCCAATGTGTTAGGGGCACGCATGCTGAGGCAAAGGGACGTTTTGGGGTCGCTGTTGCGAACGGGTTTGACCCGCTCGCTGGCTTCGCTGGCGGGCGGCATAGGAGCCGGCCAGGAAAGGCGCGATGCGTCCCTTTCCAGATTAACCACTCTGGCGAGTATCCTGGCCCAAATTGCCGTCCTGCCTAGTTTTGGTGTTATTGGCGTGGCCATAGTAAGTTCACTTAGCCGTGTGCTGACTTACAGTCTATTGTACCGGCGGTACGCGTTCAAAACGGGGCTCGACCCCACGATCTTTGATATTTTGCGGCTCGGTCCCGTTCGGGGGGACAGGACGGCGCCGCCGACGAGACACATCTGGTGAAAAACGAACCATGAGCATGTCGATCCCATCCCCCCGTCCCAAGGGCGCCATTATCCTGGGCGGGTCGCACGGCGCCATCGCGCTGGCACGCAGCCTTGCCGGGCAAGGGCTCGATGTCTGGTTCGTCACCAATTTCACCCCGCTGCCCCGCTTCTCCAATGCCGTGCATCACTGGGCCGAATGGCCCGGCGCCGAAAACCCAGGCGCTATCGAGGCGCTTGAAGCGCTGGTGCACAAGCACAGTCTTGAAAACTACCTGCTCATCCCGGCCGCTGACGAGGATGTCAAGTTCGCCGCCCAGCAGCGTGAGCGGCTCTCGAGCCTGCTGGTGGTCACATTACCCGATTGGGCGCAGCTGCAATGGGCCTGCAACAAGGCGCTGACCTATCAGCGCGCCGCTGAATTGGGCATTGCCGTGCCGCGCATTTATGTGGTGGGCGACGATCTGGCTGCAACCGCCGCCAGCATCGAATTCCCGGTGGTGCTCAAGCCTACCATGCGCATCGCGGTCAATCGCTTCACCCAGGCCAAGGCCTGGCGGGCCGACAATGCGGCCGAGTTCATCGACCTCTTTACCCAGGCTGCGCAATTGCAGCAGGGCAAGGACCACATCGTTGTGCAGGAATATATTCCTGGCGGTGGCGAGACCCAGTTCTCCTATGCCGGCCTGTGGTGGAACGGCACGCCGCGCGCCAGCTTTGCCGCGCAGCGGACCCGGCAGTTTCCGGTTGAGTTCAGCTATACCTCGACCTTTGTCGAAACCGTCGAGCAGGCCGATGTCATCGCCAAAGGCGAAGCATTCCTCGCCTCCATCGGCCATCACGGCCTGTGTGAAATCGAGTTCAAGCGCGATCCCCGCACTGGCGAGCTCAAGCTGCTCGACGTCAATCCGCGGCCGTGGTCCTGGTTCGGCCTGGCCCAGGCGGCGGGCATGGATTTTGGCGCCCTGCTGATTGCGCTCAGCGCCGGCGAGACCGTAGACCCGCCCGTGGCACGCCCGGGTGTCGGCTGGATGTTCATGCTGCGCGATGGCATCGTCAGCCTGCAATTGCTGGCCCAGGGCAAGCTGCGCCTGGGTGATTACCTGCGCTCGATCGGCCGCACCCGCACCCTTGCCACCTTTGCCTGGCGTGATCCCAAGCCCGGCCTGATCGAGTTGCCGCTGACCGCCTGGCGCTTGCTGCAACGCCGGATCAAACCGGCTGGCGCCCTGACGCCGGCCGCCAGCACCGCAGCAAGCACGATTTCGGAATAGCCAGCCGTACCCGAGGGTACGGTTATGCTTGACCCCTGCCCCGTCCCGGCTTAGAACGGCTCCAAACTTCGCATTCCTGCCGGAACCTGAACAATGACCAAGGCGCGCACGCTTTACGACAAGATCTGGGACGACCATCTGGTGCAGAACAACGAGGACGGGACCTCGCTGCTCTATATCGACCGCCACCTCGTGCATGAAGTCACGAGCCCCCAGGCCTTTGAAGGGCTGCGCATGAACAACCGCAAGGTGCGCCACCCCGAGCGCACCTTGGCCGTGGTCGATCACAACGTGCCCACCACCGACCGTTCCTTGCCCAATCCGGACCCGGAAAGCGCGATCCAGATCGCTGCCCTGGCCGAGAATACCAGTGAATTCGGCATCGAATATTTCGACCCCTTCGACAAACGGCAGGGCATCGTGCACATCGTCGGCCCCGAGCAGGGCTTCACCCTGCCCGGCATGACCATTGTGTGCGGCGACAGCCACACCTCGACCCACGGTGCCTTTGGTGCCCTGGCGCATGGTATCGGCACCTCCGAAGTCGAGCACGTGCTGGCGACGCAGACGCTGATCCAGCAAAAGGCCAAGAACATGCTGGTGCGCGTGGATGGGCAATTGCCGCCCCACGTCACCGCCAAGGACATTATCCTCGCCATCATCGGCGAGATCGGCACCGCCGGCGGCAATGGCCACGTCATCGAATTTGCCGGCGAAGCCATCCGCTCGCTGTCCATGGAAGGCCGCATGACGGTCTGCAACATGACCATCGAGGGCGGTGCCCGCGCCGGCCTGATCGCGCCCGACGAAACCACCTTCAACTATGTGAAGGGCCGCAATCGCGCGCCGACCGGCAAGGCCTGGGACATGGCGCTCGACTATTGGAAGACCCTCTATACCGACGAAGGCGCGGTCTATGACAAGGTCGTCATTCTCGACGCCGCCAAGCTGCCGCCGATCGTGTCCTGGGGCTCCTCGCCCGAAGACGTGATCTCGGTGACCGGCGCCGTGCCGAACCCCGATGACATCGAGGACGAGAACAAGCGCGCATCGAAGTGGCGGGCGCTGGACTATATGGGTCTGAAACCCGGCACGCCGATCACCGACATCAGTATCGAGCGCGTGTTTATCGGCTCCTGCACCAATGGCCGCATCGAAGACCTGCGGGCTGCCGCAGCCGTCATCGGCGACCGCAAGGTTGCCGCCGGTGTCGACGCCATGGTCGTTCCTGGTTCGGGCCTGGTAAAGGACCAGGCCGAGGCCGAGGGGCTGCACACGATCTTCCTCAATGCCGGCTTTGAATGGCGCGAGCCGGGCTGCTCGATGTGCCTCGCCATGAACCCGGACAAGCTCAAGCCGCAGGAACGCTGTGCCTCGACTTCCAACCGCAACTTTGAAGGCCGCCAGGGCTTCAAGGGTCGCACGCATCTGGTGTCTCCGGCCATGGCCGCAGCGGCGGCAATTGCCGGCCACTTCGTCGACATCCGCGAGTGGCAGTAAGCTCGGCTGATTGGGGGGCGCGGTTCGCGCCCACCCTCGACGATATCGAAGCCCTGGCGACGGCGGCCCTCAAGGCGCTGCCGGAGCCCTTTGCCTCGCTGGCAGCCGACGTCACCTGCGCGGTGGCCGAATTTGCCGAGGATGATGTGCTCGAAGGCTTTGGCATGGAGAGCCCCTTCGAATTGATGGGGCTGTTCACCGGCATCGGGATGACCGAAGACGGCGCCATGCCCCAGACCGGGCAATTGCCCAACACGGTCTTCCTCTACCGCCGCGCCATTCTCGATTATTGGGCCGAAAACGACGACAATACGCTGGGCGAAGTCGTCACCCATGTGCTGATCCACGAACTGGGGCACCATTTCGGCTTTTCTGATGAGGATATGGAAGCCATCGAGGCGGCCGCGGAGAGCGACTAGGACGCTCGGTCGTCCTTATTGGGCGACTGGATGCTGATTGCAGCAGGCTTCTTTCCGGCTTCAGAAGTGTTGTCGCCGCCCTCACGCGGCACGAATTCGAACTCCGCCTCATTCCCCCCGGCCAGATCGTCCGACACCCGCAGCGCCAGCTTGGCCGCGTCTAGCGCGGCGAACCAATCGTCCCAGCTCACCAGCTGAAAGCCACCGATCCGATCCGGCCCCTCATTGCCATCGGTATTGATGGCGTGCTGGCCAAAGGTCAGTTGCAGCAGCGTCCGGCTGCCGGTGCCGTCGGGCGTTTCCATCAGCATGGGATTGCCGCCACGCGCTTCGGCCCATTGCCGGATCTCACCATGGGAAGTCAAAGTCCTGGCCATTACAGCGCTCCTGTGTTGCTGCCTCCACAATCACCAGCGCTGCCACACGGTTCCGCCGTCTCGAAGAATTCCCATTCGTGTCGCCGCCTGCTAGGAACGGCACAGCAAAGCCGGGAACCGCAATGACCGACACCAATAAGACCATCCTGATGGGCCAGATCGGCGCCGCCCATGGCATCAAGGGGCAAGTGCGCATCACCCCCTTCACCCAGGACCCCGCCGCCATTGGCGATTACGGGCCGCTGGAGACCGACCGGCCGGGCCTGATCATCACCATCACTAAGCTGCGCGTGCAGAAGAATGTGATCATCGCCAACATCAAAGGCATTGCCGATCGCACCGCCGCCGAGGCGCTGAACGGCGTCTCTCTCTTCGTCGATCGCGCCCGCCTGCCCGAGCCTGAGGATGAGGACGACTTCTATCACGCCGACCTGCTGGGGCTTGAAGCGCGGCTCGACAGCGGCGTAGTGCTGGGCAAGGTTTCGGCCCTGCCCAATTTCGGTGCCGGCGATCTGATCGAAATTCGCGATCCCCAATCGGGCGATACCTATTTGTACCCCTTCACCAAGGCCGTGGTGCCCGATATCCACCTCGCCGAGGGCTATCTGACCATTGTCGTGCCGCTCGATGCCGAAGAGGGCGAGGAAGAACCCGATTGAGTTTTTCCGCTGATATCATCACGCTGTTTCCCGAGCTGTTCCCCGGCCCGCTGGGCGCCTCCGTGCTTGGCCGTGGACTGGCGGACGGGCTATGGTCGCTCAACGCCACCCAATTGCGTGATTTTGCCACTGACAAGCACCGCACCGTGGACGACACCCCCTCCGGCGGCGGCGCGGGCATGGTGCTCAAGCCCGATATCTTGGCCAGCGCCATCGATGCGGTCTCTCGGGCCGGCGATCCCCGGCCTCGCATCCTGATGTCGCCGCGCGGCACGCCGCTCACCCAGCAAAAGGCGCGGCAATTGGCGCTCGGCCCAGGCGCCGTGATCATCTGCGGACGGTTCGAAGGCATCGACCAGCGCGTCATCGACGCCCGTGGGCTCGAGGAAATCTCGATTGGCGACTATGTGTTGGCCGGCGGCGAAGTTGCCGCCATGGTGCTGCTGGAAGCCGTGGTGCGGCTCATTCCCGGTGTGCTGGGCAAGGCCGAAAGCCATGCCGATGAGAGCTTTGAGAACGGGCAGCTCGAATATCCGCAATACACACGGCCGCAGCAATTCGAGGGTGTCGACATTCCGGCGGTGCTGACCTCGGGCGATCACGGCAAAATCGCCAAGTGGCGGGCCGAACAGAGCCTGATGCTCACCCGGCAGCGGCGACCCGATCTGCTGGGTTCGGACAAGTCATAAAACTGTCCAAAACCCTAGACTCTGGGGCGTTTTTGCCCTATAGCCGCGCCACGACTGCGACATTGGGCTGATCGGACCCGATGACGTGCGAATAAAAAGACGAAAAACCTCCGTTACCAACCAAGACCGGGCGATCGGAATTTTCCCAAAAGGTTCCGAGCAATCGCTCCATTGAAAAGATCAGAACGGATCAAGACATGTCCAATATCATCGAACAGATCGAGGCCGAGCAGGTTGCCGCCCTCTCCGCCAAGCGCGAGCTTCCCGAATTCACCCATGGCGATACCATCAAGGTGTGGGTGAAGATCAAGGAAGGCAACAAGGAACGCCTGCAGGCCTATGAAGGCGTCGTGATCGCCGTCACCGGCGGTGGCATCACCTCCAGCTTCACCGTGCGCAAGATTTCCTATGGCGAAGGCGTGGAACGCGTGTTCCCGCTCTATTCGCCCAATATCGCTTCGGTCGAAGTGCTCAAGCGCGGTAAGGTGCGTCGCGCCAAGCTGTACTATCTGCGCGATCGTCGTGGCAAATCGGCTCGTATTTTCGAATCGACCAATTCGCGCACCAAGAAGATCGAAGCCAGCGAACGCACCGCCGCCCAAGCCGCGCGCGAGGCTCGTGAAGCCGAAAAGATTGCTGCTGCAGAGGCTTTTGCCGCTGAACAGGCTGCCAAGGACGCGGAAGCCGCAGCAGCGACCGCCGCTGCCGAGCAGGCCGCAGCCGCTGAAGGCGAAGCCAAGAGCGAATAAGCTTTTTGGCCATCACACTGAATTTGAAGAACCCGGTCGCAAGGCCGGGTTTTTTGTTGGCCTGCTGACGCCCTGTGTCAGGAGGGATCACGCCATTGCCATTTCCGGCTTGTCCTCGGCCGCCCCCTCCGCGATAAGAATGCCCTCTGCTCAAGGGGCCAATCAATGACCGTCGCCGTCGTCACCTGGAACATCAATTCGGTTCGCCTGCGCCTGCCCATGGTGCTCGATTTCATCAGGCAATATCAGCCCGACGTGCTGATGCTGCAGGAAATCAAATGCACCAATGACCAGTTCCCGACCAATGCCTTTACCGAGGCGGGCTATCCGCACCAGGCGGTACACGGCCAGAAGGGCTATCACGGCGTCGCCATCGTTTCGAAATTCCCGCTGACCGACATTTCGAGCCGCGTGTTCTGCGAAATCCCCGAATCACGTCACGTTTCAGCGGTGCTCGATCTGGGCCGCGGTCCGCTGACCGTGCATAATTTCTACATCCCCGCCGGCGGCGACGAACCGGACCCCGAAATCAATCCCAAATTCAAGCACAAGCTGGGTTTCCTCAGCGAATTGACCAGCTGGTTCTCCGAGCCGGAATTCCAGCGCGGCCACCTGATTGCCGGCGATTTCAACATCGCTCCGCATGAAAACGATGTGTGGAGCCACAAGCAGCTGCTCAAGGTGGTGAGCCACACCCCGATCGAGACCGAAGCGCTCAACGCCATTCTCAACGGCGGCCATGGCTGGACTGACCTGGTGCGCAAGCATGTGCCGTTCGACCAGAAACTCTATTCCTGGTGGAGCTATCGCAGTGCCGATTGGGAAAACGCCAATAAGGGCCGCCGCCTCGACCATATCTGGGCCACCGCCGACATTGCCGAACATTGCATCGCGGCCGAGATCGCCAAGCCATTCCGCGGCTGGGCCGACAAGCCGAGCGACCACGTACCAGTGATTGTGCGGTTTGCCGGGGTCTAGGCCTCAACAACCAGATTCACGTGAAACAGCCGGGCAAAGAACCTATTCGCCCTTCATGCGGGCGCGGACGGGTTCGAGCGCGCCCAGGTAATTGCCCAGGTCGCGCTGCACGCGTTCGACGGCGCGTTGCGCCAGGTCCGGCGATTGCTGCACGAGCTTGAGGAAAGCCTGCCGGGGCACGAACAGGGTCTGGCATTCGGTGACGGCGGTGATGGTGATCGGCCGCGGCTTGGCCAGGATCAGCGCCATGGCGGACACCACGCTGCCCGGCTCGGACATGGCGTAAGGCTTGCCGGCCGCCGGGCCTTCGGGCTTGGCGCGCAAGGTTCCCGAAATCAGCACGAACGCGCCCAGAGGCACGTCGCCGGCCTTGTACAGCACGGCATCGGCCTCGAAACGACGCGTGTCGCCGGCAAAGGCCAGCATGCGCCTTTGCTCGTCGTCGCAGATATCGAAAAATTCGGCCCTGGCCAGCGCCTCGGCCGCGTCGTCCCTGATCATAAGCCCCAAGTCCAGATGCATACCGTCCGCACCCAAGGCGCGGACAGTCTTCATCCTATAAGGCATTTTGCGTCGATTTGTACCCGATTTCCGCGTTACGGAACCAGGCGATAGCCACCCTCTTCAGTGACCAGCAGGCGCGCATTGGAGGGGTCGCGTTCGATCTTCTGGCGCAGCCGGTAGATATGGGTTTCCAGCGTATGCGTGGTGACCCGGTTATTATAGCCCCAGACTTCCTTGAGCAGCACGTCGCGCGTGATGGTCTTGGGGCCCTGGCGATAGAGGAACTTGAGGATCGAGGTTTCCTTGTCGGTCAGCCGCACCTTGCCGCCATCATTGGCTTCGAGCAGCTTGGCCGAAGGCTGGAAGCTATAGGGCCCGATGGTGAACACCACGTCCTCGCTCTGGTCGTGCTGGCGCAGCGCCGCGTTGATTCGTGCCAGCAGCACCGGAAAGCGGAAGGGCTTGGTCAGATAGTCATTGGCGCCCGATTCAAGGCCCTGGATCTGGTCGGCATCGCTATCGTGACCGGTCAGCATCAGGATGGGGCTTTTATAGCCTTCGGTGCGCAACACCTTGACGGCGTCGCGCCCATCCATGTCGGGCAGGCCGACATCGAGGATCATCAGATCGATATTGTTTTCGCGGGTGGCCTTGAGCGCGTCATTGGCGGTGCCGGCCTGGAGAATGTCGAACTCGTTAAGCGTTTCGAGCTGCTCGACCAGGGTCTGCCGCAGATCGGTATCGTCGTCCACCAGCAGAATGCGTCGCTTGTTCATTGTTTTCTCCGGGTTTTTGGCGCTTTGCCCGATCAAGGGTCACACTATTGCGACCGGTTTTTGTCCAACCAATCACATCGGCGTTACGACAGTCAGGAACGATGCGAGAGCGTTAAAAGTTGCAGCGATCTCCGCGATTTACACTTGCTCGTCCACGGTTCAGCGCGGGTCTGCCTTGGGCCGGTAGCCAAACAGCGCCGACCCTACCCGGATATGGGAAGCCCCCATGGCAATGCCAAGCTCGAAATCCCCGCTCATGCCCATGGAGAGCCCCGCCACACCACAAATCTCTGCCAATCCAGCCAGATGCGCGAAATAGGGGCCGGGCGGCACGCCATCGGGCGGAATGCACATCAGCCCGACAATATCGAGCCCATGCTCGGCGCGGCAACGGGCGACGAATGCCGCCGTCTCGGCCGGCGCAATACCGCTCTTCTGCTCTTCCCCACCGATATTGACCTGCACGAAGCACGGCAAGCGCTTGCCGGCGCGCGCCATCTCCTCGGCCAGCACAATGGCCAGCTTGTCGCGATCGAGGGTTTCGATGACATCGAACAGCGCCACCGCTTCGCGCGCCTTATTGGTCTGCAGCGGCCCGATCAGGTGCAATTGCACATCGGGATAGGCCTCGCGCAAGGCTGGCCATTTATCCTTGGCCTCCTGCACGCGATTTTCCCCAAACACGCGCTGCCCGGCCTTGAGAAAAGGCAAGACAGCCTCGGCCGCAAAGGTCTTGGACACGGCCACCAGCTCGACATGATCGGCGGGCGGGCCGAAGCGCTTTTGCGCCGCTGCCATGCGGGTATGGATCTCGCCCAGGCTCCGGGCGGCAAGGATATCGCTGTCGTCCATGCTTTTGCCCTGTTCCTGTTGACCTTGAGGGGGTTTTCTGTTGATGGTCCGGTAGCCAAAATCCCCTTACAACGCAAGCTGCGCGCCAGTTTTTCGCCGCTTGCGATTCCAGCATATTCGAGGACGAAATCGTGAGCGTCGAACGCTACAATCCGCGCGAAGCAGAGCCCCGCTGGCAGCAGGTCTGGGACGATGCCAAGAGCTTCGTGACCAATAACGACGATCCGCGCGAGCCCTATTACGTCCTCGAGATGTTCCCCTACCCCTCTGGCCGCATCCATATGGGCCATGTGCGGAACTATGCCATGGGCGATGTGGTCGCCCGCTATTGGCGCGCCAGGGGCCGCAATGTGCTGCACCCCATGGGGTGGGACGCCTTCGGCCTGCCGGCCGAGAACGCCGCCATCGAGCGCAAGATGAACCCGGGCACCTGGACCCGGCAGAACATCGCCTCGATGAAGGCACAGCTCAAATCCATGGGCCTGTCCATCGACTGGACGCGCGAAATCGCCACCTGCGAGCCCGAATATTACCAGCACCAGCAATCGATGTTCATCGACATGCTGGCGGCAGGCCTGATCACGCGCAAGAATTCCAAGGTCAATTGGGACCCGGTCGACATGACCGTGCTGGCCAATGAGCAGGTCATCGACGGGCGCGGCTGGCGCTCGGGCGCCGTGGTGGAACAGCGCGAGCTGACCCAATGGTTCTTCAAGATTTCCGACTATGCCGAGGAATTGCTGACCGGGCTGGACGGGCTGACCGAATGGCCCGAAAAAGTGCGCACCATGCAGCGCAACTGGATCGGCAAGAGCCAAGGCCTGGCCTTTGACTTTGGCGTCAAGGGCGCACCGCATGGCTTTGCCACGCTGCCCGTCTACACCACCCGCCCCGACACCATGGCTGGCCCGACCTTTGCCGCCATCGCCGCCGACCACCCGCTGGCCAAGGCGCTGGCGGAGGACAATGCGGAGATCGCCGCGTTCAACAAGCTCTGTCAGCAATCGGGCACCTCGACCGCAGCACTGGAAACCGCCGAAAAGCTGGGCTTTGACACCGGGATCAAGGTGACCCATCCAGCCGATCCGAGCTGGGAGCTGCCACTTTACATCGCCAATTTCGTGCTGATGGATTATGGCACGGGCGCCATTATCGGCTGCCCGGCCCATGATCAGCGCGACCTCGATTTCGCCCGCAAATATGGCCTGCCGGTCATCGATGTGTTCAAGCCGCTCGACAGTGACGAAGCCGTCGGCGACGTGGCTTTCTCCCCGCCCAAGACCCAGAAGGTCCGCTATGTGCACTGGTTTGGGGAAAGCGGCGCCGAACTGACCTGCCAGGAAGCCATGGACCAGACCCTGGCGCTGTTTGAAGCCAAGGGCTGGGGCAAGGCACAAACGCAATATCGCCTGCGTGACTGGGGCTTGTCGCGCCAGCGCTATTGGGGCGCGCCAATTCCGATCATCCATTGCGAGGTCTGCGGCACCATACCCGTGCCGAAAAAGGATCTGCCCGTCGTGCTGCCCGAAGACGTCAGCTTCGACAAGCCCGGCAATGCCCTGGACCATCACCCGACCTGGAAGCATGTGCATTGCCCGCAATGCGGCGGCGCGGCGCGGCGCGAAACCGACACCATGGACACCTTTGTGGATAGTTCCTGGTATTTCGCTCGCTTCACTGCCCCCCATGCCGAAACCCCGACTGTCCCCGAGATTGCCAATCGCTGGCTGCCGGTGGACCAATATATCGGTGGCGTGGAGCACGCGATTTTGCACTTGCTCTATTCGCGCTTCTTCACCCGCGCCATGAAGGCGACCGGCCATGTCGATCTGGACGAGCCCTTCAAGGGCCTGTTCACCCAGGGCATGGTGACCCACGAGACCTACAAATCCCCCAAGGGTGAGTGGGTGGCGCCGGCCGAGATCGTGCTGGAAGCCGTGGGTGAAACCCGCACGGCCAAGCATCTGGTTTCGGGCGAGCCGATCATCATCGGCTCGGTCGAGAAGATGAGCAAATCCAAGAAGAACGTGGTGGATCCCGACGAGATCGTGGCGACCTACGGCGCCGACACCGCGCGCTGGTTCATGCTCTCGGACTCCCCGCCGGAGCGCGATGTGCAATGGACCGAGGCGGGCGTCGAAGGCGCCAGCCGCTTCCAGCAACGCATCTGGCGCCTGGTCAGTGAAACGGTCGAGATTGCCGAACAGTCTTCCGGCGTTGTTCGCGCATCTGATGATGAAGAAGCTCTGGCCTTGCGCAAGGCCGTTCATCGCGCCGTACACAATGTCGGCGGCGACATCGAGGGTCTGCGCTTCAACCGGGCCGTGGCCCAGATTTACGAGCTGACCAATGCCCTGGTCCGCTCGGCCGGTCTGGTCGCCGTGGCCCCCACCGCCCGCCTGGCAGCGCTGGAAGAGGGTGTAGAACGCCTGATTCAGCTGATTGCGCCCATGATGCCGCATTTGGCCGAAACCTGCTGGGAAGCGCTGGGCAAACCGGGCCTGGTTGCCGACGCCCATTGGCCCAATGTCGATCCGGCCTTGCTGGTGGACGACGAAGTGACCTTGCCCATTCAGCTCAATGGCAAGCGCCGCGGCGAGATCGTGGTGCCCAAGGGCCTGCCCGCGGCCGAGGTCGAAAAACGCGTCTTGTCACTGGACGAGATTGTCCGCATGCTGGATGGCAAGGCACCCAAGAAAATCGTCGTCGTGCCGGACAGGATCGTCAATGTCGTTGTCTAAAGCCCTGCGCCCCATCGCGCTTGCCGGTATCCTGGCTGTCTCAGCGGCGCTGGGCGCATGCAGCTTTGCGCCAGTCTATTCGAGCGGCACGCTGGCCAGCCGACCGCTATTGAACCTGGCTTTTGCCAAGCCCAATAGCCGGTTGGAACAGGTCGTCTACCAGGAGCTTTCGCTGCGCTTCGGGCACTCCGAGGCGCCTGATGCCCCACTGGCGCAGGTATCGGTCAGCACCTCCGCCGCCGATACCATGCTCTCGCAGACGGCCAACCCCGAAAAACCGGTGGAAGTCACCGCAACGGCAACGCTCACCATCACCTATCGTGATGGCAGCAGCAAACCGCCGGTCAGGCTGACGCGGTTTGCCACAGCCGGCTATACCCGCAGCGATCAGGTGCTGGCCGATCGCGAAGCTGCCCGCGAAGCCGCTGAACGCGCAGCCAAAGCCGCCGCCGAATCACTGCGCCTTGGCCTGCTGGCAGCCCTGAGCCGCTGATGAGCGCGCTCAAGGCGCATGAGGTTGCCCGCTTTCTCGCACGCCCCGACCTGACCGAAGGCATTTTCCTGGCCTATGGCCCGGATACCGGCCTGGTGCGCGAAACCGCGCAAAAGCTGATCCGCGCCCTCACAGGAGACGATCCCGAGAGCGCCAGCCTTGTCGTGCTCGACGGCAGCGAAGTGGATGCCGATCCGTCAATCCTGGCCGTCGAGGCCAAGACCATCTCGCTCTTTGGTGGCAAGCGTATCGTGCGGGTGCGCGGCGCGACCAAGTCCCTGGTGATGACGCTGACCGAGTTGCGCGACGATCCCGGCGGCGCCGCCATCGTGCTTGAAGCCGGCAATCTCGCCCCCAAGGATGCCCTGCGGGCCTTGGTGGAGGCCGCCAAGCTGGGCCGCGCCCTGCCCTGCTATCCCGACAATGACGAGACGCTCACGGCGCTGATTCGTGAGACGTTCAACCAGCAAGGTATCCGCGTCGATGCCGATGTCATTGCCACGCTACGTGAAATCTTGGGCAATGACCGCGAAATTACCCGCCGCGAACTGGAAAAACTCTCACTTTACGCCGCCAGCAGCAAGGTTCTGACGCGCGAGGATGTATTGCTGCTCTGCGCCGACAATGGCGCATTGGTGATCGACGCCATTCTCGACGCCACGGGGGGCGGACATGCTGAAAAGCTGGAACTGGCGCTCAACCGCGCCCTGTCGTCGGCCGTCGACCCCCAACGCCTGCTAGCCATGACCACGATCCACTTCGCCAATCTGCGGCGCTGGCGAGTGGAAGTCGATGCCGGCAAGACGCCGCGCGCCGTACTGGACGGGCTGCGCCCCAAGCCGCATTTTTCGCGCGCCTCGGCCCTGGAACAGCAATTGCGGCTCTGGACGGACAGTGCCCTTGCCACCGCCAGCGACCGCATCCTGCAGACCACCGCCGACAGCCGCCGCCGCCCGGCTCTAGCCGAAACCAGCCTGCGCCGGGCTCTGCTCGCCATCTGCATGATGGCCGCATCGCATTAACCCAGGAATCAGCGTGTACGTTTCACGTGAAACGTTGCGGTTACACGATCAGTTCGGGTAACCAGTCAGCCGCGCACAAATGCCATCGAGCTGCTCAAGCGTTTTGTAGCGGATCTCCAGCTTTCCGCCGCGTTCGCTATGCGCCAGCGATACCGATAGGCCCAACGCGTCCGACAGTCGGCGTTCCAGCGCGACAGTGTCCGCATCCCGGCTGACGCTTGGCTCCGTGGCCTTGCGCTTACCCGTCACATCACGCTGCTGACTCAAGGCTTCCGCTTCACGCACCGAAAGACCACCAGAAACGATCTGCCGCGCCAGTTGGGCCGGATCATCGGCCGTGATCAAGGTGCGGGCGTGCCCCGCCGTCAACGTGCCGCTGGCCACCATGCCGCGCACATCCTCCGGCAGCTTGAGCAGCCGCAATGTATTGGCGACATGCGAGCGGCTCTTGCCGATCACCTGGGCCAGGTCCTGCTGGGTATACTCGAATTGCTCGATCAGCTGGCCATAGCCCATGGCCTCTTCGAGCGGATTGAGATCAGCGCGCTGCACATTTTCGATAATGGCGAGCTCGAGCGCTTCCTTGTCATCGACATCGCGCACAATAACCGGCACATCATGCAGGCCCGCCTTTTGCGACGCGCGCCAGCGGCGCTCACCTGCAATCAGCTCGAAAATATTAGGATCTTCGCTCGGCCGCACCAGCAAGGGCTGCATCACACCCTTTTCACGAATCGAATTGGTCAGCTCTTCAAGCTGATCCGCGTCGAACGAGCGGCGTGGATTGGAACGATTGGCGATGATCATTTCAACCGGCAGGCGCTTGACGCCGCCGCTCTCGGTGACGCGGGCGCCTTCAATGGTCGCCATATCGCCGATCAGCGCAGCCAGCCCGCGGCCCAGTCGTGTCGGTTTGTCGTTCATATCGGGCTCCTATGCCGCGTTGAGCTGCCGCTCACGGCGGATAACTTCGGTCGCCAGCCGCAGATAGGCCTGGCTGCCGGCACATTTCAAATCATAGAGCAAAGCCGGCTTGCCGTAGGACGGCGCTTCCGACAGCCGCACATTGCGCGGGATCACTGTGTCATAGACCAGATCGCCCATTTCGCTGCGCACATCCTGCAAAACCTGCTCGGAGAGGTTGTTGCGCTTGTCGAACATGGTCATCACCACGCCCTGGATCGACAGGCGCGGGTTCAGCGTCGAACGGATCTGCTCAATGGTCTGCAGCAGCTGACTGAGGCCTTCCAGCGCAAAAAACTCGCATTGCAGCGGCACCAGCACGGCATCCGCCGCCACCAGCGAATTGATGGTCAACAGGTTCAGTGACGGCGGGCAGTCGATCAGGATATAGCTGACCGGCCGATCATTGATCGTCAGATCGCTCAATTGCTTGAAAGCATTGCGCAATTTGAAAGCACGATCTGCTTGGCCAGCAATGGTCAGCTCGACGCCCAACAGGTCCATGGTCGAGGGAACAATGGCAACATTGGGCACGCTGGTCATGATCGCCGATTGCGCGACGGTCGCCTCGCCCACCAGCAGGTCATAGGAGGACACTTCGCGGTCATTGCGGGAGACCCCGAGACCCGTCGAGGCGTTGCCTTGCGGATCGAGATCGACGATCAGCACCCGCTCGCCAATAGCCGCCAGGGCCGTCGCCAGGTTGATCGCCGTCGTGGTTTTACCCACGCCGCCTTTCTGATTGGCCAGTGTCAGAATTCGGGGCGTCAAATCAGCCTCCAGTGTCGTTCCGCTAACGCACTGATTTCCGTCGCAGATTCGTGATCTCGAGGATCACGCCGCCCGGATCGGTGTCGCTAGGAACCATTAACACGTCGTGGTGCCAATGCGCACCCGAATCCGCCAATTCTTCAACATATTCCCTCCCCTTATGCAGTAAGGCCCGGGTTTTGCTGGTGAAAAACGGCTCCATCCATTCGCAGAGCAGTGGCATTGCCGCCAGTGCGCGGGAGGTTATGACATCAGGCGCTGGTGTTTCACGTGAATCAATCTGGTCGCTGCGCTGTGCAAAAACCGTCACCGCCAGACCCAGTTCCCGCGCTACAGTGCGGAGAAAGCTGGCCTTTCTGCCATTGGGCTCCACCAGCACGAATCGCTGAGGCCCGCCCTTGAGAGCAATAGCCAATGGCAGCGCCGGGAAGCCACCACCGCTGCCCAGGTCCATGAAATTATGATCACCCTCCCGCAATAGCGGAAGAATCTGCAGGCTGTCGGCAAAATGCCGGGCCCATACCTGGTTCAGTGTTTCACGTGAAACAAGATTCTGTACCGCCTGCCACTTGCGCAACAGCTGAGCATAGGATTCCAGGTCGGCAATAACGGCATCAGCGGGCCGCACAAAGTACGGTGCATATCTAAGAGAGGCAGCAGTTTCCGACATCAACTCGCCTTACGCAGCTCGCCGCGACGAATCACTGACAGCAACAGCGTGATGGCCGCCGGTGTCATCCCATCCAGTGCCTGTGCCTGGGCAATCGTCTGCGGCTGATACTGCTGCAGCTTCTGCCGCAGTTCGATGGAGAGGCCGGGGATCGCGGCATAGTCCAGCCAGTCTGGAATCCCGCGCTGCTCATCGCGGCGCACCGCAGCAATGTCAGCGCGCTGGCGTTCCAGATAGACGGCATATTGCGCATCGACCACCAGCTGCTCGATGGTGGTCGCATCGATTTCGGCAATCTCCGGCCATAGCCGGGTAACATCATCTGGTGACACATCAGGATAGGACAGCAGATCAAAGGCCGAGCGCGCCTTGCCATCTTCGTTGACCGCAATGCCGGCCTTGCGGGCGGCACTGGGCGACACGCTCAATGTTTCGAGCAGCTTACGGCCGCTCTGCAAGCCGTCTGCCTTGCGGCGGAACATAGATTCACGCTGTTCGCCGACCAATCCGGCCTCAATCCCGGTCTGGGTCAGGCGCTGATCGGCATTGTCGGCGCGCAGATAGAGCCGGAATTCGGCGCGCGAGGTGAACATGCGATAGGGCTCGGACACACCGCGCGTCACCAGATCGTCCACCATCACGCCAAGATAGCTTTCGGTGCGCGACAGGGTCAGCGCTTCGGCACCACGAGCCGCCAGGGCGGCATTGGCGCCGGCCAGCAGGCCCTGCGCGCCAGCTTCTTCATAGCCGGTCGTGCCATTGATCTGGCCGGCCAGATAAAGGCCGGGTTGCTTTTTGACCTCAAGCGTCAGGCGCAGTTCGCGCGGATCGACATAGTCATATTCGATGGCATAGCCGGGGCGCACGATCCGCACATTTTCAAGGCCCGGCATGGACTTCAAAAAGGCTTCCTGCACATCGGCCGGCAGTGAGGTGGACAGGCCATTGGGATAGATCGTGCTGTCATCGAGCCCTTCGGGCTCGAGAAAAATCTGGTGGCTATTGCGATCGGCGAAACGCACCACCTTATCCTCGATGGATGGGCAATAGCGTGGCCCACGGCTCTGGATGCGGCCGGAATACATGGCCGAGCGATGCAGATTGTCCGAGATGATTTTATGAGTCTCGGCCGTGGTGCGGGTGATGTGGCAGTTCACCTGCGGCGTGGTGATCGCGGTAGTCAGGGCAGAAAATGCCTCAGGCGGATTATCGCCGGGCTGCTCTTCAAGGGCAGAGAAATCAATGGAGCTGCCGTCAAGGCGTGCCGGGGTGCCGGTCTTGAGACGGCCGAGATTGAGGCCAAGCGCTTCGAGCCGGGTGGAGAGGCCCAGCACGGGCTTTTCGCCAACGCGGCCAGCAGGCACAGTCTCTTCGCCGCGATGGATCAGGCCGCGCAGGAAGGTGCCGGTGGTCAGTACTACGGCCTTGGTCGAAATCTGGCGACCGTCCAGCAGCACGACACCGCTGACCACGCCGTCCGTGACGACGATGTCATCGACCTCGCCCTCGATGACATCGAGATTAGACTGGGCGGTGATCGCCGCCTGCATAGCCTCGCGATAGAGCTTGCGGTCGGCCTGCGCACGAGGGCCGCGTACGGCTGGGCCCTTGCGACGATTGAGCACGCGGAACTGAATGCCGGCCTGGTCTGCGACGTGGCCCATTAGCCCATCCAGCGCATCGATCTCGCGCACCAGATGGCCTTTGCCGAGGCCGCCAATAGCCGGATTGCAGCTCATTTCGCCGATGGTCGCGAATTTATGGGTTACCAGGGCCGTGGGAACACCCAGACGTGCCGAGGCCGCGGCGGCTTCGCAGCCCGCATGGCCACCTCCAACAACGATGACTGCATAGTCGCGCATGATAAAATCTCCGGCGCGCCCTCATAGGCCAATGTTTCACGTGAATCAATTCACGGCGCCGCAGGGCCGTGTTTCACGTGAATCACTTGCCGATGCAAAAACTCATAAACAGCCGGTCCAGAACGCGCTCGGCATCAAGCCGACCCACTAGGCGTTCCAGCGCGAATGATGCCTGCCGCAGATTCTCGGCGGCCAGTTCCATGTCGTCCAGCCGACTCGCAGCGGCATCAAGCGCCGCACTCGCCTCCTGCAGTGCCAGCCGATCGCGCTCACGGCTCAGCAGAGCGGGTTCACCCGTCCCCAGCGTTTCCCCGATAGTACGAAGGCGCGCAAAGAGCTGATCCAAACCAGCGCCAGTTTGCGCAGAGACGGCGATGTCTGCTGTAGCATCCGCGCCGCCAAGATCGGACTTGGCCGCGATGTGCAGCATGGGAACGGAGACGGCCGGTGGCGTCATATCAGCGGTATCTGGCGCGGTCAGCCACAGCACGATATCGGCGAGTTCGATTGCGTGACGCGCCCGGCGCACGCCTTCCGCCTCGGCCTTGCTGTCGGTCTCGCGGAGACCGGCGAGGTCCAATAGAACAAAAAGTTGACCGGCGATATCGAGCGGGACTTCCCTCACATCGCGGGTGGTTCCCGCCTCGTCGGTGACAATAGCAATATCGGAGCGCGCTAAGGCATTGAGCAGGCTGGATTTTCCAGCATTGGGAACGCCGGCCAGCGCCACGCGAATACCCTCGCGGACGATACGGCCATGCTCGATCGAGGCCAGTGCCATGCCAATGCTGGATTTCAGCGCCGCGATGTCGTCGCCGAATTGTACCGGCAGACCATCGGCAACATCACCTTCATCGGAAAAATCAAGCCGCGCTTCAATTTCGGCCCGCAGATCAAGCAGCTGATTGCGCCAATCATCGATTTGGCGCGACAGGCCGCCTTCGAAACGAGCCAGGGCCTGACGCCGCTGGTTTTCCGTTTCGGCTTCCAGCAGATCGCCCAGGCCTTCGATTTCAACCAGGTCCAGCTTGCCATTCTCGAAGGCGCGGCGGGTGAATTCGCCGGCTTCAGCCAGGCGGGCCCCCTGCCCAGTCAGCAATTTGAGAATGGCGCGCACGCCGGCGGGCGAGCCATGCACCTGCAATTCGGCACAGTCTTCGCCGGTAAAGCTATGGGGAGCGGGAAAGAAGGCAACCAGACCACGATCAAGGACGGAACCCAGACCAATCGGTCGGAGCACCATGCGACGCGGTTCGGGGACGCTGCCAGCTACCTGGGCGAGGATTTGAGGGACGGCGGGACCGGAGAGCCGGATCACCGCGACGCCCGAGGGCGGTGCCCCGGAGGACAACGCCACGATTGTATCGCCTGACCGCACCGGATCAGACGGCAATAGGCGCGGCGAAAGCTCGCAACGCGCCCATCTGCTTTAGGTATTCATCGAATCGAAGAAGTCGGAATTCGTCTTAGTCTGGCGGATCTTGTCCATCAGGAATTCCATGGCGTCGATCGTGCCCATCGGGGTCAGGATACGGCGCAACACATACATCTTCTTCAGGATATCGGGCTCGACCAGCAGTTCTTCCTTGCGGGTGCCGGACTTGGTGATGTCCAGCGCCGGGAAGACGCGCTTGTCGGCGACCTTACGGTCCAGAATAATTTCCGAGTTACCGGTGCCCTTGAATTCTTCAAAGATCACTTCGTCCATGCGCGAGCCGGTATCGATCAGCGCCGTCGAAATAATGGTCAGCGAACCGCCATCTTCGATATTGCGCGCCGCGCCAAAGAAGCGCTTGGGGCGCTGCAAGGCATTGGCATCCACGCCACCGGTCAAAACCTTGCCGGAGCTTGGCACGACAGTGTTGTAAGCGCGGCCGAGGCGGGTGATGGAATCGAGCAGGATGACCACGTCGCGCTTGTGTTCGACCAGACGCTTGGCCTTTTCGATCACCATTTCGGCGACCTGAACGTGGCGGCTGGCCGGCTCGTCAAAGGTCGAGGAGATGACTTCGCCGCGCACCGAGCGCTGCATATCGGTCACTTCTTCGGGGCGCTCGTCGATGAGCAGCACGATGAGATAGCATTCGGGGTGATTGGTCGCGATGGATTGTGCAATATTCTGCAACAATACCGTCTTACCGGTACGTGGCGGTGCAACAATCAAAGCACGCTGGCCTTTGCCAAGTGGCGCCACCAGATCGAGGATTCGGGCCGAACGATCCTTCAAAGTGGGATCAGGCAGCTCCATGCGGAGCCGTTCTTCGGGATAAAGCGGGGTCAGGTTATCGAAGTTGACCTTGTGGCGAACCGCCTCGGGATCTTCGAAATTAATGGTCGAGACCTTGAGCAGCGCGAAATAGCGCTCGCCTTCCTTGGGAGAGCGGATTTCGCCCTCGACCGTGTCGCCGGTCCGCAAGCCGAAGCGGCGGATCTGGCTGGGGCTGACATAGATATCGTCGGGACCGGGAAGGTAATTGGCGTCGGGAGAGCGCAGAAAGCCAAAACCGTCCGGCAGCACTTCGACCACGCCTTCCCCGGTAATGTCGATATCCCGAGCCGCCAGCTCCTTGAGAATGGCAAACATCAATTCCTGTTTGCGCATGGTCGAGGCATTCTCGACCTCGTGTTCTTCGGCGAACACCAGCAATTCGGCCGGAGATTTGGCCTTGAGCTCGCTGAGCTTCATATTCTGCATGTAGCGGATGGACCCTTGAGGGAAATCGAAAAGAGCGTTGAGGCTATTTTGGGAGGGTGGGCACCGCGCAGCGACTTGGGAAGTCAGCTTTGAGTCTCGGGTGCGTTGGCCATCATGTAGCGTGATCCCGGCCCGATTTCAAGATCGAACACGAACGCCCGAACCGGATTCACGTGAAACAGGATTTCAGAACGGCCGCGCGATCACCGCGATGACGATGATGATCATCAAAACCGTCGGCACTTCGTTGATGATGCGGAAGTACTTTTGCGACCTGGTATTCTTGTCCCTAGCAAATTCGCGCGTATGCCGGGCCAGAATCCCATGACAGGCGGTCAGTGCCAAAACGCAGACGGCCTTAAGATAGGGCCAGCCGGCACTCCAATCGACAGCACCCAAAGCCACCATCCAGAGGCCAAAAATCCAGGTGGCAATCATGGCCGGCGTGATGATGCCGCGCAGCAGCCGGCGTTCCATGATCTTGAAGGTCTCGGATTTGTCCGAGCCGATCTCGGCCACCGAATGATAAACGAAGAGCCGCGGCAGATAGAGCATGCCAGCCATCCAGGCGATGACGGCGATCACATGGCCCGCCTTGATCCATTCCATTTGGGTGAACTCCTCAACAGTTCAGTTTCTTTGGTCCGCTAGCCGTTTTTGACCAGCTCGACCAGGCGCTCGACATGGGCAATCGGCGTCTCGGGGACGATGCCATGGCCCAGATTGAAAATATGCGGCCGATCGGCAAAGGCGGCAATGATCTGGTGGGCCCGATCTTCCATCTGCGCACCGCCGGCCACCAGCCGCAGCGGATCAAGATTGCCCTGCACGGTAAACCCGGCCGGGACGTGCTTGGCGGCAAACTCCAGCGGGGTGGCATAATCGAGCCCGACGGCATTAACGCCCGTTGCCGCGACGTAAGGCGCAATATTGCCAGCCGCACCCCGCGGAAAGCCGATGATCGGCGCATCGGGCACGCGAGCGCGAACGCCTTCGACAATGCGGCGATTGGGATCGATGACCTGGTGGGTAAAGGCGACCTCGTCCAGGTTCAGCGCCCAGCTTTCAAACAGCTGCACCACATCGGCGCCGGCAGCGAATTGGGCGACGAGATAGTCGATACTGGTTTGCACCAGCACATCCATCAGAGCCGCAAAGGCCTCAGGGTGCCGCAGGGCAAACAATCGCGCGGCGGCCTGATCGGGCGAGCCGCGGCCGCCGATCATGTAAGTCGCGACCGTCCAGGGCGACCCGCAGAAACCGATCAAGGTCTTATCGGGAGCAAGCCCAGCGCGAACCCGACGCAGCGTTTCAAACACGGGCGCCAAATGATCCAAAGCCCGCTCGGGCTGCAATTGCCCGATTGTCTCGGCAGTCACTGACTCAAGGACAGGCCCTTCCCCAGCCTCAAAGCGCACCGATTGGCCCAGGGCGTCGGGAATGACCAGAATGTCGGAGAACAGGATTGCCGCATCGAGCGGGAAACGGCGCAGCGGCTGCAGCGTCACTTCAGCGGCCAGCTCCGGCGTGTAGCAGAGTTCCAGAAATCCATTGGTCTTGGCGCGCAGCTCGCGATATTCCGGCAAATAGCGACCAGCCTGTCGCATGATCCAGATCGGGGGTCGCTCCTGGCGCTCGCCCAGCACTGTTGCCAGCAAAGGTTTGTGGGCCACAGCGCTCATTCGATCATCCCTTCCAAAACCCCTAAAGAGAATCTTGTTCTTAGTATTTGTATTATCATGGCGGTGTTTTGGATGAATTCATCGCCGTCCACAATCGCCCATCGCGGTGACACAAGGGCGCAGCACAGAGGTTAACAGGGTGTGAATCAAAATCGGCCGGCCCCAAACCTTAACGAAAGGTAAATGGTTAACGTGGCGTTAAGAACCTGAGTCCCGAGTCAACGATTCGATTCCGCCTGTGCGAATCCGCTTGATAGAACGACAGTGCCCCAGACGGGTTTTCCCCAGAGCTATCCATAGCCCTCGTGGACCCTCCTCCCGAGTCCAACTGTTAATGTTTAATTTACCAAGTCGAACAAGTTTGGCCCCGAGCCAAAACCATGAGTCATTATCACAGGGAAGGCTTGAGCTGTGGATGACAGTGTGGAAAACATGGGCCCATGCTGATCCTAGCCTCCCAGAGCCAGACGCGAAAAACCCTGCTGCAACAAGCCGGTTTGCGGTTTTCGACCCAACCCGCCGCCATTGACGAACGGGCCATTGAAACCGCGGCTTTGGCCAATGGCGCCGATGCTCGCGACGTGGCTTTGCTGCTGGCGCAAAAGAAGGCCGAAGCGGTCTCAAATGCGAACGCGGGCGCCTTTGTGATCGGGGCCGATCAGACCCTCGCGCTGGGCACCGAGCTTTTGCACAAGCCGGCCGATCGTGCCGCCGCCGCCGCCCAGCTCGATCACCTCAAGGCCAAGACCCATCGCCTCCATGCCGCGGTGACTTTGGTGCGTGATGGCGCGGTGTTATGGTCTGATCTGCAAACGGCCGAGCTCACCATGCGCGATTTCTCCGCCGAGGAGCGCGAGGATATTCTGGACCGCGAAGGTCCCGCGGCGCTCAATTCGGTGGGCGGCTATCGGCTCGAAGGCCCGTCCATCCGGCTGTTCGAAACCGTGACCGGCGATTATTTCACTATTCTGGGCCTGCCGCTTCTGCCGCTCCTGGCGGCTTTGCGCGCCATTGCGCCCGAACTTCTGGCCGGAAAGCCATCAGCGTGACCATCAAAGCCTTTGTTATCGGGCATCCCATCGCCCATTCGCGCTCGCCCTTGATTCATGGCACCTGGATCGCCGAACACGGCATCGACGGCAGCTATGAGGCCATCGACGTCGCCCCGGCCGAACTGCCCGGCTTTTTCGAGCGGCTGGGGGCGGGTGAATTTGCCGGCGGCAATGTCACCATTCCACACAAGGAAGCGGTTTTTGCCCTCTGTGACAGTGTCGATCCGCTGGCCAGGACCATTGGTGCCGTTAACACTTTGGTGGCGCGGGACGGCAAGGTGCATGGCACCAATACCGACTATCTAGGTTTTCTGGGCAATCTCGATGCGGGGGCGCCCGATTGGTCCGCGGGAAAAAGCACCGCCATTGTGCTGGGTGCCGGCGGCGCGGCACGAGCTATTCTGGTGGCGCTTAAAAGCCGTGGCGTTCCTGTTGTTCTGCTTAACCGCACAAGGGCCACGGCGGACCGTCTGGCCAGAGAAATTGGCGGTGATATCAGCACGGGCGGATTGGCTGATTTTAATGCCGCGGCGCCCACGGCGGGGCTCGTCGTCAACACCACCTCTATCGGCATGCATGGCAGCCGCTTTGAGGGCTTTGATCTCGATCTGCTCCCGTCGGATACGCTGGTCACCGACATTGTCTATGCGCCGCTGGTGACCCCGTTGCTGGCCGATGCCAAGGCGCGCGGCTTGCGAATAGTCGATGGGCTGGGCATGCTGCTGCATCAAGCCGTGCCGGGATTCGAAGCCTGGTTCGGCATTCGACCTCTTGTGACAAAAGATTTGCGCACCAGGATCGAAGCCACGCTGGAGCATTGAGCATGTGGCGCATCGGAATTACCGGATCGATTGCCACCGGAAAATCGACGGTGCTCAAGGCCTTTGCCGACCTGGGCGTGCCGGTCTTTTCCGCCGATACCGCCGTGGCCGAACTCTATGAGGGCGAGGCCGTAGCGCCGGTCGAGGCTCTCTTTCCCGGCGTCACCCATGACGGCCGCATCGACCGTGCTCTGCTCTCCAAGAAACTGGGTGAAGACCCCGCCGGCTTCAAGCGGCTCGAAGCTGTGGTGCACCCTTTGGTCCGCGCCCGCATCGCGCAATTTCTCGACACGGCCGAGACCCAGGGCCACGCGCTGGCGGTGGTGGAAGTGCCGTTGCTGTTCGAGAGCGGCCATGATTATGGCTTTGACGCCATCGCCGTGACCTTTGTCGATGAGGCTATCCAGCGCGAGCGGGCGCTGGCGCGGCCGGGGATGTCCGTGGAAAAGCTCAACACCATCCTTGCCCGCCAGACTCCCCAGGCCGAAAAGAAGAGACGCGCCACCTATCTCTTCGATACCGGCAGCTCCGTCGCCCAGACCCAAAAAGAGGTCGCCGCGCTGGTCGCCGCTATTCGCGCCAAAGGGCCAAAAGAATGAACCGCGAGATCGTGCTCGATACCGAAACCACGGGCCTGTCGCCCGCCGATGGCGATCGGCTGGTGGAAATCGGCTGCGTCGAGCTGATCAACCACATCCCCTCGGGCCGGCACTATCACGTCTATATCAATCCGCAGCGCTCCATGCCCGAAGAGGCCTTCCGGGTGCATGGCCTGTCCGAAGAATTCCTCTCCGATAAGCCGCTCTTTTCGGCGGTGGCCGGCGACTTTCTCGATTTCATCGGCGACGCCAAGCTGATCATCCATAATGCGGCCTTCGATATCGGCTTTCTCAATGCCGAGCTGAAAAAGGCCGGCCGGCCGATCCTGGCCAATGAAGTGATCGATACGGTCATGGTAGCGCGGGCCAAGCATCCCGGCTCGCGGGTGAGCCTGGATGCCTTGTGCAAGCTCTATGGCATCGACAATTCCCGCCGCACCCTGCATGGCGCTCTGCTCGATAGCGAGATCCTAGCCGAGGTCTATCTCGAGCTGATCGGTGGTAAGCAGGTGAGCCTGGCGCTGATCGCGGAAAACCGCGTCTCGGGCGCCGACGCCATTGCCGCCCGCGCCGATGTGGCGCCACGGCCGGTGCCGCTGGTGCGCAAGATTACCGAGGCCGAGCGTGCCGCGCATGCCGCCATGGTGGCCAAGCTGGGCCCCGATTCGCTCTGGGCGCAATACGACAGCGAAGTGGCCGCCGCCGAATAGAAAAACCCCGGACCATGGATCCGGGGTTTGCTTCATCACAGAACTAAAACGGCCAAAATCAATTTGGCTTGTCGGTCTCGGCATTGGCGGCGGTCAGCGGAGCTGCGCCCTGCTTGGCGGCGAGCTGGGCCAGGTTCTGGCGATAGATGGCAGCGAAATCGACCGGCTCCATCATCAGCGGCGGGAAACCGCCCTGCTGGGTGACGCTGGCCAGCACCTGACGGGCAAACGGGAAGATCAGGCGCGGGCATTCGATCATCAAAAGCTGGCTGAGCTGGGCTTCGGGCACGTTCTTGAGGCGGAACACCCCGCCATAGACCAGCTCGACATTGAACAGCACGACTGTTTCGCGGTTGGCCTTGGCGTTCAGCGTCAACTCGACGGCATAGACGTCATCGGCCTGCTTCTTGACGCCGACCGAGATCGACACGTTGAAGGCCGGATTGCCGCCCCCGGCCATGATCGAGCCCGGCGCGCCGGGATTTTCGAAGGAGAGGTCGCGAATATACTGACCCACCAAGTTCATGGAGGGCAAATTGCTGGCCTGGGGTGCTGCAGCGCCCTGGTTCTCGTCAGCCATTCTCTAGTCCTTTGCGGCAATATCGTTGCCGGGGTGGCTAGCATCTTTGGCCCTGTGCCACAAGCGCAGCGCCCGCTCCGGCGTCATTTCGGCCGATAGTCTTCTTCATCCAGATCAATGGTGCCCGGGCCGTGAATGCGGCCGTCTTGCGGATCGCGTTGGCTCCGATAACTGGCCGTCTCGACCACGGTGACGCGACTGGCCAGAGCATCATAAATCCAGCCACGCACCGGCGGCAGCAAGAGCGCCAAAGCCAGGATATCGGTGAGAAAGCCCGGCAGGATCAGCATCAGCCCGGCCAGCCCGATCATCATCGTGTCGGCAATGGTGCGGGCCGGCAATTGGCCGGCGCTGATATTGCCGCGCAATTGATTGACCACGCTCAAGCCTTGCTGGCGCAGCAGCATGGCGCCGAACACAGCCGCTGCGATCACCAGCGCCAGAGTGGGGAACAGACCGATGGTCTGCCCCACCTTGATGAACAGGGCGATTTCCACAATCGGCAGCAACAGCAGAGCCAGGGCGAAAAAACGAGCCAAAGGCGGACATCCTTCCGGTAAAACCGCGTCACGCCGCGGCAAATTGCAACTCGCCCCATCGTGAACTGGTTTTGAGGTGAGGCTTTGCCTATATATAGGCCAATATCCGCGCTCAGCGAGCGTCACCCGTGTCGATTTTCCGATGCGTCTTGCGCAAGGTACCCATTGATGGCCGAATTTCTAGATCTTCCGACCCTCATCGTCATCGCTGTCGCGGTGTTCGTCCTGTTCAGATTGCGCTCCGTGCTGGGCACCCGTACGGGAAATGAACGCCCGCCGGTCGAACGGCGCAAACCCGCCGACGCGCCAGCCACCGACGATACGGTTGTGCCCATGCGCCCCCGGCCCACGGCAGCAGCCCCCGATCTCGACGATGAGCGCCGTGCCCGCAAGACCGAGGCGGAGATCGAACAGCTCTCCCATGGCGATGCCGATCTCGCCACCGGCCTGCGCCAGGTGGTCGAGGCCGACCCGACCTTCTCGCCCAAATCCTTCCTCGACGGCGCCAAGCAGGCCTATGAGATGATCGTCACCGCCTTTGCCTCGGGCGATCGCACCACGCTCAAGAACCTGCTTGAAAAAGATGTGTTCGACGGCTTCCAGCGCGTCATTGCCGACCGAGAGGCAGCCGGCCAGACCGTCGATTTTACCTTTGTCGGCCTGCCCAAGGTGGAAATCTCGGAAGCCGAATACGACAAGAAGAATATCCTGATCACGGTACGTTTCCATGCCGAAGTGGTGTCGGCTACCCGCGACAAGGATGCCAATCTGATCGAAGGCAATGCCGATCAGGTGCAGACCGTGGCCGATGAATGGACCTTTGCGCGCAATCCCAAATCGCGCGATCCCAATTGGAAAGTCACTTCCACCAGCCAGCTCGATTGATCTTAGTGTCCGGCAGGCGTGACCTTGCATGTCCAAGCGTGATTCCAAACGCCTGCCGCACGATTTTCACCTGTGGACGGCTGTTGCCGCCACGGTTGATCCGCTGCGCCGCAAGGGCCTGCTGAAAATGGCCACTGGCCCGCTGCCCCTGCCGGTTGGCGAGCCCCAGTCTGAACTGCCCAAGCCACCGCCGGCGCGCAAACCGCCCCGCAAGGCGTTTTTGCCGCCCTATCAGGCGCCCATGGCCAATACACCGCTGCCCGATAAAGCGGTGGAACCCTCGGTGCGCAAGAAGGTGGTGCGCGGCCGGATCGAGATCGACGGCACGATCGATCTGCATGGCATGACCCAGAATGAGGCGCGCGGCGCTTTGTACCGCTTCATCCAAGCCCGCTTTGCCCGAGGTGACCGTACTATTCTGGTGATCACCGGAAAGGGCCTCAAAACCGACAATGATTATGTCGCGGCCATGAGCGAGCGCGGCGTGCTGCGCACCATGTTGCCGGTCTGGCTCAATGAGCCGAGCCTGGCCCCACTGGTCTCCGGCTGGAGCATTGCGGCGCGCGGCCATGGTGGAGAGGGGGCGTGGTATGTGCGCCTGCGCCGCTCATGACCCCGCTTGGCGCGAAAATCCGGGCGCTGCGCGAAGAACGCGGCATTTCGCTCAAGGAGATGGCTGCGGCGCTCAACGTGTCCAGTGCCTATCTGTCGGCGCTTGAGCATGGGCGGCGCGGCAAGCCGACCGGCTTCCTGCTGCACCGCATGATCACGTTTTTCAACGTGATCTGGGACGAGGCCGAGGAATTGCAGCGCCTGGCTGAGCTGAGCGACCCCAAGATCACCATCGATACCGGCGGTCTGGTGCCCGAGGCGACCGAGCTGACCAATCGGCTGGCCAAGGATATCGGCAAGCTCGAGCCCGAGGATTTGCGGTTTTTGACCAATGAGGTCATGCGGCGGTCGGGGAAGAAGTAGCTCCTTCTTCCCCGCTCTTTCGATCGCCTACAGCACGAACTTGCTCAGATCCGTATCCGCTGCCAGTACCCCAACCTTCTCCGCCACAAAAGCAGCGTCGATCTTGATCGTCTGGCCCTGCTTGTCCGGCGCGTCGAAGGAGATGTCCTCGACCAGCCGTTCCATCACGGTCTGCAGGCGCCGGGCGCCGATATTTTCGACCGAGTTGTTGACCTTGACGGCCGCATCGGCAATCGCCTCGATGGCGTCCTGGGTGAAGTCGAGCGTCACCCCTTCCGTGCCCATCAGTGCCACATATTGCTTGATCAGGCTCGCATCGGTGCTGGAGAGGATCTGGATGAAATCCTCCCGCGTCAGCGCCTTGAGTTCGACCCGGATCGGCAGGCGGCCCTGCAATTCGGGCAAGAGGTCACTGGGCTTGGAGACATGGAAGGCGCCCGAGGCGATGAACAGGATATGGTCGGTGCTGACCGGGCCATATTTGGTCGATACGGTCGTGCCTTCGATCAGCGGCAGCAGATCGCGCTGCACGCCTTCCCGGGACGGACCGCCGGAGACGCCACCCTCGCGGGCCGCGACCTTGTCGATCTCGTCGATGAAGACGATGCCGTGATTTTCCACCAGCTCGATGGCCTCCGCCTTGAGCTGTTCCTGATCGAGCAGCTTGTCGGCCTCTTCGGCGATCAACGGCTCATAGGCGTCCTTGACCTTGATCTTGCGCTTGACGCCGCGCCCGCCCATGGCCTGCTTGAACATGTCGGAAAGGTTGATCATGCCGATGCCGCCATTGGGCATGCCGGGAATTTCAAACCCGCCGGTGCCAGTCGAGGGCGTCATCTCGATCTCGATTTCCTTGTCATCGAGCTCATTGTCGCGCAGTTTCTTGCGGAAGCTATCGCGGGTTGACGGCGCGGCCGAACCGCCCACCAGTGCATCGAGCACGCGTTCTTCGGCATTGTGATGGGCCTGGGCCTGCACATCGGCGCGGCGCTTGTCGCGCAGCACGGCAATGCCGGCTTCCACCAGATCGCGGATGATCTGTTCCACATCGCGGCCGACATAGCCCACTTCGGTGAATTTGGTGGCTTCAACCTTGATGAAAGGAGCCTGGGCAAGGCGCGCCAGGCGGCGGGAAATCTCGGTCTTGCCGACGCCGGTCGGCCCGATCATCAGGATATTCTTGGGGCTGACCTCGCGCCGCAATTCGGGGGGCAGCTGCTGGCGGCGCCAGCGATTGCGCAAGGCCACGGCCACGGCGCGCTTGGCATCCTTCTGACCGACGATATTGCGATCGAGTTCGCTAACGATCTCACGCGGGGAAAAATTGGTTTCACTCACTTTTTGTCACTTTCCGTGGCGCCTTGCTGTTGAACCGGATCTTGGTCCAGGAAGCGCACCATCATGTGTTCGTCGATATATCGACCGTTCACGTAAAGGCAGCGGGGATCGGTGCCGTAAATGGTGAACCCCGCCTTCTGGTAGAGCCGAATGGCCGGCGCGTTGTGCGCGCCCACCATCAGGTGCAGCTGGATAACCTTGCGGCGCGCATGTTCCACCACCGCCTCGAGCAACGCTCTGGAAGCTCCGGTGCCGCGCAAGGCAGGCCGCACATAGACCTGCATCAGCCAGCCGCGATGCCGTTCGCGTTCGCCTTCTTCGTCGATGCCGAAGACGGCAATGCCGCCCAGGTCACCGCCGGGCAGAACCACGGCAAAGAAATCCATGGCCGCCATCTGCGCCATCAGGGCATCAAGGCTTCGCGCCGAGAAGCTCTCAGCCGAGGTGCCGTAGGATTCCGCATGATTGGTCAAGGCCTCAAGCCGGATGGCCCTGTAGGCCTCGACATCGTCACCGGTCAGCTGGCGGATGGAATAGCTCACGCGTTGAGCTCGATGGTTTCCAGCGTCACATTGCCATTGGTGTAGACGCAGATTTCCTCGGCGATCTTCATGGCGCGGCGGGCAATGTCCTCGGCATCGAGTTCGGTTGCCTGATGCAGGGCCAAAGCGGCCGAATGGGCGTAATTACCGCCCGAGCCAATGGCGATGACGCCGTGGTCAGGGGTGAGCACGTCGCCCGTGCCGGTCAAAACCAAGGTGTCGGTCTTGTCGGCCACGATCATCATGGCTTCCAGCTTGCGCAGATAGCGATCGGTGCGCCAATCCTTGGCCAATTCGACCGCGGCGCGCATCAATTGATCGGGATATTGCTCGAGCTTGGCTTCGAGCCGCTCAAACAGCGTGAAGGCATCGGCGGTGGAGCCGGCAAAGCCGCCGATCACCTTGCCGCCGGCCAGGCGCCGGACTTTCTTGGCGGTGTGTTTCATCACCGTCTGGCCCATGGAAACCTGGCCATCGCCAGCCACCACGACCTTATTGCCCTTGCGCACGGAAACGATCGTCGTCCCGTGCCACCCGGGGAAATTACTGTCACTCATTGGGAAGGTACTCCAGAACTGTTGAGTGATATTTAGGTGACATGAACGCGAATGCAATGCGTGCAAAAGCGCCGCACGGCGCTTGC
>UCAU01000092.1 GCA_900470445.1 Hyphomicrobiales bacterium | reverse complement strand
CCAGTCATCGGGGTGGATGGTGGAGCGGGATTGCAGGATGGGATCGGGATTGGCGTCGCCGGGGATCAGGGCGAGCGGGATTTTGCGGTTGGCGCAGAGGGCGGTGATCTCGTCGACGCCATATTGGAAATAGGCGGCGCCGCCGATGAGGCGGAGGACGACGAGGCGGGCGTGACCCACCGTTTTTTCCAGCCAGAGATCGACCGAGAGATTGTTGGAAAGGCGCAGGGTATTGGCGAGGCGCAGTTCACTCTCCCCTGCCCGGTCGGCGGCACCGGCGAGCATGGCCAATTCGCTATCGGCGGCGGAGGCGAAGATATAGGCGCCGGGGCGTTGGTTGAGATCAATGGCTTCGCCTTCCTGCTGGATGGCGCCGGCCTGGGCGGAGAGCAGGTGCATCAGGCGGCCGCCCTGCGGGTGAACCAGNNCAGGGCGGTGCAGCCCAGGAGCGCGATGGCGCCGGCGATGGCCGAGACGAGCTGAAGCTCGGTGTTGAAATATTTGTTGGCGCCGAAGGAGGAGACGAACAGCGTCATGCCGAACCAGCCGGCGGCGGCGCCGAGGGGAATGGCGGCAAGGAGTTGGGCGCGCAGGTTGTGGTAGCGATAGCTGAAGACGCCCATGGCTACGGCGCCGACCAAGGCGGGGAACAGGCCCATCCCATAACCGAAGAGCAAGATCAGCGGGGTATCTTCGAAGAGATCAGACCAGTTGTCGGGATTGTCGTGCCAATCGGCGAGTGCGCCGGCGAGCAGGAAGGTCAGTGCGCCGAGGGCCGGGCCGACAAAGAGGGTCAGCAGGAAACGGGCGGTGGCGAATGTGCTGGGGCTGGTTGTGGTGTCGGTGGGGTGCATCATGTCACCACGCGAGCCTTCGCTGGCAGCGGATCCATCCACTCAACAAGGCCAACACAAACCAAACCCGCTATGGCACCGCCCGGGCAAACTGCCAGCATGAGGAACACATTCTGCCACGAACTCAGCAGCACAACGATCGGCAGGCTCGAAACAGCGCCCACGATCGAACCTAGCAGCAAGCGGGTCCCAAATTTTGGCAGGCAACGAGACAGCACAGCCACGACTAAGGACCCAATCAAACCGGGAACTGCGCCGAAGGCATATCCGGCCATGACCACCACCGCCAAGTATTGAAGCAAGGCCAAGCGGGAGCCGAAAAGAACTCCCGCGGCAATGCTACCAACGATGCAAAACACCACACTGGCGATCAGAGGACCTACAGAGACCGAGATCAAGACCAGAAGGACATCGCGCCGGATCATGAGTTACGCCGCCGCGCGTTCCGCCCGCTGCAGGCTCTTGGTGATGGCAGTGTGATCGAGCGGGCTTTCGCCGATGACGACGAGGGCGGTTTCGCGCAGCTCGCCATCTTTCCAGGGGCGATCGAAATAGGCGGTGACGCGGGGGCCGACGGCCTGGATGGCGAGGCGGGCATTGGCGCCGGGCACGGCGGCGAAGCCCTTGAGGCGCAGCACATCGTGATCGCGGATGGTGGCTTCGATGACGGCGAGCAGCTCATCCTTGCTGCCGATGGACGGCAGACGGATGGAGAAGCTGTCGAAATCGTCGTGCTCGTGGGTTTCCCCGCCATGTTCCAGCTCATGGTGGCTGGGGCGATTGGCGATATCGTCNNGGTTAGCTTCGACGATATCGAGCATGGCGGGATCGACCAGATCGGCCTTGTTGACGATGACGAGGTCGGCCACCGAAAGCTGGTCTTCGAACAGCTCGCCCAGCGGCGTTTCGTGATCGAGCATTTCGTCCTGGCGGCGCTGGGCGTCGACGGCGGCTTCGTCCGAGGCAAAGCGGCCTTCGGCAAGAGCGGCGGCGTCGGCCACGGTGACGATGCCGTCAATGGTGACCTGCGCCTTGATTTCGGGCCAGTTGAAGGCGCGGATCAGCGGCTGGGGCAAAGCCAGGCCCGAGGTTTCGATGACGATGTGATCGAACTTTTCGGGGCGGGCGAGCAGCGCCTGCATGGTGGGGATGAATTCATCGGCCACGGTGCAGCAAATGCAGCCATTGGACAGCTCGACCATATCCTCTTCGCGGCAGGTGTCGTCGCCGCAACCGGCCAGAATGTCCTTATCGACACCCAGATCGCCAAATTCGTTGATGATCAGGGCAATGCGCTTGCCCTTGGGGGCATGGGCGAGGAGATGGCGGACCAAGGTGGTTTTGCCGGCGCCGAGAAAGCCGGTGATAACGGTAGTAGGGATCTTTTCGGTCATGCGATGGCTCCGATCGGGGTGGCCGCGCGGGCGGCAAAGAGGTCGTTGAGGCGGCCGAACAGGGTGCCGAGCACGGCCCAGAACACGGCCGAGGTGCCAAGGGTGATGGCGGCGAATTCGGTGGCTAGGTGGGCAGGGACGGCGCTGGGCTCATCGGGGGCGACGGGCGCGCCGATAATGTGGGGGGCCGCGATCAGCGCGACGGCGACGGCAATGGCCCAGCCGGCGCGGGTCTTGGCGAGCAACACGAAAGCGGCGCCGGTGGCGATGGCCGTGCCCACCCACCAGAGCTGGCGGGCGAACAGATCGGCCGCAGGCATGCCGGGGAGCTCGGGCGCCAGGCCATAGGCTGGGGCGAGCGAGAAGGTGATGAAACCCGCGGCGCCCCAGAGCAGGCCATTGGCGAAGGTGATGGGGATATTGGCGAACATGGAAATGGCGCCGATGACCAGGGCAAAGCCGGCGGCAGCGAGCACCGTGGCGAGCGTGGTGTAAGCGGTGCGCTCGAAGCCGTCCTGCGGGGCCCATTCTTCGGGCGCGGCGGCCGTGCTGGCGGCGGCGTCAGCGTGGCTGTGTTCGGCCGTGCCGGGAGCGTGTTCGTGGTCAGCGACAGCGGCGGCTTCGCCATGGCTGTGGCCGCCTTCACCCTCGAAGGTTTCGGCATGCAGAATGAGCGGGGTGACGCGGAAATGCTGGATGGCGGCGGTCAATAGGCCAGCGGCCAGCGCTGCGAAAAGCGCAGCGGCAAACAGATTGCGGATCATTTTTTTCTCTCGTGCTCTGCCTTAGTGGCAGGGGAAGCCCATGGCGTGGCGGGTGTCGTGAGCGCCGTTATGCAGGCGGAAATCGCCGGCAAAGCCGGTGCCGACCAGAAGGGTCAGACCGAGCATGAGGGCCAGGACACCAGCGATGAGGCGCTGGGACAGCGAGAGAGACGTGGAGACGGTGGTCGTCGTATTGATCGTAGTATTCATGGCAGCACCCTCCGTGCGCGGAATAGATTGGGCTTTTCGCCCGGCTGATGTGCCGGCAGGTCTCCTGGCTCGCGGTGATAACCACTCCCCTCGCCTTCCCGGCTATTCGCCAGTGGCATGAGAGGGGAATGCACCGCTTACAGTTGCGGGGGCAGCCACGGTTTTGCGCCCTGATG
>UCAU01000052.1 GCA_900470445.1 Hyphomicrobiales bacterium | reverse complement strand
TATCAGGGGGAGGCTAGGAGGGGGTACCCCGATGCCAGTCAAACCATCTTGACCCCCTCGCCCCCATCCTGTTCTGTCCCCCCATGGCCAGAAACCCGCTCCTGCTCGTCCCCAATCTCATCACCATCGCGCGCATTCTCGCGATCATCCCCATTGTCGCCCTGGTGATGGAAGGCAGCACCGCGCTGCGCATTCTCGCGCTGGTGCTCTACATCCTGGCCGCCGCCAGCGACTGGCTCGACGGCTATCTGGCCCGCGCCTGGAATCAATATTCCCCCCTCGGCCGCATGCTCGACCCCATTGCCGACAAGCTCCTCGTCGGCATCCTCATCGCCGCGCTCGCCTGGGACGGGAGCCTGTCCGCCCTCGACATGATCCCCGCCATCGCCATCCTGTTCCGCGAATTCTTCATCCCCGGCCTGCGCGAATTCCTCGGCAATGCCGCAGTGGTCCTGCCGGTCAGCAAGCTCGCCAAGTGGAAAACCACAATCCAATTGGTGGCGCTCGCCATCGTGCTGGTCGAACCCGTCCTGCCCGGCCTCGGCCTCGTCAGTGACATCGCGCTCTGGGCCGCCGGCATCCTGACCCTGTGGACCGGCTGGCAATATCTGCTCGCCAGCTGGCCGCATCTGTCGGGCGAATCCAAATGAAAATTCTCTATTTCGCCTGGCTGCGCGAACGCCTTAACAAGGGCGAGGAAGACGTCACCCTGCCCCCCGAGGTCGCCACCATCGCCAACCTGCTCGATTGGCTGGCCGACCGCGACGAAGCCGCCGCGCTGGCCCTCGAAAAACGCAGCCTGATCAAGGCCGCCATCAACGCTAGGCTGGTGCAACACGACGCCTCCCTCGCCGGCGCCCACACTGTGGCCCTCTTTCCGCCCATGACCGGCGGCTGACATGGATATCCGCGTCACCCCATCCCCGTTCGATCCCGGCGCCGAATCCAACGCCTTCATCGCCCGCGGTGCCGCCGCCGGCGCCGCCGTGACCTTTACCGGCCTCGTCCGCTCCCTGCCCGACGATCCGATCGTCTCATTGACGCTCGACTGCTATCCCGAACTGGCCATCAACCAGTTGACCGCCCTCGCCGCCACCGCCACCGAGCGCTTTCACCTGGCCGACGTCAGCATCATCCACCGCTATGGCCCCATGCTGCCGGGCGAGCCGATCGTGCAGGTCATGACTCTCTCGGCCCACCGCCAACCCGCCTTCGACGCCGCCCAGCTGATCATGGACCACCTAAAAACCGACGCCCCCTTCTGGAAGAAAGAGCAAACCGCACAGGGTGAGCACTGGGTAGAAGCCAAACCCGCCGACGACCAAGCCAAGGCGCGGTGGGAATAGTTTTGGTCTGCGGTGCTGTTGTGTGCCTCAATGCCATCCCACCCACCGCTCTCCCTCGGGCTCGACCCGAGGGCCACCCTCAACCCGGCACAAGCGACGAGTGACCCTTGGGGCGAGCCCGAGGGAAAACCGTGGTGGTTATGACCTCCCCGCCTACCCCACCACCGCGTCATTCCGGCGAAGGCCGGAATCCATGCTGTGCCCTCTCCCCCCGCCGATAACCTCAGCATGGATCCCGGCCTTCGCCGGGATGACACCGTGGGTAAAACGTCCCCACCCCCACCAAAACAAAAAGGCCGGGCTTCCACCCGGCCTCTTCAAATCTCAACGAGCAAAAATTACTCCGCCGCCGCCCGCTTAGGCTGCACTTCCGCCGAATAAGCATCAATCAGCGTCCGGCAAGCCTCGCCCGGCGTAAACTTGAACTCCCCGATCTCGCTGACCGGCGTCACTTCCGCGGCCGTGCCGGTGAGGAAGCATTCGTCGAACTGGCTCAGCTCTTCCGGCATGATATGTCGCTCGGTCACGGTGAAGCCATTACGCTTGGCCAGATCGATCAGCGTCTGCCGCGTGATGCCGTTGAGGAAGCAATCGGGCGTCGGCGTGGTGATCTCCTTGCCCTTGATGAAGAACACATTGGCGCCCGTGGCCTCAGCCACATAGCCGCGATAGTCCAGCATCAGCGCGTCGGCATAGCCATTGGCCATGGCCGCGTCCTTGGAGAGCGTGCAGATCATGTAAAGACCCGCTGCCTTGGCCGAGGACGGAATGGTCTCCGGCGACGGACGCTTCCACTTGCTCCATTCGAGGCGAATACCCCTAAGCTTTTCCTCAACAGAGAAATAGCTCGGCCACACCCAGGCAGCGATCGCCAGATGAACCGTATTATTGCGGGCCGGAACGCTCAGCTCTTCCGAGCCGCGCCAGGCGACCGGACGAATATAGGCATCGACCAGGCCGTTCTTTTCCAGAACCTGCCGCTTGGCTTCCTCGATCTGCTCGACCGACCAGGGAATGGTGAAATCCAGCGTCTTGCCCGAACGGATCAGCCGTTCGGTATGCTCACGCGACTTGAAGATTTCGCCGCCATAGGCGCGCTCGCCCTCGAACACCGAGCTGGCATAATGCAGCCCGTGCGTCAGCACGTGAATCTTTGCGTCCTTCCAGGGTTTGAACTCGCCGTCAAACCAGATCCAGCCTTCACGCTGGTCCATTGGCACGCCTGCCATGATCCTCTCCCGCATCCATTGATTGTGCGTCGACCACAACGGTCTGGCGCTTTTGGCGTCGATCATGCCCCAGGCCCAAGCCCTTGGCAAACCACAAAGGCTTTGGGATAAGACTGATTGGCGTCCTGATGGAAACACAATGGCAGCAGACCAAAAAAATGTCAACATAGCTGACATAAATTTCGCCGAAATCGATCGCGACGCGCTCCCGCTCGATATTATGGGGCTGTTTTTCTTTGCCTATCGGGATTTTACCGGCGATGCCGATGCCCTGCTCGAGCGCCAGGGCTTTGGCCGCGCCCATCACCGGGTGCTGTATTTCGTCAATCTGCGCCCCGGCATGCCGGTGGCCGATCTGCTCGATATCCTCAAAATCACTAAGCAGAGTCTGGCCCGCGTGCTCCGCCAATTGATCGATAATGGCTATATCGAACAAAAAACCGGCCATTCCGACCGTCGCCAGCGCCTGCTCTTCGCCACCGACAAGGGCCGCCAGCTCTTCTCCACCCTCTCCGCCTCCCAAGCCAGCCGCATCGACGCCGCCATCGCCGCCCTCCCCCCCGAAGCCGCCCGCATCGTCCGGCGGTTCCTGGTCGGCATGGTCGAGCCGGGCGACCGGACTGTGCTGGATCGGCTGAATTTGACGGGCGGATTGTAAGCTAGCCCTAACTCCCAAAGACCTCATGGTGAGCCTGTCGAACCACGAGGTCGAGCGAGTGGAGGAGCGAGTGCCACGACCTCGTCCTTCGACAAGCTCAGGATGAGGTCTACTGAGATTGCCGAGAAGTTGCCCCACCCACGGAGCCACCCCTCGCCCCTTGTGGGAGAGGGACAGACCTGACGCGTTCAGCGGAAGGTCAGGGTGAGGGGTATGGAGCCATCCCATGCTTCAATTCCCGCTCCCCCCACAATGTCATTCCCGCGAAAGCGGGAACCTCCGTTTCCTTCCCAAAAAACAAAAATCCCCGCTTCGCGGGGATAACACCGTGGTTGGGAAGGCCGCTCAGCCCCGCCCCAATTCCTCGCTCCGCTTCCGCGCCGCCGCAACAGCCCGCGCCATCAATGGCCCTAGCCCATCATCGGCCATCAACACCGCCAAAGCCTCGGCCGTCACCCCCTTTGGCGACGTCACATTCTGCCGCAACACAGCCGCCGGCGCCGGATCGGCCTCCATCAGCGCCGCGGCGCCAATCACTGTCTGCCGCGCCAATTGCATGGCCAGAACAGGCGACAATCCCTGCTGCTCACCAGCTGTCGCCAGCGCCTCGACCATGTTGAACACGTAAGCCGGCCCCGACCCGGAAACCGCCGTCAGAGCATCGATATCGGCTTCATCGGCCAGCCACACCACCTGCCCGGACGCCCCCAACAGCGCATCCACGCTCGCCTTTTCGGCAGCCGAAACATCCGGCGCCGCCACCGCCCCGGTAATCCCCTTGCCGACCTGCGCGGGCGTATTGGGCATGGTGCGCACCACCCGGCCCGTCCCCGTCCCACCCACCAGCCGGGCAATATCGATACCCGCAGCAACCGACACGACCAGCGTCTGCGGCCCGATCACCGGCTGCACCTGCTCCATCACCCCGTCGATAATCTGGGGCTTGACCGCCAGCACCAGCACATTGGGCAAGAGCCCGCTGGCCTCGGGGTAAATCTGCAGATCATAGTCCCGCGCCAGGGTCTTGGCCGCTTCGCTTGGCGACGGCGCAATCAGGATAAGGTTGCTCTCGGGCAGCCCGGCGGCGAGCCAGCTCTTGGCCATGGCCAGGCCCATCTTGCCGGCCCCAACCAACATGACCGGGCCGATATCGCGCAGCGACACGCTCACGCCTCGCCGACCGTTTCAAACATCACATGGGTCAGCGCATCGGCGGCCGTCTTGCCGGCCCACACCACAAACTGGAACGCCTGATAATACAGATCGCAGCTATCGGTGGCCGAGCGCAACAGCGCCTCGCATTGCTGCGGCGACACTTCGGCGCCCCCGGTCAGCAGGTGCGAATTGCGGAACAGCACCACGCCTTCCTTGTTCCAGATGTCGAAATGGCCGATCCACAACTGCTCATTGATCAGCGAAATGAGCTGCTTGATTTCGTTGCGCCGCCCCTCGGGCACCTTCAGATCGAACGCACAGGCGATGTGCAGCGATTCCAGATCTTCCATCCAGTTGAACGAGACATGGTAATCGCTCCAGCCGCCCCGCACCGAGATCGAAATCTCGTCGGCGTCCTGGCGTTCGAAACTCCAGTCGTTGATCGAAGCGATGTGCTCGATAATGTCCACCGGGTGGACGACGCGATCCGGCTCGACTTGAAGGAGTGACATTGACGATTCTCGTCCTGGCAACGCGTGTGTTCGAGGCATGCGACCCGCGATGGGGCCGACACAATTTCGGGTACTCAAGGAACTGGCCGCACGCACTAGGCTTACGAATCGTCCTGATGAAATGACCCTACACCGCCCCACTGATTCAGGGGACGCGCGGCAGCAGGAGGACGGCAATCTCTTGTGGATGATCGGCCCGTCAACGTTAACAGTCCGTTAACAAAATCCCGCTTTTGCGCAGGAAAAGCGCCCCGAAACGGGGCAGTTTTATTGGCGCCGCAGCGCCAGGAGATGACCTCATGGTGAGCTTGTCGAAGGACGAGGTCGTGGCGTGATGGCCGATCGGTGCCACGACCTCGTCCTTCGACAAGCTCAGGATGAGGTCTACTGAAAGGTAAAATCAGGCCTTGGCAGCCTTGCCGCCCTTGAGCGTCGCCAATTCCTTGCGCAGCGCATCGATCTCTTCGCCCTGCACCTGAACCAGTTCGCGCAGCGCGTCGAAATCCTCGCGCTTGACCAGGTCCATATCGGCCACGAAACGCTGGGCCTGCGACTTCACCGCGGTCTCCACTTCCCGCCGCACGCCATCGGCCACGCCGGCCGCTTCGTTCATCACCCGGCCCAAACCGTCGAAAAGCTTGCTGTTCTGGGTCATCGCACACCTATATTGTTGGTCGCCACAGCGGGCACTCTTAGTTGATATCTAGGCCCTTGATCCCGACTTGACCAGAGCGGGCGAAGCGGCAATGGTCCGCCCGATTGCCGCAGGAGCCCCGCTTGCCCTTCCCAAACATCGATCCCATCGCCTTCGCCGTCGGCCCGCTCGCAGTGCGCTGGTATGCGCTGGCCTACCTGTTCGGAACCCTCTTGGGCGCGGCCTACGGCTATCGGCTGCTCGCCAATACCAGGCTCTGGCACAAGGGCGAGCCGCCCTTCAAAGCCCCCGATATCTGGGATTTCGCCTTCTGGACCATGCTGGCCATCGTGCTGGGCGGCCGCATTGGCTATGTGCTGTTTTACAATCTGCCCTTTTACCTGGCCAACCCCGTCCAGATCTTCAACACGCTCGATGGCGGCATGTCCTTCCATGGCGGCATGCTCGGGCTGATGCTGGCAGCCATCGTCTTCACCCGCTCCAAGGGCGGCAATTGGCTGAGCTCGCTTGATCTGATCTCCTCGGTCGCCACCATTGGCCTGCTGCTCGGCCGCATCGCCAATTTCGTCAATGCCGAGCTCTATGGCGCTCCCACCACCCTGCCCTGGGGCGTGATTTTCCCCACCGACCCGCTCGGTGTGCCGCGCCATCCCAGCCAGCTTTATGAAGGGGCGCTCGAAGGCATTCTGCTGTTCCTGGTCATCCGCGTCGCCACTCATGTCTTCTATGCCCTGCGCCGCCCGGGCCTCGTCGCCGGTATTTTCGGCATCGGCTACGCCCTCTCCCGCATCGCGGTCGAATTCGTCCGCCTGCCCGATATCCAGATCGGCTATCTCTATGGCGGCTGGCTCACTATGGGCCAGGTGCTCAGCCTGCCCATCCTGGTGGCCGGCATCGGGCTGGTGGTCTACGCCATGACGCGCAAGCAAAGCGGCCTGCGCTGATGACAGAAAAACCGACCCTGCCCGAACTCATCGACATGCAGATCCGCTCCACGGGTCCCATGTCGGTCGCCACCTATATGGGCCTCTGCCTCACCCATCCGCGCCAGGGCTATTACAAGGGTGCTGACCCACTCGGGGCCAAGGGCGATTTCGTCACCGCGCCCGAAATATCCCAGATGTTCGGCGAATTGGTCGGCTTCTTCTTCGCCAATATCTTCCAGCAAATGGGCTCGCCCAAGGCCTTCACCCTGCTCGAACTCGGCCCCGGCCGCGGCACGCTGATGGCCGATATGCTGCGCGTCGCCTGCCGCGTCGAAGGCTTCCGCGATGCGCTCGACCTGCGCCTCTTTGAAACCAATCCGTCCCTCATCGCCGAACAGCATGCCCGCCTCGAGCCCTATGATCCCAAGTGGATCGATGGCTTTGACAAGGTCGGTGATGGTCCCCTGCTCGTCGTCGCCAACGAATTCTTCGATGCCCTGCCCATCCGCCAATTCGTGCGCGGCGCCGAAGGCTGGCACGAGCGCATGGTGGGCCTGGTCGATGGCAAGCGCGCCTTTGGCCTCTCGCCCACACCCATCCCGCAATCGGCCATGCCCGACGCCATTGCCGATGCCGAGCCCAATGCGGTTTTTGAAGTCGGCCTCGCCGCCGGCGAAGTCACCGCCCGCCTTGCCCGCACCATCTCGGCCCAGGGCGGCGTACTGCTGGCAATCGACTATGGCTATGGCACCACCCAGACGGGGGAGACCCTGCAGGGCGTGCGCCGCCACGCCTATGACGATGTCCTCGCCTCCCCCGGCGATACCGACCTGTCGGCCCATGTCGATTTCGAAGCCATCGGTAATGTCGCTGGTAAGGCGGGCCTCGCCGTCCACCCGCTACTGGGCCAGGGCCAGTTCCTCACCCGCCTGGGCATCAATGATCGCGCCAGGGCGCTCAGCGCTGCCAATCCCGGTTCAGCCGCCGATATTGCCAGCGCCAAGGCCCGTCTCATCGCCCCCGACCAGATGGGCGAATTGTTCAAAGCCTTCTGCGCCGCCAGCCCCGGCCTCATGCCACCCGGATTTACCCAATGAACGTGCCCCACGAGCAAAGCGCAGGTCTCATCGCCATCCCGGCGGTGCGCCACGCCTTTTTCGGCCGCCAGGGCGGGCTCTCCACCGGCATCTTTGCTGGCCTCAACGTCTCCGACACCGGCGGCGATGATCCGGTCATCGTGGCCGACAATCGCAAGATGATCGCGGCAACGCTCGGCTTTGAGCCTCATCAACTGGCCCTGCTCAAGCAGGTTCATTCCAATGCCGTCATCACGCTAACTGGCCCCCATACCGGGCCGCGCGTCGAGGCCGACGCCATGGTCACCGCCCGCCCCGGCGTGGCTTTGGGCATCCTGACCGCCGATTGCACCCCAATCCTCTTCGCCGATCCGGAAGCCGGCATCGTTGGGGCCGCCCACGCCGGCTGGCGCGGTGCTATCGACGGCATTATCGGCAATACCATCGCCGCCATGGTGGCACTGGGCGCCAATCCCGCCCGCATCATCGCCGCCATCGGCCCTACCGTCTCGGCGCCCAATTACGAAGTCGGCCCGCAATTCATGGCCGATTTCCTCGCCCTCCACCCCGGCGGCAAGGACTATTTCACCACGCCCCCCGGCGGCCGCGAACACTTCAACCTGCCTGCTTTCGTAGCCGACCAGATCGCCGCATCCGGCGTCACCAAAATCGATCGGGTCGGCCTCTGCACCTATGGCAATCCCGAGCGCTATTTCTCCCACCGCTACGCTACCCATCACGGCACCACGACGGGTCGCCAGATCGCCGTCATCGCCCTGACGTGAATCTTATTTAGCCATCATCCATTTGTTGCGTTGCGAGTCTGGTTGGGACTCGCTAAAGCTGCCCGCGAAACTGGAAACGCCCGCTTTACGGGCGCTGTTGAGACAGGATCGCACCCATGAAGCTGGTGACCGGCAACTCCAATCGTGCCCTCGCTCAAGCCGTCGCCAGCTATCTCGAACTTCCCCTCACCGATTGCACGGTCAAGCGCTTCGCCGACAACGAGATCTATGTCGAAGTGCATGAAAATGTACGCGGCGAGGATGTGTTCATCCTGCAATCGACCAGCTTTCCGGCCAATGACAATCTGATGGAACTGCTGATCCTCACCGATGCGCTGCGCCGCTCCTCGGCCCGCCGCATCACCGCCGTGCTGCCCTATTTCGGCTATGCGCGCCAGGATCGCAAATCGGCCTCCCGCACCCCCATCTCGGCCAAGCTCGTCGCCAACCTCATTACCGAGGCCGGCGTCAACCGCGTCATCACGCTCGATCTGCATGCCGCCCAGATTCAGGGCTTTTTCGATATTCCCACCGACAATCTCTATGGCGCGCCAGTCATGGTCCGCGACATCCAGGAGAATTATGGCTCGGGTAATGTCATGATCGTGTCGCCCGACGTTGGCGGCGTGGCCCGCGCCCGCGCCATCGCCCAGCGCATCGGGGCAGATCTGGCCATCGTCGACAAGCGCCGCCCCCGCGCCGGCGTGTCCGAAGTCATGAACATTATCGGCGACGTCTCCGGCCAGACGTGTCTGCTGATCGACGATATCGTCGACTCGGGCGGCACCCTGGTCAACGCTGCCGAGGCCCTGCTCAAGGCTGGCGCCAAGGAAGTCTCCGCCTATATCACCCATGGCGTGCTCTCCAACGGCGCCGCCGAGCGCATCGCCACCTCCAAACTCAAGGAACTGGTAATCACCGACTCGATCGAAGAGACCGACCTGATCAAGTCAGCCGCCAATATCCGCCGCCTCACCATCGCCCCCCTGATCGGGGAAGCCATCGCCCGCACCGCCAGCGAGCAATCGGTGTCGAGCCTGCTCGACTAACAGCACGGCTCTTTTAATCTCACAGTGCCGCTCCTCCCACGGTGTCATTCCCGCGAAAGCGGGAACCTCTGTTTGCTTTCTGTTGGTCCGAAACGGGGGTTCCCGCTTTCGCGGGAATGACACCGTGGGTTTGACGTCTGCGTGGCGCTATTTTTCCCATCCTTGTCGAAATCTCCCGCCCTCGCGCGACATAGCCATGACGGGCTATATTGCCCGCTGGAAGGAGATGCGTGATGAAATATCTGCTGATGCTCTATGCCGACGAGAAAGCCGGCGCCGCCATTCCGCCCGAGCAGATGGCCGGGTTTATGGGCAAAATGCATGCCTACCAGGAAGCTCTGGAAAAGGCCGGGGCCTTTGTCGCCACCGCCGGGCTCACCCCAACCTCGGATGCCAAGACCATCAAGCTCGACGCTGGGCAACTCAAGGTGCATGACGGCCCGTATGCCGACACCCGCGAGCAATTCGGCGGCTATTACATTATCGAGGCGCCCGATATGAATCGGGCCGTGGAACTGGCCGCCCAATGCCCCGCCGCCACCTGGGGATCGATTGAAATCCGGCCATTCCACCCCGATCGATAATTTTTCTACGCCAAGAGTCGAAACCCGTCTTTCCCCTTCGACATAGTTGCATCGGGGCGCCGCTCCGATCCAACCCATGGAGACGAAAATGAAGTTCATGCTGCTGATCCACGCCGACGAACAAGCCGTCGCAGCCGCCGCTCCGGCCACTCCCGGCCAGATGAGCCCCGAATATGCCGCCTATAACGAAGCCCTGGTCAAGGCCGGTGCCATGCTGGCCGGCGATCGGCTGCGCCCCACCACCACGGCCGCCAGCGTGCGTATCCGCAACGGCAAGACCGAAGTGCTCGATGGCCCCTATGCCGAGACCAAGGAACAGCTTGGCGGCTATTACCTGATCGAAGCCGCCGACATGGACGCAGCCATGGATTGGGCGGGCCGCTGCCCCGCCGCCCAGCGGGGCACAGTCGAAGTGCGCCCCGTCTGGCCGACCCAGGGCTAAGGAAAAGCTATGCGTTACATACTCCTCATCCACCACGACGACGAAGCGCTCGCCAAGGCGCCCCCCTCGCTCTGGGGCGAATATGCCGCCTTCCGCGAGGCGCTGCTCAAGGCCGGGGCCGGCACGCCCGGCGAACGCCTGGGCGCCAGCACGGAAGGCAAGAGCATCACGCGCCGCTCCGGTACGCCGGAAATCCTCGACGGCCCCTATGTCGACACCAAGGAGCAGTTTGCCGGCTATGTGCTGCTGGACGTGCCCGATCTCGACGCCGCCATCGCCTGGGCGGCCCGCTGCCCCAGCGCCCAATATGGCACGGTCGAAGTGCGGCCCATCTGGCCGGCTCGCGAACCGTGAGTGAACTAGGCAACGAGGCGCGCCGGGCTGCCGAGCGCGTGGCGCGCGACAGCTATGGCCGCCTCGTCGCCTTTCTCGCCGCCCGCACCCGCGATGTCGCGGGCGCCGAGGATGCGCTGGCGGAAGCCTTTGCCAGCGCCCTCAAATCCTGGCCGGACGACGGCGTGCCGGACAATCCCGACGCCTGGCTACTGACCGTGGCCCGCCGCCGCCAGACCGATGCCGCCCGCCGCCGCTACACCCGTACCGCCGGGGAGGTTCATATTCAGCTCATGGCCGAAGAACTCGAAGACGCCGCCGCCCATCCCGATGCCATCCCTGACCGGCGCCTCGCGCTGATGTTCGCCTGCGCCCACCCCGCAATCGAAGCGGGCATGCGCGCACCGATGATCCTGCAGACCATTCTGGGCCTCACCGCCATCGACATAGCCACAGCTTTTCTCATTCCGCCCGCCACGATGGGCCAGCGCCTGGTGCGTGCCAAAACCCGCATCAAGGATGCCGGCATTCCCTTCGCCATCCCCGAGCGCGAGGACCTGCCCGACCGGCTCGATGCCGTACTCGAAGCCATCTATGCCGCCTATGCCAAGGGCTGGACCGAAATCGGCGACGCTGCTGCCGACCGCCTCGCCGACGAAGCCATCTGGCTGGGCCGGCTGGTCGTATCGCTCCTGCCCGATGAGCCCGAAGCCAAGGGCATGCTCGCTTTGATGCTCTATGCCGAAGCCCGCCGCCCGGCCCGCCGCGATCCCGACGGTCTCTATGTGCCGCTCGAACAGCAGGACATTGCTTTGTGGGATGAGCCGCAAATCATGGCCGCCGAAGCCCTGCTCCGCGCCGCCAACCGCGCCGGCCCCACCGGCCGCTACCAGATCGAAGCCGCTATCCAATCCGCCCACATCGCCCGCCGCGTCACCGGCCAGGCCAATTGGCCCACCGTGGTCACGCTCTACGATGTGTTGCTGCAATTGACCGACTCGCCCGTCGTCATCCTCAACCGCGCCGCCGCCCTTGCCGAACGCGACGGTCCCGAAGCCGCGCTAGCCAGCCTCGACACCATCGCCGATGACAAACGCATGGCCGATTACCAGCCCTATTGGGCCGCCCGCGGCCACTTTGCCGCCCGCGCCGGCCGCAAAGACGAGGCCCACGAAGCCCTCACCCTGGCCATCGGCCTCTCAACCGACGAAGCCGTACGCCAATACCTGACTGGCCAACGCACGGCATTGCAGGATGGCTAGGCCTTCTTGCGCTGGCGCACCACCGATGCGAGTTCCTCATTGAGTCGCGTCTGCCAACCAGGACCGTCCGCCTTGAAGAAATCAATGATCTCATTGTCGAGCCGCAGGGTCACCTGCTGCTTGCCATTGCCGCTTGGCGGGCGCCCCGGCTTGCCGGGCAATGGAAGGCCAAGCTCGGCAAAAACCTCTCGCGCCGGTCGAAGGCGCTTGATCTCCTCTTCCGTCAAAGGAGCGGTCTCAAAATCGATCAGATAGGGATCTGGCTTGTGCTTAGATGCCATATTTCCTGGCCTCCTTGTCGTGCACACGTCGCACACTGATAATCCGGGTCTCGTCTCCGCGAACCGTAAAGGCGATACAGAGCCGCAGCGCATTGGCCCACCCAAAGGCCCTGTATCTTATCTCTCCATAGTCTTTTCGATCGTCTCGCTCGACGATCGCAGCGGACCAATCAAACTCATTCGCAATCTCGAAACCGAAACCACGCATGACACGGTTCCGTTCCGACTTCTCCTCGTCCCATTCCAAGCGTGCCCCCTTGCTTGCCTGAATAATGTAGTTACATAATTCGTCATCTGCAAGCCGTGCTTGCCCCTACCGCCCCTTTGAGCTATAGCCCGCCCCATGAAGCGCTCGTCACCCCTGGAGGACGGGCGCGTATGTCGTTGTAGTGGCGGCATGCACCAACCAGAATGGATATTTCCATGGCTGAGACTAGAGTGCTCAAGGCACAGGCGCGTGAGGGAGTGGGCAAGGGGGCCGCTCGTGAGCTGCGTCGTCAGGGACTCGTTCCCGCTGTTATCTACGGTGACAAGAAGCCCCCCGTCACCATCTCCATCGCCTACAAGGATGCGATGAAGTCCATCTATGCCGGTGGCTTCCTCAGCCACGTCCTCGAACTGGACGTCGATGGCACCAAGCATTCGGTGATCCCGCGCGATTACCAGCTTGATCCGGTCAAGGACTTTGCCCTGCACGTGGATTTTCTGCGCGTCGGCAAGGGCTCCAAGCTCAACGTCCAGGTGCATGTCAACTTCATCAATGAAGAAGCCAGCCCGGGCCTGAAGCGCGGTGGTACGCTCAATATCGTGCACCACACGCTCGATCTGACCGTCGATGCGTCCAATATCCCTGAAGAAATCACCGTCGATCTGACGGGCCTGGATATCGGCGACACCATCCACATCTCCAACGTCAAGCTGCCGGCCGGTGCCACCGACCACAGCCACGAAGAAGACGTGACGATCGCGACCATCGTTGCCCCATCGGCTCTCAAGTCGTCTGAAGGCGGCGAGACCGAGGCTGCTGAAGGCGAGGGCGAAGCAAAGGCCGAGTAATCGTCCTTTTGTCTTTGCGCTAGACTATTGGGGCGGCCTTCGGGTCGCCTCATCCATTTTCGGAGCTTTCGATGAAGCTGCTCGTGGGCCTGGGCAATCCAGGCAACCAATATGCCGGCAACCGGCACAATATTGGCTTCATGGCCATTGATGCCGTGGCGCGCGCGCACAATGCCGGCCCCTGGAAGACCAAGCATTCCGCCCTGCTGTCCGAAGTCACGATCGATGGCGAAAAGGTCATGCTGCTCAAGCCGCAGACCTTTATGAACCGCTCCGGCGATAGCGTGCAGCAGGCCGCCCAGTTCTATAAGATCGCGCCCGCCGATATCATCGTGCTCTACGACGAACTCGACCTCGCCCCCGGCAAGGTGCGGGTCAAGGTCGGCGGCGGCAATGGCGGGCATAATGGCCTGCGCTCCATCGATCCCCAGATCGGGCTCGACTACAAGCGCATTCGCCTGGGCATCGGCCATCCCGGCAAGGAATTCGTCACCCACCATGTGCTGGGAGATTTCGCCAAGGCCGACCACGTCTGGCTCGATCCCCTGCTCGACGCCATCGCCAAGCATATCGGGCTTGTGCTCAAGGGCGATGACAACGGCTTCATGAACAAGCTGGCGCTGGCCACCGCCGCCGAACCGGCCCCGGCCAAGGCGCCGCCCAAAGCTCAAAGCCATATCCGCCAGGCGCGCCCGGCCAAGCCACAGGTCGCCCTCCCTGAAACCGGCCCCATGGCCGCCATGCTCAAAAAACTGTTCAAGGGCGAATAGAACCGGCCCTATGCCGGTGTCACAACTGCGCGACCTTTCGGCCACACCGCCGCTAAAGTTATCAAGCGGTAATGATTTTTTGGCCTATTTAGGTGCATGGTGAACGAAATCCTGCCGGGGTCCGATTTGCTTAAGACTAGTCTTGCCAGCCTCGCCGCCATAGCGGCGCTGTCGTCTGTTTCGGCGGCGGCACTTGCATGCGAGGATTTGCGCATGGTGCCCGGCGGCATCGTCACCCAGGTTACCGATGGCGACACGGTCGTGCTCGACAATGGCATGGTCGTGCGCATGATCGGCACCCAAGCCCCCAAATTGCCGCTGGGCCGCGATGGTTTCGAGACCTGGCCGCTGGCGCCCGAGGCTAAGGCCGCGCTCGAAGCCATCGCCCTCAACAAGCCCGTGCGCCTGGGCTATGGCGGGGAAGAGGTCGATCGCTACGAGCGAGCCCTGGCCCATGTCTTCGTCGATGGACCGGACGGCGAGATCTGGGCCCAGCAATATATGGTCGCGCAGGGCCTGGCCCGCGTCTATTCCTTCCCCGATAACCGCAAATGCCTCGATCTGCTGTTCGCCGCCGAGGGTCCTGCGCGTTTAGCCGGGCTTGGCATCTGGGCCGATCCCTATTACAGCACTCGTGCGGCGGATCGGCCGGCCGATCTTTTGGATCGGCAGGGCCATTACGAACTTGTCGAGGGACGTGTCCTGCTTGCCGATCAATCCGGCGGGCGGGTCTATCTGAACTTTGGCCGGTTCTGGAAAGAAGATTTCACCGCAGTGATCGAAGCGTCTGCGCTCAAGCTTTTTGCCGCAGACGGCATCGATCCATCAGCCCTAGAAGGGGCGCTAGTTCGCATCAGAGGCTGGGTGGACGATCGGGATGGCCCACGCATCGAGATTACTCATCCCGAACAGATCGAGGTTCTGGCAGCACGATGACGCGCACCAAGCACATCATCAACAAGGGTTTGCGCAATGGCTTACTGGCGGTATCGCTGCTGGCCCTGTCGGCCTGCACCAGCTTTACCGGCTCCCAGATTGCGGTCAGCCAGACCGGTGACATGCCGGCGCCCACCGTGGTTCCCGAGGGCACCGATCCCGAAGACGTGGTCATCGGCCGCCGCGAGCATCCCCGCATCATCGCCGCCTATGGCGGGGTCTATTCCGATCGCGCCGCCGAAATCATGGTCGCCCGCATTGTCGGCCGCCTGCTGGCCGCTGCCGACCAGCCCAATGCCCAGTTCCAGGTCACGATTCTCGACACCTCCGAAGTCAACGCCTTCGCCCTGCCCGGTGGCTATATCTATGTGACGCGCGGCATCCTGGCGCTCGCGTCCGATACCAGCGAATTGGCGGCCGTACTGGCGCACGAAATCGCCCACGTCACTCTGCGCCACGCCCGCGCCCGCACCGATCGCACTCGCACCACCGCCATCGTCGATCGCGTCATCACCGGCGTTTTGGGCGGCGATACCTCGACCGACGCCACTGCCAACCGCACGCGCCAGTCCATGGCCGCTTTCGGTCAGCAGCAGGAACTCGAAGCCGACCACGAAGGCATCAAGTTCGCCGGCAAGGCGGGCTACGATCCGCAGGCCGCTGCGCGTTTCCTGGGCGTGATGAGCCGCTTCGCCACCTTCTCGGCTGGCCAGAACGGCAATAATGCCGGCTTCCTGTCCTCGCACCCCTCGACGCCTGCCCGTATCCAGAAGGCGCTGGAAACCGCCCGCACCATGTTCGGCCAGGCCCAGGTCGGGGAGACCGACCGCACCGGCTATCTCGATTCCATTACCGGCCTCACCTTTGGCGACAGCCCCGCCCAGGGCTCGATCGTCGGCCGCAAATTCATCCATTCGGCCAGCAAGTTCACCTTCACCGTGCCCGATGGCTATACGCTGCAGAATTCGCAAAGCGCCGTCGTCGGCGTGGCCGGCGATGGCGAGGCCGTGCGTTTCGACAGCGCCGACGTGCAGGCCAATATTGGCCTTGCCGACTACCTCAAATCGGGCTGGATTGCCGGCCTCAAGACCGACAGCGTCACCACCAGGACCGTCAACGGCATCGAGATGGCCTCGGGCGTCGCCCAGACCGACCAGTGGTTCTTCCGCGTCTCGGTCATGCGGCTCGATGGCCAGGTCTATCGCTTCATCTTCGCTGCCAAGGCCGATAGCGCCCGCTTCTCGGCCGGTGCCGAAGCGACGCTGACCAGCTTCCGTCGCACCGATAGCAGCGACCTCAACGCCATCCGCAAGGTCGCCATCCGCATCGTCACCGCCAAGGCCGGCGACACTGCCGATAGCCTGGCCCGTCAAATGGCCGGCCTCAGCCGCGGCGCGGAACTGTTCTATATCATCAACGATCTCTACCCGGGCGATCCCGTCCAGCCCGGCCAGAAATACAAGGTCGTCGTGCTGCAATAGGGCGCGGGTGGCGGCGGGACTTTCCCTCAAGCCCATCCCCCACCACGATGTTATCCGCGCGAAAGCGGGAATGACCTTGTGAAGGTTGGAGCCGCTCGCACAATTCCATCCACTCATCGTCATCACCCGGCTAGTCCGGGTGATCCATCTCTCAGCATCCGCGGCAGCAATGGATTGCCCGGACTAGCCGGGCAATGACGATGGAACTTGACTTAGGGATGCGGCAGCATGGATTCCGGCCTGCGCCGGAATGACCGGTGGCTGTTGAATGCTGATTGGCTCTCAAGGGATACTGTCGGCGGCCGCGCCGATAATCGCCGCCGCACTGCCCGCACCGACGCCGAACAGGGCCGTGAGGCTGTCGCCCAGCAGGGCGAAGGAGACCAGCAGCGCAACGGCAATAAGCCCGGCGAGCAGGCCGTATTCAATCGCGGTGGCGCCGGTCTCGTCCCGGAGAAAATGCAACAACGCCTTCGTCATGCCTGCCCCCGAACATCTGGCTACAACAGATCGCAGAGCGCCGCGATCAGTGGTTCGTCGGCCGGCGGCATCGGGTAGTCACGCAGGGCCTGGGGCCGCACCCATTTGAGGGCGGAATGTTCCTTGGCTTGCGGCTGTCCCTGCCATTTCCGGCAGACGTAAAGTGGCATTAACAGGTGAAAAGTCTCGTAAGAATGACTGGCGAAAGATACCGGTGCCAGGCACGCCGTCTTGGTCGAGACGCCAAGCTCTTCCTCCAGTTCGCGGATCAGCGCCGCCTCGGGGCTCTCCCCCGGCTCCACCTTGCCGCCGGGAAACTCCCACAGCCCCGCCATGGACTTGCCTTCTGGCCGCTGTGCAATCAGCACACGGCGATCGGCGTCCACTAGGGCACAGGCCACAACGAGAAGAATGTGGCCGCTCATGCCGCGCTCGGAATGCGATAGGTGTAATCGTACTGGTACGTATAGCCGAGCGACCCATAGAGCGCCTTGGCGGCCGGATTGTCCGCCTGCACATTGAGCGCTGCCACCGTCGCGCCGGCCTCTTTCGCCCAGGCCAGCCCGGTGCGCATCATCGCCGCCGCCAGCCCCTGCCGCCGCCGGGTCGTATCGGTGATCACGTTGCCGGTGACGACAATGCCCTCGCCTATCGCCATCAGCCCGCTGGCGACCGCCTGCTCATCGCGATAGACCACCACGCCCGTTGCCGGCACGGCCATGACCGCCAGCAGCGCGCGCAGCCGGGCCACATTCTCATCGCTATAGCCGCGCAATTCCTGCTGCGCCGCGAGAAATTCCGGATCAAGCAGCTCAAACAACCGCCCCTCCGGGTCAGGCTCGTGCTCGCCTAGTGGCATGGCATAGAGATGGCTGTGATCGACCGTCGCCCAGCCGCGGGCATCAAGGGCAGCATTGAGCGCACCGCTTGCCAGCGGCGTCGTACGAACGACCACCGGCAATTCGCGCGCCACAAACCACGCCTGCGCTGCGTCCAGCCGCGCCTCGACATTGTCGCCATCGCTCACATCGAAACACTGCAGCGAATTGGCCCGTTTGGTGTAGCCGCCAGCGGCACGGCGCACCCAGGCGCCATCCCAATCGACTTCGATCCCTGGCCAGGCTGCAAGTCCCGCCCGCTCGAAGGTGGCAGTATCGGGCAAGGACATATCAGCTCCGATAATCGCCATTGATGGTGATATAGCCATGCGTCAGGTCACAGGTATAAACGCTGGCCTTACCCTCACCCAGCCCCAGGCTGACGGTCAGTTCCAGATCCTCGCCCTTCATATAGGCGCTGGTCGCCGCTTCGTCGTAAACTGCCGCCCGCTCGCCATCCTTGGCCACCAGCAGGTCGCCAAAGCGAATGGCCAGCTTGTCGCGATCGGCCGGCTCCCCGGCCTTGCCCACCGCCATCACCACGCGCCCCCAATTGGCGTCTTCGCCGGCAATGGCCGTCTTGACCAATGGCGAGTCGGCAATCGACTTGGCAATGCGAAACGCGCTCTGGTCGGAGGTCGCGCCCTCGACATGGATGGACACCTGCTTGGTCGCCCCCTCGCCGTCGCGCACCACCTGGATGGCGAGGTCGAACAACACATCGGCCAGCGCCGCGCCAAACGTTTCTGCGCGCGCGTCATCAAGGCTGACAATCGCCTCCACCCCGGCCTTTCCGGTGGCAAAGGCCAGCAGCGTGTCGGAAGTGGACGTGTCGCTATCCACCGTGATGGCGTTGAAACTAGTCTGCACATGCCGCGCCAGCAGCGCCTGCAAGACGGGCGCCGCAATCGGCATATCCGTGACCACGAAGCTGAGCATGGTCGCCATGTCAGGCGCGATCATGCCGCTGCCCTTGGCAATGCCATTGATCTTGACCTCCACCCCGTCGATCTCGAAAATCGCGCCCGAGAGCTTGGGAAAGGTATCGGTCGTCATGATCGCCTTGGCGGGTTCCATCCACGACCCGGCACTCACCCGCCCCGCCATATCGTCCAGCACGCCGGCAAATTTGGAGGCATCGAGCGGTTCCCCGATCACCCCCGTCGAGGCCAGAAAAATCTCGGACGGTGCGCAGCCCAGCGCCTTGGCCGCATAATCGGCCGTCAGTTCGACGCTCTTTTGCCCCTTGGTGCCGGTAAAGGCATTAGCATTGCCCGAATTGACCACCAGGCCCCGCGCTACCCCGCCGGGCAAATTTGCCTTGCACCAATCCACCGCCGCCGATGAACATTTCGAGCGCGTCAGCACGCCGGCCGCCGTCGTGCCCTCGTCAAACGCCATCAGCAGCACATCGGTGCGATTCTTGTACTTGATCCCGGCTTCCGCCGTCGCGAAACGCACCCCGGCGATCGCCGGCAGGTCCGGATAGGATTTGGGAGCGAGCGGGGAAACGGGATGGGCCATCTGGGCTGTCCTCTTGGGGGCAAAAGCTGCCTCCGGGTTTGCCCCAAACGCGAGACGTCCGCAAGACGGGTTGCGGACGTTTGCGCATCATGCCCCAAAGCTAGGCGATGGGCGCGAACTGAATGCCGCAATTCTTGACGCGGTTCACCTGCTCGATGGCCTGCATTTCGCCCTTGAACCGCGCCACCTCGGCCGCGGCTGCGCCATCGCCTTTCATGAAGAAGGCAGCAGGCCAGAACAATATGATGGCTACACCCGTCATGGCCGCATCCTGGCTGCGATTCTTGGATTGCTGCCCGAAGGCCGCGGCGGCCCGGGCGGAGACATTTTCCGCTTCCGCCCGCAACTGGCTACAGCTCAGGTTTTGGTAGAGGCCCGTCGAAACATAGGCCGGTGCAATATCCTTCGGCGGCGTGGCGCAGCCGGCAAGCATCGCCGCGGTGGCCGCGATAGGTAGAACGAATTTCATGTAATTACCCCCAGATAGTACTGGAGGTAACAGAGCGAGTTCACCGATGGCAGTCGGACTAATACCAACGGAACGGGACGAATTCTCGTCACCAAGTGCTCCGCTCAATCCAGCAAGCCAACCTTGAAAAACCTAAGCCCTACTGGTATTTCGGTCTGGCTGGCCCCGTAGCTCAGCAGGATAGAGCACAGGATTCCTAATCCTGGGGTCGTGGGTTCGAATCCCGCCGGGGTCACCAGTTTCAGTCTGCCGCCGCACCGGCACCCGCCCTGTCGGTAAACACCAGCCCGAGATAATGCTCGCCTGAGCGTACGACGTGATCGCGCATGGCGCGCTCGGCGGCTTCCACTTGGCCTGCGGCGATGGTTTCGGCGATGAGCTTGTGTTCGGCCAGCGCGCGGGCGCGTTCGTCCGGGTCCGAATGGATGATGCGGCGCGTGCCTTCGTCATAAAAGCGCTGCCGCTCGATCAGCCGGGCCAGATAAAGGCATTGCGAAGCAATGTGGATCTGTTCGTGGAACACGCCGTTGAGCTCGATCAGCCTTCCGGCATCGCCTGCGGCGCTGGCCTCGGCCATGGACGCGATCGTCGCGTGCAGCGCGGCGCCGCCTGCCTTGTCGATCCGCCGCGCCGCCAGGTGCGCGATCATCGATTCGAGCGCCGCCCGCGCCAGGATCATTTCCTCCGCCCAGGTCCGGCTATAGAGCACGACGATCCCCCGACGCGGCAGCGTCGAGATCAGCCCTTCGGTCTCCAATTGCCGCAGCGCTTCCTTGAGCGGGGTGGTGCTGACGCCCAGCTCCTCGGCCAATTGCCGCTCATTGAGCTTTTCCTGCGGCGCGAACCGCCCGGACAGAATAGCCATGCGCAACGCCTTGTGCACATGATCGCGCAGCGTCAGGCTGAGCTTTGGATCAAGCCGTTCCAGCCGCGCCGCACCGTGATCCTGCATGACAATCTCTCCGCACCAAGCTTGGGTATAGCAAGTTTGCGCTGGCCTGGCAGGCCCCTATGCCGCCGGTGCCCAGCCGCTATATTTGGGATGGCCCGCTTCCAGCGGCAGCGCAATATCGGTCCCGGTTTCCGACGAATGATAGATCGCCGTCACCAGCTCGAGCGCCTGCCGTGCATCCGCTGTCGTCACCGGCAACGGCGCACCGGTGGTGATCGCCTGATGGAACAGCCGCAATTGTGTGGTGTGGCGCGAGGGCACGAATTCCCAATCGGCCAGCACGGCATCGATCTGCGCGCCAATTTCGGGGGTTTTGGGAATGATCTGCCAATCCGCCTCGCCCGGCCGGTAAGGCGCATGGTCGCTTTCAATGGTCAAATTCTCGAAGGCCAGCCGAATACGCGTCAACTGGTCCGCCGAGCCTAAAGTCGCCGTCAGCGACACCAGCGCGCCATTCTGCATGCGCAGCGAGGCCGATAGGCAATCCTCCACCTCGATGTCGTTGACGCGGGTATCGACCCGTCCAAACACCCGATCCACCGGCCCCATCAGATAGGTCATCATGTCATGCGGGTGGATAGCATGGGCCATCAGCACCCCGCCCAGCTCCGTCTTCCATTTGCCGCGCCAGGGCACCGCATAATAGTCCGGCCCGCGCCGCCAGAAGGTTTCCACCGTCCCGGCATAGGCTTTGCCCGCGAGGCCAGCATCGATCACCGCCTTGGCCTTGGCCACCCCATTGCCATAGCGATATTGAAACACCGGCATCAGCCGGCCCACCGAGCGGGCCTCGGCCGCCATGATCACATCGATCTCGGCCAGCGAGCCCACCAGCGGCTTTTCGCACACCACATGCTTGCCCGCGGCCAGCGCCGCCAGGCTCTGTTCCAGATGCAGGCCCGGCGGCGTGCAGATATCGATGACATCGATCCCCGGCATGGCCAGCAGCGCCTCGAACGAAGTCGTGCGCCCCGCAATGCCGAACTCGTCGCCCACCGCCGCCAGCCGTTCCTGGTTGAGATCGCACAGCGCGACCACCTCGAACAATTCGGCATTGGGCACATAGCCCTCCACCAGATGGGTGCGCCCCGCGCCGCATCCCACGATCCCGACCTTGAGCTTGGCTGTCATATCAAATTCCAATTGCTTGGTGTGCCCGGCCTCTAGCCGGGCACACCAGAAGGCTTTTAGCCGCGCGCGACCGCTTGCGCCATGCCGGCAACCAGGTCGGCCGCCCCCTGCTCGCTCGATTTGGCTTCGAACGCCACCTCTTCGGCCACGCTCATCAGCACGGTCGTGCCCTCGCCGGCCCCTTGCGGCGGCGCTGGCGGCAATGCGCCGATCACCGAAGCGATATTGTCCAGATAGGTCAGCGCCTCCTGCGAGGCTTCATCCAGCGATGGCAGAATGGCCTGGCGCGTTTCCGGCGCCTCGGGCGCACCGCGCTCGACGCCCAGGATTTGCATGGCCTCGGGATTGTTGATGAAGAAATCGAGGAACTTGCCGGCCAGTTCGGGGTCCTTGGTCTGCGAGCTCAGGCTGAAATACATCGAGGGCTTGAGATATTGCCCCGGCTGGCCGCCTTCGATCACTGGAATGCTGGTCATGCCCAGCCGATCGGTATTGGCCTTCTGGTAGCTCACCAACTGGTTGGACTGCGCAATGCCCGTGGCTGCCTTGCCGACCGTGACGACGCTGGTGTCGACATTGCCCTGCGACAGCGCCTGCACATCGGCTGGCACACAGGCGCCCGCCTTGCGCATTTCGCTCCACAGGTCGAACCAGGCTTTGGCGTCGGTCTCGTCGAACCCCAGGCTGCCATCGGCCGCATACAGCGCCTTGCCACGCTGGCGCAGATAGGTCTCGAACGAGGTTTCGTGCCCGCTGGCGTCCTGTGTGCCGAAAAAGCCCGTGCGCGTGGTGTTGCTGGTGAACTGGGTGCACAGATCGGCAAACTGCTCCCAGGTGGTGCCGATAGTCGGCGGCTCGATGCCCGCCTCTTCCCAGGCCGTCAGGTTCAGGATCACCGCCCCGGTATTGGCGCCCAGGCTGATGCCATAGACCTTGCCGTCCACCCGGCCGACGTCAATCCGCTCTTCCGGCCAATTGGAGAGATCAATCGTCGATGTCAGCAGGTCATCGAGCGGCAGCAGCACGCCGCGCCTGGCATATTCAAAGATATAGCGGTAATCCATCTGGATCACGTCGGGCGGGTTGCCGCCGGCGGTCTGGGTGGCCAGCCACGTCCAGTAATCGCCGCCGCCCGGCAGGGTCTGGCCCTCGATCTCGACGCCCGCATTGGCGGCCTTGAACAGGTCGATGATCTTGTTGGTCCGCTCCGCCCGTTCGGCATTGCCCCACCAGCTCAGCCGCAAGCGGCTCTCCTGGGCCAAAGCCGCGCCCCCGCCGATCAGCCCAGCCAGTGTCAGCGCCGAACTCGCCGCCAGAAAATTCCGTCTCGTCAATTCAGGCATTCGAGGCTCCTCCCTCAATACGTGAAATTGAAATCTGATATATCAAATTTGCGAGACGGGTCAAGGCTAGTATGGAAGATCAAAGTGGCGAACAAGCCCGTCCGCTAACGCGGACGCCCTCGCCACAACAGCCATGAATTTCGGGATTTCAGGAGAAGGACTGCGCCGCAGTATCTGCGGTCATCACTCATGGCCCGCCTGCATGCTGCGAGCTGGAAAGAGGTGCGGCGGACCTCGGCCCGCCGCACCATCGCTATTATTGCCCGGCCGCCTGGGCCGAGTACATGTAGCTGTCATAGGTATATTCGGCGACGCGGAACCACTCAAAGCTCTCGTCGCGGAATTTCTTCCAGCTCGGATAGATCGCCGCCCATTGCGGATTGTTGGCCGTATATTCCTCGTACAGCTCGAACGTCGCCTTGTAGGCAGCGTCCAGCACATCGCGCGGCAGCGGCCGCAGCTGCACGCCCTTGCCCACCAGCGAGCGGATCGCGGCGGTGTTCTTGACGTCGTACAGCGCCTGCATGTTGATATTGGCCGCCTTGCAGGCAGTGTCGAGCGCCACCTTGTAGGTCTCGGGCAGCGCTTCGTACTGCGCCTTGTTGATGTAGAAGTGGATGGTCAGCCCGCCTTCCCAATAGGCCGGATAATAGTAGTAGGGCGCGATCTGGTAGAAGCCCAGGCGCTCGTCATCATAGGGCCCGACCCATTCGGCCGCGTCGATCGTGCCGCGTTCCAGCGCCGGGTAGATGTCACCGCCCGGCAGTTGCTGGGGCACCACGCCCAGGCGCGACATCACTTCGCCAGCCACGCCCGCGATACGCATCTTGATGCCGGAGAGATCGGCCAGGCTATTGATTTCCTTGCGGAACCAGCCCCCCATCTGTGCCCCAGTCGCGCCGCCCGGAATGCCGACAACGCCGTATTCCTCAAGGAAGGTATTGTAGAGCTCGTTCCCGCCGCCATGATAGAGCCAGGCATTCTGCTGGCGCGCATTGAGGCCGAACGGAATGGTCGAGCCGATGGCAAAGGTCGGGTTCTTGCCGGTGAAATAATAGCCGCAGGTATGGGCGATTTCCACCGTATTGGCCTGCACCGCGTCGATGGCCTGGGCACCCGGCACCAATTCGCCGGCCTGGAACACCTGGATCTGGAACTTGCCGTCGGTGATCTTGGAGAGAGCCTCCGCCATCACCACGGCGCCGCCATAGATGGTGTCGAGATTATTCGGAAAACCCGACGTCAGGCGCCAGCGCAGCGTCGGCAATTCCTGGGCAATCGCGGGGGTGGCCAGCACCGTGCCAGCAGCGGCGGCGACGCCGGCTGCAGCGCCCTTGCCCAAAAAGTTACGTCGATTGAGATCAGCAGTCACGTTCAGTCCTCCTCAGGTGTTTTAGATCGTCACGGAGCCGGAGCCGCCGGAGCGGGCTCGGCGCCAAAACTGGGTGCGGCCGGAGCCGCGTCTGGCGCGGGCGCGCCAAAGCTGGGGGCTGCGGGCGCAGCCGGAGCGGCAGGTGCCCCAAAGCTAGGTGCCGGAGCCCCAAAGCTTGGCGCAGCCGGGCCACCGAATGGCGCCGCTGGCGTGCCGAACGGGTTTTCCCCACCCGCGCCGGGCATTGGCACATTGAGCCGGATGCTGGCCGGATCGACCGCGGCAGCGCTCGATTTGTAGTGCGTCACCAATTGCGGGAAGAACATCACCAGCAGCACCATGACCAGCTGGATGCCCAGGAATGGCAGCGCCCCCATATAGATTTGTCCCGATGTCACCGGCTGGATCGTCGCGCCGGTCACCCGGTCCTTATAGGCCCGCGATGGCGCTACCGATCTGAGATAAAACAGCGAGAACCCGAAGGGCGGATGCATGAACGAGGTCTGCATATTGATCGCCAGCATTACCCCGAACCAGATCAGGTCGATCCCCAGCGCCTCGGCCACCGGCGCCAGCAGCGGGATGATGATGAAGGCCAATTCGAAATAATCGAGGAAGAAGGCGAGGAAGAACACCAGCAGATTGGCGATGATCAGGAAGCCGATCACCCCGCCAGGGATCGAGGTCATCAGGTGCTCGACCCACACATGGCCGTTGACGCCATAGAAGGTCAGCGAGAAGACGCGCGCGCCGAGCAGGATGAAGATCACGAAGCATGACAGCTTGGCCGTCGAATAGAGCGCCGACTTGACCATGGGCAGGTCCAGCTTGCGGTTGAGCATGGCCAAGACCAGCGCACCCACCGCCCCCATCGCGCCACCTTCAGTGGGCGTGGCAAAGCCAATGAAGATCGTGCCGAGCACGAGGAATATCAGCACCAGCGGCGGCACCAGCGAAGTGATCACCCGCGCCAGCAGTTTCCAGCCACGCAGCGTACGCGCCTCCGGCGGCAGCGCCGGCACGCTCTTGGGATAGATCATCGACATGACGATGATATAGGCGGCATAGGCCGCCACCAGCAGCAGCCCAGGCACCAGCGCGCCCTTGTACATATCGCCCACCGAGCGGCCCAATTGGTCGGCCAGGATGATCAGCACCAGGCTCGGCGGAATGATCTGCGCCAGTGTACCCGACGCCGCGATCGTCCCGGCCGCGACTTTGCGGTCATAGCCATAGCGCATCATGATCGGCAGCGAGATCAGGCCCATCGAAATCACCGATGCCGCCACCACGCCCGTGGTCGCCGCCAGGATCGCGCCCACAAAGATCACCGCGAAAGCCAGGCCCCCGCGCACCGGCCCGAACAATTGTCCGATCGTGTCGAGTAGGTCCTCGGCCATGCCACTTCGTTCGAGGATCAGCCCCATGAAGGTGAAGAACGGAATGGCCAGCAATGTCTCGTTGGACATCTGCCCGAAGATGCGATCGGGAATGGCGCCGAACAGGTTGATCGGCAACAGCCCCATTTCGATGCCGACAAAGCCGAAGGCGAAGCCGACAAAGGCCAGCGCGAACGCCACCGGATAGCCGAGCAACAGCACAACGATCAGCGACAGGAACATGATGGGCGCGAGATTTTCCGCGAAGAAGGCAAACATGATGATTATCCCGGCTTAAAGAGCTGCAGCTTCGGCATCGGCAACCGACACCGGATCGGGAATTTGCCCGCGCAGGACGGCGATGCGCTTGATCAGCTCGGACACGCCCTGCAGGAACAGCAGGCCAAACCCGGCCGGGATCATCGCCCAGACCGGCCACAACACCAGCCCGCCGGTATTGTTGGAGATTTCGCCGCTGGCGAACTTGGCCGCCACGATGGGCCAGGACAGGTAGATGGTGATCAGGCAGAACGGGAACAGGAAGAAGATCGTCCCCAGGATGTCGACCCAGAGCTGCGCCTTGCGCGGCAATTGCCCATAGAGCAGGTCAACCTTGACGTGCTCGCTATTGAGCAGGGTATAGCCCGCCGCAATCAGGAACACGGCCGAGAACAGATACCACTGTGCCTCTAGCCAGGCATTGGAGCTGAGATTGAACAGCTTGCGCGTCGTGGCATTGACCGCGCTGATCAGCACCGCCGCCAGCAACAGCCACGACACCGCTTTCCCGATAACAGTATTGATCGCGTCGATCGCGCGCGACAACGCCAATAGACCAGCCATGGAGTCCTCCCGAGGGTTCCGCACGTTGGCGGACGGCCATTTGGGAGCCAGTGCTAGAACGCGTCACCCCGCCGGACAATATAGCCATGCGGCCCAAATGCAGGGCCGTACCCAGTACTGGGTATGACGGCTGCTCTGCCTAGACCAGGCCGTTCTCGATGGCATATCGCGTCAGTCCAGCGGTCGAGCTGACGCCGAGCTTCTTCTTGATCTTCTTGCGGTGCGTTTCCACCGTTGCTGCCGAAATCGATAGCGCCTCGGCCACCTGCTTGTTGCTCTGCCCCGCCGCGATCAACAGCAGCACCGAATATTCCCGCGCCGTCAGTGGCTGTGCCGCCTCGCTGGCCCGGCGCTCCAGCAATACATCCGACACGCCCGAGGAGAAATAGGTGCCTCCCGCCGCCACCGTCTCGATCGCCTCCACGATTTCCTCGGTCGACACATCCTTGAGCACATAGCCCGAGGCGCCGTGCATCACCGAGGTCGAGATATATTCCCGGCTATCATGCATGGAGAGCATCAGCACCCGCGTTTCCGGCACCTGCTCGCGGAACAGTTCCAGCGCCTCGATGCCGTTGACATGGGGCATGTTGATATCCATCAGCGCCACCTGCGGCCGCGTCGCCCGGGCGATTTCCAGCCCCGCCAGCGCCAGCCCCGCTACCCCCACCACATCGATATGCTCGAAGGTTTCAAGGATCGCCTTGAGCCCATCCAGCACCAGCGGATGGTTGTCGACCAGCAGCACCTTGATCGGTTTTTCGCTCATGCCACCTCGCTCAGTTCGGCTTGCGGCAGGCTGGCCGATTTGGGCAGGCTCGCCTGTAGCCGCGTGCCGGTGGGGGACGTCTGGATCAGCAACAGCCCGCCGAAATGGGCCATCCGCTCCTGCATGTTGCGCAGCCCCAGCCCGCCCATCCCGCTCTGTCCGGCAAAGCCCTTGCCGTCATCCTCGATGATCATCTGCACCCGCCCCTTGGGGCTGAGCAGCGTGATCGACACGCTGTTGGCGCCGGCATGCCGCTCGACATTGTTGAGCGCTTCCTGCGCCACCCGGTAGAGCGCCGTGCTCGCCTCGGCCTTGGGCCGCACCTTGAACCCGCTATATTCAAGCTGGGTCGCAATCCCGGTCCGCTCGGAAAAATTGTGGCACAGCGCTTCGAGCGCCGAACTCAGCCCCAGATCGTCCAGCACGCGCGGCCGCAGATCATGCGACAGGCGCCGCACTTCCTTGATCGCCCCGTTCAGCGCCTCGGCGCCCCGCTCGATGGCCCCGATGGCGTCGGCGCTGTCATTGCTGGCCTTGCGCCGCGCCAGATCGATCGCATAGCGCACCCCGATCAGGTTCTGCGAAATCCCGTCATGCAGTTCCCGCGCCAGCCGCGAGCGCTCCTCTTCCTGCGTATCCACGATCCGCTGCGTCAATTGCTTGAGCTTGCTGTCCGCCATGCGCCGCTCGCGCGCATTGAGCAGCATGCAGGTGGCAAACACGATCAACACCGCCGGCACGGCAATCAGCGCGACGATGAAAAACGTCTGCCCGATACTGGCCCGCAGTTCGGCCTTGGCCGCAGCGGTCTGGGCGAACACGTCATCCAGATACACCCCCGTCCCCAGCATCCAGCGCCATTTATCCAGGCCCACAGCAAAGGAGAGCTTGTCCGCCATCGCCCCGGCCGACGGCTTTTCCCACTTATACTGGTGCAGTCCCCCGCCTTCCTTGGCCCGCTGGATCAGGTTGGCAATCACATGGTCGCCGTCCGGGTCCACCAGATCGAGCCAGTTCTGCCCCGGCCGATAGGTCTGGCGCGGATGCACGACATTGTTGCCGTCATAATCGTAGACGAAGAAATAGCCGTCCTGCCCATAATCGAGCGTGGTGAGAATGGCACGAACCTGTTCCTTGGCCACCTCGTCATCCGGCCCTGCCGCCTGGTAAATATCGTCGATCGCCGAAATCGCCAGATTGGTGAGGTTGAGCAATTCAGTCTGCTTGGCTTCCAGCAGATTGCTTTCGAACGTATCGATACTGGTCTGGGCCAGCCGCGTGGACTGCCAGGTGATCAAAAGGGTAATCGCCGATATCGCCACGATCAGCGGAATGATCGCCAGCGCCAGAATTTGATATCGCAGGTTCACCGCCGTCTCCCCTTTGCGTCGGTCAGGCTGCTGGTTTTGCGGCCAAACCGGCTTGGCCGCAAGGGCGTCGTTTTGTCCTGATTCACCCCGCGTTAAGGCAATGGCAGTGCAATAGTGCCAGACAGCACCATCATTTGGCCATCAGCGGCAGCTTAATCGCGCCGCAATCGCCCTGCCCAACAAAGGAAAACCAATGCCCGTTTTGCGCCTCACCCGACCCGTGGCAGCTGCCGCCTTCGCCCTGCTGACAGCTGCTGTACTCGCCGGATGCAGCATGGGCGGCGGCGGTGGCAGCACCGGCGCCGCACTGCATCCGGGCCTCAGCGCCCGCATGGACCAGCCCGGCGCGAGCCTCGACCGTGCCCAGGCCCTCAGCATTGTCAATGCCTACCGCGCCACCAATGGCATTGCGCCCCTCACGCCCGATACCGGCCTCGATGGCACCGCCCAGGCTCTGGCCAATCAATATGCTGAGACCGGCACCCCGCCCAAGACCCCGCAGGGCCTGCGCGTCATGAAGCTCAGCGCCGGTTACGCCACCTTTGCCGAAACCTTCTCCGGCTGGCGCAACAACCCGGCCGATGCAGCCGGGCTGACCTCGGCCGGCGGCAAGGCCGGCGTTGCCATGGCCTTCAATCCCGCCTCCAGCTACGGCGTCTATTGGGTCCTGGTTGTTGGCGACTGAGCCCGAGCTCATTGACGCGCGGGGGCTCAAATGCCCCCTACCGGTGCTGCGCATGGAGAAACGGCTCGATAGCCTGCCCTCCGGCGCAGCCCTGATCGTGCTCGCCACCGACCCCATGGCCAAGGTCGATATCCCGCTCTATTGCCGCCAGCACGGGCACGATTGCACCCTCGCCACCGAGGGTGACGTGCTGCAGTTTTCCATCCTTAAAAGCTGATCAAAAAACCGGCCGCGTCCGCGGGACCGGAATATCCCCGCCCGCCACTGGCACCCCAGGCCGCAATCCGCCATCCAGCGCCGCTTCCGTCGTCGTCGGCGCGGCAAACATCGGCACATGCGCCGGCCGCGGCCGCGGCAGTACCACACCCACCGCCATCCGCCCCAGATCGGTCGCCACATAGGTGTTGGGCACGACCGTATCGGTCAGGTAGGTCGGCTGGCCCTTGAGCCCCATGGGGAACGCGGCTTCCTGCGCCTTCACATAATCCTGCGAGCCCTTGCCGCAGATATTGGCGCGCATATCGACCGGCGCCGCACCCGGATTATTGGCCAGGTTGAGCACCGTCTGCCCGCTCGGCTGCATGCTGCCGGACAGCCCCTTGAGCACCAGTTCAGCCGCCCGCTCATTGCGCTCGCGCGCCGACGAGCCACCCAGCACAATGGCCAGCAACCGGCGCCCATTGCGCTCCACCGTGGCCACCATGTTAAGCCCGGACGCGCAGACAAAGCCGGTCTTCATACCGGTCGTGCCGGAAAACTTGGTCAGCAATTCATTCTGCGATTCCAGCCGCGCCTTGCCCACCTGCACCGCTTCGGTGCCGAACATCGGCAGGTATTGCGGAAAGCTCTGGCGGATATAGAGCGCCAGCACGGCCAGATCCCGCGCCGACATGTATTGCCCCGGATCATGCAGGCCATTGGGATTGTTAAAATGGCTGGCGGTCAGCCCCATCCGGGCCGCCACATCATTCATCTTGGCGACAAAGCCCGCTTCGCTGCCGCCCACGGTCTCGGCAATCGCCATGGCCGTGTCATTGGCCGATTTGACGATCATCACATAGAGCGCGTCTTTGAGGCTCATGGCGCTGCCCACCGGCAGGCCCGAGCGCGAAGGCGCCTGCTTGAGGGCCTTGGCCGAGAGGATCACCGGCGTATCCAGCGTCACCGTCCCCTTCGCGATTTCCTCGAACACCACATAGGCCGTCATCATTTTGGTCAACGATGCCGGATGCCAGGGTTGGCCAGCCTCCTGCGCATAAAGCACGTCGAGATTGTCCATATCGACCAGCAGCATCGGATTGGCCCGCGCTGCCCCAAGGGCGGCGGCGAGGCTGACAAGGCAGGCAAAGGCGAAAAGGCCGAGACGGCGGGCAAACGGCAAGTGACAAAGTCTCCGAGTATGTCGGGAAGGCGCCTCCTCTTACCAGCGCCCTCCCCTTATCTCAATGTGGCCAAGCTCCCGGTGACAGGCTTTTGACCGCTCCTGACACCCTCTGGCAGCACAAGCGTTCAACTTTGTGGCAGCACAGACACGAGGAGCCCCCACCATGACCACCATCATCACCGTTCTGACCGAAGGCTTTGCCGATTGGGAGACCGCCCTGCTCAATGCCGGCGCCCGCAGCTATCTCGGCATCAACACCAAATTCGCCACGCCGGGCGGCAAGCCGGTCACCTCGGCCGGTGGCCTCAGGATAACGCCGGATCTGGCAGTGGAAGACATCGATCCGGCCACGCTCGACGCCCTCGTCGTCTGCGGTGGAACTGCCTGGGCCAGCGATGCCCCACCCGATATCACGGCAGTGCTCGTGGCAGCCCGCGACGCCGGCAAGACCGTTGCCGGCATTTGCGACGGCACACTGGCGCTCGCCCGCGCCGGCATTCTCGACAGCGTCGCGCATACCTCCAATTCAGCCGACAATCTCACCCCCACAGGCTATGCCGGCGCAGCCCACTACAAGGATCAGCCCCAGGCTGTCGTCGATGGCACGATCGTCACCGCGCCAGGCACCGCTCCGGTGAGCTTCATGGGCGGCGTGCTGGAGACATTGGGCCTGCGTAACGGCGATCTGGACTTCTATCTCGGGCTCTACGGCGCCGAACATCGGGCGGCCTGATCACTTACCCCTAGGCACAAGCAGTAACCGTGTTTATATTTGTGCCTAAGTTCTTCAAGCCTAAGGTCCGCACATGCCTCTCACCGACACCTCCAAATCCGCCAATTGCCTGGCCATGTCCGACGTGCTCAACCGCATCGGCGACAAGTGGAGCGTCATGGTCGTGGGCATTCTCGGCCAGAATGGCACGCTGCGCTTCAACGAGCTCAAGCGCATGATCAATGGCGTGTCCCAGCGCATGCTGACCCTGACCCTGCGCAATCTCGAGCGCGACGGGCTGGTCACCCGCACCATCTATCCCGAAGTGCCACCGCGCGTGGAATATAGCCTGACCGAGCTGGGCAAGACCCTCCAGGTGCCGATCAGCGGCCTCTGGGATTGGTCGGCCGAACATCACGGCACGATTATGGAAGCCCGCGCCATCTATGACGCCCGCGAAACCACAACCACCCCGGCCGAACCACGCAAGGCCGCCTACGCCCGCGACTGATCGGCCATGTGGACGCGATCCGTATTGGCAGGCCAAATCTCTGCATTTGGCATCGAGCCCGGTGACGCAATTCTGGTGCATGCCGGCCTGCGCTCGGTCGGACCCATGCTTGGCGGGCCCGACGCCCTGATAGCAGCACTCATGGACACAGTCGGGCCCACCGGCACGATCCTGGGCTATTGCGACTGGAACTACGACGACCGCGACCTGCCGGACCCGGCTTTGCGCGTCGACGTACCCCCGTTCGATCCCGAACGCTCCCGCGCCACGCGCGACAACGGCGCCTTTCCCGAGCTGCTGCGCACCACGCCCGGCGCCCGGCGCAGCGCCAGTCCCGGGGCATCCTGCGCCGCTCTGGGTGGCAGGGCCGAATGGTTCACCGCCGATCATGCGCTCGACTATGGCTACGGCCCGCAATCGCCCTTCGGCAAGTTGGTCGAGGCCGGCGGCAAGACCATGCTGATCGGCGCGCCGCTCGATACCATGACGCTGCTGCACCATGCCGAACATCTCGCCGACATTCCCGGCAAGCGCCTGCGCCGCTATCAAGCGCCGATCCTGGTGGACGGGCAGACGACATGGCGCGACTTTGAGGAATTCGACACTTCCGACCCGGTGGTCGAAGGCCTGCCCGATGACTATTTCGCGGACGTGGTCGAGGATTTCCTGGCCACCGGACAGGGCCAGCGCGGCCTGATCGGCCACGCCCCGTCAGTGCTGGTCGATGCCCCAGCCATCGTCGCTTTCGCGGTCGATTGGCTGGAACATCGCTGTTAGCCGTAGGACCAGTCGACATTCACTCAGGCTGAGTCGAAAATGGCGGGTTTCGAGAACCGGAGCGCAGCGTACTTTTGGGTACGTGAGCACCGGAAGCGCAGAAAACCGCCATTTGCAGGCCAGCATCAGTGAATGCCGACTGGTCCTAGGCGTTAAAGCCGCTATCGACCAGGATCGAGCTGCCGGTAATGCTGCGGCCCCTCGGTCCCGCCAGGTGCAGGACTGCGGCCGCGACATCGTCCGGCGCACCGAACCTGCCCAAGGCGTTATGCGCCAGCTGGCTCGCCGCATGAGCCCCATTGGCAGGGTTCATGTCGGTATCGGTCGAGCCGGGATCGACGGTATTGACCGTAATCCCCTGCGGCCCCAGCTCACGCGCCAATGCCCGCGTCATGCCGAGCAGCGCCGATTTGCTGGAGACATAGAGCGCCAGGCCCGCACTGGGCACGCGGGTCGACAGATTGCTGCCGATCGAGATGATCCGGCCACCATTGGGCATGTGCCGCGCCGCCGCTTGCGCCGCGAAAAATGGCGCCCTCGCGTGAATGGCGAACAGCCGGTCGAAATCGGCCTGCGAGACATCGGCAAACGGCCCGCCATCGCCGACCCCGGCATTGTTGACCAGCACATCGAGCTTGCCGAAATGGCTCACCGTGCGCTCGACGGCTGCCACCACCGCATTCGCATCAGCTGAATCGGCCTGGAATGCCAGCGCCTTGCGGCCAAGCTGGGTAATCTGCCGGCTGACTGCCTCGGCCCGCTCGCCATTACTGGCAAAGGTGAAGGCCACATCCGCGCCGGCTTTGGCCAGGGCAATGGCGATCGCCGCCCCAATGCCGCGGCTGCCCCCGGTTACAAGGGCGACCTGGTCGAGAAGTTCGGGTTTGGACCGCATGTTCGTCTCCATTTTCTAACGATCGGTACATAATAGCTAGACCGGCTTGTGATGGCTGGTCAATGGTTTTATACTGATCGGTAGAAAATCATTTGGACACCCGGTTTTGGCAGGACGCCCGCGCGAGTTTGATCGAACCAAGGCCTTGCATGATGCCATGCTGCTGTTCTGGGAGCGCGGCTATGAGGGCACCTCGGTTGGCGACCTCTCCGAGGCTCTCGACATCGGCAAGCCCAGCCTCTACGCCGCCTTCGGCAACAAGGAAAATCTGTTCCTCGAAGCCCTCCAGCTCTATGAAGACCGCTATGGCTGCTTTTCACCGGACGCCTTGAACGAGGCGCCCACCGCCCGCATTGCCTTTGCCGAAACGCTGCGGCGCAACGCCGAATCCCAGCTCAATCCCGATACGCCGCCCGGCTGTTTTATCGTGCTCGCAGCCACGGTCGGCACACCGCAAAATGCCGAAGTCCGCGCCCACTTGACCCGCCGCCGCCAGGCTACGCGCGATCATCTGGCCGCCCGCCTGGCCCGCGGCATTGCCGATGGCGACGTGCCGGCCAACGCCGACCCGCAGGCCATTGCCACATTCTACGCCACGGTGATCAATGGCCTCGCCATCGAAGCCCGCGACGGCGCCCAGCAGGCCGATCTCGATCGCATCGTTACCGGCGCACTCGCCGCATGGGATTCATTGGTCGGCGCCTGAAAAAGGCGGGCTCCTGGCCCGCCTTCATTGTTGCTAGATCAGCGCCACGATCTTCTTCTTGCGCCACACGAAGCGATACCAGCTGGCCTGCGCCACCAGCATCACCGTGAAGCTCGCCGCATAGGCGATCCAGATGCCATGCAGCCCCAGGCTCGTCCGGCTGAGTACGACCGCGCCCGGCAATTCGATGAGCAGGATACAGGCCAGCGAGATCACCATGGGCGCCACCACCGTGCCGCTCGAGCGCATGATGCCCGAGAACACCACGCTCCAGCCAAAGCACAGCATGCTCCACAGCACGATATGCAGCAGCGTCTCGGTTACCTCGATCACCGCCGGATCGGTGATGAACAGCGCCACCAGATGCTGGGAGAACAGGTACGCGACCAGGATCAACGTGCCGGTGATGATCAGATTGAGCACCAGCGCCGTCTTGGTGATCCCCCACAATTGCCCCGCCTGCCCCGCGCCAATGGCCTGCGCCCCGAAAATCGAGGCGGCAATGCCGATCGACATGGCCGGAAACTGCACATAGCCGATCACCTGGTTGACCGCGCCATAGGCGGCCGTGGCATCCGAGCCAAAGCCATTGACCAGCCCCACCACCACGATGGCCGAGATCGAGGAAATCACCATCTGCAACCCGGCCGGCACGCCCAGCCGCAGGATCAACCCCAAGAGCTTGAAGTCGGGCACCATGGCCCGCAACAAGGTCGCGTCCGGCGCCAGCGGCAATTTGCGGGCGCGCATATAGATGAAGAGGAAAATCAGCACCGATACGAAGCCGGCAATGAACGCATAGGCCGCGGCCAGCAGCCCCAGTTTGGGCAGGCCGAACCACCCCTGGATCAGCGCCGGCGTCACCAACAGGCTCACCATCAGCGAAATGATCAGCGCCACCAGCGGCGTCACCGTATCGCCCACCCCGCGCAACACCGAGGTTACGACGAGGAACACGAAAAAGCCCGGCATGCCGATCAGCACGATCCGTGCATAGTCGGTCGACAATCCCAGGATATTGGCCGGCGCACCCAGCACCTGCATGATCTGCGGCGTAAACGTGCCACCGATAATGGCGACAATGACGCCTAAAGTGATCGTCGCGGTGAGCGTTGTGCCAGCAATTTGCTTGACCTTGTCAACATTGCGCGCGCCCCAGGCCTGCCCGATCAGCACCGTGGCGCCCGAGGAGAGCCCGATGATAAAGCTCATCAAAAAGAACAGGATAGGGAAGAAAGTGGAGATCGCAGCCAGCGCCTCCACCCCAACCATCTGGCCGACATAGACGGCATTGGCGGTTCCTGACAGCGACTGCAGGATGTTGGACACCATCAACGGGATCAGGAAAAACGTAAACCGCTGCCAGAGCGGCTTGGACATGGGGTTCATCAGAACGCTCCAGAAAGCCTCAACAAAATCGCGTCACGTCGGCCCCGAACACAGTGGCAATCCCATTATGCTGGGAGACACTGCGGGGACCATTTCACACCCAAAAGATCGGGTGCCGGCTGGACGGGCGCTTGAGGCTTTGAAATGACACGGCCGCTTGTCTACGCTTGGCTCCCAAAGTCGTCAACGGCGCAGGCGGCTTCCCCGGCCATTGTTGAGCAAACGCCACACCGCTAGTATTGCGCCATGATCAAAGTCCTTTGCGCAGCGCTGCTTATCTTGCTTCTCGGCTATCCGGCCTTGGCCGGCACCATGGAGAGCAAATCCTTCCCCAGCCCGGGCCTGGGCGGCATTATCAACGCCCTGGTCTATCGCCCCGACGGCGCCCCGCCTCCAGACGGCTGGCCCGTCATCTACCTGCTGCACGGCCTGGGCGGCGATCAGACCAGCTGGCGTGATCTGGGCCATATCCAGCCTACGCTCGACGACATGATGGGCCACGCCATCAAGCCCGCGATCGTGGTCATGCCCGGCGCCGGCCCAGAAGGCTGGTACGTCGATTCCCGCGATATCGGCGGCCCCGGCAATTCCGAAACCGCTGTCGTCACCGACCTCCGCCAAGCCATCGAAAGCGCCTATCCCGTCCGCACCGACAAAGGCGGCCGCGCCATTGCGGGTCTCTCCATGGGCGGCTATGGCGCCCTTCGCCTCGCCCTAGCCCATCCCGACCTCTTCACATCCGCCGCCAGCCTGTCCGGCGCCATCTGGCAAAACGTGCCCGTCGACGAATTGGATCTGGCGCCCGAAGCCATGGCGCTGATCATCGACAGCACCTATTTCCACCATAACGATCCCGCCGACATATCGACCGGCATCGACCTGCCGCCGGTGCCACCGCATTTCGGCAGCGCCTTCGGCACCCCGTTCGACGCCCGCCGCTTCAACAGCCAGAACGTTTTCACGCTCCTCGCCCAGGCCATTGCCGACAATACCGACCTGCCCGCGCTGTTCCTCACCGTTGGCGACGACGACAGCCACAAGCTCTGGCGCGGCGCCATCGCCTTCTATGAAACCATGCAGGCGGACAATCGCCCGGTCGAATTTCGCATCACCAATGGCGATCATTCCTGGGACGTCTGGGCCACCAGTATCCGTGACGCGCTGACCTTCATCGACAGCCAGTGGCACGAGCCGAAACTTTGAATAAAAAGCCCGCAAATCCCGTCATCTGATGGCCGTTTTTTGACGCGAATGGTGGGGGTCAATCGATAGTCAGCTCAGAAGAGCCGAACCAAAAGTCCGCGCCGGCGAATGTGGCGGGTTTCGATTGGTTTCAAACCACCGATGCGAGAGCACCCATGCCGAAAGAAGCGCGGCTGGTCCGTGACCAGTTGGAACAGGCCCTCTTCACATTGCCCAAGGATCCGCAGGCTCCCGCAATCGGCCTGTTGATCGAAGAAGCCATCGAGGTCGCGCTCGAAATCGAGTTCACCAATTCCGTGCCACCAGCTACCGCGGCGCATGCTAAGGATAGCCCGACAGGGGAATTGGACATGCCGTTAAGCTATCGCGTGGTCGATCTTGCCTCGGGAGGTGCCGAGCCGCCGGAGCATCAGGTCGATGGCGTGAACTCGCCCGAGGCAGCCGCCGAAAAGGCCCTGGGCACCAGGCTGTTCCGCAGCGGCCGCAAGGCCGATCTGCGCGCCCGCGTCTATTTCCAGCGCCCCGGCATGCCGCTCAGCATGGTGCGGCTCTACGCCAAGGCCATCAAGCCCGACTGAACCACCGCTCGGGAACGCTCGCGCCAGTCTCTTCGTTTCACATCCACATTAGCTGGATTGGAGACGCGCCATGAAGACCATGACCGCCCTGTTCGACGATTATACCCTGGCGGCTCAGGCGGTACGGGGCCTGGAAGCCGCCGGCATTCCCGAAGACGATATTTCCCTCGTCGTCTCGACCCTCGATGACGAAGTGGGCGAAGACAATGCCGATGACAAAGCCGCCGACGGCGCGGGTGCTGGTGCCGGTATCGGTGCCATCATCGGTGGTGCGGGCGGCCTATTGGCCGGGCTCGGCGCTCTCGCCATACCCGGTATCGGCCCGGTCATTGCCGCCGGTTGGCTGGTGTCTACCGCCGTCGGCGCCGTTGCCGGGGCCGCATTGGGCGGCGCCACCGGTGGCGTCATCGGCGCCTTCACCAGCTCGGGCGTGCACGAACAGGATGCCCACGTCCTTGCCGAAGGCGTCCGCCGCGGCGGCAGCGTCGTTTCGGTGCGCGTCGATGAAAGCCAGGCGGGGGTCGTCGAGGACATCTTCACCAAGGCCCAGCAGGTCGACATCACCGAACGCCGCGCCCGCTACGAAGCAGAGGGCTGGCAATATTTCGATCCCACCGCTCCCGGCTTCAACCGTGATCCAGATCGCGAACGGCGCGGGCTCGATCATCTGCAGGGCCCATTCTGACCGGACAAATCGCCACGGGAGGCAGTCATGCCAAACAGCGACAACTCCAAATTCACCGAGCAGGACATCGCCATCGACGGCGTCTCGCTTCACGTCACGCTTGCTGGCGACGCTGCGGCACCGGGTCTCCTGCTGCTGCACGGCATGCCCAATTCCTCGCGCATGTTCCAGCCGATCATCCCCACCCTTGCCCAATCATGTCGCGTCATCGCGCCCGACCTGCCGGGCTATGGCGCGTCCGATGTCATCGAGCCCGCCACTTTCGCGCGGTTCGCCGATCTGATCGAGGGCCTGCTGGATCATCTCGGCATCACCAGGATGTTCATTTACCTGCATGATTACGGCGCGCCCGCCGCCCTGCACATCGCCATGCGCCGGCCCGATCAGGTGCTGGGCCTGATCATCCAGAATGCCAATGCCCATGAAAGCGGCATGGGTCCGACTTGGGCGCAGGTGCGAGCCTTCTGGAAAAGCCCCGACGCCGAAAACACCGCGGCCGCCTACGCGCATCTCACTGCGGAGGGAACACGCGCCCAATATGTCAGCGGCGTGCCCGACGACATTGCCGCTCGCATGAATCCCAAAGATTGGGAAGAAGACTGGCGCGTGATGTCCCTACCCGGTCGGCTCGAACTGCAACGCGCTTTGGTGCGGGATTACCAGCACCATGTCGCGCGGTTCGACCAGATCGCCGCTTATCTCAAAAACCGCCAGCCCCCGGCTTTGCTGCTCTGGGGCCGGCACGATCCCTATTTCGAGCTGGAAGAAACCCGCTCCTGGCTCGAGGATCTGCCACGCCTCGAAGCGCACATCCTGGATGGCCCACACCTGCTGCTGGAAACCCATGCCGATCTCTGCGCCGACTTGATGGATCGCTTCGTGCGGCAACACGGCGCATAAAGCGCGCGAGGCAAACTCAAATCTACCGGGATTGGTGCCCCCCGCCGGACTCGAACCGGCACGCCTTGCGGCGGAGGATTTTGAGTCCTCTGCGTCTACCATTCCGCCAGAGGGGCACAAGTCATGCTCTCTAGCGCAGCTCGTCCTGCTCCGCAACAGCGTCGCTGCCGCCTCCACGATTTTCGTCCGCCCACGCAACGCCCGCCCCGTTCCCGCGAAAAAGTGAACGCCGCCAGCACGCTACCGGGCCGCGTTAACCACGTTCCTTACCGCAGCGTTAATTTATTCCGTCGCATTTTACGGAAAACCAATACCCATATTTTCCGACCGACGAGGACGACCATGAATCGCCAGGCCCTTGCGCTTGCCACCGCACTGCTAGTCACCACTCCGGCATTCGCCGCCGATCTTGGCTGGAATGGCGGCAATAATAGCGGCGGCGGCTCCTTCTATGCGCCCGCCACGACCTGGAGCGGCTTTTACGCCGGCGTGAATGCCGGCTATGCCTGGGGCGAGCTGACCCGCAAGCCCACCGGCGGCGGCGTGGAAACCGAGAACAAGTCCAATGGCTGGAATCTGGGCGGCCAGGTCGGCTACAATATGGACATGGGCGGCTTCGTGCTGGGCGGCGAAGCCGACCTCAACTGGACCAGCATCGGCCATGAAGAAGACCTCGCCGGCATCGGCACGTCCAAGGTCGGCCTCGACGCCTATGGCACGCTGCGCGGCCGCGCCGGCATGGTGTTCGGCCAGGTCATGCCCTATGCAACCCTCGGCGTCGCCTGGGGCCGCGGCACGGCCAGCGTGACCAACCCCGCCGACGTGATCACCAGCCAGAGCAAGAACCACCTAGGCTGGACGGCTGGCGTGGGCCTTGAAGCCGCCGCCACCGAAAACATCACCGTCAAGGCCGAATATCTCTATGTCGATCTGGGCACCCAGACCTATGGCGGCCTGCCCGGCGGCAGCATCGACGCCACCCAACGCTTCAGCGTCGTCCGCGCCGGCATCAACTACAAGTTCTAGCTGGCGTAGCGGCGCGGATGGCTGTCCATCCGGCGCCGCGAAACCCCGTATCTAACAACAAAATTCAACTGCATGGGCAGTGGTATAAACCCGCTGCCCATTCGCGTTTTCGGCTATTGCCGCGGCCAATATCTTCAGGCAGTGAGCGACCGATTGGTTGCGACTGCGCCGGCGCGGGTGAATTGTGCACCCGGCTTGGAAAACGATGCCATGATGGCGTCGCGGTTCGATGCAGCACGCCCCTTGTCGGCCGCGGCAAGCGCCGCTTTGAGCTCGGTGGCAGTCAGCTCGGTGCAATAGGCCGGAGTGCCCGGCTGCAGCCGCCAGGACTCCTCAAGGCTGCCGGCATCCACAATATCGAAGCCAGTAATGCTCACCAGATCGGCGACAAGGGCCTTAGCCGCCGTGTCATCACCCGCAATCGGGATGGCAATGCGATTTGGCGTGCCGGGCGCCGAACCCGCCTCGGCCAATGTCTGCGTCAGTAGCGCATTCCAGGCCTTGACCAGGGGGCGCCCCACTTGTTCGCTGACCCAAACGGTCTCCGGCTTGCCGCTCTCCACCTCGGAAATCTTGCCGTCACGGGCGGGATAATAGTTGGAGGTGTCGACCACGATCGCCCTCGCAGGGGCGCCGGCGACAATCGATGCCAGGTCCGGATTCCTGGCGAAGGGCACCGAGAGGATCACCACGTCGGCATCCTGCACGGCCGCCTCTTTCTCAGCGGCCTCGATGCCGGTGCCAGCCACCGTTTCGGCAAGGCTTTCGGGACCACGTGAATTGGACAGTTTCACCTGGTGGCCGGCGGCGTCCAGCTTCTTGGCGACCTGCGCGCCGATATTGCCGGCGCCAATGACTGCGATTTTCATGCTTATGCCTTTACTTTCAGGGTTTGGCGGGGTGAGCGAAGTCATGCAGAGTGTCCCGCAGCGCGACCAGATCGTCCTCGGTCATGCGACAGGCACTCTTGATCTTGTCGGAAATGCTCCAGACCTCATCCTTGATGCTGCGGCCGGCGGGCGACAGATCGACCAGCACACGGCGTTCATCCTCGGGGTCACGCATCCGCGTCACCATCCCGCTGGTCTCGAGCCGCTTGAGCAGCGGCGTGATCGTGCCGGTATCCATCCCCAAGGCGTTTCCGAGCTCACCCACCGATCGGGGCGCCGCCGCGTAAAGCTCCAGCATCACCAGATATTGGGGAAAGGTCAGGCCCAGCGGATCAAGGAACGGCTTGTGCATGCGCGCCATTCGACCCGCCGCGCCGTAGACCGCGAACGAGATTTGCGTCCGAACCTGATGCGAGGCGCTTTTCTGAGGTGTCATCGTATCCTCGCGACAGATCAGGTTCACTATTAAACCAGTATCTAGCGCACTAGATAAACTCTCCCTCCAGAATTGCAACCCTCCAGGGTCGGACGCCAGGTCGCGCGCGCCAGGCGATCAGTGCGCGGCGGCGGTGTAGTTCATATGCTGCAAATCCGCGAGGAGGCTCGGGCCGGTTGGGTTCCAACCAAGCGTGTTGCGCGTCCAGTCGCTCGATGCCGGCATGTCCAGAGTGGCAAAATGCGCCAATGGTCCATAGTAGTCGGCAACCTGCTCCATGGAGAGGGAACGCACGGGAATACCCAGGCCCAGGCCCACCGCCTCGGCAACCTGGCGCATTGAGACGCCCTCCTCGGCAACGGCATGATAGCGCGCTCCAGCCTCGTGCTTTTCAAGTGCCAGGCGGTACAGGCGGGCGACGTCGGAGACATGGGCTGCGGCCCAGCGCTCCATGCCATCGCCGACATAGGCCGCAAAACCGCGGGCCCGGGCAATCTCGATCATCGGGCTGATCAGCCCCTGCTTTTGGGTGTCATGCACCTGTGGCAGGCGCACCACAGCAAGGCTCACGCCCTTGGCCGCCACCGCTTCCCCGGCCAGTTCGGACAGCTTTCGCGGATTTGGATTGTTGCGGTCGAACTGCCGTTCCAGCGCCGGCTCACCAGGCGCTCCGCTCCCCATCCCCGAGCCGGATGTGATCAGGAATGGCTTGTTCGATCCGGCGAGCGCGCCGCCGATCGCCTCGATCACGCGCCGGTCCTTTTCGCAATTGGCGACGAAATTGGTGAAGTCGTGATCGAAAGCGGTGTGGATGACGGCATCTGCCTGTGATGCACCACGCGCGAGGGTCTCGGGATCCTCCAAACTGCCGCGATAGACCTCGGCGCCGGCCCGGACCAGCGCCGCCGCCCCATCGTCCGATCGGGTTAGCCCTAAAACCCCATGGCCGGCATTGATAAGTTCGGGCACGATTTTCGAGCCGATAAAGCCGGTCGCGCCGGTCAGGAAAACACGCATGGCAGCACCTTTCTGGTTGTTCGGCCTGCCAGATGGACCTATATCTCTTCCTGTTAAAGTAGTGACTTTATCATAGTATAAAAACCAACTGGCTCGTCATGACCGCTCCCACCACCAACGTCTTGGGAACTTACCTGCGGGATCGCCGCACCCGGCTCGATCCAGCGGCGCTGGGCTTCATCGGCGGGCGTCGCCGAACCGCGGGATTGCGCCGCGAGGAAGTCGCGCAACGCGCCAATATCAGTCCGACCTGGTATACCTGGCTGGAACAGGGCCGTGGTGGCGCCCCCTCGGCCGATGTGCTCGATCGCATAGCAAAGGGCCTTATGCTCACCGAGCCCGAACGGGAGCATCTTTTCCTGCTCGGTCTCGGCCGGCCGCCGGAGGTGCGCTACAAGGCAATCGACGGCGTGACGCCCAGACTGCAACGCGTGCTGGACGCCCTCGGCAACAGCCCGGCCATCATCAAGACAGCCACCTGGGATGTCGTGGCCTGGAACCGGGCGGCGGCGGCGGTACTGACCGATTACAGCAAGCTTCCGCGGCAGCAGCGGAACATCCTTCGGCTCATGTTCGCCGATTCACGTGTTCGAGCCAAACAGGAGGATTGGGAAAGCGTTGCCCGCTATGTGGTAGGCTCGTTCCGCGCGGACGTGGCGCGGGCCGGCGCCACCGAGGAGAGCATGGTGCTGGTAGACGAGCTGTCCCGAACAAGCCCGGAATTCGACCGGCTCTGGCGCGACAATGAGGTCGCCACCAAGCATGAAGGCATCAAGCGCATCCACCATCCCGGGGTCGGCCTGCTGGAGCTTGAATTTTCAGGCTTCGCCATTGACGGGCGTCCCGAGCTTGGCATGGTGATCTATCATCCGGCCTCGAGCCGCGATGCGGACCTGGTGAGGTCGCTCATCGCCGCGCTCGATAATGAGGCCACCCGTTCGTAGCCCGGCCGGCGCTTCGCGCTAGCGCTTTGCTGCTTCGCCACTTTCCCGCAGCGCGGCATATTGCAGCGTCACCGCCTCGATATTGTCATCCAGCCACTCCGCCATCGCCTGCTCCTCGGCCAGGTTGGCTTCCAGAAGCTGCACCGATCCAGCATCGCCGGCCTGCTGCGCCAAGGCGAGCAGGGACTTGTAGGCGGCGATTTCGTAATTCTCGAAGGCAAAATTGGCAAAGCTGTTCTTGACGATTTCATCGGGCGCCACCGAGTGACCGATAGCCGCCATGGCCCCGCCCACCGACAATGCCATGTCCTTGAGCGAGGACCGCTTTTCACCCAACGTATCGAGGATGCGTTCCAACCGTTCGATCTGGCCTTCGGTTTCTCCAATATGCTCTTCCAGGCGGCGCGCCACCTCGGGGTAGTTCTCGATGCGTTCGGCCTGCGGTTTCATGATCGCCAGCGCCTGGTTTTCCATGGCATGGGCATTGCGCAAGCCGGTGATGAAGATATCGCGAGTGTCAGTCATGGTCTGCTCCGGTTTAGCGTGAGGCTTGGTAAAGTTTGGCGGCGATCTCGAACATTTCCTCGGGCGCATAGTCCGGCGTGAAGGCCGAGGGGATGCCGACCAATTGCTGGATCTTGCCGCCGTCGGGCATGCCCTCGACAACTTCGAGCGGTCCCGGCGGATCGTCGGGCAGCGCGACTTCGTCATTGGACCAGATGCCGGAGATTTCCTGGTAGTCGCCCTGGCTCCAGGTGTAGAGGCGGCGATGCGAGCCCTCATCCAGATATTTCTGACATTCAGGAATGTTGGAGAGCGGAATGTTGGGCGTTGGCAGCATCTTCTCGATATCCACGCCGGTCAGCTTCTTCAGTGCCAAAGCATAGGAATGGGCATGCACCGAGCCGCGCACCAGCAGATAGCCGCACACTTCGCGTCCGGTCGGATCGCTGACCGTCTCGTAAACCCGCAGCTTGTGCAGGCGTGCGCCGCATTCGAGATGGAAATTGTGCAGCAAGTCGAAAATCAGATTACCCGTCGTGGTGACGAAGTCGTTGTTCCACGACACGCCATTGGCATTCACCGGCGTTGAGCCACCCCCATTGGACAGGAAGGCTGAGGCAAGACGAATGTCCTGCATCGCCTCGAACGGCGTCTTGGAGATATCGCCGCCATCGCCCTTGTCGCCCTGGGGCTTGTCGGGGCCATTGTTCAGCATGGCGACGCCATTGCTCACCAATTCCACATGCGCCAGCTCTTCGGCCGTGATGGAGGCGACAAGGCTATAGAACGGCCGCAGCTTGTCCTTGGAGCGAAAATTGAAGCTCTGGAACATGTAGTTTCCGAGCGTGGACATCTCGCCATATTTGCCGCCGAGTAGCTCCTGCAGCGCTGCGGCCGCATTGGGGTCTGCGGCAGCCGGCGGCGGCAGTTCGGTGATCAGTCGATCGACACGCATGAACATGATTTGGCTCTCCGTTTGGTGCTTGCCCGCAACGGAAGGCCCTGACAGTTCGATCCCACGCTAACGTGGGTTAAGCGGCAGAACTTGCACTGCTTAGGTGAACTCTGGCCTGCTATCCGCCTCTCCAAGCAAGGCCGCTTGACATTCTACCTATCAATAGGTAGGTGAGTTTATGACCAATCTTTCCTCGACCTCCGACGATATCCTTGCCGCTGCCCGGCCGCTGATCGTCGCGGGGGGATATAACGGGTTCAGCTATGCGGATATCGCCGAAATTGTCGGCATCCGCAAAGCCAGTATTCACCATCACTTTCCCAGTAAGGTCGACCTGGTGCGCACTCTGGTGCTTCGCTACCGCGAGGACGCGCGAACCGGATTTGCCACGCTTGAACGAACGGCCAAGGACCCGGGCGAGCAGCTTTCGAATTACATCGCCTATTGGGAAAAGTGCATTGTCGACGCAAGCGCGCCATTCTGCATATGCGCGCTTCTGGCCAGCGAGTTGCCCGCCCTACCCGCAGCAGTCGCCAATGAAGTGCGCCTTCATTTCGAGACCTTGTCGGAATGGCTGGCGTCGGCCTTGGAACGTGGCGCCAAGTCGGGCATCTTTCAGCTTCAAAGCGCCCCCAAAACCGAAGCGGAGGCCTTCATGGCTGCGGTCCACGGAGCGATGTTATCGGCCCGAGTCCATGGCAATCCAAAACTGTTTGGCATGATCACCGCTTCGGTGCGAGCCCGCCTCTCCAGCTAAATAAATCTCACCTCTACGTCCATTTCACCCCCTCAGACCTTCCAACTAGTAGATAGAACAAAATGCCCACCATCGACGAAAAACCCGCCCGGTCAGCTCAGGACCGCTGGCTCGCCACCTATTATATCTCCCGTGCAGCATTCTCTGTGGTCTGGGTAGCATTCGCCCTGACGCTTGGGCAGAGCAATGCAGCTCTTGGCGTCATCCTGCTGGTAATTTACCCGCTCTGGGACGCAGCGGCCAACTATTTGGACGCCACTCGCAACGGCGGACTACTCCAAAACAATACGCAAGCGATCAACGTTTTCGTCAGTCTGGTCACCACACTGGCCGTGTTTATCGCCCTGCAGGCAGGGCTGAACGCCGTGCTGACGGTATTTGGCGCATGGGCAATCCTGTCGGGCCTGTTGCAACTGGGCACAGCCATCCGCCGCTGGAAATCGTCAGGCGCGCAATGGGCAATGATCCTGAGCGGCGGTCAATCGGCACTTGCCGGCGCGTTTTTCGTCGTCCAGGCGCAACAGCCCGTGCCGGCGGTCCTGCCCGTCGTGGCCGGATACGCCGCGTTTGGCGCCATCTATTTCCTGGTTTCGGCACTGTCGCTGCTCATCGGCAAGCATTTGGGGAGGCGTACTCGTTCATAGCATTGGCGCGCTAGGTTGCCGGGCTGGCGACAGGCAGGGAGATCTCGAACAGCGCGCCGCCTCCGGGAGCGTCCCCCACGGTGATCTGGCCGTGGTGACGGGCGATGATGTCCCGCACCAGGTTGAGCCCGAGCCCGGCCCCCTGATCGAGCGGCACGACGCGATTGAAGGGCTCGAAGATGGTCTGGCGGTGTTCTTCGGAAATGCCAGGCCCCGTATCGGCAACGCGCAGCGAGCCGTCGCGACCCACCCCGACCCGGATGGCGGTTTTGCTGCCGCCATGGATCACCGCGTTCTGGATGAGATTGACAATGGCCCGCGAAAGCGACGCCGCGTCACCCGCAATGGTGACGTTGTCCACTTCGGCATCGAAGGAAATCTCGTCCCCGGCTGCAATCGCCAAGGGCGCCATGTCGGCGGTAACCTGAGCGGCTAGGTCGACCAGGTTGACTGGCTGGAACACCGTCAGGTCGGCGTCGAGCCGTTGCAGGTCGAGCAATTGGTTGGCCAGATTGGCCAGCCGCGCCACGTCGAGCAGCAGCCGGCTGCGCTGCTCGTCAGCGGGCAGCAGTTCGATACGGGTCTGCAATATGGCGATGGGTGTGCGCAATTCATGGGCCGCATCGGCCAGAAACCGCTGTCGCCGCTCCATGCCGTCGTCGAGGCGCTGCAGGGCCGAATTGACCGCTCCCACCAGGGAATGAAGTTCCTCGGGCACATGGGCCGAGGACAGGCGGATGCCGCGCTGGTCGACATCGATCCTGTCCGCTTCCGCCGCCACATGGGCCACGCCCCGCAGCTGGCGGGTCACCACCATCGGAATGACCAGGAAGGAAACCAGGGTCAACAGGAAAAGCAGGCCGAGAAAGAGCGAATCTCCGAACGTTGCAAACAGCGCCTTGAAGCCGACCTCAGGGCCGCCGCCGGTAATGATCCACAGCGTGCCGTCATCGCGGTTCTCCCGCCGCACTATGGCAGTGGGCGCCTCGGACAGGCCGATATCGGCAATATTGGCGGAGTTTAGCCGCGGCAGGTCCTCAAGCAGATCTGCGACTCCCGCGGGGATGTTCCCCATCTGCGCCGAATGACCGTCAATATCGATCGCATAGAACCAGAACCGCGGGAAATCGGCTGATTTCTCGATCATGTCCTCGTCGAGCACAACCTCCAGACCGCCTGCGGCATTGCGCTGGATCGAGTCGGCAATGTGCTCGATAACCCCGTCATCAAGCCCCTGTTCCTGGCGGATCAACTCGACAATCGGAATCGCCACCACGCTGGTAAAGGCAATCAGCACCAGGGCCTGCATCGCCACCATGCGCCAGGTCAGCCTGACACGCAGGGACGGATAGTTCCACGGCTTCATGATGCCGCCCGCAGCAGATAGCCCAGGCCGCGAATGGCGTGGATTTCCACCCCCGCTCCGCTCAGCTTGCGGCGCAGCCGCGAGATATGAGCGTCCAGCGTATTGGACGCGATCTCATCGTCATAGCCATAGACCGCCTCCTCCAGCGCACTGCGCGGCACCGTCCGGCCCGAGCGCCGCACCAATATTTCCAATGCCAACAATTCGCGCCGCGTCAGGTCCAGCGGCTCGTCCGCCACTTCGGCATGGCGGGCGGTGAGATTGAACCGCAGCAGACCGACATTGACTGTGCTCTCCCCGATCTGGGCCGGGCGGCGCATCACCGCGCGCAACCGTGCCAGCAGCTCGTCGGTGGAAAACGGCTTGGCCAGATAGTCATCGGCCCCATGGTCGAGCCCCGCGACGCGATGATCGAGCGATCCCAGCGCCGACAGCACGATGATCGGCAAGCCGGCATGCTCCCGCCGCAAGACGGGGATCAACGACAGGCCATCACCGTCCGGCAATTTGCGATCGAGCAGCACCGCATCATGCACACCGCTGCGGCAGGCCTCCTCCGCAATTTCGAGCGTGCGGGCATGATCCACCACGATGTCGTGGCGGCTCAGCGCGGCGGTCAGCGCCGCAGCCATATTCATCTCGTCTTCGACCAGCAAAATGCGCATGCATCATTCCTATCGGGCTTTCAGCAGTCTAGCGACAGACATTGCGGCTGCATTGCACGCACGGGGCCCGGCTTTTTTGATGGTGACCGATGGTCAGCCCAGTCAACCGCCCTTATGGTGTCATCCACTGGTGGCTCTGCAGTCATTGAGCTTTTGGCTTATCGTGGAAGACCTTTGGCATGGCTACAATCAGAACGGGCACGGCGGGCTGGGTTTACGAACCGTGGCGCGGCACCTTCTTTCCGCAGGGGCTGGTTCAGAAAAAGGAACTGGCCTATGCCAGCTCCCGGCTCGGCACCATTGAGATCAACGCCACCTTCCGCGCCACCCAAAAGCCCGCCAGCTTCGCCAAATGGGCCGGCGAGGCGCGCGAAGGCTTTGTGTTCTCGATCAAGGGCCCGCAACTGGTCACCCATATCAAGCGGCTCAAGGATTGCCGGGCTGAACTCGCCAATTTCTTCGCCTCGGGCCCCCTCGCCCTGGGCGAAAAGCTCGGCCCCTTCGTCTGGCAATTGCCGCCCAATCTGAGCTTCAAGCCGGACGTATTGGGTGCCTTCCTCGAGCTGCTGCCCAAGACGCCCGAGCAATACACCGCCCTCGCGGCCGAGGCCGACACTCGGCTCAAGACCCAGCCTTATCTCGACACCACTGGCGTCACCGCCATTCGCCACGCCATTGAGCTGCGCAATGCCAGCTTCGACACGCCCGAAGTCCGCGACATGCTGGCCAGCCACAATGTGGCGCAGGTGATTGCCGACACCCCCGAATACCCCGCCCGTGAGCTGACCGCCGATTTCGCCTATTGCCGCCTGCAGGGTCCCGCCCGCCCCGGCGCAACGGGTTACCAGCCCGAGGACATTGCCGACTGGGCCAAAACGGTCGGCGCCTGGGCCGAGACTGGCAAGGACGTTTTCGCCTATTTCGTGCATGAGGATAAGCTGCACGCGCCCGCCAATGCCATTGCGCTGCGCCAGGCGCTGGGCATCACCCTGCCCGGCGATTGATCACATCGCCGTTCCCCGCTGGAATTCGCCCCAATTCGGTTTTATCGACGCTGCAAAGCGTCACACGGAACGTCCCATGCCAGCCCCCACCTCCCGGCCCCTCGACAAGATCACCGCCGCCATCGCCTTCGTGCTCGGCCTTGCCACCATTGCCGGCGCCTGGGGCAGCCAGCTGATCGGCGGGCTGGTCCCCTGCGAGCTCTGCCTTGAACAGCGGCTGGCCTACTACTGGGGCCTGCCCCTTCTGCTGCTGATCCTGCTCGCCTGGAACAAGCTGCCGCTGACGGTGTGGTATATCGCCATGGCCATCGCGGCTGCCATTTTCGCCTGGGGCACCTATATGGGCGGCTTCCATGCCGGCGTCGAATGGGGCTTCTGGCCCGGCCCCACCGCCTGCACCGGCGTTGGCGACGCCATGGATTTCAATGCCCTGAGCAATATGAACGACGCCCATGTCATCGGCTGCGACGTCGTCCAGTTCCGCTTCCTCGGCATTTCGCTGGCCGGCTACAATGCCCTGATCTCGGCAGCCATAGTCGTGTTGCTGCTGATCTCGATCGCGCTGCAATGGCGGGGTAACAAGCGCGCCGCTTAGGTTCGCATTGACATCTCAGCCCATCCGAACCATGTGGAAGCCAACAATTTCCGGAGTTCCCCATGGGTTTCAAGATGGGCATCGTCGGCCTGCCCAATGTCGGCAAGTCGACCCTTTTCAACGCGCTCACCCGCACCGCTGCCGCCCAGGCCGCGAACTTCCCCTTCTGCACCATCGAGCCCAATGTGGGCGAAGTCTCGGTGCCGGACGCCCGCCTCGATAAGCTCGCCGCCATCGGCAAGTCGATCAACGTGCTGCCCGCCCGCATGAGCTTTGTCGACATTGCCGGGCTCGTGAAGGGCGCCTCGCAGGGCGAAGGGCTGGGCAACCAGTTCCTCGCCAATATCCGCGAATGCGACGCCATCGCCTATGTGCTGCGCTGCTTTGAAGACAACAACATCATCCACGTCGCCAACAAGGTCGATCCCCTCGCCGATGCCGAAGTCGTCGAAACCGAGCTGATGCTGGCCGATCTCGAAAGCCTCGAAAAGCGCCGCAACGGCGTCGAGAAGAAAGCCAAGCAGAACGACAAGGACGCCAAGCTCACCCTCGAGTTGATCGACCGCGCCCTGGTCCTGCTGCGCGACGGCAAATCCGCCCGCTTCGTCAAGCGCGACGCCGAGGAAGAAAAAGCCTTCCAGGAACTCCAGCTGCTGACCTCCAAGCCCGCGCTCTACGTCTGCAATGTCGATGAAGGCTCCGCCGAAAACGGCAACGCCATGAGCAAGCTGGTGGAAGACTACGCCCATCAGCATGACGCAGGCGTCGTCATCATCTCGGCCGAAATCGAAAGCCAGCTGGCCCAGCTTCCCGATGCCGAACAGGCCGAATACCTCGAATCCCTGGGCCTGCACGAAGCCGGCCTCAACCGGCTGATCCGCGAGGCCTATGCCTTGCTGGGCCTGCAGACCTATTTCACCGTCGGCCCCAAGGAAACCCGCGCCTGGACCATCCACAAGGGCGACAAGGCCCCGGCCGCCGCCGGCGTCATCCACTCCGATTTCGAACGCGGCTTCATCCGCGCCCAGACCATTGCCTATGACGATTTCGTCACCCTGGGCGGCGAAGTCCCGGCCAAAGAAGCCGGCAAAGCCCGCGACGAAGGCAAGGAATACGTCGTCAAGGACGGCGACGTGATGCTGTTCAAGTTTAACACTTGAGGTCGAACTAGCGGGGCAACGGCGGTGATGGGTGGGAAGTCGGCCTGGCTTTTCGGAAGTTGCCATGAAAAGCGGACGTCCTGTAGACGGACTGTCCGGCTGGTGCAGATGGCGGACTTTAGATGATTTCAGTCAGGGCGCGTCTGAGGTGCTCGACGAACAGCCTGACTTTGGCCGGGACAAAATGCGACGTTGGATAGACGGCATGGATGTCGAGCGGCGCATATTGATAGTCAGGCATGATCTGCACCAATTGGCCGGCAGCCAGTTCGGCCCGTATCTGGGGTAGCTGCGCGCCACCCAGGCCGAGCCCGGCCACCAGCGCCTTGGTGAGCACGAAGGTATTGTTGGCGAGAAAACTGGTCTGCACCGGGACCAGCAGTGAGCCTGCCGGGCCGGTCAACGGCATGGTGTCGTCCACTGCCGCCCCGCTGAAGCGCACCTGCCGGTGTGTCGACAGCTGTTCGGGCGTGTCCGGCGCCCCGTGCCGGGCCAGATAGGCGGGTGCGGCAACCAGTATCCGCCTGAGCGTACCGAGACGGCGCGCGATCAGGCCGGAGGACCGCAGAGTGCCGAAACGCAAGGCAAGGTCGACCGCCTGCTCGGTCAGGTCCACGTAGCGATCGTCCAGCATCAATTCAAAGGTCAGCCCGGGATGTTCCAACTGAAACGCGATCGCGATATCGGCCAGATACATCTGGCCGAAGCCGGTTGGCGCCTGAATGCGGAGGTGGCCGGTCAGCGGCCCCCCGGCGCCAGCGACCAGTTCGGCCGCCTCATCAACCGCGGCGAGCACCGGTTTGGCCCGCGCATAATAGGTCCGGCCCGCCTCGGTTAGCGCCAGCTGGCGGGTCGTCCGGTTGACCAGGCGGACCCCCAGATGCTGCTCCAGCGCGCTGATTTTCTGGCTTACCGCGGGCTGGGACAGTTTGAGATCCCGGCCTGCCGCCGACAGGCTGCCCAATTCGGCGACCCGGACGAATACGCCCATTGCGGCCAGCACATCCATCACACTACCCAAAGTTTTTCTTATAACTGATCGTATATTTAGCCGACTGCCACGGTCCAGGCAAATAGATGACGCTGTGCCACCGCCCATTCCGGGCACAGGAGCAGAACATGGCCGAAGCCCGAAAAACCGCGCTGGTAGTGGGCGCCAATGGCGTGATTGGCGGCAATCTTGTCGAACATCTGGCCACATTGGATGATTGGGATATTGTCGGGCTGTCACGCCGCGGCGGTGTCACCACCGACCGTGCTCGCTATATCGCCGTTGATCTGCTCGACCGCGAGGCCACCCGCGCCGCACTCGCCGAGCTGTCCGATGTCACGCATATATTTTATGCCGCCTACCAGGATCGCCCCAGTTGGGCCGAGCTGGTGCCGCCAAACCTGGCCATGCTGGTCAATGTCGTAGACGCGATCGAGCCCGTCGCCAGCCGGTTGCAGCACATCAGCCTGATGCAGGGCTACAAGGTCTATGGCGCCCATCTGGGCCCCTTCAAGACACCCGCACGCGAGAGTGACGCCAATCACATGCCGCCTGAATTCAATATCGACCAGCAAGCGTTTCTTGAAGGGCGGCAGATCGGGCAAAGCTGGACATGGTCGGCGCTGCGCCCCTCGGTGGTTATCGGTTTCGGGTTAGGCAATCCGATGAACCTTGCCATGGTTATCGCCATCTATGCCAGCATGTCCAAGGAACTCGGGCTGCCGCTGCGTTTCCCGGGCAAGCCCGGCGCCTATGACAGCCTGCTGGAGATGACGGATGCGGTGCTCTTGGCGCGGGCCACTGTCTGGGCGGCTACCACGCCGGCCTGCGCCAACCAGGCCCTCAACATCACCAATGGCGATCTATTTCGCTGGAACGAGATGTGGCCCAGAATCGCTGCCTATTTCGAGCTGGAGGTCGCACCACCCCTGCCGATGAACCTGGCGACCATCATGGCCGACAAGGCGCAGCTATGGGCAGACATTGTGGCCCGTCACGGGCTGGCTGATATCAGCTATGAGGACGTATCATCTTGGCCGTTCGGCGATGCGGTCTTTGCCTGGGACTACGACTTTTTCGCCGACGGATCGAAGGCACGGCGCCTGGGCTTTCACGAGCATGTCGACACGGCGGCAATGTTCTTCTCGGTATTCGACGACCTGCGCGCGCGAAAGATCATAAGGTAGCAATTGTGGGAGGGGGGGCGGTGCCCAGTCCCGCTCCTTCCACGTCGCTGAAATCCACTAGTCCGAGGCTGAATCTGTGCCCTTGCGCAGGTACATGCTGATACCCACCAACGCGCCAACAAAGATCGCCCCCACCATCGCCGCATCTGCCGCATAGGGTGGCATCTGCATGATGCCTTGATGTTCCGCGATAGCCATCGTCAGACGCAACCCGAAATAGGTCAATGCGACCGTCCCATAGGCGAAGCGCAAGTGCTTGGGTGCAAGCATTACGAAGTTGCTGAAATTGACCATGCTTCACTACGTGGTTGGTATCCCTTCCTTCGTAAAGCAACGAAGCCAATCATGCTTGCGTGCATCGCGATTGCAGTTAACAGCGATCGGCTCGGCGGCAGGACAGATAACGCTGGATTTTGGCTTGATGCCGAACGGCACTAAGGGGGTGGGTTGCTGACCGACTGCTTTCGGTGCCGAAGATGGATAAACGGTCCGATTGTCCCCATCCATTTGCCAACCCAGTTTCGCGACCTTTTCTGGCAAAGGAAATGGGGCCTCAAGGTCACACATCAAATGGCGATGCGGCATTGGCTCAATTGGCGACGGCTTGTAGCCATGCAACCGCGCTTTGCAGCCAAGAATACACCGGCAGTATCGCGACGATCCCAACCGCGACTGACAATACAGCTAAGTGAGCCGGGACCCGGACAGTAGGGTCAGTGGCAGATAGGTACCAACGCAATCTGGCCAATCCAGCCTGCAGCGGATATCGCGATGCGGACCCTCTCGCCTGGTTCGACGCCTAGGCGCTGACGGAGGTCTACGTCCATTTGGATGTCGTCTTCGTCGCCCTCATGTCCTAGCGCCGACACCAAGGCCGTCTTGCCATCCTGGTCAAGCATGAGGATCACGAAGCGCCTATGTCCGAGGCGCCGCTTCCAGTGCAACCGCACTCGATCTTTGCCAATATCTTCGAGTGGTGCCATGCGGATCAAGTAGGGCCGTGTCTCGACCTTCGTCAAAGCTTCATGCCTTTGTTCCAGAGCCCGTCGATCTCGGTGAGCATCCTGCGCTCGACTTCTGTGGGCTCCCTGGCAATCGTTGTCGCCGCACGCTCGACCAGCGTGTTGAAGCTCTGGCCGACCTTCCACAATTCGCGACGGTCGATGACGATGTAGCGATCGTGAAGGCTCTTTGTGTCGTTGAACCTGACCTCCAACGGACGCTTCGGGTATTGAATGGTCCATGCCGCCACTGCGGGTTCCAGCTGTCCACGTTGCTTTTGGCTCGAAAGCACCTCTACGGCCACGTCTTCCCCTGCCAAGGGAACATACCGGGCCACCAACGATGAATCGCCATAGGCATCAACGAACCGTACACTGGAAGTGGCCGCCGAGATGAGCTCGGAAAGTGCAACGAACGCATCGAATGGCTTTCCGGCCTCAAGGAATATCCCCTCTGGGGAGTCAGCAGCTGCGATCTCGGCCGTTGCCAGTGCATGATGAACGATAGATTCAATCGTGCGTGCACTAAACTCAAACATCAAATCGCTCATCATGGACGATGCAGTTTTGAACTTAGAGCGGTCACTCCAGTCCGAGACGAGATCGATAAGTGCCCCCGCTTTGCCGATCCATCGTGCAGTCTCCGGTGTTATCTTGCCAGAATTCCAGTCCGGCATTTGATCCACCAGCATGGTCAACTGGGCACGTATTGCTTGCGGGGTGAGCTTTGACTTCGGATTTTCGAATGATGTCATGCAGGAAGAAATAAACGCCCGGGGGTCCCAATGAAAGGTCGGTAGCGGACTTGGCAACAGGAATTCTCGAACCTACCGCAACATCCCGATGTGGAATTGTTGCCCAGCGACGAATACGCAGGACGGCGGCTTTCAGGAGAATTTGTATGCAGGCCGGACGACCGCAAGGGGGTCGAACCACCCCACCCCAAAAAACTTATCC
>UCAU01000016.1:3789-26317 GCA_900470445.1 Hyphomicrobiales bacterium | reverse complement strand
GGCGGCGGTGGTGGTGGCGGCGGATGGTGACTTGAACGAAGTGGACAGAACCCGCTCCCCAAGCTAAGCAAACCGCGCCTCTAACTTCCGGTACGCGTGCCATGCCCGAATTGCTGCTCGAACTTTTTTCCGAGGAAATCCCCGCCCGCTTTCAGCGTCGTGCGGCTGAGGACCTGCGCAAGGGCGTGACCAATGCGCTGGTGGATGCGGGCCTGGTCTATGAAGGCGCCAAGGCCTTCGTGACGCCCCGCCGCCTGGCGCTGACCGTGACGGGCCTGCCCGCCCGCTCGCCCGACACGCGCGAAGAAAAGAAGGGCCCCAAGGTCGGCGCACCGCAACCCGCCATCGATGGCTTCCTGCGTGCTGCGGGGCTGGCCTCGATTGATCAGGCCAAAATCGAAAGCGATCCCAAAAAGGGCGATTTCTACGTCGCCCATATCAGCAAGCCCGGCGCCGATGCCGTTGATCTGCTGTCGGCCATTCTGCCCAAAATTCTCACCGATTTCCCTTGGGCCAAATCCATGCGCTGGGGAACAGGCACCTTCAATTGGGTGCGCCCGCTGCGCGCCATCACGGCGACGTTCGGCGCCGAAAACGAAGAGCCGGTCGTCATCCCCTTCGCCTCCAATGAGCTGAATTCGGGCCAGACCACGTTCGGTCACCGGTTCCTAGCGCCCGATGCCATCAAGGTGCGCCGTTTCGACGATTATGCGGCAGCGCTGGAGCGCGCCAAAGTGGTGCTCGATATCGACCGCCGCAAGGACATCATCAAGACCGATGCCGAGCACTTGGCCTTCGCGCAGGGCCTGACGGTGATTGCCGATGAAGGCCTGCTCGAGGAAGTGGCGGGGCTGGTCGAATGGCCCGTCGTCATGATGGGTTCGTTCGATCCCGATTTCCTCAAGCTGCCCGAAGAGGTGATCATTGCCACCATTCGCGCCAATCAGAAATGCTTCTGCCTGCGCGATGCCAATGGCAAGCTGGCGCCCAATTTCATCATCACTGCCAATACTATCGCCACCGATGGCGGCGCGGTGATCACGGCCGGCAATGAGCGGGTGATCCGCGCCCGCCTCAGCGACGCGATGTTCTTCTACCAGGGCGACTTGTCCCTGCCGCTCGAACATGGCCTGCCCAAGCTGGAAGACACCGTGTTCCACGCCAAGCTGGGCACTCAGTTCCAGCGCGTCGAGCGGCTGGTCAAGCTCGCCGGCGAAATCGCCCCGCAAGTGGGCGCCAATCCCGAACGCGCCAAGCGCGCCGCCATGCTTGCCAAGGCCGATCTCACCACCGGTATGGTCGGCGAATTCCCCGAATTGCAGGGGCTGATGGGCCGCTATTATGCCGCGGCGCAGGGCGAGCCCGCCGATATCGCCACTGCCATCGAGATGCACTACAAGCCGCTGGGCCCCACCGACAAAGTGCCGACCGAGGCCACCTCCATCGCCGTGGCTCTGGCCGACAAGCTCGACCTGCTAACCGGCTTCTGGGCCATCGACGAAAAGCCCACCGGCTCCCGCGATCCGTTTGCGCTACGTCGTGCGGCACTGGGTGTGATCCGCATCATTTCGGAAAATGAGCTCAAATTCCCGCTCAAGGTGGAGCCGGACCTGCTGGCCTTCTTCCATGACCGGCTCAAGGTTTCCCTGCGCGACGCGGGTGCCCGGCATGATCTGGTTGACGCAGTGATCTCCGCCGATAGCGACGATATCCTGACTGTCACCCAGCGCGCCGAAGCTCTCTCGACCCTGCTGTCGTCCGAAGAAGGCAAGAACCTGCTGGCTGGCTACAAGCGGGCTGCCAATATCCTCGCCGCCGAGGAAAAGAAGGACGGCAAGAGCTACGCCGGTACTGTCGATCAAGACATCTTGCAGCTCGCCGAGGAAACCGCGCTGGCCTTCGCGGTCGACGCCGTACATGCCGCTGTCTCGGCCCATGTGGCCAAGGGTGACTACAAGGGCGCCATGGCCGAACTGGCGACGCTACGCGGGCCGGTGGATGCGTTCTTCACCGCGGTCCTGGTCAACGACGCCGATCCGGCCGTCCGTACCAACCGCCTGAACCTGCTGGCCCGCCTGCGCGACACCATGCATCTGGTGGCTGATTTCTCGAAGGTTGCTGGGTAAGGCAAAACGCCTGTGGGTCTGTGGGCCCCAATATCTCCACAACGTCACCACCGGGCTTGTCCCGGTGGTCCATGGGACGTTGCAGCACCGCTGGATTACCCGGACGAGCCGGGTAATGACGGCGTGGGTAGATCGAGCGAACTACCTTAAGCCGGCGTGGCGCACAAAACGCTGCCCATGTTCGTGTTGAACATGAACGAGGTCCTGCCGCCCTCGGTGCTGAAGCTGCCCGTGAGCCCGATATCGGCCAATGGGCCGCTGATGGCATTGACGCTATTGCCCGACGACGCCATTTGGCCTGTGCCGCCAATGGCGGTGCTGGAGCGGAAATCGTAGTCGCCCGCGGGCGCAAGGCTCAGCGTGCCGAAGGCGGCGCCTTGCATGTCGACGCAGAGATAAACACCGGGCGGCGGGAACTGGGCGAAAGCGGGGCTCGTTAGCGCCATTGCCAATGCCGAACTGATCAAAAATCGTTTGCTCATGGGATGATATTGCGCTCGGTTGGCATCAACGCCAAATTAAACCGGCGCCGCTGCAAAAGGAAATGTGCCAATGAGTGTCGGTTTGCTCGCTCTGCTCGATGACGTGGCTGGCCTGGTCAAGGTCGCCGCAGCCTCATTGGACGATGTTGCGGGGCAGGCGGCCAAGGCCGGCGTCAAGGCTGCGGGCGCGGTGATCGACGATGCGGCGGTGACCCCGCGCTATGTCGATGGCTTCACCGCCGACCGCGAATTGCCCATCGTCGGCAAGATTGCGCTGGGTTCGATCAAGAACAAGCTGATTTTCCTGCTTCCCGCAGCCCTCCTGCTCAGCGCCTTCGTGCCCTGGCTGATCACGCCATTGCTGATGATCGGCGGCGCCTATCTTTGCTACGAGGGCGCCGAAAAGGTGCTGCAGGCGCTGTTCCCGCATGCGGCCCATGGCCACGAAGCACAGGTGGAGGCCGCGCCCCCCAATGCCACCGCGCTCGAGGAATCCAAGATTGCCGGTGCTATTCAGACCGATTTCATTCTCTCCGCCGAGATCATGACCATTGCCCTGGCGGCGATCGAAACCGGCAATATCATCAACGAAGCCATCATCCTGGCGGTCGTCGGCATCGGCATCACCGTCGTCGTCTATGGCGGCGTGGCGCTGATCGTGAAGGCCGACGATGTCGGGTTGTGGCTGGCAAAGAACGGGCGGACCGGCGGTGGCCGCGCCTTTGGCCGAGGCCTCGTCACCGGCATGCCGGTCTTCATGCAGATCCTGGGCGTGGTCGGCACGGCCGCCATGATCTGGGTCGGCGGCGGCATTGTCATCCACGGGCTGGTGAGCTTTGGCCTCTCCGCCCCCGAGCATGTGGTTGAGGCCGCGGCGGACTGGGGCCAGCATGTGCTGCCGGCCATTGGCGGTTTCGCTGCCTGGTTCATGACGGCTTTGGTCGACGGCATTGCTGGTCTGGCCCTGGGAGCAGCGCTGATCCCGATTGCGGGTTACGCCATCATGCCGGCCTGGAAGGCGATCCGCAGTCTGTTCGGCGACAAGAGCGCCGCGAGCCACTGATCACAGATTGGACCGCGACGGCGCGCCGCCGCGCTTGAACGGCGCCATGCCTTCATTGGCCAGTTGATCGGCGCGCTCGTTCAGGTCGTGGCCATTGTGACCCTTGACCCAGTGCCAGGAAATCGTGTGGCGCTTGGTCGCTTCGTCCAGCGCCTGCCAGAGCTCGAGATTCTTCACCGGCTTCTTGTCGGCGGTCTTCCAGCCGTTCTTTTTCCAGCCATGCATCCAGCTCTGCACGCCGTTTTTGACATATTGGCTATCGGTATGCAGCTCGACACTGCAGGGCCGCTTGAGCGCGTTGAGCGCCTCGATGGCAGCGGTCAGCTCCATCTTGTTATTGGTGGTCAGCTGCTCGCCGCCGCTCAATTCCTTGGTCTTGTCGCCATATTGCAGAATAGCGCCCCACCCGCCGGGCCCCGGATTGCCCGAACAAGCGCCGTCGGTATGGATGATTACACTATCGGTCATGGGGCAGGCCGTTTCAAATCGTAGAATTGGTGGGGCATATCGGCAAACATCGCGGCATAGGTCGGCTGCATGCCGATCTTTTCGAGGACGCGGCGAGACGCCGTATTATCGCGATGCGCGAAGGCGATGAAATAGTCCTCGGGTCGCGTGGCAAAGAACCAGTCCCGCAAGCCAGTCGCTATTTCGGTGGCATAGCCTTTGCCCCATGCCTGGGAAAACAGCCCATAGCCCAGTTCTGGCTCGCCTGTCCGGGCATGAAGGCTAAACCCGGCGCGGCCAAGCAATTGGCCATCGGCGCGACTTTCGAGGCGGTGCTTGCCCAGGCCATGCTGTTCGAAATCCGCTATCCAGCCATCAATGCGTTCGCGGCACTTCTCCATCGACCATGCCGCGCCCGCAATGTCATAAAACCGCGCCACCAACGGGTCGGAATGCAGGCTGAACAGCTCATCGACCTGGTCGGCTTGCCAGGGCACAATGCGCAATCGCTCGGTTTCGAGGATGATATGATCGCTCACCGCGCAACCGCAGCTTCAATGGTCCGCAGCTCGCGCGGGATGTTGAAGGCGATGTTTTCCTTGGCGGTGACGCGCGCTTCGACCTTGATGTCATAGCGCTGCGCAAAGGCTTCGATCACCTCGTCCACCAGCTTTTCGGGGGCAGAAGCGCCGGCCGAAACGCCCAGCGACTTGATGCCTTCAAACCGGGCCCAATCGATATCGGCCGCGCGATCGACCAGCATGGCGATCTTGCAGCCGGCGCGCTCCGCCACTTCAACCAGCCGCAGCGAGTTCGAGGAATTGGGCGAGCCCACCACGATCATCGCGTCCACTTCCGGCGCTACGGCCTTGATGGCCTCCTGCCGGTTGGTGGTGGCGTAGCAGATGTCTTCCTTGTGCGGGCCGTTGATGGCGGGGAAGCGCTGCTTGAGGGCGGCGACGATCTCGCGCGTGTCGTCGACCGACAGCGTGGTCTGCGTCACAAAGGCCAGCGTCTGCGGGTCGCGCGGCTCAAAGCGGTTCGCGTCATCGATGGTTTCGATCAGCGTGATCGCGCCAGCCGGCAATTGCCCCATCGTGCCCACCACTTCGGGATGGCCCTTATGTCCGATCAGCACGATTTCGTGGCCCTCGGCAAAATGGCGCTGGGCTTCCACATGCACTTTGGAAACCAGGGGGCAGGTGGCATCGAGAAAGAACATATTGCGCGTCCGCGCATCGGCCGGCACGCTTTTGGGCACGCCATGGGCCGAGAACACCACCGGGGCGCCGGTATCGGGGATTTCGTCGAGCTCTTCGACAAAGATCGCGCCTTTGTCGCGCAGCCCATCCACCACATATTTGTTGTGCACGATGGCATGGCGCACATAGACGGGAGCGCCATATTTTTCGAGCGCCAGCTCCACGATCTGGATGGCGCGATCGACGCCCGCGCAAAATCCGCGGGGGGCGCAGAGCAGAATGTCTAGTTGTGGCCGCTTTTCCATATGAGATCAGATGCTTTCGGCGCTGCGCCAAGTCAAGTCTTGTTGCAGCCGGTCTGGGTCATAGGCATTATGCACCCGTAAATATGGCAAGGACTTAACGGTGAGTTTGGCCCAGGAAATGTTCGCGATCGCCCCGGCCATGGGGAAGGCGAACCTGTCGGCCAGCCAGCTCAAGCTGTTGAGCGGCAAATCGCGCTGGATTTTTCGCGTCGGCGAAGCCGGCTTTCCAACCGTGCCCACCATCTGCATCACCCGCGCCGCCTGGGATGCCCTGCAATCCGAGCGGGCGCGGCGGGACGTCAAGCTGCGCACCCACTGGATCGCATGCCTCTTTAAGCTGGTGGACAAGGATGGCAATCCGCCGGTCCTCGTGGTCCGCACCTCGGCCGCCACGCATAATGGTGGCCTGATGCCGGCGAAGCTGGGCATTTCGGCCCCCGCCAATCCCGAGGATTCGGTCGATCCGGCCCGACCGCTGGCCAGGGCGATCAAGAATGCCTTTGACAGCTATGGCTTCGGCCAGGGCTGGACCAGCCCCCGCCAGGACGATGATCGCGGCAAGCAGATCGTGCTGGTGCAGGCGCTGGCCGATGGCGAGATCGAGCAATTCCTGACCCGCAATGCAGTGACGGGCGCACTGGGTGCCTCGCCCATCAATGGCGGCCCGTTGCCGCGCCTGCCCGATACGATCGAGCCGCTGGTGGCTCTGCTCGATGCCAAGGCCGGGCGCCATATGGTGTGCTCGGTCGCCATCAAGCGCGGTCAGGTGACGTTTGTTTCCGCGCGACCCATGCAGGTGACGGCGGCGGCTGATCTCGAAGCGGCAGTCGATCGCGTCAATCGCAAGGTCTGGTCGGCGCAAAACGCTGTCTCCCGCGTCGATCCGACGCGGCTGGCCCAATTGCTGCATCCGCGCATCCGCTCGACCGAGGGCGCGACGCCGATCGCGACGGGACTGGGCGTATCGCCGGGCGCCGCCAGCGGCATCATCGTGTTCAACCCCGAAGACGCGGCGCGGCTGCGGGCGCGCGGCAAACACTGCATTCTGGTGGTCAACGAAACCGGCCCGGCCGATATCGAAGGCATGAAGGCCGCGACCGGCATCCTGACGGCGCGCGGCGGCATGTCCAGCCATGCCGGCGTCATCGCCCGCATCACCGGCAAACCCTGTGTCGCTGGTGTGCGCACGCTCTCGGTCGATGCCGCCGAAATGGTGTGCCGCATCGGCGATCGCGAATTCCGCAGCGGCGACCGGTTGACCATCGATGGCAGCGACGGCTCGGTTTACCTGGGCACCCTGTCGCTGGCGCAGCCCCATATCGGCGGGGCCATCGGCACGCTGCTGGGCTGGTCCGATGCCAGCCGCACCATTGCGGTGCGCACCAATGTGGAAACCGTGGAATCGGCCAATACGGCGCTCAGCTTTGGTGCCGAAGGCATTGGCCTGGCGCGGTCGGAACACATGTTTTTTTCGCCCGAGCGCATGGTGGCGCTGCGCCGCATGATCCTTTCCGAGGACGAAGAGGACCGGAGCCGCGCCGTTAATGGCCTCGTGGATTTCCAGACTGGGGACTATTCGGCCCTGTTTTCGGCCATGAAGGGCCTGCCGGTCACTGTTCGGCTATTCGATCCGCCCCTGCACGAATTCCTGCCGCGCAGCGACGAGGATATCGAGGAAACCGCCGCTTCGCTGGGGCTGGCCGTGCGCGCGCTGCGCCTGCGGCTCGAGCGGATCGCCGAGATCAATCCCATGCTGGGCCATCGCGGCGTACGGCTGGCCATCACCTATCCTGAAATCCTGCAAATGCAGATGCAGGCCATCATGGCCGGCGTGCGGGCGGCCAGCGAGAAACAAAGCGAGCCGGTGGCTGTCGAGGTCATGGTGCCGTTCGTATCGACCGCCAGCGAAGTCGCCTGGGTGCGCGAGCGGGCCCATGCCATTGCCGCCAATTCGGGCCTGCTGCGCTCCGAGCGCGTGAAATTCTCCTTCGGCACCATGATCGAGCTGCCGCGCGCCTGCCTGCGCGCCGGGGACATCGCCAATATGGTGGACTTCATCTCCTTCGGTACCAACGATCTGACTCAGACCACGTTCGGCATTTCCCGCGACGACGCGCCCACTTTCCTTGCGGCCTATCAGCGCAAGGGCATTTATGAGCGCGACCCCTTTGTTACCATCGACGAAAAGGGCGTGGGTGAAATGATCTCCATCGCCATCGAGCGGGGCAGGGCGGCCAATCCCCATCTCAAGATCGGCATTTGCGGCGAACATGCCGGCGATCCGGTCTCACTCAAGTTCTTTGCGGGGCTCGGCGTCGACTATGTCAGTTGCTCACCCTATCGTGTGCCGGTGGCACGGCTGACGCTGGCGCAGACTTCTGCTTAAATAGCGCCCGACACTCCCCATATAAGGGGCAATGAAGACTGGCGCCAATCGACCGGTCAGTTTGGGACGGGAACAAAGACCAAGTGAAATTCTTGCCGGTTTTGGCGCTGCTGCCGCTGTTTTTTGCAACTTCGCCACAAGCCTTCGCGCAAACCAGCGGCGAGCAATGCGCTGCTATTGCTGGCGATGTCGAACGCCTGATCTGCTATGACGGAATATTCCGTGCCGCCACAACCAGCGGGCAAGACGTCAGCGTTTCCTTGGAATCCGAGCAATTGATCCCCGCGCGTCCCAGCGGCCGCGCTCCGGCTGTCATGACCGTCTCCTGTGACGCGGGCCTGCTCAGCGTCGCCTTCGCCTTTGCGGGCAACAATCTGTCAGCCTTGGGCAATGATGCCGGCCTGACGCTGCAATATGATGTGCAGGCCGCCCGCAGCCGTACCTTGCCGGTCAATGCCGACAATACCGCCGTGCTCATCAACAATAGCCGGGATGCCGAGGCGTTTCTTGATGGTCTAGTTGGCACGACCAACCTGACGGCGCGGGTGACCCCTGCCAATTCCCGGTCGCTGTCGGTGCGGTTCCGGGTGGATGGATTTATCGAGCAAGTCGCCCCGGTTCGGGCCGCCTGCAACTAGTCCTGCGACAAATCAGCCTTCACATTTCGGCCGGATAACGGCCATGTTGAGTCCTTTTGCGTGCCGGATTGCTCGTTTACGCGCTGCTAACCCTAATAAGCGATAACTTCTTCTATCGGCATTTTAGCGTCACTTTCGCCGATCAGTAGTTTTGTTGCGTAGCGTTGAGTAGTGTTTTGATGGCCAGTCCACACCGGACCGCGGCGCGTTTGCGCCCGGCTAGAGCGGTTCGTCGGGGGCATCCCTTTGCCAAGCTAATGGCGGTAGGGGTGTTTTGCACCCTAAGCTATGCCGGCCTGACCGGCGGGGCCTTCGGCCCGGCTGCTGATCCCCTTGGCGATCTGGGCCTGCCCGGCGTCAAAATTGCCGAAGCCAGCCTGTCCTTTACCGGGACCGACGCAGTCATTACCGGCTCGGTCGATCACCTCTTTCAAACCGCCAGCTTCACCGGCCCCAACCGTGCCGAAAAGACTGACCGGGTCAGGCCAAAGGTCGATGCGCTCGCCATTTCCCGCAGCTTCGAGGAGGTGCGCACCCGCCTTGCTGCGCTCCGCTCCCCGCCACCGGACCCGACCGATCTGGGTCAATCCCGCCTTGCGGCCGTCACCGGCCAGGGTACGGGCGATGTGGAAGAGGGGCCGCGTATGTCCGTGGCGATGATCAATCCCAATGCTGCCGCGGCGCTCGACGCCATTGCCGGCATCGCTCCCAATGCCGGTGGCCCCATGGCGGCGCTGCCGCCGGGCGATCCCATTCCCGCCGTCGCCTCTGAACAACTGGCCTATGCCCGCGCCAATGCGCCGGTCACCGGCGGTTTCTCGGAAGGCGCCGTCATGCAAGCGTCCACCAAGGAACTCTGGTGCCTTGCTACTGCGATCTATTTCGAAGCGCGCGGCGAGGCCTATCGTGGGCAGGTCGCAGTTGCCCAGGTTGTGCTCAACCGCGTTAGGGATCACCGCTATCCCAATACGATCTGCGGCGTGGTGTTCCAGAACCAGCACCGGCGCAATTCCTGCCAGTTCTCGTTTGCCTGCGACGGCATTCCCGAGGTCGTCAACGACCAGAAATCCTGGGCGCAGGCTGAGGACATTGCCAAGCGCTTCACCGATGGCGAGCTGTATCTGACCGAGGTGGGCGACGCGACGCACTACCACGCCACCTATGTGCGCCCCGCCTGGGCGCCGCGCATGCAGAAGGTGACCCAGATCGGCCTGCACGTCTTCTATAAGTTCAAGAACGGCTGGATGTTTGGCTGATCAGCAGACGCGAACCGAGGCTGTGGCGACGCAGATGACGTCGCTCACCTGGCTCAGCGTCACGGCGCCAGTGTTCAGGTAGAACCAGGAATTGCCGGGTTTGCTGTTGAACGAGGACCAGCCGCCGTTGCTCCAGAACGAGAAATGGTTGCGGTTTCGGTTATGTGGCCAGGGCGCGCGCTCGACCGAAATGCCGGGATACTGGATGTGGTTGGAAAACATCGCGTCGGTTGAATAGGTGCCGGTCGAAGTGGTGGTGATGTCCACATAGGACACTTTGCCCATCTCGATCTTTTTGACCCGCGTGCTGGACAGCGGGGTGGTCGAAACCCAATCCTCATTCTCTACCAGATAGTTAGTGCCTTCGAACTTGACGAGTTGGGAGGGATCAAATCCCGGCGCCGCGAACTCATCCCCGAATGCCTTGACCACAAAACCCGGCCCGATTGCTGCCAGAACAGTGGCGCAGACGGCGCCGAGGGCCATGCCTAACAGCATATGACGATCTGGCAGATCCATGATTTCCGTCCCGAAATGAAGCGTCGGCAGAGTTCTGTTAACGCTTCAGTAACCACGGCGGACGGCGCGTGGCAAAATTCATCCCTTGTTAGGGTTAATATCCACGGATCAGAGGGTGATAGCCTCGAAGGCGTCGACGAAGCGGTCATGGGCTTCGCGGGTCGGCCAGGGCCGGATCAGGCGATCGAAGGCTTCGACATCGAAGGCCGGCATGCTGGGCTCGCCGAACAGCTTTCGCGCCTCGGTATCTTCGAAGCCGGCGAGATGGATGGCCTCGAAAAACGCGGCTTCGCGGTCGGCTTTCTTGATCAGCTTGGCGAGTGCGCCGGTCTGCGCAGAGGGCAGCGAGAAGCGTAGGTAAATCGCTGAAAGTAAACGATTTTCGACGTCTTTGTAATTGCCACCCATGGCCGCCTTGAAGGGCGAAATAATGTCGCCCATGACATATTCAGGAGCGTCATGCAGCAGGGACTGCAACTGGGAAACGCCGTCGCAATCGGGGTTGTGGGCACGGAACAGTTCGAGCACCAGCACCGAATGCTGGGCCACCGAGAAGGGGTAATCGCCAAGCGTTTGCCCGTTCCAGCGGGCCACGCGGGCAAGGCCATGCGCGATGTCGGAGAGCTCGACATCCATCGGCGAGGGATCGAGAATATCGAGCCGGCGACCCGACAACATGCGTTGCCAGGCGCGTCCACTAGCGCGTGCCATGATGCCCCGAAAACCAGGAATGAGTTACCTGACTGTTAACCCTGACGGCTCGATTCGCCAACAATGGCTACTCATATGCGACAGTCTCGCCGAACTGATAGGTGGCCCAGCCCGGCAGGCTGACCGATACCGGTTTGCCATCGACAGTCACCGCAGCCGGATCGGTAATGCGGTCGAGCCGCAAAATGGCGACAGCCTTGCCATCGACCACGGCGCCAATGCTGCCGGCATCACGCGTACCGGCCATGACGGGCGTACCGGCCGCGGCGTCGATGCCCGAAACAATCACCGGCCGCCGCCGCGCGGTGCCGCGATGTTTCATGCGGGAGACGACTTCCTGGCCGACATAGCAGCCTTTGACGAAATCGATGCCGTCCAGAATATCCATGCCCAGATCATGAGCGAAGGCATCCATGCCGGGGAAATCGGGACCAAGCTGGGGAATGCCGCGGGCGATACGGGCGGCGTGGTAGGGTCGGTCATCGGCCGCCCACCCGGCCGTCGCTTCGACGGGGGCGATAATGCGCCAACCCAATTCGGTCCCATCCCGGTGGGAGATCAGTTCGGGCGCGGGCGCATCGGAAAAGCCGACGCGGTGGCTTTCCCGCAGATCATCGATCACCACCTGGGCGCGCAGGCGATACATTTTCATGCGCTTGAAGAAATCGTCGCCGACGGACTGATGCACATCGAGCCAGAGCGCGTCGTCGGCCCAACCGGCCAGTCCCTCGGCCAAAACCTTGCCCTGCGCGGAGAGCAGCGCCCACCAGGCGGCGACGCCCGGCTCGTGCGGAATATGACCGGTGACCACGTCATTGACCAGTTTGTGCGCATCCGGACCCGAAAAGCGGAAAACGGCACGGTCGGCACGCAAAAGAATGGTCATCGGACGCTCCGAACAGAGGCTCCCGCTATGGCGGGAATGACCCGGTGATGGGATGGACAGGCAAGGCCGCGACCTTTTAGAACCAGACGCAATCAACCATCGGCGGGACCACAGACATGGCGCACTACGACACGATTTTCAAGAACGCTACGCTGGTCAACCATGACGGCGAGGGGCAATCCGATATCGGCGTCAGCGGCGGGCGGATCGCGGGTCTGGGGGCGCTGGCGGGCGACACGGCCGATGCAGTGGTGGACTGCAAGGAGCTGCATATCCTGCCCGGCGTGATCGATACGCAGGTGCATTTCCGCGAACCCGGCCTGACCCATAAGGAAGACCTTGAATCGGGCTCGTTCTCGGCGGTGATGGGCGGGGTGACGGGCGTGTTCGAAATGCCCAATACCAACCCGCTGACCACCAGCCGGGAAACCTTTGAAGCCAAGATCGCCGCCGGCACCAACCGCATGCATTGCGACTTCGCCTTCTATATCGGGGGCACCCATGAAAATGTCGGCCAATTGGCCGAGCTGGAAAAACTGCCCGGCTGCGCCGGCGTCAAAGTGTTCATGGGGTCTTCGACGGGCTCGCTGCTGGTGGCGGACGATGATGGCGTCGAAGCCATTCTGCGCGCGATTTCCCGCCGCGCGGCCTTCCACTCCGAAGACGAATATATGCTCGAGCAGCGCAAGCATCTGCGCGTGCCGGGCGATCCCTCCAGCCACCCGGTCTGGCGCTCGCCCGAAGTGGCGCTCAATTCCACCAAGCGCCTGGTGGAACTGGCCCGCAAGACGGGCAAGCGCATCCATGTGCTGCATATCTCGACCGGCGAAGAGATCGCCTATCTGGCCGACCACAAGGACGTGGCCAGCGTCGAGGTCACGCCGCACCATCTGACGCTGGACGAGACGGCTTACACCCGGCTGGGCACCTATGCGCAGATGAACCCGCCGGTGCGCGACAAGGCGCATCGCGAGGCGATCTGGGGCGGGGTGCAGAACGGCGTCGCTGATATCCTGGGCTCCGACCACGCCCCGCATACGCGGGAGGAAAAGGACCACGCCTATCCCGATTCCCATTCCGGCATGACGGGCGTGCAGACGCTGGTGCCGACCATGCTCGATCACGTCAATGCCGGAAAACTGAGCCTGGCGCGGTTTGTGGATATGACCAGTCATGGACCCAACCGGCTGTTCGGCATCGCCAATAAGGGCCGCATCGCGGTGGGCTATGATGCCGACCTGACCATTGTCGATCTCAAGCGCCGCGAAACCATCACCAATCAATGGGTGAAAAGCCGGGCCGGCTGGACGCCCTATGACGGGGTGACGGTGACCGGCTGGCCCGTAGGCACGATCGTGCGCGGCAAGACGGTGATGTGGCAGGGGGAATTGGTGACGCCGTCGACAGGGCAGCCGATGCGGTTTTTGGAGGCGCTGGCGCAGGGGTAGGGGCTCCACGCTTGACCGGATGGCCGAGGGCCTGCATCTTTCGAGAGCGCGGCGCTCCGGCGCCTGCGCTTTTGAGAGAGCGACAGTGATTATGCGACGATAGGTTAAATCGGGCAGCGCTGGCTGCCCCATCTATGTCAATGCGCTTTTCTCCGCGTCGGTGCCGGGCAATGCCCTGACCGAGCGTGTTTTTCCGTGCCCCAACTCCATAAAGGAGGCGGGCGTGGAAAGCGCTCGCGAAGCCATGTTCCAACGTTCTCAGCCACCACTATCGCCGTCCGCGGGCCGTAGCGGGCTGCTTCGACGATTCCGTGTTTGCCTGAAAACGCTCCGCCGCAGGTTTGTGCGTCAGCTCAAGCGATATTCCGAACCGCGCCAATTCTGTCCGGACGACCTGCGCCAGGATGTCGGCCTGCCGCCCTTGCCGAAAAAGCATGACCGTTTCTGGGGAGGGCTTTGAACATGGAAAGAGAATTTGAACAGGCAGCCGATGCGGTTTTTGGAGGCGTTGGCGCGCTGATTTGCGGCTTTGCTGAATCGAGCTATCCTCGAGCGATGAAGGTTCAGGCTGAGGTCGGCGTGCGGCAATCAATCCATTTCGATCGTAGGATCGGGAGCGGTGGTGATCCTGTGAACTGCCGAGTTGGATCGACTTTTGCCGCCAATGCGTGAATTTGGTATGCGCAAAGCGGCCATTGGTACCATCGCCCAGCGCCGCCGTTGAAGACCCTTCGCGAGTAGACACTAATGCGTCGCTGGATAATCGTCCTTGTCGTTTTTGCGCTGGCCATCTCCGCGCTATTCGGCGCCTTGCAATTGAGCAATGCCAGAACCTTCCAAGTCTTCGGCGATCTGGTGGCTCGTGTCGACACGGATCGGGCCGTTGTGGCGCTTACCTTCGATGATGGTCCAACCACCGACTATACTCAGCCGGTGCTCGACATTTTGAAGGCGCACAACATCAGGGCGACGTTCTTTCTCACAGGCCGAGAGACCGCCGAGAATCCGCAACAGGCCAAAGCCATAGCGGATGCCGGTCACGAGATCGGCAATCATACCTGGTCGCACAACCGCATGATCTTCGTGAGCCCTGCAACCGTTCGTGCGGAAATCGAGAACACCGATGCGGCGATCCGGGCCGCAGGTTATCAGGGCGAGCTGCATTTTCGTCCGCCCTATGGCAAGAAGCTCGTCACATTACCTTGGTATCTGGCACAGAACGACCGCACCACCATCATGTGGGACGTGGAACCTGAAGCGGATCCGATCGCAGCCGCTGAGCCCCGAGCCATGGCCGACTATGTGACTGCCAATGCGACCAACGGTTCGATCATCATCATGCATGTCATGTACGAAAGCCGGGAGACAAGCCGGCGGGCATTGCCAGCTCTCATTGATGGTCTCAAGGCGCGCGGTTTTGAATTTGCCACAGTTTCCGAACTGCTGGCGATGCAACACCAGTGAGACGTAAACAACTGAGAACGGCCGGCGTTGAATAGTTGGTGCCCGAAGGGGGATGAGGGGTTGGCGATCTGTCCAAAGGCTCGGCGCGTGGGGAGAAAACCCCTCACCCTGCTTTTTCGCTGAACGCGAAAAAGCTGTCCCTCTCCCACAAGGGGCGAGGGGAAGGGCCTCTGCCGCGGTATGGCACGCTCGGATGTTTCATAGCGTGGATTCCGGCTGCGCCGGAATGACATTGTGGATGGGGATGGTTTGAACCGACCTTGTCGCGGGCATTGGCGCCGCTTGGGTCACCGGCTACAAACAGACACATCACAATAAGGACGATGACGATGGCCGAAGTGTTGGACGCGGGACCGTTTTTTCACGGTACGATCGCGGATTTGCGCGTGGGGGATTTGCTCAAGGCGGGGTATCGGTCGAACTATCGTCCTGAAGTGGTGATGAACCACATCTACTTTACCGCCCTTGTGGACGGCGCCGGGCTGGCCGCCGAAATCGCGGCGGAACTGGCGGGAGGCGGGGCGGTGCCGCGTGTTTATGCGGTGGAGCCGACCGGGACATTCGAGAACGACCCGAATGTGACCGACAAGAAATTTCCCGGCAATCCCACCCGGTCATATCGCAGCAGCGCACCGCTGAGGGTGATTGGCGAAATCACCGATTGGACCAGATTGACGCCCGAAGCCTTGCAGATGTGGCGGGAACGACTGATCGCAGTGCCCCCGGACAAGCGGGGCGAAATCATCAATTGATGGTGGGTGCCCGAGGGGCGCGCCTTGGCCGGCTGCTATTGCAGCACGCGGTCCAGATTGTATTCGCCCGAACGGATGCGGTCGGGGAGCATGGCGATGAGGTCCGCTGTGGCTTCGTCGCCGTGGAGTTTGACGAAGGTGGCGAGCGCCGCGAACAGCGAGGCGTGGGCTAGGGCCGCGCTTTCCAGGCCATCGTCTTCGGCGTGGTTCCAGGCCTCGGCCAGATATTCGAGCGCGAGTTGGCGCTCGCTCTGCTCGCGATCGAAGGGGCCCAGCCCGGACGCCGGCGAAAACATGGACTTGGTCGTGGTCATAGGCCTTGGGTTACCACGCTGGACGCGTGAGATCGCGTAAGAAGTAACCCGAAGGTTAACGGGTGGTGCGAAATGCTATCGAGTTAGTAAACCGTTTAACCTCTCGTTAACCACGGGTCTATTCGGCAAACCGCGTATGGATGTCCCGCGCGGTGCGTTCGGCCTCGGTCAGCAGGCGCGTCAGGGCTTCGTGGGCGGCGGGCGTGCAGGCGCGGTGGAAGCGGGCATAGGCGGTGTAGCCGCCGTTGAAGGCGCCGGCGAGGCGCTGGCGGCGGTCTTCATCGGGTTCATCGAGGCTGATCAGATCGGACATCTGGGCGCGCCAATCGGTATTGCCGGCCTTGCACAGTGGCTGCAGGAAATAAAGGCTGCCCATGATCTCGGCCAGGCGCTCCATTTCGCGCTGGTAGAGCGGATCGATGGCCATGGCGGGCGGGGCGGAGAGGCCCAGCGTCAGCAGCACGATCATCGCTTTGAGCAGTCTTGCCATAGGTCCCGTCGCCCTTGTCCGCGGCGCTTGTATCAGCTTTGCCCGACCGCTGCGAAGGCCTTCGCGAGGACGTCATCGAGCCGGCTGGTGGTGCGGAAGGCGACGAGGGCTCCCGGGGCCACCCATTTGTGATCGCTGATTTCGTCGGAGGCGAAGAATGCGCCGGAAAAATCGGTGCTGGCGAAGACGGCGAGCCGGAAGGTCTCGCCCTGGCCCAGCAATTGCACCATGACGGGTTTCAGATTGCGCACGGCAAGGCCCACTTCCTCGCGGATTTCCCGTGTCGCGCATTGCTCGATGGTTTCATCCGCTTCGATGCGGCCGCCGGGCAGGGTCCACAAATGCTGGTAGGGCGCATAGGCGCGCTTGATCAGCAGCACCTTGCCATCGCGGATCAGGGCAACACTGGCGGCGTTCGGGGTCTCGGTCACTGATGGGTCCATTTGCGATTCGCGTTTCCACAGACTACCTCTTTGGCGACCGATTCCGGAGGCCCCTCACATGTGCGGACGCTATGCATCGACCTTGCCGCCCGAACAGATGGCGGAGCTGTTCAAACTGCTCAACAATGTCGAGTCGGTGCCGCGCTATAATATTGCCCCGACGCAGCCGGTGATTGCCATTTGGGAGGAGTCCGGCCGGCGCGAGGGACACTTTGCGCGTTGGGGGCTGGTGCCGCGCTGGGTGAAGGACCCGCGCGAATTTCCGCTGCTGATCAACGCCCGGGTCGAGACCATGGCGGAAAAACCGGCCTTTCGCGATGCGCTCAAGCATGGCCGCTGCATCATTCCGGCCAGCGGCTATTACGAATGGCACACCAATCCCGATAAATCCAAGCAGCCCTATTACATCACCCTGGCCGATGACCGGCCTATGGCGTTGGCGGGGCTTTATGCCACTTGGGTGGGACCTGAGGGCGAGGAAATCGATAGCGTCGCCACCATCACCGTGCCGGCCAATAGGCAGCTTTCCGCGGTGCATGACCGTATGCCGGCTATTCTTGAGGGCGATGCGATCGAGCAATGGCTCGATGTGCGGGGCGTTACCGCCAAGGCCGCCTATCAATTGGCGCTGCCACTGGAGGACGGGGTGGTCAAGTTCCATCCGGTGTCGACGCGGGTCAATTCGGCGCGGGACGATGATCCGGGGCTGATCGCCGAGGTCACGGTGGAGAGGCCGGAGCCGGTGCGCAAGAAGGCGGCGGGCGGGCAGCTGGATTTGTTTTAGACGCCGATGCCGAAATAGCCCAGCGCGTCGCCCATGGCGTCTTCTTCGTAGCCCAGATGGGACAGCAGCACGCGTTCGAGCGCGTGGTAGATGGTCAGCGTGGTCTCGAAATTGGTGGGATTGGGATCGCCGGCGAGGGCGTTGAGCGCGTCGACCAGGCGGATGAGCAATTCATGCACCACGACATGCTCGGCCCGCAGGCGATCGGCGATTTTACGGAAGGCTTCGCCCTGTTCGGCGAGGGCCGGGAAGATCGCGTAATCCTCGATGGAATGGTGGGTGTTGACGATCTGGCAATGCTGGCCGCAGAGGTTCCCGAAGCGGCGATAATTGGCAACGATGGCCAGCTCGGACGTTTCTGCCTCGATTTCGGCAGCGGTAACGCTGCCGGCCCTGGCGCGTTCGATCAGCTTGCCGAGCGTGCGCATATTGTGGCGCAGGTGATCGTGGATCATCCGCAGGTGCTGGCCCGGCTGGCGCTGTTCCTCGGTGAGGTTTTCCAGCGCAACCGGAGGCGGACGGGTGGCGTCGTCGAGGAATTCGACGCCGGCAAGGGGCAGGATCTGAGTCATGGCGCTGAAATGGCGCTTAAGGTGCCATTTCGCAAGTAGGTACCAAAAAGTGGCTGGTTAGGGCAGCATCTTGCCCGGATTCAGGATGTTCTTGGGGTCGAGCGCGGTCTTGATGGCTCGCATCATGTCGAGCGCCACCGGGTCTTTGACCTGGGCCAAAAGATCGATCTTGAGCTGGCCGATGCCGTGTTCCGCTGAAACCGAACCGCCGAGCTTGAGTACGATTTCGTAGATCGCTTCGTGCAGCTTCTCGTCGGCCAAAGCCATGAACGCCTTGGGATCGGCCCCGACCGGTTGGCTGAAATTGAAGTGAATATTGCCGTCGCCCATATGTCCGAACGGCACGGGGCGAATGCCGGGAAACAGGCGCTGAGCGGCCGCGGAGCCTTCGGCAATGAGCTGGGGCACGGCGGCGATGGGCACGGAGACATCGTGCTTGATAGAGGCGCCTTCCTTGGATTGCACCTCGCTCATCTGCTCGCGGAAGGCCCACATGCGGGTACGATCGGACAGGGATTCGGCGAGCACCGCATTGTCGATCAGCTGGCGCTCGAAGGCGGTCTCGATGGCGGCCTGCAACAGCCCGGCCTGCCCGCCCGCCATGCGCGAAATTTCGATCAGCGCATACCAGGGGGAGGGGCCGGCAGTGGGGTCGCGATCCAGCATGGCATGGCGCAATTGCATGTCGAGGCCCAGCGCGGGGACGATCTCGAAGGCGTTGAGGCGCCCGCCCAGCCGTTCGCGCAGGAGTTGGAAGAGGGTCAGTGCCGCTTCGGGACCGGCGATGTTGACGATGCAGGTCTCGTAATCTTCCGGCTTGGGGAAGAGCTTGAGGGTTGCCGCGGTGATGATGCCCAGCGTGCCCTCGGCGCCCACCAGCAGGTCCTTGAGGTCGTAGCCGGTATTGTCCTTTTTGAGCGAATTGAGGCCCTGATAGAGCCGCCCATCGGCCAGCACCGCCTCGACGCCCATGGTGAGTTCACGGGCATTGCCATAGGTGAGTACGTTGACGCCACCGGCATTGGAGGAGAGCAGGCCGCCAATGCGGGCCGAGCCTTGCGAGGCTAGCCAGAGCGGGAAAATCGTGCCCTGCGCTTCGGCCGCCTTATGGGCGTTTTCGAGGATGACGCCCGCCTCTGCCGTCATAGTGCCGGCGGTGGGATCGACGCTGCGGATGGTGTCGAGGCGGGTGAGGCTGATGATGACTTCATCGCCCCGCAGCGGCACCTGCGCGCCGACCAACCCGGTATTGCCGCCCTGGGGGATGAGTCCCACGCCGTGCTCATTGGCCCAGCGGACAATGGCCTGCACTTCGACAACCGAAGCGGGCAGCACGATCGCAGCGGCGCTTTTGTGGAAGCGCTTGCGGGGCTCGTTGAGATAATTGCCCATCTGTTCTGGCACGCCGATAACGGCGGCGGGGCCCACCAGAGTGGTGAGCTGTGCAATGATATCGGTGGCGGAAAGGGGCATGAAACAACCGGACTTTGGCGGCCGAATGGCCGGGACGCGAACTTGCCTTGTCAGGACAACCATTGCGGCAAGTGAGCACCACAATGGCCCCTCGATGGTGGGCAGGCAAGCGCGGCATGGCTGCTTTCCAATTTGGACGGTGGCGTGACCGGGGGAATCCGCTACGGTAACTGCCATTCACTTTGATAGGACGCGTTGGCGCAACGCGGGAATAAGCACATGACAGCCTTGGTCTGGCCGGAAATCTACTTCATCCGGCATGGAGAAACGCCCTGGAACGCCGAACGCCGCTATCAAGGGCGCAAGGACATTCCGCTCAACGAAAAGGGCAAGGGCCAGGCCAACCAGAACGGGCTGACGCTGGCGGCTTTGTTCAAGGCACGCGGGCTCGATCCCAAGGCGTTCGAATGGCACGCCTCGCCCCTCAACCGCACCCGCGACACCATGGATCGGGTGCGGGCGGGCTTTGATATCCATCTGCCAGAGGTCAAATACGATGTGCGGCTGATGGAAATTTCCTTCGGCGTGCTCGAGGGCGAATTGTTCGAGCAGCTGCCGGCCAATATGGCCGTGGCGCCGGGCGAGCGCGACGAAACCTATTGGGATTTCCGGCCTGAGAATGGCGAGAATTATCGCGATGTCGAAGCCCGGCTCGAGGAATTCGCTGCGGTGCTGACCGGTCCCTCCGTGGTCGTTGCGCATGGCGGCATTGCCCGTACTTTGCGCGTGTTGATCGAACATGCTCCGATCGTGGAAGTCATCAACTGGGCGCCGCCGCAGGACGCGGTGATGCACTTCACGCCGGGTAGGATGGAACTGCTGCGGGCGGGCGACGTCTAAGCTTGTTGCCGCGCTGGATCGGGCTTATCTTTGGGGGCGATCCTTCCAGAGGAGGCGAAAGTGAACGAGATCAAAACGTCGCGATCCACGATTGCAAAGATCGACCGCAATGCTGACGGCGCGCAGATTCTTGTGCTGCCCGAAGGTTTCGAGCTGGATGCATCGGAAGTGGATATCGCCACCGATGGCGACAGGCTTATCATTTCGCCCCATGCCGCAGCGCCCCAAGCGCCAAAAAGCTGGTCGGAATTCCTGGACAAGCTGGAGCCGGTCGATGTGGACTGGCCTGATGTCGATGAGGGATTGCTGCCGGCAGACGATGTCGATCTTTTGAAGTGATGCATCGGTTCATGCTCGACACCAATGTCGTGTCGCATGTTCTGCGTCATCCAGATGGACCGGCGGCGCGTCGGTTCCGCGCCTTCGGCCAAGGTGAGCTTTGTGTCTCGGTCATCGTCGCTATGGAGCTGCGATTTGGCGCAGCAAAGCTCGGATCCCCGCGGCTGACGGCCCAAATCGAGACTGCGGCAAGCCTTTATGACGTCCTGGCCCTGGACGCTTCAGCGGTAGATATCTACGCCACTTTGCGCACGACGCTCGAACGAGCGGGCACACCGATAGGACCACTGGACACCCTTATCGCCGCCCATGCCTTGGCGCTCGATCTTCCCCTTGTCACCGATAATATCCGTGAATTCTCCCGAGTGCCCAATCTCAAGATCGAGAACTGGCTTGATTGACCTGACGGTCCCTCCTGCCTAGAAAGCCCTCAACCACGGGGCCACTCCATGTCGTTCAATACTTTCGGACATCTCTTCCGTTTCACCACCTGGGGCGAGAGCCATGGGCCGGCGCTTGGCGTGGTGGTGGATGGGTGCCCCCCGGGCATCGTGCTGACGCCGGAACTGATCCAGCGCGATCTGGATCGGCGCAAGCCGGGGCAATCCAAATTTACCACGCAGCGGCGCGAGGCAGACGAGGTGAAAATCCTGTCGGGCGTGTTCGAGGACGAGCGCACCGATGGGGCGCGCACGACCGGCACGCCGATCTCGCTGATGATCGAAAATACCGACCAGCGCTCCAAGGACTATGCCGAGATTCGCGACAAGTACCGGCCCGGCCATGCCGACTATACCTATGACCAGAAATACGGCATCCGCGACTATCGCGGCGGCGGGCGCACCTCGGCGCGCGAGACGGCGGCACGGGTGGCGGCTGGGGCAGTGGCGCGGCAGGTTCTGGCGGGGATTTCCATTCGCGCGAGCCTGGTGCAAATCGGGCCGCACAAGATCGACTACAACAATTTCGACTGGGATCAGGTCGACCAGAACCCGTTCTTCTGCGCTGATGCCCAGGCGGCAGCGATGTGGGCCGACTATCTCGATGGCATCCGCAAGGAAGGCAATTCGGTGGGCGCCGTGATCGAAGTGGTGGCTGAGAATGTGCCGGCCGGCTGGGGCGCGCCGATCTATGGCAAGCTGAGCGCGGATCTCGCATCTGCCATGATGAGCATCAATGCCGTCAAGGCGGTGGAAATTGGCGCGGGTTTCGAGGCGGCAAGCCTGACCGGCATCGAGAATGCCGACCAGATGCGCAGCGGCGAGAACCGGCCCTATTTCCTGTCCAACCATGCCGGCGGCATTCTGGGCGGCATTTCCAATGGCGATCCGATCGTGTGCCGCTTTGCGGTGAAGCCGACGTCATCGATCATCACGCCGCGCCAGACGGTGACGACGAGCAATGAGGACACCGACATCGTCACCAAGGGGCGGCATGATCCCTGCGTGGGCATTCGCGCGGTGCCGGTGGGCGAGGCGATGATGGCGCTGGTACTGGCCGATCACTATCTGCGCCATCGCGGGCAGACTGGGCGCGAGGGTGCGGTGGGGTTTGAGCGGAACTGAGGGTCCGAGTACCCCCTCCTAGC
>UCAU01000016.1:0-3766 GCA_900470445.1 Hyphomicrobiales bacterium | reverse complement strand
GGGATCTCTCCACTCTTGGAACTGGATCGAGTTCTAACCACAAGGCGGTTCCTCCCCCTATCAGGGGGAGGTTAGGAGGGGGTATCCCCTACCGAGCAAACACCAACACCGTCTCCACATTCCCGTCACCACCGGCAATCGGTGAGGTCACCGAGTTCCGGTGCTGGAAGCCCTGGGCTTGCATGAAGGCGATGACGTCGGTCAAGGCGGCCTGGATGGCCTCTTCACTGGTCACGATACCGCCCTTGCCGACATTGCGGCGGCCGACTTCGAATTGCGGTTTGAAGAGGATTACCGCCTCGGCATTGGGCGTGCAGAGCGCTAGCGGCGCTTCGAGCACTTTGATGACTGAGACGAAGCTGACATCGGAGACCAATAGGTCGATCGGCTCGGGGATCATCTCGGCTGTCAGGTCGCGGGCATTGACGCCCTCCATGCTGACCACACGGTCGCTGCCCTTGAGGCGTTCGTGCAATTGGGCGTGGCCGACATCGACGGCATAGATGCGGCGGGCGCCGCGTTCCATCAGAACCTGGGTGAAGCCGCCGGTGGATGAGCCCACGTCAATGCAGGTTTTGCCACTGGCGTCGATGCTGCCGGCTTCGAGCCCGGCCACCAGCTTGAGTGCGGCGCGGGACACGTAATTTGCGGCCGGATCGCTGAGGGCGAGCTTGTCGTCGCGGCCGACCATCTGATTTTGTTTGACGGCGGTGACGCCGTTGACGGTCACCGTGCCGCGCAGAATGGCGTCGCGCGCGCGGGCGCGGCTGGGCACCAGGCTTCGCTGTTCGAGCGCCAGATCGAGCCGGATACGATCGCTCATCCTTCGACCAGTCGCTTGACCTTGGCGAGCGCGGTGCTGCCCGCCTCTTCATAGGCAATGGTGCCGTCGAACTTGCCTTCGGCATCGATCAGGAAGGTCAGTGCGGTGTGATTGACCAGGTAGTAGTCGTCGGTAGCCTCGGCCTTTTCCGAAAAGACGCCGAAAGCGGCCTTGATCGCTTCGGTCTGCGCCGCGTCGCCGACGAGGCCAATGATCGAGGGATCAAAGCCTTCGACATAGCCTTTGACGGCGTCGAGCGTGTCGCGTTCGGGATCGACGGTGACGAAGATGATACGCAGTTGATCGGGCGTCAGGCCGAGCTGGGTGCGCCAGGCGGTGGTTTCGGCCAGCGTGGTGGGGCACACATCGGGGCAGAAGGTGTAACCGAAGAAAATCAGGCTTGGTTTGCCCTTGAGATCGTCCTGCGTGAACGTGCCGCCGGCCGTCGAGGCCAGGGCGAATTGCTGGGTGGCGAAATTGAGCGGCGCCGGTCGTGCGGGTGGGCGCAGCACATAAAGCGCCGTGGCGCCCAAAGCCACGACGGCGACCAGGCTCCACAACACGATGCGGAAATTGCGGAGGGATTTGCTGGTCATGGCAGGGCGCTAGGCGTCCAGCGGCTCGGTGCCGGTGGGGCGGCCATCGCGGGACAGGGTGATCTTTTCGATGCGGGCTTCGGCCGTGCGCAACAGGGTTTCGCAATGGGCCTTGAGAGCCTCGCCGCGCTCATAGATGGCGATGGATTCGGCCAGTGGCGCGCGGCCCGACTCGAGCTTGCCAACGATTTCCTCGAGCTGGGCCAGAGCGGCCTCAAAGCTCAGCGTTTTCACATCGTCATTGGTCGTCTCAGCCATGTCGGGCTCCTTCAGTCTTCGAGGCGGCCTACGGCGCCGTCCATCAGCATGGCGACGTGATGCGACGCACCGCCCGCCAGCCCTTTGAGGTCATAGCCACCTTCGAGCAGCGACACAATGCGGTTGCCGCAGCAGCGCTCGGCCACATCCATCAATTTTCCGGTGAGCCAGCTGAAGTCCGAGGATTCCCAATTGAGCTGGGCCAGAGGATCGAGGCGATGGGAGTCGAAGCCGGCCGAAAGCAGCAGTAGGTCGGGCGAAAAATCGATCAGCGCGGGGATGATGCGGGTGAGATAGGCGTCGCGCATGGCAGCGCCATCCGAATTGGCGTCGAGCGGCACATTAACGATATTGCCGACGCCGGTTTCGCGGGGATGGCCGGTGCCGGGATAGAGCGGCATCTGATGGCTGGAGGCGTAGAAGACTGTCGGATCGGCCTTGAAAATATCCTGCGTGCCATTGCCGTGATGCACGTCGAAATCGACAATGGCGATGCGCTCGGCGCCATATTTGCGCTGGGCCTCGCGGGCGGTGATGGCGACGGTGTTGACCAGGCAAAAGCCCATGGGCCGGTCGATTTCGGCATGGTGGCCGGGTGGCCGAATGGCGCAGAAGGCGTTGTCGGCTTGCCCCAGTAGCACTGTGTCGAGCGCCATGAGCGCGCCGCCAATGCCGGTGGCGACGGCGTCGAGCGAGCGGGCGGAAATGAAGGTGTCGGGGTCCAATTGGCCAATGCCCTCGGCGGGGCGGGCGGCTCGCAATTGGGGGAGATAGCGGGAATCGTGCACCAGCTCGGCCAGCATCAGATCGCCGGTCGGCGCATTGCGGCGGACCAGGGCGTCAAAGCGCGAGCGGGCGAGGGCTTCTTCGATCGCGACAATGCGGTCGGCACGCTCGGCATGACCCGGCGGGGTGACGTGATCGGCAAAATCTGGCTGGCTGACGAGAAGCGTGGTCACTCGGGGCTCCGGTTTCCCTGCACTTCGTCTTGACGTGGCGGGGCGTCATTGTCAAACAACGGCCATGACGAAGACTGGTGAATTGAGCTTTCCTGAGCCGAAAACAGTGGACGAAGCAGCCGCGATCCTGCTTGCGGGCAAGCTGTGCGCGTTTCCCACCGAAACGGTCTATGGCCTGGGGGCGGACGCGACCGACCCCGATGCAGTGCTCTCGATCTACGAAACCAAGGGCAGGCCGCGCTTCAATCCGCTGATTATTCACTGCGCGGATCTGGCCATGGCGGAAACGCTGGCGGTCTTTTCGCCGGCCGCGCACAAGATCGCGGCGCTATGGCCGGGGCCGCTGACGCTGGTGCTGCCGGCGCGAAAGGGCAATGGACTGGCCGATGTGGCGACCGCCGGGCTCGACACCGTGGCGCTCCGTATTCCCGATCATCCTGTGGCGCTGGAGCTGCTGGCAGCGGTGGGGCGGCCGCTGGCGGCGCCGTCGGCCAATCCATCGGGGCGGCTATCGCCGACCACGGCCTATCAGGTGCGGCTCGGCTTTGGTGGGCGGGTGCCGGTGCTGGATGGCGGGCCGTGCCGGGCGGGGGTGGAATCCACCATCATCCGGGTCGATGGCGATCGGCTGATCCAGCTGCGATCAGGCGCCATGGCGCGTGGCGACATCGAACTGGTGCTGGGGACAGTGGTGGAGCTGGCGGAAAAGGATGCGGCGATTGCAGCGCCCGGCATGCTGCTCAGCCATTATGCGCCCGATGCGCTGATGCGGCTGGGTACCGAGCCGCGCGAGGGGGAGGCTTATCTGGCCTTCGGCGCGGCGGCGGCGTTTGATGGGCCGATGCGGAACTTGTCGCCATCGGGTGATCTCAAGGAAGCGGCGCGGAACCTCTTTGCCATGCTGCATGAGCTGGATGCCGAGGGGCGGGGGGTGATCGCGGTGGCGCCGATTCCTGATGAGGGGCTGGGCGAGGCGATTAATGATCGGTTGCAAAGGGCTGCGGCGCCAAGGGGGTAGGCCACGAGACCCCCACCCTGACCCTCCCCTCAAGGGGGAGGGGACGATGGAGCCGAAGGCGTCGTCTCCAACCGCGATGTCATTCCCGCGAAAGCGGGAACCTCTGTTTTCT
>UCAU01000049.1 GCA_900470445.1 Hyphomicrobiales bacterium | reverse complement strand
TAGGGGGAGGGATCTCTCCGGGGCTGTGGAGAGATCGGGGGCTTAGATTTGCGGCTTGCGCTTGGCTTTGTGGTCTTTGCCGGCTGGCTTGTCTTTTTTGGCGTAGGGGGCGCCATCGCCAGCGGGCTTGCCGGCCCATTTTGGCTTGCCCTTGTCCTTGGTGGGAGCCTTGGGGGCGCGGGGCTTGTCGAAGTCCTTGCGGGGCGGGCGCGGTGCCTCGGCGGGCGCGGGCTGGAAGTCTTCGGCGCCGAGGGTGGACGAGCCGTAGCGCTGCTTGCGGTCAGTGCGTTCGGGACGGGCAGCCATGGGGTCGTAGCGTTCGACGGGGCCTGGCGGGCGCTTGCCGGATGGGCGCGGCGTGGCCTGACGTTCGCCCGGGGCTTCAATGGCCGAGATGGTGACGCCGCGTTCGCCCGAGCCATTGCGCGCGATGGCGGCGGCGAAGGCGTCGGCCTTGCCGGCGGCGACTTCGAAATGGGATTCGGTATCGAAAATGCGGATCGAGCCGATGGCCGTTTTGGTGACATTGCCGGCCTTGCACAGCATAGGCAGGACCCAGCGGGGCTCGGCCTTGTGCTTGCGGCCGACGGTGACCTTGAACCAGGTGCCGCCCTCGAATTTTTCGCGGGTACGCGGGTCCTTGTCGCCCGGCCGGTCCGGCATGGCGTTTTCGGTGACATCTTCGGGGGCCGGGCGGGCGGCGAATTGCTGGCGCAGATAGGCGGCGGCGATGGCCTCGGGGCTGTAGCGGGCGAGCAGCTGGCCGACGAAATCGGCCTCTTCCTCCGCGACCGGCAGGCTGAGGGAGGCGTTGGAGAGGATGCCTTCGCGGTAGCGGGCGTCGATCTCGCTCGCGGTGGGCGGGCCCATCATGGTGACGTCGAGCTTGGCGCCCTTGAGGATGCGCTGGGCGACGTTACGGCGATGCATCGGGGCGATGATGACGCAGGTGCCCTTGCGGCCGGCGCGACCGGTGCGGCCCGAACGGTGCAGGAGCGTGTCGGGATTGGTCGGCAGGTCGGCGTGGATGACCAGGTCAAGATTTGGCAGATCGATGCCGCGGGCGGCAACGTCGGTGGCGACGCAAATATGGGCGCGGCCATCGCGCATGGCCTGCAGCGCATTGGTGCGCTCGGACTGGGAGAGTTCGCCGGAGAGGGTCACGACGTCGAAGCCGCGATTGTGCAGGCGGGCCGAGAGGTGTTTGACGCCTTCGCGGGTGGAGGCGAAGACGATGGTGTTGACCGATTCAAAGTAGAGCAGCGTGTTGATGATAGCGTTTTCGCGCTCGGCGGCGGGAACCAGCATCAGCTTGTAGTCGATATCGGCGTGCTGCTCGGTGGCGCTGGAGGCGGCAACGCGCAGGGCATCGCGCTGGAAGGTCTTGGCGAGCTGGACGATCGGCTTGGGCACGGTCGCGGAGAAGAGCAGCGTGCGACGATCTTCGGGGGCAGCGTCGAGGATGAATTCGAGGTCTTCGCGGAAGCCGAGGTCGAGCATTTCATCGGCTTCATCGAGCACGACGGCGCGGAGCGCGGACATATCGAGGGCGCCACGGGTGATGTGGTCGCGCAGGCGACCGGGGGTGCCGACGACGATGTGAGCGCCACGTTCAAGGGCGCGGCGCTCGGTGCGGGCATCCATGCCGCCAACGCAGGAGGCAGTGCGGGCGCCGGCTTCGGCATAGAGCCAATCGAGTTCGCGCTGCACCTGGAGGGCCAGTTCGCGGGTGGGGGCAATCACCAGCGCCAGGGGGGCGCCGACTTCGGTGAAGCGCTCGGCATCACCCAATAGGGTTGGGGCAATGGCCATGCCGAAGGCGACGGTCTTGCCGGAGCCGGTTTGAGCGGAAACGAGCAGATCGCGGCCGGCGGTTTCATCTTCGATGATGGCGGCTTGCACGGGCGTCAGCGTCTCGTACCCCTTGGCGGCAAGGGCACGGGCGAGCGGAGCAAGAATGGTTTCAGGCAGGGACAAATCAGTTCTTTCGTGGGACGTCGATCAAGCAACGACGTCATTTCCGCGTAAGCGGGAATCCCACTTCTTGCGGATGGATTGGCCAGGGAAATTCCCGCTTACGCGAGAATGACGCCGGGGCGGTTGCGTGCAGCATAGCACAAATAAAGCAAAAGGCCGCCCGGCGGGCGGCCTACCAAATGAATTGGCAGTCGTCAGCCTTCTCCCCTTGAGGGAGAAGGTGCCCCAAAGGGCGGATGAGGGGTTGTGCGCCATCAACAGCAGTGAAGCATGGGATGGCGCAGAACCCCTCACCCTCGAAAATCGGCTGAACGCCGATTTTCTATCCCTCTCCCTCGAAGTACGGTTGTTGTGGAAAATTCGTGCCATTCGAGCATAGCTCTCATGGCCTTCTTACCAAATCGCTCCACCGGAGCGATTTGCCCTGCGGGACGGCTCGAAGTCCCTCAAGGGGAGAGGGGTAGGAAGTGGGACTAGCCGACCAGTTCGTCGTCGTTGAAGAAGAACTTGATTTCCTGGGCAGCGGTCTCGGGAGCGTCCGAGCCGTGCACGGAGTTTTCGCCGATCGAGAGGGCGAATTCCTTGCGGATGGTGCCGTCAGCGGCGTTTGCCGGGTTGGTTGCGCCCATCACGTCACGGTTCTTGAGGATGGCGCCTTCGCCTTCCAGAACCTGCACGACGACGGGGGAAGCGATCATCTGCTCGACCAGTTCGCCGAAGAAAGGACGATCCTTGTGGACCGCGTAGAAGCCTTCGGCCTGGGCGCGGGTCATGTGGATCTTCTTGAGCGCGATCGGACGCAGGCCGGCGTCTTCGAACTTGGTCAGGATCTTGCCGATGAGGTTACGACGGACGGCATCGGGTTTGATGATGGAGAAAGTGCGTTCGATCGCCATTGAAACTGGTCCTTATTGCGATAAAGGGCTTAGAAAGGTGCTGCCTTCTATCGACAGACTGCGACGGAGACAAGACTAGTTGGCGCACAGGGGCTAATCAGCCGCGACCTCAATGGTTCCGCCAGTCTGACGCGATCCGCCTGGCGCCTGGATGGTGACATCGAGTGCGGTGACGTCGGCACCGGCGGCGATGGTGACATCAACCGGGATCTGCACGATCTGCATGGTGCACATTTCGGAGGTGTCATGGGTGGGGATGGTGACGGCCAGGGTGCCGCCGGAATCATCGCCCAGAACCGGCTCGTCGACGGCCTGGCAGGCGCCGCCTTCGAAGGTCAGTTTGAGCTGGACCTGATCGGCATCGAGGCGGGTAGCAGAGGAGTCGATAAAGGCCGGGCCTTCATTGGGCGATGGCTCGGGCATTGGTGCGAAGGGCGCGTCGGCAAAGGCGGCACTGGTGCTGAGGGCCAGGATGGTGGCGAGGGCGAATTGGCGCATGTGGTCCTCCATTTTTGAGGAGGCTAGATGGCGAGTTTGGCAACCGCGTGTCAACTATACCGCAATGGCGGTTGCCATAAGAGGTTCTTAACTTTATCCAGCAGCCAACACCTTTTCGCAGGGGCGTTGCCGCATTGGCGCCGCATGTGCCGCACAGACCCCTGCCCTCCTCACTAGATTGCCGTTGTCATGCTTACGATCAATAACCTCACCTACCGCATTCAGGGCCGCGAATTGTTCGAGGATGCCTCGGTGGTGCTGCCCACCGGCTCCAAGACCGGGTTCGTTGGCAAGAACGGCACCGGCAAGACCACATTGTTCCATTTGCTGCAGGGCCATATCTCGGCCGATGCGGGCAATGTCGAGCTGAACAAGAAGGCGCGCATTGGCGCGGTGGCGCAGGAAGCGCCGGCCGGCAATGAAAGCGTGCTTGAAGTGGTGATGGCCGCCGACAAGGAGCGCACCGCGCTGATGGCGGAAGCAGAGACCGCGACGGACCCGGACCGGATCAGCGAAATCTACACGCGGCTGGCCGATATCGACGCCTATTCGGCCGAGGGGCGGGCATCGTCGATTTTGAAGGGCCTGGGCTTTGAGCAGGACCGCCAGAATGCGCCGACGCATGAGCTGTCGGGCGGCTGGCGCATGCGCGTGGCGCTGGCGGGCGTGCTGTTTTCCCAGCCTGACCTGCTGCTGCTGGACGAGCCGACTAACTATCTGGATCTCGAAGGCACGCTGTGGCTGGAAAAGTATCTGGCCACCTATCCCTATACCGTCTTCATGATCAGCCATGATCGTGACCTGCTCAACAAGTCGGTCAATTCGATCATCCATCTCGAACACAAGAAACTGACCTTCTACAAAGGCAATTACGACACGTTCGAAACCACGCGACGCATGCAGATGGAGCTCAACAACAAGGGCCGCGAAAAGGCGCTCGACCAGGTGGCGCATCTGCAGAAATTCGTCGACCGCTTCAAGGCCAAGGCCTCCAAGGCCAAGCAGGCCCAGTCGCGCATGAAGATGATCGAGAAGCTGCGGCCGCCCGCGGCGATGTTCGATGAATATGCGGCGCCGTTCACATTCCAGCAGCCCAAGGCCGAGCAGGCAACGCCCATGCTTACGTTAGATGGCGTATCGACGGGCTATGGCGACAAGACCATTCTGCGCAATGTGAACATGCGGATCGACCCAGAGGATCGGATTGCCTTGATCGGGGTGAATGGTAACGGCAAGTCTACTTTTGCAAAGCTCCTTGCCGGCGATATCAAGCCGACGGGCGGCACGCTTGCGAAGGGCAAGAAGCTGGAAATCGCGCATTTTGCGCAGCACCAGATGGACAAGCTCAAGCCCGACTGGACGCCATTCGAGCATGTCGTGGAGCTGATGCCCACCGAAAGCGAAGCCAGACGCCGTTCGCGCCTGAGCCAGATGGGCCTGACCAAATCGCGCATGGACACGCTGGCCAAGAACCTTTCGGGCGGCGAGCGCGCGCGGCTGTTGATGGGCCTGATCACCTTTGGCGGTCCGGGGATGATGATCCTCGACGAGCCGACCAACCATCTCGATATCGATAGCCGCGATGCCCTGGTGCATGCGCTGAACGATTATGAAGGCGCCGTGCTGATCATCAGCCACGACCGCCACCTGATCGAAGCGACCTGCGATACGCTGTGGATCGCGGAAGGCGGCACTATTCGCGAGTTGGACGAGGATCTGGACAGCTACCAGCGCTCGATCACCTCCAACAAGGAGAGCAAGAGCGGCGGCGGTGGCAAGGGCGGCGGCAACAAGCTGTCCAAGCAGGAGGCTGCGGCCAAGCGGGCCGAGGTCGCCCCAATCAAGGCGAGCATTAAGGATGTGGAAACCAAGATTGCCCGTTTGAAGGTGGAAATCGACAAAATCGGCGCTCAGCTGGACGATCCCAAAATCTACAATGGCGCTCCCGAACGCCTGATCGCTTTGGGCAAGGACAAGGCGCGTCTAAGCGCCGATCTCGAGGCTGCGGAAGAAAAATGGCTGGCGCTGAGCGCCGAACTTGAGAGTGTCGAGCGCGCATGAGGAAACTGGCCGCCAAGGACGTGATTTTCACGCTCGGGATGGAACGCCATCCCGAAGGCGGCTGGTATGCGCGCACATTCGAGGACAATGCCAGCACTGACGGACGGCCCAAATCCACGGCGATCTATTATCTACTCGAGGCGGGTGACCAATCGCATTGGCATCGCGTGGACGCGGTCGAAGTGTGGCATTTCTATGCCGGCGCGCCGCTGCGCCTGCGCATTTCCGATGGCCGGACAGTGGACGAGCAGGTGCTGGGCGCTGATCTCGATAATGGCCAGCGGCCGCAAATCGTGGTGCCGCGTGAAGCCTGGCAGGCCGCGGAAAGCACGGGAGACTGGACGCTGGTGGGCTGCACCGTGGCGCCGGGGTTCCAATTCTCCGGATTTGAGCTCGCTGACAAGACCTGGGCGCCGGGCGGCGATTAAGAAAGTTTCAAACGGTCTTTAAGCCCGTTTGTCAGCGTGAGTTGACAGCGCAGCGTCCTTGCAATCTGCTGGCCACAACGAAGAATCCGAAGAGTTGGTCATGCGCACATTCTATCGTGGCATCGTTCTTTTGATCGGTTTGTGCGCGATGGCCCTGCAAGGGACGGCGGCAGCGGAGCTGAGCAAGAAGGAACGGGCCGAAATCCGGCGCTTCGCGGCCAATAACAGTCTTTTCGTGCTGTATCATGAAATCGCGCATCTGCTGGTCGACCAGCTCAACCTGCCAGTGCTGGGGCGGGAAGAGGATGCGGCCGACAATATGGCCACCTGGACCTTGCTGAGCAAGCGGACCCGCGAGGCCGACCAGGCGCTGGCCGACGCGGCCAAGGGCTGGGTGCTGTCGGGCGTGGCTTATGACAGTGGCGGGGTGGAGAGCGATTATGCCGCGGCCCACACGCTGGACAAGCAGCGCGCCTATCAGATCGTGTGCCTGATGGTGGGCAGCGACGACAAGGCATTCCAGCCGATCGCCAATGATTACGCGCTGGATCGCGACCGGCGCGACACCTGCTATTTCGACTATGAGCTGGTCAAGCGCAGTTTTGAGGGCCTGCTGGGCACGCGGGCCAACAAGAATGGCACGGGCACCAAGGTGACGGTGACCTATCATGATGCCGGCGGCCGGCTGAAGGATGCGGCGGCCGCGTTCAAATCGAGCGGGGTGTTCGACCAGGTCGCCGATGAATTGCGCAATCGCTACAATCTGCGGGAGAATGTGCAGTTCAATGCCAAGCGCTGCGGGGAGGCCAATGCCTTCTATGACCCCGAAACCGTCGAGATCATCTTCTGCTACGAGCTGATGCAGGACTATATGGACCTCTATCAGGAGGACATTACCCAGAAGGCCGACGTGCCGCCGCAGAGCCGGCAGAAGGACAAGGACAAGCCTAGCTGAAACCGACGTAACGGCCGGGTTTGTGATTGAGCGCGACGATCAGGTTGAGCACCAGCGCGCCGAGGACCGAATAGAGCACCCGGTCAAAGGGCAGCACGAAAAACGCGATCAGCAGGATCACTGTATCGACGCCGAGCTGGAAATAGCCGGCGCGGATGCCGAAATTTTCCTGCAGATACAGGGCGAGGATATTGATGCCGCCCACGCTGGCCTTGTGGCGGAACAGCGAGAGAATGCCCAGCCCGATCAGCCCGCCCCCGACCAAAGCCGCAAAGAGCGGATGGATGCTGGAAATATCCAGCCAATCGGGAAAATGGACGGAAAACCACGAGACCAGGGCAACGCTGAGGAAGGTCTTGATGGCGAAGGGCCAGCCCATGCGCAGCACGGCCAGTACGTAGAATGGCAGGTTGATGGCGAAGAACAGCCAGCCGAAGGGGATGCCGGTGGCATATTGCAACAGCAGGGCGATGCCGGCCGTGCTGCCGGTGATCAGAGTGACCTGGGCGTAGAAGACAATGCCGAGCGAGACCAGCGTTGTGCCGATCAGGATGGCGAAAATGTCTTCGTGCAATTGGTGGCGGCTGGGCGTGGACAGATCAGGCGTCATGCCTTCTTGACCCAGCGGCCGCTGGCTTCCTGCTGCCAATAGGTCACACTGTTGCCGTCGCGCAGGGCCTTCCAGGCGAGGCGGGCTTCGGCCACGGCATCGGGATCATGGCCGGAGAACATGTAGACGATGCGCTCATAGCCATCGGCGGATTGGGGCACGGCGCGATCGACGAAGAAGCGGCAGGCGGCGCCGTTGGGATTGTCGAGGCCGGTGGTGATGAGAATGGGCTGGAGGCTGTCGGTCTCCTCCCCCGCCAGGCCATGGGCCAGGAAACTATCCTCGCGATAGGTCCAGAGATGCGCATCGAGGGCTTCGGCGCGCTCGGTGGAGCCGACTTCCACTACCGCACGCCAGCCGCGTTCGAGCGTTTTTTCCAGCAAAAGCGGGATGACCGCTTCCAGCGGGCGGGCTTCGAGGTGGTAGAAGAGGATATCAGGCATGGCCCTACTTAAGCGCGAGAGGCTGGTGGGTGGAAGACTGAATCGGTGCGCGACGATGCCGAAGTGGTCGCCTTCTCCCCTTGTGGGAGAAGGTGCCCGAAGGGCGGATGAGGGGGTTCTGTGGCGTCTGCGAGCCCCGAAGCATGGGCTTGCGCAGCACCCCTCACCCTCGCAAATCCGCTGAACGCGGATTTCCTATCCCTCTCCCACAAGGGGAGAGGGGAAGAAGGTTGGCTAGCCCTGGTAATAGTCCCTGACTAGCCGATCGAGCAGGGCGACGCCGAAACCTGCCGACCAGGAGGTGTTGATCTCGGTGGCGCTGGTGCCGAATGCAGTGCCGGCGATGTCGAGATGCGCCCAGGGGACGTTGTTGACGAAGCGCTGCAGGAACTGGGCCGCCGTGATCGAGCCCGCCGGGCGGCCGACGGAATTGCGGATATCGGCGAATTTGGATTCGACCAGCTTGTCATAGGCGGGGCTGAGCGGCATGCGCCAGAGCTTTTCATTGGCGGTGAGGCCGGCATTGAGCAGCTGGATGGCCAATTCGTCATTGTTGGAGAAGAGGCCCGCATGCTCGTGGCCGAGCGCCACGATGATGGCGCCGGTGAGGGTCGCCAAATTGATCATGAAGCGGGGCTTGAAGCGGTCCTGCGTGTACCAAAGCGCGTCGGCCAGCACGAGGCGGCCTTCGGCATCGGTATTGATCACTTCGATGGTGGTGCCGCTCATGGCGGTAACGATATCGCCGGGGCGGACGGCATTGCCCGAAGGCATGTTTTCGACGAGACCGATAACGCCGACCGCGTTGACCGGCGCCTTGCGGCCAGCCAGTGCCCGCATGAGGCCGGTGACGGCGGCGGCGCCACCCATATCGCCCTTCATTTCCTCCATGGAGGCGGCGGGCTTGATGGAAATGCCGCCAGTGTCGAAGACCACGCCCTTGCCCACGAAGGCCAGCGGCGCAGCACCGGTATCGCCGCCACGCCATTGCATGACGACGAGGCGGGCGGGACGATCCGAGCCCTGGGCAACGCAAAGCAGCGAGCCCATGCCGAGCTTTTCGAGCTCGGCGGGTTCGAGAATTTCGACATCGACGCCGAGCGCCGACAATTCGGCGGCCTTGGCGGCGAATTCGACCGGGCCCAGGACATTGGCCGGCTCGTTGATCAGGTTGCGGGCGAGCAGCGTGCCCTCGACCACGGCGCCGCGATCGGCAATGGCTGTATCGGTGGCGGCGGGGTCGGCGACATGCAGCGTGATAGAGATGTCGCCGGCCGGCTCATCGGACCGCGCGGTCTTGTATTTGTCGAACTTGTAGTGGCGCAGGCGCAGGCCCGCGGCCAGCTCGGCTATGGCAGCGGGGGTGGCGCCGGGCTCGTCCACGATGACGGCGACCGACTCGGCGCGGGCGGCCGCGATCTTGGCGAACAGCGAGCCGCCGCGATCGGTCCAGGCATTGAGGGGAGCCTTGTCATCAGGTTTGCCCTTGCCCAAGACGATCAGGCGGCCAGCGCCCTGCCCTATGATGTCGAGCGCCTGGCCTTGCTTGCCCTTGAAGGCGGCGGAAGCGCTGACTGAATGCCAATCGAGCCCGGTGGCGGACCAGATGGCGGCGGCGGCGCCGGTGGGGGCTTCGCCTTCGGCGGCATAGATGATGGTCAGGGGTGCGGAAACGCCGGCAAAGGCTGCCGTTTGGATCGAAAGTTTCTGGGACATTGGTCGGCCTTGCAAGACATGGCGGGCGCCATGCGAAGATATTTTCCGAAGCATTGAGGGGAATGGAGGCCGCGTCAATCCCGCAACACAGGCGAGGCAAAGGCGCGCGGCTTCTGTCCCCAGCTTGTGCGAAAATAGGAAAGGCCGCAGTGTCGACACGGTCCTGAACAGGACATAAAAGCGGCGCTTGTGGACGCCATGGGTGCCGTATGAAGCGACTAACCGCCTATCTGTCACGCCTGTTCGTCATCGATGCGATGATCCTGTTCGGCGTGGTCTGCGTGCTGCTGTGGCTGGTCAATTGCCTGCGTTCGTTCGATGTGGTGTCGGTGAAGGGGCAAGGGCTGGTGACGCTGGCGCTGCAGGCGCTGCTGACCATGCCGCCGCTGGCGCTGACCTTCTTTTATGTCTGTATCGGCATTGGACTGGCGCGGGCGCTGCTGGCGCTGCAGGCCAGCCGTGAATTGCACATCATCCATACCAGCTATGGCCTGCCCTCGCTGTGGCGGGCCACGGGCGTAGTGGCGGTGGCGGGCGTTGTGGCGGTGCTGCTGATCTCGAATTTTCTCGCGCCCATGGCCAATAAGCGGCTCAACATTCTTTCGGCCAGCGTGGCCGCCGACCTGATCAGCACGACGCTGAAACCCAAGCGCTTCACCCAGGTGACGCCGGGCGTGCTGCTGCTGATCGGCGGGCGGGCGGGCAATGGCGAAATCACTGAGTTCTTTGCCGATGACCGGCGCGACCCGGAAATGCGCCACACCTATATGGCCGATACGGCGCGTGTTTCCACCGATGGCGAGGGCTATGTCATCGAGCTGTATAATGGGGCACTGCAATATACCTCGAGCACCGGCCAATTCTCGGAAATTTCGTTCAGCCGATACGACCTCAATGTGGAGCGGCTATCGCAGACGACGGGGGTAGCCGATCCATTGCTCGAAACCGACAGTCTCTCGCTGGTGGGCGCGGCCCTGGCCAGCGGCGAATGGCCGCCGGAATTGGTCAAGGAGCTGTCCAAACGCATGTTCGAAGCGCTCAAGGTGGTCGGTATCTGCATGCTGGTGCTGGCGATCTGCGGCTTTCCCAGCGGGCGGCGAACGCGCTTTTCGCTGCCGATGGAAGTGGTCGTGATGCTGCTGGCCTTTGTCGAGCTGGGCGTCAGCGCCTATAGCCCGCTGGGGTCCTCGACCGGCGCGCTGCTGATGATGGTGGTGGGCGGCACAATTCTGCTGGTCCGGGCACGGCCGCGCCACCCCGGCGCCGTGGTGCCGGTATGACCCGGATCGACTGGCTGGTGCTGTCGCGGCTGGCGAGCCGCATCGGGGTGACCGTGTTCGTGTTCTACGGCATCATCACGCTGGTGGAATCGCTGGATACCGGGCGCTTCAATTTCGTGGCTGAAAGCCGGGGCATGGCCATGGCTTTCCTGATGGTGGCCATGAGCGGGGTGCGCTGGACCATCAAGACGCTGCCGGTGACGGTGCTGATGGGCGCCATTGTGGGTTTTATCGACCTCAAAGCGCGGCATGAACTGACTGTGATCAAAAGCAGCGGGCTATCGATCTGGCGGATCGTGCGCGCGCCGACGATTGCCCTGATGCTGGTCAGTTTCGTGATCGCGCTGGGGGCAGAAACGATCAGCACCCAGATCAATCGCGAACTCAATCCGACGCCCCCGGGCGAAGCCTCGATGCTGACGCCGGGGGAAATCTGGCTCGAGCAGCGCTCCGGGGACACGCGTTATGTGATGCTGGCGACCGACATGCGGCCGGGCGGCTCGGTATTGGGCAATGTGACGGTGTTCAACCTCAGCAATGCCCCTGACCATCGAATCGAGGCCCCCGAGGCGCGGCTGGAAAACGGCTATTGGGTGCTGCCCACAGCCACAGTGCGCAATCCCGACACGCCGCCGCATGAGGTTTACAACTACACATTGCCCACCACGTCGACACCGGCCGAGATCAATCTGCGGCTGGCATCGACCGAGGATATGACGTTTTTCGAGCTGGCGCGGCTGCTGCAAACCGGCGTGACGGATAGTGCAATCCGCAGCGCGGCATCGATGCGGCTGATCAAATTGCTCGCCCTGCCGCTGGTGTTAACGGGCTCGCTGTTCATTGCTTTTGCGTTTACCGCAGGTTATCGAAGGTCGTCTAATTTTGGTCCCGCGGTTCTCTACGGGATCGTGCTTGGGTTTGTAGTATTCGTGATTACCGAGATGGCCGACCGGGCCGGGTCGACCGGCGTTCTCGATCCCGCGTTTGCCGCAGTCGGACCAGCGTTCGTAGCCATCGTCATTGGCGTGACGGTGCTGCTGCATAAGGAAGACGGGCGTACGTGAGTAAGGGCTGGGGCGCATATATCCGATCGTCACTCCGCCTGGCGGCCGCCGGCGCGGTGCTTGGCATTGCCCTTGGCGGCGGCGCGATGGCGCAGGGCCTGCTTCCCGCCGATTTCTTCAATGCCCCGATCGATCCGAGCGCGCCCACCGGGGTCGAGGCCGACAATCTGGCGTTTAACGGCAATACCAATATCATCACGGCCAGCGGCAATGTGGTGGTGACCCGTGGCGGCTATACGCTGAGCGGGCAGAACCTGGTGTATAACCGGCTGACCAGCGACGCGCATTTCGTGGGCGCAGTCACCATCCGCGACCCATCCAAGAATGTGACCGAAACCAACGACCTGCAGCTGACCGGCGGGATGAAGCAGGCGCTGCTCGATGCCCTGACCATTACCAGCTATGACGGCGCGCGGATCACGGCGGACAGCGCCGATTATGTGGCGGCACTGCAGACCGTATTGAACAACGCCACCTATGCGCCCTGCGGGGAATGCGTGGACGGCAAGGGCCGGCGCATCGGCTGGTCGATGCATGCCAACCGCGTCACGCAGAATCGTGCGGATGGTTCGCTGGCACTAGAACAGCCAAGCCTTGCCATATTGGGTGTGCCGGTGGCCTGGCTGCCTTATCTTTGGCTGCCTGACACCAGTTCGGGGACGGTTGCGGGGCTCCGTACGCCTTCGTTCGACTATAGCGAAGAGATCGGCCTCAAGGTCGAAGTGCCGGTGGCGGTTTATTCCACGCGCTGGACCGAGGTGATCCTGACGCCGACGCTGCTGACCGGTCAGGGTTTCCTGCTGGGCGCGGAATGGATCCAGCGCTTCGACAATGGCTCGTTCAACATCAAGGCGTCGGGCCTGTACCAGTTCAATCCCGGCGCTTTCACCTTCTCTGAAGCGCAGGAGGAATGGCGGGGGGCATTGCAGAGCTCAGGCGAGTTCCGCCCGATCGCCGACTGGACGGTTGGCTGGTCCTATACCAAGTTCACCGACGCGGCCTATCTCGAAGACTACCGGATGACCACGGCCAAATCGTCGGTCAACGAGGTCTATGCCACCAATCTGACGCCCGACACCTATATCGACCTACGGATGCAGCAGTTTAACGTGCTGGGCGACGTGACCGAGGATAGCCAGCGGCAGCAGGCCAAGGCGCTGCCCAATGCCCGCTTCGAGCATTTCATCGAAATGGCTCCCGGCATGGGGCGGTTCGAAATCAGCGGGCGGCTGCTCGGTGTGCGGCGGGATGATGATTCCCACACTGAGCGCCTTAGGGCGGATGGTTCTGTCGCTCCGTACGATCTCGGCTATTCCGGTGAGAAGACCCACGCCCAATTCCAGGCCGGCTGGCAGAACCAGTGGATCGGTGCGGGCGGGTTTGTGGCGACGCCCTATCTGGGTGGCCGGGCCGATGTCGCTTATTACGATGGCACCAGCGCCGCCGCGGGCGCTCCGGGCGAAACGACGCTGTGGAGCGCGACGCCCATTGCGGCGATGGATGTGCGGTTCCCCATGGCGGCCAGCGATGGCTCGACGGTGCATCTGATCGAGCCGATCGGCCAATTGGTCTATCGCGGATCGGACACCACGGCGGTGGGCGTGACCAATGACGATGCGCAGAGCTTCGTCTTCGATGACACAAATTTGTTCAGCTATAACCGCTTCAGCGGCAGCGACCGGCAGGAGACTGGCCTGCGCGCCAATATCGGCGGGCGCTACCAGGCCAATTTCGTGGATGGCTCCTATCTCGAACTGCTGGGCGGGCAATCGTTCCACCTGGCTGGCGCCAATGCTTTTGCGGCTCCGGACCAGGTGCAGACGGGCGTGGGCGGTGGGCTGGAAGACGAGACATCCTATGCGGTGCTGGGCGCCTACGGCGTGTTCTCACCCGGCTTTAAAGTCGGCGGCAAAGTGCAGGTAAACACTGACGATTGGTTGCTGGCGCGCACCGGGCTGGGCATGACCTATTCCAATGCCGGGTACTCGGCGACGGTGGATTACAATTACATCGCGGCCAATGAGCGGGCCGGCGTGATCAAGGACCAGCAGGAAATCGGGCTGGAGCTGGGCGTGCCGCTGATGGATTACTGGCGCGTTACCGGCAATACCTATTGGGACATCACCAATAGCAGCTGGCTGCAGGTGGGCGCGGGCCTGACCTATGACGATGGCTATGTGGTGATCGGCGCGACCGCGACGCGCACCGGACCGACCCATACAAGCCCCGATGACACGCGCTTTACCGGCAGCTTCCGGCTGAAGACGCCGGCGGGGCTGGACCTGGGCGTCATGGGCGCCACCACACGCTAGCGTGTGTTGCGGATTTTGGCCGCAATCATCGGGCAATTGACAGCGTGCTTTTCCCGCCGCATTGAGAGCGGGCACGAATTCTTGGACAGGCGGAAGACGATGATGGCATTGCAACACTTTGGACGCGCAGCGGCCGCAGCGATGGTTGGCCTGGTCTTGACCGTGGCCTTGGCCGCGCCAAGCCTGGCCGCGACTGTAGTGACCGTCAATGGCACCCCGATCACCGACACCCAGGTCGATCAGCGGCTGCGCCTGTTCAGCATGGAAGGCAACAAGACCGGACGCAAGGGCGCGACCGACCAGCTCATCGACGAAGCCTTGCAGATGGAAGAGGCCAAGCGCCTCGGCATCACCGTCTCCAATGCGCAGGTCGACGAAGGCCTGCAGCAGGTGTCGCGCAATATCAAGATCAGCCAGGACAAGCTGATCCAGATGCTGCAGCAGAACGGCGTCGGCATCGAGACCCTGCGCGACCGGCTGCGGGCCGCCATCGCCTGGAATGCGGTGAGCGAGCAGGCGATCATGCCGCAGGTACAGATTTCCGATCTCGAGCTGGACCAGAAGGCCGCAAGCCAGGTCGCCGCTTTCCAGACCTATGACTACATCCTCAAGGAAATCATCTTCGTGGCGCCCGGCGGCCAAGGCGCCGGTGGCCGTACGGCGCAGGCCAATCGCTACCGTTCGAGCTTTGCCGGCTGCGACAGCGCCGTGCAGCTGTCGCTGAGCTATACCGATGCGGCCGTGATCGATGTCGGCCGCCGCCATGCCACGCAGTTGCCTGAGGCGATTGCCAAGGAGCTGGCTGGGCTCAATGTGGGCGGCATTACCAAGCCGCGCGTGGTCGATACCGGCGTGTCCATGCTCGCCGTTTGCCAGAAGACCCAGGCGGAAGACCTGACCTTCATCAAGGGCAATCTCGAAGCCGAAGCCGGCACCAGCGCCCTGCAGCAGCAGACGACCAATTACCTGGCCGACCTGCGCAGCCGCGCCAAGATCATCTACAACTAAGCCAGTTGCCCCGAAACGGGCAGCGGGCGACCGACGGGGGCATGATGAGCAAGCCGCTGGCCATCAGCATGGGCGAGCCGGCCGGCATTGGCCCGGACCTCATCCTGTCGCTCTATGCGCGTCGCGCTGAACTGAACCTGCCGATGTTCTGCGTGTTCGGGCATGTGGAATTTCTCAAGGCGCGCGCGCAGCGGCTGGGACTGTCCTTCGATATCGTAGCGACAAGTGCGGCAGAGGCGGGTGCGGTCTTTGCCGGCGCCCTGCCCGTCGTGCCGGTTGAGGGGCTGGTTTCCGACCATCCCGGCAAGGCCAGTCCATTGGCCGCGCATGCGGTTATCCAGTCGATTGCGGATGCGGTGGAGGCCACCCTGGCTGGCACCTGTCGCGGGCTGGTGACGGCGCCGATCAACAAGGCGAGCCTTTATCATGCCGGGTTCAAGCATCCTGGGCATACCGAGTTTCTGGCCGAGCTGTGTGCGGGCGGTGGCGTGCCGAAGCTGCCGGTGATGATGCTGGCGCATGGGGGCTTGCGCGCCGTGCCGGTGACAATCCATGTGCCGATCAAGGATGTGCCCCACTTGCTGACCAAGGACTTGATTGTGGAGACGGGGCGGATCGTGGCGCACGATCTCAAGCAGCGCTTCGGCATTGCCAATCCGCGGATCGCTATTGCCGGGCTCAATCCGCATGCGGGCGAAGGCGGGGCGATCGGGCGCGAAGATCTTGAAATCGTGGCGCCGGCGGTGGCTGAGTTGCAGTTCGAGTTGATCGATGCTGTGGGGCCCCTGCCCGCCGATACCCTGTTTTACCCAGCCCATTGGGCCAATTATGATGCGGTTCTGGCCATGTATCACGACCAGGCGCTGATCCCGATCAAGACGGTGGCCTTCGAGGACGCGGTGAACGTGACGCTTGGACTGCCCATCGTGCGGACCTCGCCAGACCATGGCACGGCGTTTGACCTGGCTGGAACCGGCAAGGGCTCGGACAAGAGCTTTCTGGCGGCGATCCGCATGGCCGATGCAATGACGGCGCAGGCCGCATGAGCCAGATCGATAATCTGCCACCGCTGCGCGAAGTCATTGCCGAGCATGGGCTGCGGGCGAAGAAGGAATTGGGGCAGAATTTCCTGCTCGATCTCAACCTGACCGCACGCATCGCCCGCGTGGGCGGTTCGCTGGAAGGCGTGCGCGTTATCGAGGTGGGGCCGGGCCCTGGCGGGTTGACGCGCGCCTTGCTGGCCGAGGGCGCCAGGGAAGTCATTGCCATCGAGCGGGATGCGCGTGCCCTGCCCGCGCTGGCGCAAATTGCCGAGGCCTATCCGGGCCGGCTGACGGTGATTGGTGGCGACGCCATGGAGATGGATTATCGGCTGCTGGCCGATGGGCCGACGCGGATCATTGCTAACCTGCCGTATAATATCGCAACACCGCTACTGACCGGTTGGCTGACCAGCGAGCCCTGGCCGCCTTATTTCGAGAGCCTGACGCTGATGTTCCAGCGTGAAGTGGCCGAGAGGATTTGTGCGCGTCCCAGCGAAGACCCCTATGGCCGCCTCGGCGTTTTGGCCGGTTGGCGCAGCGACGCCCGCATTGCGTTTAATGTCAGCCGCGAGGCGTTTACGCCGCAACCGAATGTCACCTCTGCGGTAGTCCATCTCAAGCCCAAGGCAGTGGACGGAACCGTTACCGTGCGGGACCTGGAAAATGTCACCAAAGCGGCGTTCGGTCAGCGCCGCAAAATGGTGCGCCAGAGCCTGAAGTCGCTGGGCGTGCCCGTCGAAGGCTTGCTGGCAGCGGCTGGGCTAAAGGGCGACGAGCGCGCCGAGGATTTGCCGGTCGAGACGTTTCTGGCAATGGCTCGGGCGCTGCCGGGGCTGCGGCCGCGCGGCTGACGGAATAGGCGTTACAGCCCGGCTGGCGGCTCCGCGGGCTTTTCGGCTATCGGCAATGGCGGCAAGGCCATGAGGCGGATGGCGACGAGCATGGCGGCGACGATGGCACCGCCGCTGACCAGCATGACGCCGGTCCAGCCCCAGGCGACCCAGGCATAGCCGCCCAGCGTGCCGAGCACGGACGAGCCCAGATAATAGGCGAAAAGATAGATGGCCGAGGCCTGCGCCCGGCCGACCAGTGCGCGGCGGGCGACCCAGGCGCTTGCTATGCCATGGGCGGCGAAATAGCCGATCGTGGCGATGGCGAGCCCGGCAATGATGACGGGCGTGGACGGCACAATGGTGAGGAACACGCCGACGGCCATGGTGAGGACCATGGCCCAGAACACTTTGCGGCGGCCCAGGCGTTGGGCGAGGCCGCCGGCCCAGGCGGAGCTGAAACTGCCGAGCAGATAGACCACGAAAATGGCCGAGATGGCGGTGTGGCTCAGCGCGAATGGCGGCAGCGCGAGGCGGAAGCCGGCATAATTGTAGAGCGTGACGAAGGAGCCCATCAGCAGGAAGGCTGAGAGGAAGAGCCAGGGCAGGCCCTTATCGCGGAACTGCAATCCGATGAGGCGGGTGAGGTCGCGGACGGAAAGGCGATTGCGGGCGGAATTGCGTGGCTTGGGGAGCAGGAGCACCACGACGAGGGCGGCAACGGCGATGGCGGCGCCGAGAATGGCCAGGGCGGGCCGCCAGCCCAGGGAATCGGCGAGGATGCCGGATACGAGCCGCCCGGCCATGCCGCCAATGGCGGTGCCGCCGATATAGAGGCCCATGGAAAAGCCCAGGGCGTCGGGGTCCATCTCTTCGGCGAGATAGACCATGGCCACGGCGGGGAGGCCGGACAGGGTCAGGCCGATCAGGGTGCGGATGACGATGAGGGACGCCCAATTGGGCGCTAGTGGCAGGAGCAGGCCAAGGCCGGCCGTGAGCAGGATGGCCCAGACCATGAGCGTGCGGCGGCCGAGGCGATCGGAGACCCAACTGGCGAGCAGCAGGGCGATAGCGAGAGTTGCCGTGGTTGCCGAGAGCGCGAGGGAACTGGCGCCGGCGTCGAGGCCTAATTGCTCGGCGAAGATGGGCAGCAGGGGCTGGACCGAATAGAGCGAGGCAAAGGTGGCGAAGGCCGCGAGGAAGAAGGCGATATTGGCGCTGATGAAGGCTGGGGTGCCGCGCTTGATAGTGGTGGGCGGGGTCATGCTGGCACGACCTCGTGGTTCGACAAGCTCACCATGAGGTCTACTGAGAGCATGGCCCGCCACCTCTCAAAGAGAATCGATCTGGCTCTGCAAGTCTTTGACGAAGCTGCTCAAATTGAGTTGGCGGTCGCGTTCCAAGCGCGAGGACACGAGAATTGAGCGCACGCGCTGGGTCGAGGCCTCAAGGTCTTCGTTGACGATGACGTAGTCATATTCGTGGAAGTGGTCCATCTCGTCGCGGGCGTTCTGGAGGCGCTTTTCAATGGTGCCGACGCTGTCCTGAGCGCGGCGCTCGAGGCGGGCGCGCAGTTCCTTGATGGAGGGCGGCAGGATGAAGACCGTCACCATGTCCTTGCGGCTATTGCGATAGAGCTGGAGGGTGCCCTGATAATCGATATCGAAGAGGATATCGTTGCCAGCGGCCAGTTGCTCTTCGACATGGGCGCGCGGGGTGCCATAGAAATTGCCGTGCACCTCGGCCGATTCCAGCAGTTCGCCATCGGCCTGCATGCGCTTGAAGGTGGGCACGTCGATGAAGTGATAATGCTTGCCATCAACCTCGTCGGTACGGCGCGCGCGCGTCGTGACAGAGACGGAGAGCTTGATATTGGGATCGGCGCCGAACAGGGCGCGTGAAATGGACGATTTACCGGCGCCTGACGGCGACGCAATTACCAGCATGACGCCGCGGCGCTGAAATTCCATCGCCAAGTTCCTATTCGATGTTCTGCACTTGCTCGCGTAGTTGATCGATCGCCGCCTTGAGGTCAAGACCGATCGCGGTGAGCTCCACGGCATTGGCTTTGGCACACAGCGTATTGGCCTCGCGATTGAATTCCTGAGCCAGGAAATCGAGGCGCCGACCGGCCGGACCACCGGCAGCGATCAGTTGGCGGGCGCTGGCGATATGGGCCGTCAGGCGGTCGAGTTCTTCGCGGATATCGGCCTTGGTGGCCAGAAGCAGGGCTTCCTGGGCGAGGCGGTCGTCGGGAATGGCGATATCGGCAGTGAGGTCGGCAAGCTGCTGGCGCAGGCGAGTCAGGATGGCGTCGCGGCTGCGGGCGGGGTGGGCGTCGGCGCGGGCAACCAAAGCCTCGATCTCGTCGAGGCGTTCGAGCAGCACGCTGGCGATATGGGTGCCTTCCTGGCGGCGGGCGAGGACGAGATCGGCCAGGGCCTGGGCGACGCTTTCGAGAATGGCCGCGGCGAGGGCTTCTTCGGCGGCTGGGCCCATGGGGCTGTCACGTTGTTCGAGGACGCCCTTGAGGCCCAGAATGCCATCGAGGCGGGGGCGGTCGGCATCGACGCGGCCAGAGAGATCGGCGAGCGCGGCCAATACGGTGGCGAGAGCCTGCTGATTGACCAGCAGGTCGCCCCCTGCCCCGTCGCGCTCAACATTGAGGGTGAAGGTGACCGAGCCGCGCGACAGGGTCTTGCCGATGAGCTGGCGGATATCGCCTTCAAGCGCGTCGAAGCCGGGCGCCAGGCGCATGCGGATGTCGAGGCCGCGTCCGTTGACGGATTTGACTTCGCAGGTGAAAGCGGCGCCAGGCGCTGTGCCGGTGGCGCGCGCATAGCCCGTCATGCTGGCGAGCGAATGACTCACGGAGCGGCTGGTGCGCCGGCGGCCTGTTCGGCCTCCAGCGCCTGCCGGGCGGCCTCGGCATCGGCTTCGGCCTGTTCGGCAGCGGCGCGCGCAATCTCACGATAGCGGGCGACATTCTGCTGGTGCTCGGCATAGGTTTCGGCAAACACGTGACCCTCGGCGGGCGTGGCGCCCTTGGCCACGAAGTAGAGATAATCGTGGCTATCGGGATGGGCGACCGCCTTGAGGGCCTCGACGCCGGGATTGGCGATGGGCGTCGGCGGCAGGCCGTCGATCTGGTAGGTATTGTATGGCGTCTTGGCCTCGATTTCGGAGCGGCGCAGGCCGCGGCCGAGATTGGACTGGCCCTTGGTGATGCCATAGATGATGGTCGGATCGGATTGCAGGCGCATGCTTTCGCGCAGGCGGTTGACGAAGACGGCGGCAACCTGCGGCCGCTCGCTGGCGACGCCGGTTTCCTTTTCGACGATGGAGGCCAGAACCAGCATCTGCTCGGGCGATTCCAGCGGCAGATCGTCCTGACGGCTGGCCCAGATGGTGGCCAATTCGGTGGTCATCGCCGTCTGCATCTTGTCGAGCACGGACTGGCGGGTATCGCCGGGCATATAATCATAGCTGCCGGGCAGGATGGAGCCTTCGGCCGGCAGGGAGGTGACTTCGCCCACTAGGTTGCTGTCGCCGTTGAGGCGCTGAATGGCATCCCAGGAGGTCCAGCCTTCGGGAATGGTCACCGCATAGCGGATCGGATTGCCCTCGGTGATTTCCTTGAGGATTTCGGCCATGCTGGCGCCTGCAGGAATGCGGAAATCGCCGGCCTTGATATTGGCCTGACGCTCCAGCGCCCGGCCACCGGCCTGGAAGATGAAACGGTTGGAAATGACGCCCTGTTCTTCGAGGCGCTGGGCGGTCGAGGCCAGGCCGCTGCCCGATTCGACGCGGAAGGTGGTCTCTTCCTTGAGCGGGCCATCGCCGTAAAACTGGGAGGCGCCGTAGACGAGCACGCCGCCGGCAATCAGCAGGCCGAGCACGAGCAGGGTCAGAAAGCCATTGAGGATATCAACGAAGCCGTTGCTGGAGCGGCGTTTCGGCCGCCTGGCCTTGCGTTCATTCATCGTGATGCATCACCCTGGAAGCCCGTTCGCACGCGAATGCGACGGGTCTTGTCATCGATTTGGCGCCAAACGCTGGGCCTGTTGTTGGCCGCATTGTTCGCATGCGGCCATGCAAAGGCAATAGCCCACGCCATTCTTGGCCCGCGATGTGAACGGCTTTGTTGGCGGAGAAGGTCAGTGGACCTTGCGCATCACCAGGGTCGCGTTGGTGCCGCCGAACCCGAAGGAGTTGGACAGCGCCACGTTGATCTCTTTCTTGAAGGCCTTTTTGGGCACAAGATTGATCACCGTTTCGACCGAGGGATTGTCGAGATTGAGCGTGGGCGGCGCGATATTGTCGCGCATGGCCAGCAGCGAGAAGATGGCTTCGACCGAACCGGCAGCACCCAGCAAATGGCCGACGGCCGACTTGGTGGAGCTCATGGCAACGGTAGAGGCGGCATCGCCCAGCACGCGGGTGACCGAGCCAAGCTCGATCTCGTCGCCGAGCGGCGTCGAGGTGCCGTGGGCGTTGATATAATCGATTTCGGCCGGGGTGATGCCGGCGCGCTTGATGGCGGCCTGCATGCAGCGGTAGCCGCCATCGCCGTCCTCGGAGGGGGCGGTAATGTGATAGGCGTCGCCGGACAGGCCATAACCGATGATTTCGCCATAGATCTTGGCGCCGCGGGCCTTGGCCCGCTCGTAATCTTCGAGCACGACAATGCCGGCGCCTTCGCCCATGACGAAGCCGTCGCGATCCCGATCATAGGGGCGCGAGGCAGCGGTCGGATCGTCGTTGAAATTGGTGGAGAGCGCACGGCAGGCGGCAAAGCCGGCCATGGCAAGGCGATTGACGCAGCTTTCGGTGCCGCCGGCAACCATCACGTCGGCATCGCCCAGCGCAATCAGCCGGGCCGCATCGCCAATGGCGTGGGCGCCAGTCGAGCAGGCGGTGACCACCGAATGGTTCGGCCCCTTGAGACCGAACCGAATCGACACCTGGCCGGACGCCAGATTGATCAGTCGGCCCGGAATGAAGAAGGGGCTGATGCGGCGCGGGCCCTTTTCGTGCAGGGTGATGGAGGCTTCGTAGATGCCTCCGACCCCGCCGATGCCAGAGCCGATCAGGACGCCGGTGCGTTCCTGATCTTCCTGGGTCTTGGGTTCGACGCCCGCATCCTGGATGGCCTGGGTTGCAGCGGCCATGGCGTAGACGATGAAATCGTCGACCTTGCGCTGCTCCTTGGTGTCCATCCAATCGTCGGGATTGTACTTGCCGTCGGCATAGTCGCCGCGCGGCAAGCGGTGGGCAATCTGGCAAGCGATATCGTCGACCCGGAAGTCGTCGATGCGCTTGGCGCCGCTTTTGCCGGCCAAAATATTGGCCCAGGTGGCTTCAACTCCGCAACCGAGGGGCGTAACGAGGCCCAATCCGGTAACGACGACGCGGCGCAATTCCATACTCTACCTGCCTATCCCAGCTGGCCCTAAGGCTTAGCCGACGGCCTTGGTGAGGAAGGAAACAGCATCACCGAAAGTCTGGATCGACTCGGCGGCATCATCCGGAATCTCGACCGAGAATTCTTCTTCGAAAGCCATCACCAGCTCGACCTGATCGAGCGAATCGGCGCCCAGATCGTCGATGAAGCTGGCCTTTTCGACCACTTTCTCGGCATCCACATTGAGGTGTTCCACAACGATCTTGCGGACCCGATCAGCGACATCGCTCATATTTGACTTCCCTTTTAGAAATCGACGTTTCGTTTCGCTTCTTATTGGCGCAATGCCAAATCTTCAAGCATGGTTTTGGCCTGCACAGAGGCAATGTAAGCGGCCTTTCCGGCGCTCGCAAGACGGACCGGCAGAGGTTACCGCGGGGCGGGGTAGCACGTTTTTTCGAGGTTAGCCATAAGGCGCACCCCCCTAAAACCGGGCTTTTCCGCAGATCAGATCATCGCCATGCCACCATTTACGTTCAACGTGTGCCCCGTGACATAGGCCGCAGCGTCGCTCGCAAGGAAGACTGCACAACCCGCAATTTCCTGTGCAGTTCCCAAACGACCGGCAGGAATTGTCCCCAGGATAGCGTCGCGCTGCTTGTCATTGAGCTCATCGGTCATGGCCGAAGCGATGAAACCGGGGGCGATGGAATTGACGGTGATACCGCGCGAAGCGACTTCGTGGGCCAGCGCCTTGTTCATGCCGATCAGGCCGGCCTTGGAGGCGGCGTAATTGCCCTGCCCCGGATTGCCCATGACGCCGACGACCGAGGAGATGCCGATGATGCGGCCATAGCGCTGCTTCATCATTCCGCGCAACACGGCACGGGTGAGGTGGAAAGCGGCGGTGAGATTGACCGCCAGCACCTCGTCCCATTCCTCATTCTTCATGCGCATGAAGAGGTTGTCGCGCGTCATGCCGGCATTGTTGACCAGGATATCGATGCCGCCCATGGCCGCTTCGGCGGCGGGCACGAGCTTATCGACGTCGTGAAGCTCCGACAGATTGCAGGGCAGGATTGGGCTGTCCTTGCCGATTTCCTTGGCCACGTCTTCGAGGGCGCCAACGCGGGTGCCGCTGAGGGCGACGGTGGCGCCGGCTTCGGCCAGGGCCTTGGCGATTTCGCGGCCTATGCCGCCGCTGGCGCCGGTTACCAGGGCACGCTTGCCAGTCAAATCAAACATTTAGGTCTCCTCCACGGAGAAAGTGAATCAAGGGCTTCATGACCTCGATCAAGTTGCTTAAGCGGTTAGTTCGGCGACGAAGGCGTCGATATCGGCCGGAGTGCCGATCGCGCTGGCGACGGCCTCGGCATTGATGCGCTTGGCGAGGCCGGTCAGGACCTTGCCGGTGCCCAGTTCGTGCAGATGGGTCACGCCGGCTTCGGTGGTGAGCCAGGTGACGCTTTCGGACCATTTGACGTCGCCGGTAACCTGTTCGACCAGACGGCGGCGGATTTCGGCGGGATCGGAAATCGGGGCGGCCAGCACATTGGCGACCACCGGTACGACGGGCGCGCGCATTTCGACCTCGGCCAAGGCGATTTCCATGGCTTCGGCGGCCGGCTGCATCAAGGAACAATGGAACGGCGCGCTGACGGGCAGCAGCAGAGCGCGCTTGGCGCCCTTGGCCTTGGCGATCTCCACGGCGCGTTCCACAGCGGCGATATTGCCGGAGACCACGACCTGGCCGGGGGCATTGTCATTGGCGAGATCGCAGACCTCGCCCTGGGCGGCTTCTTCAGCGACGGCACGAGCGGTTTCGAAATCGAGGCCGAGCAATGCGGCCATGGCGCCATGACCCACCGGGACGGCTTTCTGCATGGCCTGGCCACGCGTCTTGAGCAGGCGGGCGGTATCGGACAAAGAGAATGTGCCGGCGGCGCAGAGCGCGGAATATTCGCCGAGCGAATGGCCGGCGACATAGGCCGCGTGATCGGCGAGCTTGATGCCCTTGGATTCGAGCACGCGAATGACGGCGAGGCTGACCGCCATCAAAGCCGGCTGGGCATTCTCGGTGAGGCGCAGGATATCGTCGGGACCTTCGAACATGATGGCCGACAGCCGCTGGTTGAGCGCCTCGTCGACTTCCTGAAACACGGCGCGTGCCTCGGGATAGGCCGCTGCAAGATCCTTGCCCATGCCGACAGCCTGGCTGCCCTGGCCGGGAAATGTGAATGCGCGCTTGGTCATAGTGCCCCCTGTGGCATCGCAGTTAGCCAAACCGCGAGCGGTCTGTCCAGTTGCGCGGCGTTTGCCGGGAGTGTGTGGCAGAGTCAAGGCGGCACGGTGGCAAAACCATTTGGCGAAGGCCCGCGGTCGCGCGTGTGACTGCGTTTACTCTCACCCGCGAGAGGCGTATTTTAGCTGCTGTGACAGGCTCTCAGAAAGGGAGGAAGTTATGCTCACAGATCATCGTGCCTACGCGACCATCCCGGCTGCAGACATGGACCGCGCAAAATCCTGGTATCGCGACAAACTTGGCCTCACCCCGGCAATGGAAGACCAGATGGGGTGCATGTACAAGGTCGGCGGGGGCACCAGCTTCCTGCTCTATCCCACGCCCAATGCCGGCAAGGCACCCAATACCCTGCTGTCCTTTACCACCGACGATGTGGAAGCAGAGGTGCAGGATATGCGGCGGCATGGCGTCAAGTTCGAGGACTATGACATGCCGGGGCTCAAGACGGTGGACGGCATAGCCACGATGGGCAAGTTCCACGCCGCCTGGTTCAAGGACTCCGAAGGCAATATCCTGGCCGTTGGCGACGAGCCGAACTGAGCTCCCGCAAGTGAACCGGGCATGCGTTCGACCTGCCCGGTTCGTGGCAATACCCGTTTCTGCTTGATCTCGGGCGGGTTTCCCCCTATTGGGACGCCAGCAATTCGTTTGGCCGGGGGCTGAACGGAGGGTTTGTCGTTTGAAAGAACGGCAAATAGGGCTTATGCCCGGCCTCCCGTGTTCCCGCTCTTTGCAAGACTGCTTTGATGCCTTTCCGGCTTCAAGGAGGCTCCGCGCCAGACATTGCATGTGTGTTAAACCACGAAGGAAGGCGCATTCATGGCCCTTTACGAGCATATCTTCCTGGCGCGCCAGGACGTATCGCAGCAGCAGGTTGAAGAACTTACCGCTGCGCTGACCGAAGTCCTCGCCTCTGGCGGCGGCAAGGTCACCAAGAACGAATATTGGGGCCTCAAGGGTCTCTCCTACCGCATCCGCAAGAACCGCAAGGCTCACTACACGCTGATGAACATCGACGCGCCGGCTCCTGCCGTTGCCGAGATGGAGCGCCAGATGCGCATCAATGAAGACATCCTGCGCTTCATGACCGTGCGTGTCGACGAGCTGGAAGAAGGCCCATCTGCCATGATGCAGAAGCGCGATCGCGACGACCGTGACGGCACCCGTCCGGATCGTGGTGGCGAACGCGGTGGCTTTGCCGGTGGCGAACGCCGCCCGCGCCGTTTCTAAGACTTCTTTTTAACGCGTTTCCGGACGGCGAACCGGTATCCACTTCGCCTGGAAACGCTTTAGGACACAAAAAGCTATGGCTATCAAAGACCTGACCACTGCCCAAGCCCGCCGTCCGTTCCAGCGCCGCCGCAAGACCTGCCCGTTCTCGGGTGAAGGCGCGCCAAAGATCGACTACAAGGACGTGCGCCTGCTGAGCCGCTATGTTTCCGAGCGCGGCAAGATCGTGCCGAGCCGCATCACCGCCGTTTCGGCGCTGAAGCAGCGTGAACTGGCACGGGCGATCAAGCGTGCCCGCTTCATCGGCATCATGCCGTATGCCGTCCAGTAAGTTCGCTGGGCTGGCGATCTAGCGGCGGTTCGCTGCGCTTCCGGTGCTCACGTACTCAAGTACGCTCCGCTCCGGTTCTCGCGAACCACCACTATCTCATCCAGCCCAACGACTTACCTGTTTGGCCTCCCCTGCCCCACAGGGAATGCGGGAGGCAATCGCTGGGGTTCCGGATGGTCCGGGACTCCTAACCGTCACATCGACGGGACAGCCCAAAGGAAATACTCCAATGAAAGTCATTCTGCTCGAGCGCATTGGTCGCACCGGCTCCATCGGCGACGAAGTCAGCGTGAAGGACGGTTTTGCCCGTAACTTCCTGCTGCCGCAGGGCAAGGCGCTGCGCGCCACTGCCGCCAATCGCCAGAAGTTCGAAGCTGAGCGCGCTCACATCGAACAGCGCAATGAAGACCGCCGCAAGTCGGCTGCCGGCATTGCCGAAGGTCTGGACGGCAAGGTCGTCGTGATCATCCGCCAGGCCGGCGAAACCGGCCAGCTCTACGGTTCGGTCGCTTCGCGCGATATCGTGGAAGCCCTGGCTGCGGAAGGCTTCACCGTGCAGCGTTCGCAGATCGACCTCGCAGACCCGATCAAGTCGGTTGGCGTGCACACTGTGCCGCTGAACCTGCATTCGGAAGTTGCCGTGTCGATCTCGGTCAACGTCGCCCGCTCGGAAGACGAAGCGGCTCGCCAGAGCGCTGGTGAAGACGTGACCGTCACCCAGTATGAAGACGACGTTGAAGGCGACTTCGCTGCCGGCCAGAAGGACGCGCAGCAGGACGATCGTTTCGACGACGAAGTCTAAGATCCATCATCGATCATTTGAAAAGGCCGGGCACCTGTTGCCCGGCCTTTTTGTTATGGGCGCTCGGCAAAATTCTTGATGCCGATCAGCCAGGATTGGATCCGTTCGGCCAGTTGAGAATTGTTGAGCTGGACCGCGGCCACGATTGGTCCATCCATCGACTCGGCGGCAGAAATGCGCGTGAGTGCGGGGCCAAGCACCTCGAAGCTGTAGACATGCACAGCCGCAAGGCCCGGTGCGGTCGTGGTCCACGTCAGGAGACGCTCAGGGTCCACAATGCCGAACCGCGAGGTGACCGCCACCTCCCCCGTGCGCCACGTGAAGATCACCCCGCTGGCCGCCGCCTCGGCTTTCCACACGGTGTTGATGTCGGCGCGGATCGCCGGCCAGTTCGTCACGTTGCTTAGCGCGGCCCATACGCGATTCACGGGCGCTTCAACCACAATGCTGCCCAGCGCCTGAACTGGCGCAAGGTTGTCTATCTCGCCAGCCAAAGCCAGAAGCTCATGCGATGTCGGCTGTTGCATTTCCATCCAGAAACCCCCTCAATTATATATTATACGATACACTGTATCGTTTGGGCTGCTGAGGGTCAACGGAATGGCAAAATGTCTGGTCAAACGGGCTTACACTTGTATCTTGCAGCCAAGGGGTGATCTGGCGACATGATTGAACGAGCCGAGACAGCTACGGATCTGGGGCGGACGCAGGCCCTGTTGTGGAGTTCGCATAGCCGGCCGGTTGGGCGCAGCGGAAAAAGCATTGGTGACTTCGTCGCCGCTGCCGTCGGCCTGGTGCAGGAGCAGGGCGTGAACGCCCTTTCAATGCGCGCCGTGGCGGCCAAGCTCGGCGTCAGGACGATGGCCACATATAGTTTCGCGCCGGGCAAGGCTGACCTGATCGCGCTGATGGTCGATCACGCCTACCGCGATCTCTATACCGATAGCGTGCCGGGCACGGCGGACTGGCGCGAGGGCCTGCGCACCGTGGCGCATACCAACCGTGCCCTGCACCTGGCACATCCATGGCTGCAGGAATTGCAGGCAATTCGCTCGCCCATGGGGCCGCATGAAATGCGCAAGCACGAGCTTGAACTGGCGCCGATCGAGGGCATCGGCCTGACCGACCCCGAAATGGACCAAACCCTGTCGCAGCTATTGGCCCAGGTAGCCCATGCCGCGCGGATGGAGAATCGCTTGCGGGCCGAGCAAGGCGAAACGGGTCTGGAAGACGGCGAATGGTGGGTGCAGGCCATGCCGGCGCTGGAGCGCTTGGTCGATCCCAAGATGTTTCCGCTATCGGTTCGGGTCGGCACAGCCGCCACAGCGGCACGATCGGGCCAGTTCTGGGGCCAGGAGGCCTTCGAATTTGGGCTGGAACGCCTGCTGGACGGCGTCGGAGTGCTCGTGCAGCGCCGCAAAGCGAGCCGCTGACCCGCGACTCATGCCATGCTGCTGCCTTGCTCACATGCAAGCAACGCTATTTACATTCCCCGTTGTCCCCAGTGTTCACAGGACCGGGTCAGGGCGTGTTAACCCCTCCTCCGGTAGGTCGAGACTCTGGCCCGCATCGCGTGGTTAAGAAAGGTTAACGTCGTTAGGGAGGCTAAGATGGCAGAGATCGCACGGCTGCATAGTGCCGAGGAAAAGTCCTTCCGCCTGGCCCCGCACAATGTGGAGGCCGAGCAGGCGCTGCTGGGCGCTATCCTGCTGAACAATGACGCGTTCTATCGGGTGTCCGACTTCCTCGAGCCCGAGCATTTTTACGAGCCGATCCACCGCGACATTTATGAGCTGGTGGGCAAGATCATCCGCGCCGGCAAATCGGCTGACCCGACCACCATCAAGACCCATCTGCCCGACCAGCTGCTGCCTGAAATGACCATGGCACAATATCTGGCACGCATGGCGGCGGAAGCCACCACCGTTATCAACGCAGCCGATTACGGCCAGGCCATCTATGACCTGGCGATTCGCCGCAGCCTGATTCTCGTCGGCGAGGAGATGGTGTCGGAAGCCTACGAATCCGATGTCGAGATGACGCCGGTCAAGCAGATCGAAAAGGTCGAAGGCGCGCTGTTCCAGCTGGCCGAGAAAGGCCGCTATGATGGCGGCTTTCAGGCGTTCGGCACGGCGCTACAGGCCTCCATCCGCATGGCGGGCGAGGCCTATCAGCGTGACGGCGGCCTGTCGGGCATTGCCACGGCGCTGGACGACCTGGACCGGCAGATGGGCGGGTTGCAGCGCAGCGACTTGATCGTGCTGGCCGGACGCCCTGCCATGGGCAAGACCTCGCTGGTGACCAATATCGCGTTCAACGTGGCCAAGGCCTATAAGAGCGAGGTGCAGGCGGACGGGCATCTCAAGACGGTCAATGGCGGCGTAGTGGGCTTTTTCAGCCTCGAAATGAGTTCGGAACAGCTGGCGACGCGTATTCTGGCCGAGCAGGCGGAGGTCTCCTCCTCCGATATCCGCCGCGGCAAGATTCATGACAGCCAATTCACCAAGCTGGTCGACGTATCCAACATGATGAGCGTGATGCCGCTCTATATCGACGATACCGGCGGTATCTCGGTGGCGCAGTTGGCGGCGCGGGCGCGGCGGCTGAAGCGGCAGAAGGGGCTCGATTGCCTGATCGTGGATTATCTGCAGCTGCTGACGGGCTCGAGCAAGGCATCTAGCCAGAACCGCGTGCAGGAACTGACCGAAATCACCACCACGCTCAAGGCGCTGGCCAAGGAGCTGGAAGTGCCGGTGATTGCGCTGTCCCAGTTGTCGCGTCAGGTGGAGTCGCGCGATGACAAGCATCCGCAGCTAGCGGATTTGCGCGAATCGGGCTCTATCGAGCAGGACGCTGACGTGGTGTTGTTCGTGTATCGCGAAGAATACTACCTCAAGAACAAGGAACCCAAAGAGGGTACGCCCGAGCACTTGGCCTGGCAGAGCGAGATGGAAAAAGTGCACGGCAAGGCAGAAGTTATCATCGCCAAGCAACGACACGGCCCCACTGGTACTGTGCAGTTAAGTTTTGAGGCGCAATTTACCCGCTTCGGCAATCTGGCTCGGGCGGACTACCTGCCTGAACGCATGGAATAGGCATGGCGCTGACTTCAGGCCTCGGGGGCCAATTAAGCATCGATCTGGGCGCGTTGGCCCGCAACTGGCGCGCGCTCGACCGCGTGAGCGCCGGGGCGCTGACGGCTGCCGTGGTGAAAGCCGACGCCTATGGCATGGGCATTACCATGGCAAGCAAGGCGCTGCATGCGGCGGGCGCGCGCTTCTTCTTCGTGGCGACGCCCGATGAGGGCATGGCGGTGCGCGCGGCGGTACCCGATGCGCATATCTTCGTGCTCAACGGGCTCTATCCGGGCGCGGCCAATCTTTATGTGCGGCAGAATCTGATGCCGGTGATTTCCTCGGTGGCGATGCTGGAGGAATGGCTGGCCAAATGCGTGGAACGCAACGAGGCCTATCCGTCGGCGTTCCATTTCGATACCGGCATGAACCGGCTGGGCTTCCGGCTCAATGAAGCCAGCGTGGTGCGCCAGCAGATCGAAACGCTGGGCTATGCGCCGCAGATGGTGATGAGCCATCTGGCCTGTGCTGATACGCCCAATCACGAGAAAAACCGCACACAGCTGGCGCTGTTCAGCTCGGTGCTGAACCAGTTTCCGGGAATTCCGGCCTCGCTGGCCAATTCGGCCGGGCTGATGAGCGGGCGCGACTATCATTTTCAGATGGTGCGGCCCGGCATTGCGCTTTATGGCGGCCGGGCAGTGAACGGGCGCAAGAATCCAATGGCGGCGGTGGCGACGCTGCATGTGCCGATCCTGCAGGTGGTCGAGGCCCGCACGGGCGAGAGCGTGGGCTATGGCGCGACCTATTCGCTGTCGCGCAATAGCCGGCTGGCCATCATCGCGCATGGCTATGCCGATGGTTTCCTGCGCTCGCTATCGGGCACGAATATGCGGCCGGGCGGCAAGGTGGTCATTCGCGGCAAGGCCTGCCCGGTGATCGGGCGGATTTCGATGGATACGACCATCGTGGATATTACCGAACTCGGCTCGGACCTGCCCTCCCCCGGCGAGGGCGCCGAAGTGCTGGGCAACCTGATCGGCGCGGATGATCAGGCCGATGCAGCCGGCACGATCGGCTACGAAATCCTGACCTCGCTCAAGCAGGGCCGCTATAATCGCAGCTATGTTGGCGACGGCAATCTGCCTGCATAACCGTTCGCTATTTGTTCTTGCGGTGACTGGCATTTGCGGCTAGCGTCGGCATAGTTGCATTCGCGAGTTTCCATTGGCCAAATCCCGATCTTCCTTTGTCTGCCAAGCCTGCGGCGCCGTCTCCACCCGGTGGCAGGGGCGCTGCGACGCCTGTGGCGACTGGAACACGATGGTCGAGGAGATGACCGATAGCGGGGTTGGCGCGGGCCCCAAATCGGCCAAGGCCAATGGCAAGCCGACCAATCTGGTGCCGCTGTCCGGTGAGACCGAGAGCGCGGCACGGGTGGTGACGGGCATTGGCGAGCTGGACCGGGTCACTGGCGGCGGCTTTGTGATGGGTTCGGCCCTGCTGGTGGGCGGCGATCCGGGTATCGGTAAATCGACGCTGTTGCTGCAATCGGCAGCGGCTTTGGCCAATCGGGGCAAGCGCGTCGTCTATGTTTCGGGCGAAGAAGCGGTGGCGCAGGTGCGGCTGCGGGCGCAGCGGCTGGGGCTGGGCGATGCCGAAGTGCTGCTGGCCGCCGAGACCAATGTCGAAATTATTCTCGCGACGCTGGAAAACGGCCCGGCCCCGGACCTCGTCATCATCGATTCGATCCAGACGCTGTGGACGGATCGCGTCGATTCTGCGCCGGGCACGGTGACCCAGGTGCGCACCTCGGCGCAGGCGCTGACGCGCTTTGCCAAGAAAAGCGGCGCGGCGGTCGTGCTGGTGGGCCATGTCACTAAGGATGGGCAGATCGCCGGGCCGCGGGTGGTCGAGCACATGGTCGATGCGGTGCTGTATTTCGAGGGCGACACCAGCCACACGTTCCGTATTTTGCGCGGCGTGAAGAACCGCTATGGCGCGACCGACGAAATCGGCGTCTTCGCCATGACCGAGCTGGGGCTGGAGGAAGTTTCCAACCCGTCGGCGCTGTTCCTCGACCAGCGGGACGAGGGCGCGGCGGGCTCTGCCGTGTTTGCCGGCATGGAGGGCACGCGGCCCCTGCTGATCGAAATCCAGGCGCTGGTGGCGCCCTCCCCGCTGGGCACGCCGCGCCGGGCCGTGGTGGGCTGGGATAGCTCGCGCCTCTCCATGGTGCTGGCCGTGCTCGAAACCCGTTGCGGGGTGCGGATCGGGGCCAATGATATTTATCTCAACGTAGCGGGCGGGCTGAAAATCAACGAGCCGGCGGCCGATCTGGCGGTAGCGGCGGCGCTGATTTCCTCGCTGACTGGGTCGCCCCTGCCCAAGGATTCGGTCTATTTTGGCGAAATTTCGCTGGCGGGTGGCGTGCGGCCGGTGGTGCATGGCTCGCTGCGGCTGCGTGAAGCGGGTAAATTGGGGTTCAAGGCGGTGTCGACCGGGCGGTTGAGCAATGCGGATCGCAATAGCGGGCTCGACGTATCCGAGTTTACCGCTTTATCGGAACTGGTGGGGCGGATTGCGGCCAATGGCAAGGCGCCGGCAAAAGAGCCGGAGCAGTGGTAGAGCCGGCACAGTTTGTCGCTTTCTGGGAAGATCGCGCATCGGAGGCGCCGTAAGCCTTGGCTTTGCAACACAAAGCGGCTAAACGAAGCCCAATAAGCCGGGGCGGCAACTGGAGCTAAGCGAAGACATATGCTGACAGCGTTCGACGTTGGTGTTGGTGTACTGGTGCTGATTTCGGCAATCCTGGCCACCGCGCGCGGGCTGACCCGCGAAGTGCTTTCGCTGGCGACATGGGCCGGTTCGGCCGCTATCGCCATCTATATGTGGCAGTATCATCCGGAAATTGCCCGGCAATATATTGCCGAGCAGATCGTGGCCGATATCGCCACCGTGGTCGTGACTTTCATCGTCGCGCTGATCGTGCTGCATCTGTTGACCATGCGCATTGCCGATTTTGTCGTCGACAGCCGCGTTGGCCCGATCGATCGGACGCTGGGTTTCGTTTTCGGTGTGTTGCGCGGCGTGCTGATCGCCATCGTGATCACGATTTTCGGCACGTGGCTCTTGCCCAACAATCTGCCGCCTTGGGCTGCGCAGTCGCAATCGCTGCCGCATCTGCAGAATATGGGCAATACGCTGATTTCCATGCTGCCAGAAGGTCTTGAGCAGCAGGTTACCGAAATTCTCAAGGGCGGCACGGGCCTGACCGAAGATCCCGAGGCGCCGCCGGCGCCCGTGGACGAAGGCACCGATGCCACCGAAGACAGCACGGTTCCGCCCGTAACGCCGCCGGCCCCGGTCGCGCCTGGCGCCTGAGGACGATCATTTTCCGGTGAGCGCGCTGTGCTTGCCACAACCCTGACCCTTTGTGACAACATTGGTCGGGGACACCAATTTGGGCTATTGCGTAGAGCGAAAGCGCTGCGCACGGCCTTGTCGCCATTGGCGACGGCAGTTCTGCAGTTGAGGGCAGCATTGGCATGGAGAGCCCGGTGAACCATCCGAGCGACGACTCATTCGATCTCAATGGCGACACGCTGCATGAAGAGTGCGGCGTGTTTGGCATTTTGGGGCATAACGATGCCGCCACCCTCACCGCGCTGGGGCTGCATGCTTTGCAGCATCGCGGCCAGGAAGCGGCGGGCATTGTCAGCTTCGATGGCAAGCAATTCTATACCGAAAAGCGCATGGGCCTGGTGGGCGACCATTATACGGACCCGGCTTTGTTGGCCAAGTTGCCCGGTGCCATGGCCATGGGCCACACGCGCTATTCGACCACGGGCGAGGTGGCGCTGCGCAATGTGCAGCCGCTGTTTGCTGAGCTTGAGGCTGGTGGCATCGCCATTGCCCATAACGGCAATTTCACCAATGGACTGACGCTGCGCCGGCAGATCATCGCCACCGGCGCCATCTGCCAGTCCACGTCGGACACCGAAGTGGTGCTGCATCTGGTGGCGCGGTCGCGCCATTCCTCCACCACCGACCGCTTCATCGACGCCATCCGCCAGATGGAAGGCGGCTATGCCATGCTGGCCATGACCCGCACCAAGCTGATCGCGGCGCGCGACCCAGTGGGCATAAGGCCGCTGGTGATGGGCGAACTCGATGGCAAGCCGATCTTCTGCTCGGAGACCTGTGCGCTCGACATGATCGGCGCCAAATACATTCGCGACGTCGAGAATGGCGAAGTCATCATCTGCGAAATCCAGCCGGATGGTTCGATCAGCATCGATGAGCGCAAGCCGGCTCGCCCGGCGCCAGAGCGGCCCTGCCTGTTTGAATATGTCTATTTCGCCCGTCCCGATTCGGTGGTGGCCGGCCGCAGCGTCTATTCGGCGCGCAAGGGCATGGGCATCAATCTCGCCAAGGAAGCCCCGGTCGAGGCCGATGTGGTGGTGCCGGTGCCCGATGGCGGCACGCCGGCGGCCATCGGCTATGCGCAGCAGAGCGGCATTCCGTTCGAGCTCGGCATTATCCGCAACCATTATGTGGGCCGCACCTTTATCGAACCGACCCAGTCGATCCGCGCCTTTGGCGTCAAGCTCAAGCATTCGGCCAATCGCGCCGAGATCGCGGGCAAGCGCGTCGTGCTGGTCGATGACTCGATCGTGCGGGGCACGACCTCGCTCAAGATTGTGCAGATGATCCGCGATGCCGGGGCCACCGAAGTGCATTTGCGGGTCGCCAGCCCAATGATCTTTTTCTCGGATTATTACGGCATCGACACGCCGGACCCGGAAAAGCTGCTGGCCAACCAGCATAAGGACCTGGCCTCGATGTGCCGGTTCATCGGCGCGGATTCGCTGGCGTTCCTGTCGATCGACGGGCTTTATGACGCCGTGGGTGGCGAGCCGCGCAACCCCAAGGCGCCGCAGTTTACCGACCATTATTTCACCGGCGACTATCCGACACAGTTGACCGATCTGAACGGCCGGGCCAAGAACGAGCCGAAACAAATCTCCCTGCTCAAAGAGGCCGGCTAATGGCTGTATCCAATGACCTTGCCGGCAAGGTCATCCTCGTCACCGGCGCCTCGCGCGGCATCGGTTATGCAAGCGCCATCGAGGCGGCGAAGCGCGGCGCCCATGTGGTAGCGGTGGCCCGTACCGTGGGGGGCCTCGAAGAACTGGATGACGAAATCCAGGACCTGGGTTCCTCGACCACTTTGGTGCCGCTCGACTTGCGCGATGGCGATGCCATCGACCGGCTTGGGGCAGCCATTTTCGAGCGCTGGGGCGCGTTGGATGGTCTGGTTGCCAATGCCGGGCAATTGGGCGTGCTCAGCCCCCTGCCCCATGTGTCGCCGGAGGATTTCGACAAGGTCATTGCGGTCAATGTGACGGCCAATTACCGGCTGCTGCGCTCGTGCGACCTGCTGCTGCGGCAGGCCGATGCCGGGCGGGCGGTGTTCGTCTCGTCCTCGTCAGCGCGGTCCGCACGGCCCTATTGGGGGCTCTATGCGGCCAGCAAGGCCGCCGTGGACGCCATGGTCAAATCCTATGCCGGCGAGGTCGAGCAGACTAAGGTGCGCGTCAATGTGTTCTATCCCGGCGCCGTACGCACCGCGATGCGGGCCAAGGCCATGCCGGGGGAAGATCCGGCAACGCTGCCGACGCCCGCTGATATCGCGCCCAAGCTGATCGACCTGTTGAGCCCTGCGCTCAAGGAGAATGGTCAACTGTTCGATATGCGGACCGGGGCCTTCGAAGAGATTTAGGAGCGGTGCCACGACCTCGTCCTTCGACAAGCTCAGGATGAGGTCCACTGGTAGCTGGCGCAGACCCAATAATCGCAAAGGGCGCCTCACGGCGCCCTTTTTGTTTCGACCGGAAGCCTAGTTCAGCTTGGTCATCATGATCTTGTCGATGCGGCGACCGTCGAGATCGAGCACCTCGAATTTCCAGCCATTGTGCTCGAAAGTCTCGCCCACCGCCGGCAGGCGGTTGATAATGGACAGCACATAGCCCGCGACCGTTTCGAACTTGGCGTCCTTGGGTATCGCCACTTTGAGCTTTTCGCTGAATTCGTCGACCGGCATCCAGCCGGCGACGAGCCAGGAGCCGTCCTCGCGTTTCACCAGCGCCGGATCGTCGCCGGTTTCTTCCTGGAAAACGCCGGTAATGACCTCGAGAATATCGGCGGAGGTGACAATGCCTTCGAAATGGCCGTATTCGTCCACCACCAGGGCCATGTGGACCGTGGCGTTGCGAATAGCGCGCACCACGTCGAGGGCGTCGGCATGATCCATCACCACCGGCACCGGCTGCACGAATTTGCGCACCTCCAGCGGCTGGCCATTGGCGAAGACGCTGATGATGTCCTTGATGGCCACGACGCCGATGATCGAATCGGCGTCACCATCCTGCACCAGCAGGCGCGAGCGATGCGTGCCCAGGATGGCCTTGCGGATTTCGTCGCTGTCGTCGGACAGATCGATCACATCGACCTCGAGGCGAGGGGTCATCAGGCCGCGGGCCGAACGGTCGGCCAGGCGCATGACGCCCGAAATCATCGAATGCTCGTCGCTTTCGATAATGCCGGTCGTTGCCGCCTCGGCGATGAGGGTCTTGACCTCTTCCTCGGTGACCTTTTCCTCGGATTCCTCACCCTGTCCCAGCAAGGACAAAACCGTGCGGCCGGACAGATCAAGAATGAAAACGATGGGCGAGCCGATGGCAGCGAGCAGTTTCATGCCCGGCGCCACGCGCGAAGCCACGCCTTCAGGATCGCGCAGGGCAATCTGCTTGGGCACCAATTCGCCCAGAATCAACGAAATATAGGTGATGGCGACCACGACGACGCCGACGCCCAGCACGTCGGCAACGCTGGCAGCGACGCCGATATCCTTGAGCCAATCGGTGAGGCGCAGGCCCAGCGTGGCGCCGGAAAAGGCGCCGGACAGGATTCCCACAAGGGTAATACCGATCTGCACGGACGAGAGGAATTTGCCGGGGTCTTCGGCCAAGCGGATGGCCGTGGCGGCCCCCTTGTTACCCTGATCGGCCATGGCGCGCAGGCGCGCGGGCCGGGACGAAACGACTGCCAGTTCGGACATCGCCAACACGCCGTTGACGATAGTGAGAACGACGACGATCAATATTTCTGCGAACAAGATCTCAACAATGGATGCGGCCCCGCACTCAGCATCGGGTCGCTTAAGGTTGCGCAATATAGCGGCTATCGCGGCGAATGCACCATGGCTGTGGACAAAAACAATGAAGGGCGGCCGGGGCCACCCTTCACCTCGATTGAACCTAGCCGATCTTGCGCTTGCGCTTGTCGTTATAGGGATTGTCGCTGCCGGCGCGCACCCAGAGGCGGATCGGCGTGCCCTGGATATCGAAGGCCTCACGCAGGCCATTCACCAGATAGCGCTGGTAGGCCATCGGCAAGGCTTCGGGTCGCGAGGCGAAGAGGATGAAGCTTGGCGGCCTGGTCTTGGCCTGCGTCATGTAGCGCAGCTTGAGGCGGCGGCCGGAGACGGCCGGTGGCGGATGGCTCTCGGTCATGCCGGTCAGCCAGCGATTGAGGCGGGCCGTGGACACATGCGAGTTCCAGCTGCGCTCGATCTTGAAGATCGCGTCCATCAGCTTGTCGATATTCTTGCCGGTAAGGCCGGACAGGGTGACCAGCGGCACGCCGCGCAGCTGCGGCAGCAGGCGCGTGCAGGCTTCCTTGAGGGCCGCGAGCGCCGCGTTCTTGTCCTCGATCAGGTCCCACTTGTTGACGGCGATAACCAGCGCACGGCCTTCGCGTTCGACCAGATCGGCCAGCGCCAGATCCTGCTTCTCGAACGGGATGGTGGCATCGAGCATCAGCACGACGACTTCGGCATATTGGATCGAACGCAGGCTATCGCCAACGGCGAGCTTTTCCAGCTTTTCCTGGACGCGCGCACGGCGGCGAATGCCGGCGGTATCGACCAGGTTGATCACGCGGCCTTCCCATTCCCACGGCACGAGAATGCTGTCGCGGGTAATGCCGGCTTCGGGGCCGACCAGCACGCGGTCTTCGCCGACCATGCGATTGATCAGCGTGGACTTGCCGGCATTGGGGCGGCCAACGATGGCCACGTTGAGGTAGCGCTTGGGATTCCAGCGCAGGGTGGCTTCCTCGCCCTCCCCTTCGAGCATGTCCTCGGTGATGTCGACATCGACCTCGGGCATTTCGTCGAGATCGGCGATGGTCTCGGCTTCCTTATTGGCCTCGGCCTCGTCGATCGCCTTGGAGACGATGGAATAGAGTTCGGACAGGCCCAGGCCGTGTTCGGCCGACAGCGCGATCGGTTCGCCAAAGCCGAGCTTGAAGGCTTCGACGAGGCCCGCCTCGGCGGCGCTGCTTTCGGCCTTGTTGCCGACCAGATGCACATCCTTGCCGGCCTTGCGCAGCACCTGCGCAAAGCGCTGGTCGAGCGGGACCACGCCAGCACGGGCGTCGATCATGAACAGGATGACGTCGGCTTCCTTGATGGCCATTTCGGTCTGCTGGCGCATGCGGTCTTCAAGGCTGCCATCGGTGACGTCTTCGTAGCCGGCAGTGTCGAGAATGCGGAACGTCAGGTCGGCAATGTGGCCCTCGGCCTCGCGGCGGTCGCGGGTGACGCCCGGCGTGTCGTCGACCAGCGCAATCTTGCGCCCGACGAGGCGGTTAAACAGGGTCGATTTGCCGACATTGGGGCGACCGACGATGGCAACGGTGACGGTCATATAAGCTGTGTTCCGATCAGACAGAATCCGGCCGGCCCTATTGCAGGGCCGGTGCGGTCTCGGTGGTGGCGGCGGGAGCCGCGGGGGCGGCAGATTCGGTCGTGGCCGGGGCAGCGGAGGTTGCGGTCTCGGCTGCCGGAGCGTCGTCACTGACGATCTGGTCGATGGCATTGGCGGCGTCATCGGCTGTCGCGGCAGGAGCCGGCGTGGTGACGACGCCTTCCGACAGCAGCTGGGCGAGATAATAGCCCATGCGGTTGCGGGCGCTGCTCTGGGACATCGGATCGTTGATAACAGCTTCAAAGCTGGTCTGAGCGGCGGCGAAATCGCCGGCCTTATACTGGGCCAGGCCAAGGATTTCGCGGGCGGCATTGCGCAGCGGATTGCCCTCGGTGGCGATGGTTTCGATGCGCGACTGCACATCGGCCAGCGTGCCAGTATCGATCAGCAGATTGCCCGCCAGCACCAGAGCCAGTTCGCGCAGGCGAATATTGTCCAGCGAATTTGCCAGTGCGTCATAGGCAGCGACGGCTTCGGCGGTGTTGCCTGCCTTGGCGAGCACGCCAGCCTTGCGGAACTGGGCCAGGATCGGATAGCGGCCCGAACCATCGGCGATGACCTTGTCGAGCGCGGTCTGCGCGGCCGGCAGGTCGTTGCCGTCGATCAGGTCGAACGCCGCATAGAGCTCGTCGGAGGACTGGGCGGCATTGTTGGCGTGATACCAGGACCAGCCTTCATTGACGGCAACCAGGGCAACTACGGCAATCGCAGCACCGATGACATAGGGTGCGAAGCGGCGCCAGAAGGCGCGCATACGGTCGGAGCGGAGCTCCTCGTCGACTTCGCGGAAAATATTGTCCTGGGACATGGATGGCCTAGCGTCACGAATGAATTGGGGCGCACGTTTAGCACGGTGTCGGGGGAATGCAAATGCGCGCTTGGCTTGGGCGTTACCGGCCCAACCGCCATTCCCCAAGGCATTCGGGCCTGGCCTCGCCAAGTGTGGTGCGAACGAGAAAGAACTGCCGGACGCGCCAGCGGAATGGCCGGGACAAAGGCTGCTCGGGAACCGAGCCGGTATCGTACCACAAAGTCACATGCGGCAGGATGCTTGAGGGACCGTCCTCGAGGCCACGCCGAAGCATCTCACGCCGCAGATCGGAATGAAGCGCCTGAATTTCGCGCTGCCCTGTCGAGCAGCTGAGCACGGTCGGAAATTGCCGCCCTTTGCGGCCCTTGCCTCCCCCGTCCAGGGTCATGAGCCGATCGAACGTGACGTCAAATGCCGGCCGTCGGATGGCTTCGCCAACTTCAAGAGCTGCATCGAGGTCGTCCGCCGGGATCTCGTCACCCTCGCCTATACCATGAAGCGACGCGTGGATCCGCGCCGCCCGAACGGGGCGCCGGACGCCGTAGCGGCGCGACATGCGCAAGGCGAAGTATTCTATATCCTGGGCAATCACTGGTGGCGGCAGAAGAGTGAAATACCAGCGATGCGTTGGGAACGCCCGCCCTGCCCGCGCTGATTTTGGCGCGCCACCGCCAAACAGATCAAGCTGCATATCCATTTTGACCAGCCATCTTGTTCTCTATTTTGACCAGCCATCTTGTTCTCTATTTGTTCTTTAATAGGACAGCAGACAACGAGGGTCAACGGTGTGGTCCATCACAAATATGGAGTGCTGGGGATAGGCGGCTAGGCCGCCTATCGGGTCATTCCCACTCGATCGTGCCGGGGGGCTTGCTGGTGACGTCGTAGACGACACGGTTGATGCCGCGGACTTCGTTGATGATGCGGGTGGCGGTCTTGCCGAGGAAGTTCATGTCGAACTGGTAGAAATCGGCGGTCATGCCGTCGACCGAAGTGACGGCGCGCAGGGCGCAGACGAACTCGTAGGTGCGGCCATCGCCCATGACGCCGACGGTCTGGACCGGGAGCAGCACGGCGAAGGCCTGCCAGATCTTGTCATATTGACCGGACTTGCGGATTTCATCGAGATAGATGGCGTCGGCCTGGCGCAGGATATCGAGCTTTTCGGGGGTGATGCCGCCGGGGCAGCGGATGGCCAAGCCCGGGCCCGGGAATGGGTGGCGGCCGATAAAACTTTCGGGCAAGCCCAGTTCGCGGCCGAGGACGCGCACTTCATCCTTGAACAATTCGCGCAGCGGCTCGACGAGCTGCATGTTCATGCGCTCGGGTAGACCGCCCACATTGTGGTGCGATTTGATGGTGACCGAGGGGCCGCCGGTGAAGGACACGCTCTCGATCACGTCGGGATAGAGCGTGCCTTGGGCCAGAAAATTGGCGCCGCCGAGCTTTTTGGCTTCGGCTTCGAAGGTTTCGATGAACAGGCGGCCGATGATCTTGCGTTTGGTTTCGGGATCGGATTGGCTGTCCAGTTCGCGCAGGAACACTTCGGAGGCGTCTACATGGACCAGCGGGATATTGTACTGGTCGCGGAACATGGTGACGACCTGTTCGCTCTCGTTGAGCCGCATCAAGCCGTGGTCGACATAGATGCAGGTGAGCTGGTCGCCGATGGCTTCGTGGATCAGCACGGCGGCCACGGACGAGTCGACGCCACCGGAGAGGCCGCAGATGACGCGGCCGGTGCCGACCTGATCGCGGATCTTTTCGATCATCTTCTGGCGATAGGCCGACATGGTCCAGTTGGAGGACACGCCGCAGATATTGTGGACGAAATTGGCGTAGAGCTTGGCGCCGTCGGGGGTGTGCACCACTTCGGGGTGGAATTGCACGGCCCAGATGCGGCGGGCCTCATTGGCGATCATGGCAAAGGGCGCGTTGGCCGAGGTGCCGACCACTTCAAAACCTTCGGGGAGCGCAACGACGCGGTCGCCGTGGCTCATCCAGACCTGGTGTTCGGTGCCAAGGTCCCAGACGCCGTCATAGAGCGCGGAGGGCTTTTGCACCTTGACTTCGGCGCGGCCGAATTCGCGGTGGTGGCCGGCTTCGACCTTGCCGCCCAGGGCCATGCAGAGTGCCTGCTGGCCGTAGCAGATGCCCAGGATCGGCACGCCGGCGTCGAGGATCGACTGATCGATGGTCGGGGCGTTTTCATCCAGCGTGGAGGCCGGCCCGCCTGAAAGTACAACACCCTTGGGCTTGAGCGCGGCCATGGCGGCGCTGGCGCTCTGAAACGGGTGGATCTCGCAATAAACCCCTGTCTCGCGAATGCGGCGCGCGATCAGCTGGGTGACCTGCGAACCGAAGTCCACGATAAGGATTGCGTCGGGGGCGGCAGTGTCTGGGGTTTTCATGGCGAGGCCATATCGCCACGCCAGAGATTCCGCAAGGGTGCAAGTTGCAGGACTGGTTTGCGGGCATAGTCATAATCGCAACGAATTGATCGGGCAGGCGTTGGGCAGGACCCACGGAGGACGAGTCTTTTGAGGCAACAGCGATTGCTTGGCGCCGATTTTCTGCGCGCCGCCGCTTGCCTGATGGTGCTGTTGCATCACCTGGCATTCCGCATGGATGGCAATAATGTGCCGGGGCCATTCCAGGGCGTGGTGGACTTTGCCGTGATGGGCAGCTTCGGCGTTGCGGTGTTTTTCGTGCTGAGCGGGTTCCTCCTGGCGCGGCCATTCTGGCAGGCGCTGGACGCGGGGGAGCCGATGCCCTCGCTGGGGATTTATGCGCTGCGGCGGGCGGCGCGCATTCTGCCGGGGTTCTGGCTGGCGCTGATTGTGAGCTTCGTACTGGGCCTGACGATCTATGGCTATAATCTTGGGCGCGAGGAGATCGTACGGTTTGTCGCCGGGTTCTTCCTTGTCAGCGACTGGCATTGGGTGACGCTGTTTCCGGTCAACAATAATGGACCGCTGTGGTCGATCGGGTTCGAGGTCACCTCCTATCTGCTGCTGCCGTTTTTCCTGGCTGTGCTGTTTGCCGTGGGGCTGAAGGGCTGGCCGGCCCGGTTTGCCTGGGTCGGGGTCATCGGCGTGGTGCTGGCGCTGCACTGGATGGTGGTGCAATGGGCGCCGATCGACGAGGTGGAGCGCGGCTGGAAATATGGGTTGGTGGGTGGGGCCAAGGCATGGATGCCGCGGTTCAATCCTATCGGCTTCTTCGCCATTTTTGCGCTTGGGGCACTGGCGGCCGGGGTGCAGGTGAAGCTGGCCGGGATGCGTTCGTATCTGTTCGATCTGGTCGGGTTGGCCAGCGTGGTGGCGGCGGGCTGGGTGATGGTGGCCCATATTGGCGGGCTCAATGAGGGCTTTGGCTGGCTGGACGTGCCCTATGGGTTCCCCTTTATGCCGCTGGCGATTGCTGTGGGGCTGGTGGCGCTGCCCTCGTCGGTTTTGGCGGGACGGCTGCTGGATAATGCCGTGGCGCGCTACATCGCCGAAGTGTCGTTCGGCGTTTATATCTGGCATTTCCTGGTGATCGGGCTGCTGGAGCGGCTGGTGCCGCCGGCTTTCGAGACCAGTGGCGAGAATGGCTGGACGATCTGGCTGGCCTCGAGCGGCGCGGCAATCGTCATCAGCTTTTTGGTGGCGACAGTCAGTTTCCGGCTGCTGGAGCAACCTGTGGTGCGCTGGGCGCGGGGGCTGGAGCGCCGCCCCGTGCCGATCCAGAAACGCGAATTGGCGGAGACGCCGTCCTGATGTTTTGAATCAAGACGCGCGGCGCAAGGCGTTGAAATAGAATCCGTCTGTGCCGGTGAGGCGCGGGGTGAGCGCGATGCCCGATTGGGCGGTTTCCACATCGGGGTGGATTGCCGCGCCAAAGGCGGCTTGCCACAGCTCGGCCGGCGGCAGCGAGGCGAAGTCCGGGTGGGCCTTGAGGAAGGCGACGATCTGGTCGTCATTTTCTTCGGGCAGGATCGAACAGGTGATGTAGACCAGCGTGCCGCCGGGCTTGAGGTAGCGGGCGCCCTCGACCAGGATCGCGGCCTGTTCGGCAATGCGTTGCGCCAGCAGTTCGGGGGTCAGCTTCCATTTGGTATCGGGGCGGCGGCGCCAGGTGCCCGTGCCGGTGCAGGGGGCATCGATAACGACGCGATCCATTTTGCCGGCGAGATCATCGAGCGCGCCGGGATGGGGGGCGCGGACCTGCACATTGCGGGCGCCGTTGCGCTTGAGGCGATCATAGATCGGCGCGAGGCGGTTGCGGTCGCTATCATAGGCGAAAATCTGGCCCTTATTGCCCATGGCGGCGGCCAGAGCGAGGGTCTTGCCCCCTGCCCCGGCGCACAGATCGAGCACCTGTTCGCCGGACTGGGCATTAGCAAGCGCGGCCACGATCTGGCTGCCCTGGTCCTGCACTTCGAACCAGCCTTTGAGATAGCCTTCGTCGGTGGTGACATTGGGCGTGCGCGCATCGCCGGCTCCGGCCGGCATGGTGACGCCGACGGGCGAAATGGCGGTGAGGCGCGGATGGAAGCGGTCGAGCGATTTGACGACGCGGTCGCGGCTGGCCTTGAGCGTATTGGTGCGCAGGTCGAGCGAGGGGCGGCCGGCCATGTCCTGGCCCTCGGCAATCCAATTGTCGCCAAAGGCGCGCTCGATGGAGGGCGCGAGCCATTCGGGGACGTCGGCCAGGATATGGGGGGCGGTATCGTCAGGGAGTTGGCCAACGGCGCGGGCCAGCTCGTCCGTGGTGAGCGGCTCGGGCGCATGGCTATCGGCGGCAAAGCTGTCGCTGAGGGCGGCCGGATCTTCATTCCAGTCGCGGATGGCGACGGCGAGAACCAAAGCGCGCGGGCTGTCGCTGCCCATCAGGGCGGCGTGGGAGGCGCGGCGGCGCAAGGCGTCATAGACGAGATTGCCGATGGCGGCGCGGTCGCCGGCCCCGGCAAAGCGGTTATTGAGCCCCCAGGCCTTGAGCGCCTCGGAGACGGGGCGCTTGCGCGTTTCCACGTCGGTCAGCACATCAATAGCAGCGGAAAGACGGCCTGGTAGGCGCATGGGTCAGATACCTGGAACTAAGAATACGAGGCGAAGGACCAGCCATAGCCATAGCGCGCATAGAACTGCAAGGCCGGCGGTGTAGGTGGCGAAGCGGTGTTCGACGCGATTGGTGGTGACGTGAATGGCGGCGTGGGCATAGCGCAGGGCGACAAAAGCCCATGCGAGAAGCAGTTCGAGCCAACTCACCGTGCCCGCCCAGAGCGTGAGGAGCACCGCGACATAGAACAGCACCGGGAGCTGAAACTGATTGTCGAAACAGTTCGACAGCAGGCGCGCCTTGAGCGGATAGGCCGAGCGCTCGACGGCGATGTCCTTGATATCGACCTCGCCCGACATGACGCGGGGGATGCGCTCGCCGCCCATGAGAATGAGCACGATGATGGTCAGCAGCACCTGGGCGGCCATGGCGAGGATCAGGAGCTTGGTGGTGAGTGGCATGTTGAAGTTCCGATGCAGAGTCCGCGTCCTGCAGTAATGGCTTGTAGCGGACTAAGTTTTCAGCGGCATGCAAAAGCGCCGCCCGGCCGGTGTGGCGTCGCGGTTATACGGTAACGGGCGGCCATTGGACCTTCCGAAACTAATAGAACGGACCAATGGCCGCCCGTCACGATCCGCTTTTTCTGCAGGGTCCGGTTCAGGCG
>UCAU01000074.1 GCA_900470445.1 Hyphomicrobiales bacterium | reverse complement strand
GGGGAGGGTTAGGGTGGGGTGTCGAGCGCTCAGCCTACTCGATGGCCGAGCCCTACTGAAAGTACGACACCCCCACCCCCGCCCCTCCCCTCAAGGGGGAAGGGAGCCCACGTTGAGTGGGCAGGTCAGCTCAGACCCAAAATCTTCCGGTTTGCCGCCAGGTCCGTGCCGGCCGAGGCGAAGTCGTCGAAGGCGTGTTCGGTGACGTGGATGATGTGGTTCTTGATGAACTCGGCGCCTTCGCGCGCACCGTCTTCGGGGTGCTTGATGGCGCATTCCCATTCGAGCACGGCCCAGCCGGCAAAGTCGTATTGCGCCATCTTGGAGAAGATCGAGGCGAAATCGACCTGGCCGTCGCCGAGCGAACGGAAGCGCCCTGCCCGGTTGATCCAGCTCTGATAGCCCGAATAGACGCCCTGGCGGCCGGTCGGATTGAACTCGGCGTCCTTGACGTGGAACAGCTTGATGCGCTCGTGATAGATATCGATGAAATCGAGATAATCGAGCTGCTGCAGCACCATGTGGCTGGGATCGTAGAGGATGTTGGCGCGCGGGTGATTTTTGACCCGATCAAGGAACATCTCGAAGGTGACGCCGTCGAACAGGTCTTCGCCCGGATGCAGTTCGTAGCCGACATCGACGCCAGCTTCGTCAAAGGCATTGAGGATGGGTGTCCAGCGGCGGGCCAGTTCGTCAAAGGCTTCTTCGACGAGGCCGGCCGGGCGCTGGGGGAATGGATAAAGGAACGGCCAGGCGAGCGCGCCCGAGAAGGTCGCGTGCTCGGTGAGGCCGAGGTTTTTCGATGCCTTGGCAGCCCAATGCAGTTGCTGCACGGCCCATTCCTGGCGAGCCTTGGGATTGTTATGGACAGATGCCGGGGCGAAGCCATCGAGCATGGTGTCATAGACCGGGTGGGCGGCAACGAGCTGGCCCTGGAGATGGGTCGACAGCTCAGTGATGGCCAAGCCATGCTTGGCGGCAGTGCCGGTCAGCTCGTCGGCATAGGTCTTGGAGGTGGCGGCTTTTTCCAGATCGATCAGGCTGGTGACCCAGGTGGGAATCTGCACGCCCTTGTAGCCATAGTTGGCGGCCCAGCCGCAAATGGCGTCGAAGGAATTGAATGGCGGCTTGTCTCCGGCGAATTGCGCCAGGAAGACTGCGGGACCCTTGATGGTGCGCATGAAATCTCTCTCCTCGTGAGGCGCTGAGGCGCCTTGGTCTTTTGCCGTTTTCAAACAGCGGACCTCACCCTGAGCGTGTCGCAGGGCGAGGTCCACTTTCAGCACATTGTTCGACAGGCCCAGGAGCCTGTCAATGAGGTACGAACCTCAAGCCTTCAAAAGCGCCTGTGCATCGGCCGGCGTGAGGGCCAGCGGACGCTCGCAGGTGGTCGACAGGGTGATGACCTGACCGGTCTCGCCGGCCTGGAGCAGGCTGGTGAGCACGTCGACAACATGCAGGGCGACATCGAGGCCGCAACGGGCATTATAGCCTCCGTCGATCGAGGCGATCATGTCGGCTAGGCCCGCCGTGCGGTAATTGGCGCGGTGGACGGGCTTGTCGAGATCCTGATTGGCGCGGCCAAACGGGTGATCCCACGGGGTGACCGTGCTCTTCTCGCCGGCCCAATTGGTGGTGACCAGATCGCCGCCGAAGAAGTTCGGATCGGGCACAAAGATCGATCCGCCCGTGCCGTAGAGCTCGATATTGTGGTGGCCATGGCTGGCAACGTCCCAGCTGGCGCCGATGGTGATCACGGCGCCGCTGTGGAATTCGAGAATGCCGTGGATGGTGGTCGGCGTCTCGACCCGAACGGCCTTGCCCTTCATCGGGCCTTCGGCCGTTACCACGCGCTCGGTGCGCGCCATATTGGTGAAGGCCGAGAGGCGTTTGACCGGGCCGAGCAGGTGGACCAGGTTGGTCACATAGTACGGGCCCATATCGAGGATGGGGCCGCCGCCGGGCTTGAAGAAGAAGTCCGGATTGGGATGCCAGTGTTCCATGCCCGGCCCCATGACGTGGGTAGTGCCGCTCATGATCTTGCCGAGCTGGCCGCTGTCGATGATGTCGCGGGCCTGCTGATGGGCACCGCCAAGGAAGGTATCGGGAGCCGAACCCACTTTAAGGTTGCGCTCGTCGGCAGCCTTCTTGAGGGCGATGCCCTCTTCGAGGGTCAGCACGAAGGGCTTTTCCGAATAAGCGTGCTTGCCGGAAGAGACGATATCCTTGGACACCGAGTAATGGGTGGCCGGGATGGTCAGGTTGACGATGACGTCGAGTTCGCTGTTCTTGAGCAGCTCGTCGGGCGTCTGGGCGGCAACGCCGAATTCCTCGGCACGCTTCTGGGCAGCGGCGGGCAGAATGTCTGCCACCGCGCGGACCTCGAGCCCCTTGAACAGGGGCGCGAGGCGCAGATAGGCCGCGGAAATATTGCCGGCACCCATGATGCCGACGCCGTAGGTCTTTGCCATTTTAGCTTACTTCCACTTCTGGGCGGTAGCGATGGAGCGCGTGGCGAAACGCACTTCATCGGAAGGCTTGTCGTGTTCGGCGACGAAATACTGCGCCTTGGTCTTGCTCTTCACCTTGGTGATGAGATTGTCCCAATCGAGCGTGCCATAGCCCACATCGGCCCAGCCATCTTCATCGGCATTCTCGCCAGCGGGCGCGATGTCCTTGACGTGGACGGCGGTGATGCGGTCGCCATAGCGGTCGAACCAGGCGATGGGGTCGGCCTTGCCGCGCACGATCCAGGCCACATCGGCTTCCCACTCAATGTTAGGAGCGGTTTCGAGGAGGATTTCCATCGGGGTGCGGCCCGAAGTGGTGGGCACGAATTCGAAATCGTGATTGTGCCAGCCGAAGCCATAGCCGTGCCTGGTATAGGTCTCGGCGTGGCCGGCCAGCGTTTCCGCGAGCTTGAGCCATTTGGATTCGTCGGCGCTACGATCTTCGGCACCGATATGGGGCACAATGATCTTCTTGATGCCGAGGGTTTCAGCGGTCTTAAGCGTGGCGGAGACGTCGGCGACCTGAGCCGGACCAAAGTGGCCGGTCGGCATGGTGAGGCCATTCTTCTTGAGATTGGCGGCCAGACCGGCAGCGTCTGCATAGAGACCACCGAAGCCTTCGACCTGCGTGTAGCCAAGCTTGCCAAGGGTTTCGAGGAAGTCGGGCAGCGAGGGGACGTTGCGAGCGCTATAGAGCTGGAATGACAGTTCGGTCATGGGGGCCTCTTGATAATTTTGGGCTGGTGCCCGGTCGACGGGCAAAGGAGGTAGTGCGTTTGGGTTGCGCTGTCCCGCCGCAAAGGCAGGCGATCCGCCCGAAAAGTAATGTGCCGGAGCGGCAGCGGATGATGGGGCGCCGCGCAGTGCGCGACGCCTCGATAATGAGTGTCAGAGCCGGTTGGTCGACGCCGTGTCGAACAGCGAGCCGCGAGCCGGATCGAAGCCGACCAGCACCTTCTGGCCGACAGTGAGATGCACATCGCTATCAGCGCGGAAGGTCACGGCGTGGTTGCCGATCTTGGTCCAGGCCAGCGTGTCCGAGCCCATGGGCTCGACGATTTCGATTTCGACTTCGGTCGAGAAGGGCATGGCCTTGGCCGCGTCGCCGAGCAGGATATGTTCCGGCCGAACGCCGAGCACGGCCTTGGTCGAGCCGGTAGGTGCCTTGTCGAAGACATAGCGGCCCACCGGAACGACAATGCCATCATCGGTGGTGAAGGTCGGCTCACTCCCGCCGGCCAGCGTGCCGTTGAGGAAGTTCATCGAGGGCGAACCGATAAAGCCGGCCACGTAGAGATTGACGGGCTTGTTGTAGATGGTGTGCGGATCGGACAATTGCTGGATCTCGCCATTTTTCATGATGGCGATGCGGTCGGCCAGGGTCAGGGCCTCGATCTGGTCGTGGGTGACGTAGATCATGGTGTTCTTGAGCCGCTGGTGCAGCCGCTTGATCTCGACGCGCAGGTCGCTGCGCAGCTTGGCATCGAGGTTGGACAAGGGTTCGTCGAACAGGAACACATCCACATCGCGCACCAGGGCACGGCCGATAGCCACGCGCTGGCGCTGACCGCCGGAAAGATTGGCGGGCTTGCGCTGCAGCAGGGGCTCGATCTGCAGGATTTCGGAGGCGCGCTTGACGCGGCTTTCGATCTCGTCGCGCTTCATGCCGGCAACGCGCAGGCCGAAGGAGAGGTTCTTTTCGACGGTCATCTGCGGATAGAGCGCGTAGGACTGGAACACCATGCCGATGCCACGGTCCTTGGGCTCGGCCCAGGTGACATTCTTGCCGCCGATGAAAATCTGGCCTTCGGAGACATCGAGCAGGCCGGCAATGCAATTGAGCAGAGTGGACTTGCCGCAACCCGAGGGGCCAAGCAGCACGATGAACTCGCCCTGCTTGACGTCGAGATTGAGGCTTTTGAGGACCTGGACCGAGCCGAAATTGAGCGACAGGTCTTTGACGGAAACGCTGGATTGCATGTGCTTATCCCTTCACCGCGCCAGCGGCGATGCCGCGCACGAACCATTTGCCAGAAACGAAATAGACGATCAGCGGAACGGCAGCCGTGAGAATGGTGGCGGCCATGTTGACGTTGTATTCGCGTACGCCCTGGACGGAGTTGACGATATTGTTGAGCTGGACGGTCATCGGATAGTTCTGGGTGCCGGCGAAGACGACGCCGAACAGGAAGTCGTTCCAGATGCCGGTGACCTGCAGGATGATGGCGACCGCAAAGATCGGTAGCGACATGGGCACCATGATCTGGAAGAAAATCCGCCAGAACCCTGCCCCATCGACGCGCGCCGCCTTGAACAATTCCTGCGGCAGCGACGCAAAGTAATTGCGGAACAGCAGGGTCAGGATCGGCATGCCGAAAATGGTGTGGATCAGGATGACGGCCCAAAGCGTGCCGAAAATCTTCATCTGCGCGGTGATCATCACCAGGGGATAGAGCATCACCTGATAGGGAATGAACGAGCCGAGCAGCAGCACGGTGAAGAAGAATTCGGAGCCCTTGAACCGCCAATTGACCAGCGCATAGCCGCTGACCGCGGCGATGAACACCGAGACGATGGTGGAGGGCAGCGTGATTTTGACCGAGTTCCAGAACCCGGGCGCCAGACCGTTACAGGTCAGGCCGGTACAGGCGCTGGTCCAGGCTTTCACCCACGGCTCGAAGGTGACTTCGAGCGGCGGGGCGAAGATGTTGCCCCAACGGATTTCGGGCAGGCCCTTGAGCGAGGTGGTGATCATCACGTAGAGCGGCAGCAGATAATAGAGCGCTGCGACGATGATGATGCCGTAGATGATGATCCGCGTAGGGGTAAAGAACGAGCGCGGGCGGGGTCCGCTGGCTTCTGCGTTTGTGGTCATGACCGGTCCTTCCTACGTGTGCTTCTTGGGGCCGAATTCGACGATGACCCATGGAATGAGCAGGACGAAAACGGTCAGGAGCATCACGGTGGAGGCGGACAGCGCCTGACCGAGATTACCGGCGGAGAACATGTAGTTGATGACGTATTTGGCGGGCACTTCCGAGGACAGGCCCGGACCGCCATTGGTGAGCGCCACCACCAGATCGTAGGTGCGGACAATGCCGGAGCCGACGATCACCAGGGTGGTGACGATGACGCCGCGCATCATGGGCAGCACGATCTGCAGATAGGTGCGCCAGGTGGGAATGCCATCGACGCGGGCGGCTTTCCAGATTTCGCCATCGACGCTGCGCAGACCGGCGAGCATCAGCACCATGACAAAGCCCGTGCCGTGCCAGAGGCCAGCGATGAGCAGTGCATAGAGCACCATGTCGGTATTGGTGATCCAGTCGAAGGTGAAATTGGTCCAGCCCAGGCCGCGCATGGTGGATTGCAGGCCCAAAGTGGGGTTCATGATCCACTGCCACACCAGGCCGGTGACGATGCCGGACAGCGCGAATGGATAGAGGAAGATGGTGCGGAAACCGTCTTCGAAGCGGATGCGCTGATCCATGAGCACGGCGAGCACGAAGCCCACCACCATGGTGAAGACGAGCGAGAAAATGCCGTAAGTCAGCAGGTTCGTCGCCGAAATGCGCCAGCGGCGCGTGGCGAAGAGACGCTGATACTGATCGAAACCGACAAAGGCGCCGTTTGGCAATGCACGGGAATCGGTAAAGGAGAACCAGATGGTCCATAGCGTGCAGCCGATGAACACGACGAGCACGATGGCAACCATCGGGCTGGCGGCGAGCTTGGCGCTGATATTGCGCACGAATAAATTATACAACAGACCAGGCGGACGGGTCCGCTCCAGTGCAGTCGCCCCGTGCAGGGACTGGGCTTCGGTCATGGGTCTTGCCTACTCCGGCTAAAAGCAATTTGCGAAAATGGGGCAGCCCGCGAAGGCTGCCCCGGCGTCGCGCTTAGTCAGCGGCGTCGATGATCTGGGCGTAAGCCTCGATATAGTCATCGATCGGGTAGGACTTGTCGGCGAAGAATTCCTGATTGAGATCGTCGAGCTGCTGCTGGGTGTCGCTCGAATTCAGGGTTTCGCCACCGGGCAGCAGGCCGTCCGGTCCCTTGAGGATTTCGATGGCCTTCTTCATGCAATCATTGGCCGACGACATATCGATGTCGGTGCGGATCGGCATGGAGCCCTTCTTGAGGTTGAAGGCAACCTGGGCTTCCGGGGAAACCAGCAGCTTGGCCAGCGTGACCTGGGCGTCGAGAACGTCCTGCGCCGTGCCTTCAGGCAGCTTGGGGAAGTAGAACGCGTCGCCGCCGCCTTCGATGCGGTTGGACAGACCCAGGCCTGGCAGGCATTCGTAATCGGTACCGGGAACGGCGCCGGCCAGTGCGAATTCGCCCTGGATCCAGTCACCATGGATGTTGCCGGCGGCTTCGCCAGCGATCAGCTGGTTGGCCACGTCGGCAAACTGCGGCACGACTTCAGCGGGATCGACAACATCACGGACAGCGGCCCAGGCTTCGGCAACCTTGCGGAATTCGGGGCTGCGGACAGCCTCGGCATCGTGATCCTGGTTGATCTTGAGGTAGAGCTCGGGCCCACCAACGTCAGCCAGCAGCACGCCGGGAATGCCGTTCAGCGGCCAGCCAGCAGCCAGACCGAAGGGAATGATGCCCTTTTCACGCAAAGCTGGGAAGGAAGCGACGTATTCGTTCCAATCCTTGGGCGTAGTCAGACCGGCATCCTTGTAGGCCTTGTCGCTCAGCCAGAGCCAGTGCCAGGAGTGGATATTGATTGGCACGCAATAGATCTTGCCGTCATAGGTGCAGGCATCGAGCAGCTTGGGATCGGCAAAGAAATCGGCCCAGCCATCTTCCTGTGCAATCGGGGTCAGATCGGTCATCAGACCGGCCTTGATGAGTTCCTCGGCGTCACGACCGGTGTTCATCTGGGTGGCGCCCATCGGATTGCCGCCCAGAATGCGGCTGATGATCACCGGGTTGGCGCCCGTGCCGGAACCGGCCAGCGCGCTATCGACCCACTTATTGCCGGTCGCGTCGAACAGACGGGCAAATTCGGCGACAGCGGCGGATTCACCACCCGATGTCCACCAATGGGTCACTTCGAGCTCAGCTGCCTGCGGCGCAGCCGAACACATCAAAGCAGCCGCCAAAGTGGCGGCCACGGCAAATTTCTTCATACTATAATCCTCCCAACGTCCTCATGAGGCTACTGCCTCCGCGAAGCCGCCGACCGCGGTGCATCTTCCTCAAGATGTCCGGACCGGCCGCATGTAATCGATTGCATCGCCACATCCTCAGACGGTGTGCAATCGATATAATAACCTTCGGCTACTTGTTGCGTCTCTGTCAAGATCGAATTAGACCAAAGTCTGAGGGAGCGAGGGAGAGGCGCCAACGGCGATGAACGAATTCAAGAAAACGCCGACAATTCAAGACGTTGCGCGTGTAGCGGAGGTTTCGTCGGCAACGGTGAGCCGGGCATTGACGTCGCCGGAGCGGGTTTCGGAGGCAACGCGGGAGCGCATTACGGCGGCGGTTGTAGAGACGGGCTACACCGTCAACCAGATGGCGCGGTCGCTGCGGCTGCGGGCGGCTAAAACCATTCTCATCGCCATCCCCAATATCGGCAATCCGTTCTATTCGACGATTCTGGATGCCGTGGTGCAGGACGCGGCGGAGCGCGGCTATGGCGTGCTGGTGGCCAACAGGCTGGGCGGCGATCCGACGCTTGGCCTCAAGGATTATTTCTATTCCAACCGCGCGGATGGGCTGCTGCTGTTCGATGCCACGCTGAATCTGGAAGCCCTGCAGGATCTGCCGCTGGTGCGGGGCAATCGCCCGCTTGTGCTATCCTGCGACGACATTCCCGACGCACCGCTGGATCTGGTGATGACGGATAATTGCGATGCGGCTGACACCGCCACGCGGCACCTGATCGAGTTGGGCCACAAAAAAATCGGCACCGTGCGCAGCCGCACCACGCCCAATGTGGTCAGCGAGCGGCATTCCGGGTTCGAGCGGGCGCTCAAGCGGGCCAATCTGCCGATCCGCCAGGACTGGATCTGGCAAGGCGACCACACTATTGGCGGCGGCATAATTGCAGCCGAATCCTGGCTGGCGCTCAACGAGCGACCGACAGCCATGTTCTGCGGCAATGACGAAACAGCGATCGGCTTCATCTCGCGGCTGCGCCAGGCGGGAATCGATTGCCCGCGCGATGTGTCGGTGGTGGGCTTTGACGACATTGCCGTCGCCCAGCATCTGTCCCCTGCCCTCACCACGATGCGGCAGCCGCGCTACCATATGGGCAAGGTCGCAACGGCCCTGTTGCTGGACATTCTCGAGGGTCCAACAGCCGAGCGCACACCGACGCGGCGCATTCTGAAATCCGAACTCATCATCCGCGCCAGCACCGCCTCGCCGCGGGATTTCAACTAGCTTTGGGCAATGTCCGCAAAGCAGTTTTCCCCGGCGCAATGATAGGCTAAAGGGATGGCGCGTGGGTCCCGTAGCTCAGCTGGATAGAGCAGCAGCCTTCTAAGCTGTTGGTCGCAGGTTCGAGTCCTGCCGGGATCGCCATCCACTTTCCGACCAATTGATTTCATTGGTCTTTTTGGCTAATTTTGTCCCACATTTTTCAAGCCCATCCAGAGTGGGACAATTCTGTTCCCCGCGCGTTCCATGGAAGCCCGCTCGGCGCCCTTGTTTTCGGCCTATTCCCTTTCGCCCTGAGGCCGCGCTAAGCTCGTGGAATGAACACCCGCCCTGCCCGCGTTCCGAATGTGGATACCGACGGCTATCTTGCCGGCCGGCCGGAGCGCCATGCGATCCTGGCGGAGCAACGGGCTTTCCTCAAAAGCTTCCACCGGCAGGTTGCCGAGATCGAGGCGCGCGATGAGGAACAGCGTAAAAAGGCCGGGAATAATGTGCGGCCGCTTCACCAATGAGATGACATGGTCAGAGCTGCACGCGCTCTATTCCATCCACGACAAGGACCCGCCGGCATCGAACCTGCAGCCGCGCTACAATATCGCGCCGACGCAGGACGTAGCCTTTGTCCACAAGGACAAGGCTGGTGAATTGGAGCTGGATGCCGGCCGCTGGTGGCTGGTGCCGTTCTGGGCGAAGGAAATCCCCAAGGCCACGCTGTTCAATGCCCGGATCGAGACGATCGATTCCACCGCGGCATTCCGTGATGCCTTCAAGTCGCGTCGCTGCCTGATCCCGGCCGATGGCTATTTCGAATGGACCGTGAGCGCCGAGGACGGCAAGAAAGACCCTTGGCTGCTACAGATGCCCAACGGGTCTGGCTTCAGCTTCGCGGGCCTCTGGGCGCACAATAGCACCCTGGGCGTCACCAGCTGCACCATCATCACCGCGCCGGCCGTGCCGGAGATCGAGCACATTCACACTCGCATGCCGGTGATCCTCAGCCCTGAGGCTTACTCGGCCTGGCTGGATACCGACATCAAGGATGCGGACGCCAAGGCGGTGCTGCTGGGTGGCCAGATCGATAGCCTACTCGAGTTCCATCGTGTCGATCGGGCCGTGAACAACAGCCGCTATGAAGGCACTGACACCAAGAAGCCGCTGCTGAACTCGCTTTAACCCCTCATCGGCGGTTTCGGCCCTTTCCGATACTTCCACGGATTCGGCGGCCCGATAATCTGCCGCCCGGTTTCGAGGTCGCGCTGCAGCTTCTTTCTGGCCTTCTCCGCCGCTAGGGCCTCTTGGCGCATCGCGTCGGCGTTCGCCTGGTGCATCTCGGCTATCGCCCGGCCCTGCTCGAGCTCTGCCCTGATCCTCGCTGTCTCGATGGGGTCGGGCCGCCCATGATTATGGCTCCCCATGTCGTGCATCATGCCAGAGGCATTGACCATATATGTGAGGGTATAGGCCGGCGCGCCGCAGTTGGGGCATTCGAACATCGCCAGGAAGCGCGCCCGGTCAGCGTGTATCTCGAAGTCCAGCCCGAAATACTGGATCATCTGATCTAGGCCGGGCTCCCAGCTCGTGTTGCACCAGCGGTTGAGGTCACGGCGGAGCGCAGCGCAATAGAGGATGATGCGGTCGCCACTATCCCGAAGATGCGCCAGCGTGGACATGCTGGCCTACTGCTGCAGGGTCACGGTGTCTTTGCCGACGAAGATCAGGGTCTTCCACGGAATCGACAGGCGATAGTCGTCACCGATCGGGTCGAAGATCGAGAACTTGAAGCCTGCGGCCCACATGGCCCATGCCTCTTCCTCCGTCAATCTCAGCTTGCGCGGGTCTCGCCCGTGAAGGTGCGTGGTGTACTCAGCCATGCTGGCCTCCTTGCGTCTGTTCTCATTTTGTTCTACTCATGAGGAACACACAGAGTCCAGATGGATAGGTGATCAAATGTATCAATGGGCACAGGGAAGCTTCGAGGCCGTCACACCGGAAGGCCGGTTTCACATCGACGGGTTCGTGTACAAGGGCCTGGGTTTGGAGCGTATTGCCGACATCGACGGCGACGATTGGGATATCACCCACATCGCCAGCGGCTACCGGGTCGGCTCCATCAAGGGGCTGGATTTCAACGAGACGATGAAACTGGCGGCGTTCGTGGCCGATCTGACCGACTGGACCGCCTTTGGCGCGCCCGATCAGATCCCCGATCCGCTACTGCTGACCAAATTGCTGATGGTGTCGGACCTCATGGGTGGCGCGCTGATCATCACCGGGCTGGAAGATGAGCAGTCGGTTCACTAGCCGCTGCTAGGTCAACCCCCTCATTTGAGGGGATGGCCCGCCCTCGCTCCCCGGTTTATTTTCGTGATCGAGGGCCTTGGCCAGCGCCACTGTTAAGTCCAGGCGGCAACGTGGGCTCGGGGGTAAAGTGTGGCGTCACCCCGACCTCCCTCACCTGCTCCACATCCTTTGCCTCATCGATGCAGGCTTGGATGAACAGGGATACGTTCCTGTCTTGCATCAGCTCGGGATGCTGGCGGCCGACCATGGACATGAGCGCGGTGAGCTCGGCAACCCTCATTTGGGGGCAATGACTTCGAGATCGTCGGTCTCGACCAGAAGGGATTTGGCAATCTGGCTCTTGGGTTCGGTCATCAGGAACGTCATGCGTACCCGATAGCGCCCAACCGGCCAGTCGCAGGAATCAAGCCCCGCCAACCGCGAGACGGAACTGTCAAAGGTGACCGGGATGCCGGCGTCATAGAGGACCGTCGCGCCTCCCCCGCTGCACAACACATTGCCGGTTTCGGCATTGCGCGGAGAGATGGCCATCCGGATCAGCAAATCGCGGGATGGGGTGCCGACGAACCTCAGCCTTGGCTCATCGGGATAGACCGACCCGCGCGCCTCGATGCCTTCCAGCTGGAGCCAGTCGCTTGGGGCCTGCTGCTGCATTTCCCCAAACGCGGCAGCTGCGCGGATGTTCTGATAGCCGTCGATGGCCGTCATCGCTGCAAACGCCAACCCGGCGCCGATCACGGCCGATATGATGGTGCGCCTCACTTTGTGATCCCCCCTAGCCCCAGCCAGTCGAGCAGCCCAAGCCTGAGGGCGGCCAAGAAAGCCAACGCCCCACCAAAGAACAGGATAACCTGGCGTAGGCTCGCGCCCCACTTCCCCAGCGTTTTCCACGCGATCATGAATTTCGCCCATTCCTTCAAGACCTCCGCTTCATCGCGGGAAAAGACCACAACGTCATCGGACTTCTCCTCTCCCAGGGCCTCAGCCAGCCGGGCCATGACGTGGCGTTCGGCATCGGACATAGTTTCTTTGTTCACTGATCGAGCCCCACGAAAGAAAAAGAATCGGGCGGCCGAAGCCGCCCGGATGGTCAGTTGCCGGTCAGACGCTCCCAGAGCGTCTGGCGCTTGGGCGCTGCCTTGGCTTGGGTTTCAACCCGATTCATGGCGGCGCTATCCGGCTTGGGCAGGATCTTCTCGCCCGCCGCGGTCACAACCTGCGCGACGGTCGTGGCACGGTAGGACTGCCATTGCGTCCATAGGTACCAGAGCAGCCCCGCAGCGGCCGAAATGGTCAGCCCGCCACCTTGCCCCGTAAAGATCGCCCGCACGTCCTCCTGCATATGCGGAGGCATCGCCAGATAGATCGGAATGAGCACGGTGGCGAGCGAACCCAGCTCTTGGGCCCGGCGCCAAATCCAACCTGCTGCGGCGCTTTGGATGATCGAAGTCAGCATTTCAAAACCTCACAAAGAAAAAGGCCGCTGCGAGGGCGGCCAGGATGATGATTGCGACGATGATGCCCGCCGCGCTTCCGCGCTTCGTCGTCGTGGTTTCGGTCGTTGGCGGGGTCGGGGGCTTCACTGGCTGAGGGGGCTTCACGGTCGCAGGCAGCGCCGCCAGGAAGGCTTCGGCATACTGCGCGATCTGCTGGGCACGGTCGGTACCGTTGACGACGCGCCGCATGTCCGAGAAGGCGGTATAGTCCCCGAGCTTCTTGCCAGTGAACCAGCCGCGCATCATGCCCTTCACTAGGATGAGCGCGGCGATATC
>UCAU01000061.1 GCA_900470445.1 Hyphomicrobiales bacterium | reverse complement strand
CTTCAAACGAGAATCCACATCCCCGCTTTCGCGGGGATGACATCGTGGTTTGAACGATCGCGAAGCCGTAGCCCCCGCTCCCCCACCCCCTTGCTCGACTCATAAGTCTGTGCTTATGTATTCTCCATGAGCGAAGCGGATATTTTTAAAGTGCTGGCCGATCCGACGCGTCGAGCGGTGTTCGAGCGCTTGGCGACGGCCGAGATGACGGCGACCGAATTGCGCGAGGGCTTTGCCATTTCGCAGCCGGCGATGTCCCAGCATCTGGCGGTGCTGCGCGAAGCGGGGCTGGTCAGCGAGCGGCGCGAGGGGCGCTATGTCAATTACCGGATCGAACCGGCGGGGCTGGCGCCCTTGCATGGCTGGCTGGCGCGCCATCGCGCGTTCTGGCCTCAGCGGATCGATCAGCTCAAGGACCTGCTCAAGGAGATGGACCAATGATGGACGACGCGTTGGTATATGAATGCGCGCTCGATGCGACGCCCGAAAAGGTGTGGCGGGCGCTGACCATCCCTGAATATCTCGAGCGCTGGCTAGCGCCGGATGCAGCATCGGGCGAAGCGCTCGACCTGACCATGCTGGCGGCCGAGGAGAACAAATCGCTGAGCTATCACTGGCGCGAGGCTGGGCAGGGCGCCATTGGCGATGTCGAGGATAGCGTCGTCACCTTCGAGCTCAAGCCCATGGCCGACGGGCGCACCTGGTTCCGGCTGACGCATGAGCCGGTGGTGATGCCGGTCGCGGCCAACAGCAATCTGGCCGGCCCGCTGATGATGTTGGCCGCCTAGCCCAATTCTAAAACTTAGAGCAGAACGGAGGTCGCCTATGCGCGACATGATGCAACTCGTCCCTATGGTGGTCGAGCAATCCAGCCGCGGGGAGCGGTCTTTCGATATCTATTCGCGGCTGCTGCGCGAGCGGATCATTTTCGTCAATGGCGAGATCGAGGACAATATGGCCGCGCTGGTCTGCGCGCAGCTGCTGTTTCTTGAGGCGGAGAATCCGAAAAAGGAGATAAGCCTTTATATCAACTCGCCTGGTGGCGTGGTGACCTCGGCGCTGGCCATGTATGACACGATGCAGTTCATCAAGGCGCCGGTGGGCACGCTCTGCATGGGCATGGCCATGTCGGCCGGCTCATTCCTATTGATGGCGGGCGAGGCGGGCAGCCGCATCTGCCTGCCCAATGCATCGATCATGCTGCATCAGCCCAGCGGGGGCTACCAGGGCAAGGTCACCGATATCGTGCTGCATGCCGAGGAGAGCCAGCGGCTCAAGCGGCGTATGCACAGTCTCTATGCCAAGCATTGCGGCCGGACCTATGAGGAAGTGGAGGCCGCGCTGGAGCGCGACCACTTCATGACCCCCGAACAGGCCAAGGCCTGGGGTCTGGTCGATCATGTCTATCATGACCGCAGCGAGATCGAGGCGTTGAACCCGCCAGCCGCTGACTAGTGAGCGGCGTGGTGGCTCATGTCGGTGTGGGCATTTTCGCTGCCCACGCCGAACAGCCGGCCATTCTCGGCGATCAGGATGAAGATCAGCGTCAGCACGCCCATGACGAAATAGCCGGCGGCGACGGGCACCACGGTGCCGTTGAACTGCTGGCCGATAAAGCCGCCGATCACGGCGCCGCCAATGGTCTGGATGAAGCCGAACACCGATGAGGCGGTGCCTGCCACCGAGCCAAGCGGCTCCATGGACAGCGAATTCATGTTCGACGCGGCCCAGCCGAAACAGAACATGATGACGGCCAGGATCGGCAGGAACAGCCAGATCGGCAGGAAGCCGACCCAGGCCAGCAGCAGCCAGACCGCGCTCATGCCGGTGAACACCAGCATGGCGCCATGCGACAGGCGCCGCATGCCGACCCGCGAAACGATGCGCGAATTGGTGAAGGATGACACGGCCATCAGCGCGGCCACAGCAGCGAAAGCGACCGGGAAATAGACGCCGAGCCCATAGATATCGACATAGATCTGCTGGGACGAGCTGATGAAGCCGAACAGGGCGCCGAAGGTGAAGGTGCCGGCCAGGCCGTAGCAGAAGGCCACGCGATTGGTTAGCACAATGCGGAAGCCATCAAGGATGACGCCAAGCGTCAGTTCGCGGCGATTGCCCAGCGCCAGCGTCTCGGGCAGGCGGATGAAGGCCCAGAGGCCGAACACGGCGGCAAGGCCGCCCATGAACAGGAAGATGGTGTGCCACGGGCCGGTCAGCAGCAGCACCTGGCCGATGCCCGGTGCGATGATCGGGATGGCCATGAACACCATGAAGGTCAGCGACATGACTTCGGCCATGGCGCGGCCCGAATACATGTCACGAACGATGGAGGTGGCGATGACACGGGTGCCCGCGGCGCCCATGCCCTGCAAAAAGCGCAGCGCCAGCAGGATGCCGAAAGTGGGCGAGAACACTGCTGCCACCGCCGCGAGGATGTAGACGACAATGCCGATGAGCAGGGGCGCACGGCGACCGAAACGGTCGGACAAAGGCCCGAAAGCGAGCTGGGCGATGCCAAACCCCATCATATAGGCGGAGATGACGTATTGGCGCTCGTTTTCGCTGCTGATGCCCAGGGCTTCGCCCATATAGGGCAGGGCGGGCAGCATGACGTCGATGGCGAGGGCGTTCAGCGCCATGAGCGCAGCCATCAGGGCAATGAATTCTGGACGGGATAAAACCCGCGAAAAATGGTCGGACATGAATGAAACTCAGGCAGGCCACGGCAAAACGCGCGGCGGAAAGACAGGGCGAACCATGAACCTCATGGTCCGCTTTGGCAAGACTTCAATCGGCAAATGACGATATCAGGCCGGTTTCAGGGCGAAGGCTGGCGCGGTGCGGTCGTTGATCGGCAGATGCAATGCCGCCGAGCCCAGGCCGAGCAGAATGCCCAGATACCAGACCAGATCGTAATGCCCGGTCAGATCGAAGGCGACGCCGCCCAGCCACACGCCCATGAACGAGCCGAGCTGATGGCTGAAAAAGGCAACGCCATAAAGCATGCCCATATAGCGGGGCCCGAAGAACACCGAGACGAGGCCCGCCGTCGGCGGCACGGTGGAGAGCCAGAGCAGACCCATGGCCGCCGCAAAAGTATAAGCCGTGATTTCGGTGACCGGAAACAGCATGAAGAGGCCAATGGCCACCGCACGCAGGAAATAGATGCTGGCCAGCAATATCTGCTTGGGCACACGGCCGCCCAGATACCCCGCCGAGAGGCTACCGACGACGTTGAACAGGCCGATCACCGCAATGGTCCAGCTGCCGACTTCGGGCGAGAGGCCGCATTGCACCAGATAGGCGGGCATGTGGACATTGATGAAGGCGAGGTGGAAGCCGCAGACGAAGAAACCGATCACCAGCAATCGGTAGGAGCCATGGCCCCAGGCGCGGGACAGCGCCTGCATGAAAGGCATGTCCACCTGGCCTGCGGTGCGCTCGCTGCGGCCGCGCAGGGCAAAGGACAGCGGAATGATCAGCAGCAGCATGGCGCCGAGATAGATCAGCGCGGTCTGCCAGCCAAAGGCATTGATGAAGCCCTGGCTGATCGGAGCAAAGGCGAACTGGCCGAACGACGAGGCGGCGGTGGCGACGCCAAAGATCAGGCTGCGTTTTTCAGCCGGCACGGCGCGGCCGAAAGCGGCCATGACGACGCTGAACGAGCAGACGGCAATGCCGACGCCGGTAATGACGCCACCGGTCAGCGTCATGATGCCGGCATTGGGTGAAAAGGCCATGAGCACGAGGCCCAGGGCGTAGAGGGCCGCGCCGGCGGCCACGGTGCGGGCGGTGCCGACGCGGTCGGCAAAGGCGCCGGCGAATGGCTGCGCAATGCCCCAGGCCAGGTTCTGGATGGCCATGGCCATGCCCCAACCCTCGCGGCTGAGGCCCAGATCGCTGGTCATCGGCAGGGTGAACAGGCCAAAACTGGTCCGCACCCCATTGCCGATCGCCGCGACGATGCAGCCGGCAATGATGATGACGATAAGGGGAACGGCAGGGCGCAGGGCCGATGAGGTCATGAGGGGGCATCCAATATATGGATGTTCTATCTACGCCCGCGACATCATCACGCAAAGCAATATTGCTGAATGGGATCTATCAAGCCTGGTGATGGGTTGACCATTGCATCAATCGCATCGACAAGTCGCGCCACTATTCGGGAGTCTGAGCGTGATCCGCCATATTGTCTTTTTCACCGCCAAGTCGGATGACCATCTCGACGCGATTTGCGAGGGGCTGAGCCTGCTCGGCACCATTCCGCACAGCACCCATTTCGAGGTGTCGCGGAACAGCAAGGTGGACCAGATTTCCAACGAAGTCGACGTAGTGGTCTATGCCGAATTCGCCGACTCAGCGGCGCTGGCAGCCTATAAGGCGCACCCGACCTATGCCGAGGCGACACGCCGCGTCCGGCCGTTGCGGGAGTTGCGGCTTTCGGCAGATTTCGAGGCCAAATAGAAAACGCCGGCCGCTGGGGCCGGCGTTTTGGTTATGAGCTGGTAGAGTTAGGCCGAAAGCTTGACCGGAATGCCGGCGCTTTCGAGATGAGTCTGGAGTTCACCGGCCTGGAACATTTCGCGCACGATGTCAGCGCCGCCGACGAATTCGCCCTTCACGTAGAGCTGGGGAATGGTCGGCCAATTGGTATAGGCCTTGATGCCGTCGCGCAGTTCGGCGCTTTCCAGCACGTTGGCGCTGCCATAGTCGACGCCCAGATAGCTCAGAATCTGCACGACCTGGCCAGAGAAGCCACACTGCGGGAAGTCCGGTGTGCCCTTCATGAACAGGAAGATGTCGTTGTTCTTCACCTTGTCGTCGATGAATGCATTGATGTCGGTCATTGCGGCAGCCTTTCTTGGGTCCGGGGGAGGGCCGGGGAAATCGTTGGTTCATAAATAGGAGCTTGGCGTGGCGCTGTCGAGGCCTGCCATCGTCAATTGCCGATCAAGTCTTCTAGCAAGCTCGGCTAAAGTCGCGCGGCCACCCAGGGATGACTGGTGAAGTCATCGACGGTATTGAACAGCACCGACTCCCAGCCAGCGGCACGGGCGCCATCGATGACTTTAGGCGTGTCGTCGAAGAAGAGCGGCGTTTCGGTCTGCGGGCCGATCTTGCTCATGGCGAAATCGAAAAAGGCCGGGTCGGGTTTGCGCACACCAATCCGCGCCGAATAGAACATGTCATCAAACAGTTCACCAAGACCCAGATGGCTCCACAGCCAGCTGGCGCGCAGATGCTCCTGATTGGTGGCAATGTAGAGCCGGATATCGGCTTTGCGCTTGAGCAGGCGGATGCCTTCGAGCAGCGGCTGATTGAGTTCGCTGTCGTTGATCAGCCAATAGTGATGAAAGGCGACGGGCGAGCCCTTGTAGCCGAGTGAAGGCAGGCGGCGTTCAAGCGCGTCGATCACCGACATTTCGCCGGTCACGACCTTCTTGACGAAAATATCGTAGATGAACTCATCGACAAAACGCTTGGAGTCCACGCCCATATCGGCCAACAGGTTTATGTCCCAGCGGCGGGTCAGGTCGGGGCGGGCATGAAAACCATGGATCAGCACGCCATCGATGTCGAAGAAAACGGCACGGGTCATGCGGGCTCCATATGGCGCGGATTTACTTGCCCTTGGCTGGCGAAGCGCCAAGCCCGGCAAGGACTTCGCGGGGGATGCTGAGGTCTTGAATCACGTCATTGTGGCGGCGGAAACCGATCAATTCGCGATGGACGAAATATTCCCACACGGCCTGGCGGGCGTCGGCCAGGGTGATTTCGCTGTGCGCGTCTGCAAGGGCGGCGAGGGCCGCGATCACCTTGTGTTCGGCCGCACTAATCGAGGAGGCGCGTTCGGCGGCGATTTCGTGTTCGAGCGCGGCCGTCCCGGCTTCGGGACGGACCATGCGGATCAGCTCGAGCGAGTCGCGCAGCGACACTGGTCTATTCGGGGGCGCTGGTCTGGAGGGCCAAAGCGTGTAGCGCGCCGCCCATATCGCCTTGCAGTGCGGCATAGACGAGCTGGTGCTGCTGCACGCGGGATTTGCCCTTGAAGGCGGCGGAGATGACGGTAGCGGCGTAGTGGTCGCCGTCGCCGGCCAGATCGCGAATATCGATGTCGGCGTCAGGCAACGCGGCCTTGATGCGGCGCTCGATCTCGTTGGCGTCCATGGGCATTGCTCAACTCCTTGGTCAGTCCGGCGACAGCGCCGACTCCACCAAGATATGGCACGGGGCGGGGCGCTTCAATACGAGCGCTGCGCCAAGCTGCTATTGCGCGGGGGCAATCGGGGCAGTTTCAACGGATTTGGCTTCCGCGCCGACGCAGCATTCGGCATCCGAGCGGGTCGAGAAATTGGCGATGATGAAATCGACAATCGGCCGGGCCTGGGCGGCGATCTCGGTGGCGAACAGGCAATCAAGGGTATAGCCGCGCCCGGCATCGACGGCTTCGGTGTGCACGATGGTCAGCGGGATGCCCATGGGCGAGTCGGTGCTCTGGCCATCGTAGAGCAAAGCAGGGCCGCTCTGGTAGGGCGTGGTGGTCTTGGTGCCCAGGGTAAAGCCGGGGAACGTCTTGGCCCAGCTGGAAGCGACTTCGTTGTCATTGAGGCTGGCGAGCGCGCTTTGGGCGGTCCAGTCGGTATCCTGCACCGGCACGATGGTGATGTCACATTGCAGCGGCACGCTGGGATGGGTCAGGTTCAACGGCTCGGTGGCGCCGCCCGAGGGCACCATGACGTCCGGGTAGATCACCGTATAGGGCTGATCCTGCAGAATCGAGCGCGTGACGTTGACGCTCTGGGCATAGGCGGCGGCCGGCAGCAGGCCCATGCTCAATGCCGCTAGACCACTGATCGCCGGTCGAAAATTCATGGTCGTCTCCGAAATGATAACGCCGCCGCAACAGCACTCCAGCGGAGTGCTGTCACTTCTTTGTTTTGGGGCGTTTTCGAACCGGAAAAGCGGTAGCCACTTTTCCTGAAAACGCCCCGGAGTGTCAAAGCACTCCAAAGAGCGGCGATCATAAGGCAGGCAGATTAATTGATAGCCTTACCCGTTCATGTAGTCGGGGAACCAGCCTTCATGCGCTGCGGCCAAGTCGCGGACGGGCAGGGGACGGGCGGCGCCCAGAACCAGATCGGTGCCGCCGGTCGTGCCGATCCACGGGGCGTGGATGCCCAGGGATTTGGCCTCGGCCCAGAGGGCAGCGATCTCGTCGCCCTGCGGGTCGAGATTGACGGTCAGCAGGTAACGACCCTGGTCTTCGCCGAAATATTGCAGAATCGGGCTCTGGTCGGTGAGATCGACAATGGTGGCGCCAATGCCCGAGGCAATAGCCATTTCCGCGAGACCCACGGCAAGGCCGCCATCGGACAGGTCATGGCAGGCGGTGGCCGTGCCGGAGCGGATCAGCTTCCGGACGAAATCGCCGGTGCGCTTTTCGTGTGCGAGGTCGACTGAGGGAGCCGTGCCATCGCGGCGGTCGAACAGGTCACGCAGATAGACCGATTGCCCCAGATGCGTGCCACGCGCAGCGGGCGAGCCGACCAGCAGGATGACCTGATTTTCGGCGGCAAAGCCGATGCGAGCCATCTTGGTCCAGTCGGGCAATAGGCCAACGCCACCAATGGTGGGGGTCGGCAGGATGCCGCGGCCATTGGTTTCGTTGTAGAGGCTGACATTGCCCGAAACGATCGGGAACTCGAGCACGCGGCAGGCTTCGCCAATGCCCTTCACTGCGCCCACGAGCTGGCCCATGATTTCAGGGCGCTCGGGATTGCCGAAATTGAGATTGTCGGTGGCGGCGAGGGGCTCGGCGCCGGTGGCGGTCAGATTGCGCCAGGCTTCGGCCACGGCCTGCTTGCCGCCTTCATAGGGGTCGGCTTCGCAATAGCGCGGGGTCACGTCGGAGGTGAAGGCCAGCGCCTTGGTGTCGTGGCCCTCGACGCGGATGACGCCGGCATCGCCGCCGGGCTGCTGCAGGGAATTGCCCTGGATCAGCGTGTCATATTGCTCATAAACCCAGCGGCGCGAGGCGATCTGGTGGCTGCCCATCAGCTTGAGCAGGGCATCGGCCACGTCCATCTGCGGGATGTCGGTGGCGGCGAGCTCCGCGGGCTTTGGCGACTCGATCCAAGGGCGATCGTATTCGGGGGCTTCGTCGCCCAAGTCCTTGATCGGCAGATTGGCGACTTCATCGCCCTGCCAGAGCACGCGGAAGCGCAGATCGTCTGTGGTCTTGCCGACGGTGGCGAAGTCCAGTTCCCATTTGACGAAAACGGCGCGGGCTTCGGCTTCCTTTTCGGGATGCAGCACCATGAGCATGCGCTCCTGGCTTTCGCTGAGCATCATTTCATAGGCCGTCATATGGGTTTCGCGCACCGGCACCTTGTCGAGGTCCAGCTCGATGCCGAGGTCGCCCTTGGCGCCCATTTCGACGGCCGAGCAGGTGAGCCCCGCCGCGCCCATGTCCTGAATGGCAATGACGGCGCCGGTGGCCATCAGCTCAAGGCAGGCTTCGAGCAGGCGCTTTTCGGTGAAGGGGTCGCCGACCTGTACGGTGGGGCGCTTTTCATCGATATCATCGCCGAATTCGGCCGAGGCCATGGTGGCGCCGCCGACGCCGTCACGGCCGGTCTTGGCGCCGAGATAGACCACCGGCAGGCCCACGCCTTCGGCCTTGGAATAGAAAATCTTGTCCGTATTGGCCAGGCCCGCCGCGAAGGCATTGACCAGGATATTGCCGTTATAGCGCTCGTCGAATTCGACTTCGCCGCCCACGGTTGGCACGCCAAAGGCATTGCCATAGCCGCCAATGCCAGCCACGACGCCGGAGACCAGGTGGCGGGTTTTTTCATGGCCGGGCGCGCCGAAGCGCAGGGCGTTCATCGCGGCGACCGGGCGGGCGCCCATGGTGAAGACGTCGCGCAGAATGCCGCCCATGCCAGTGCCCGCGCCCTGATAGGGCTCGATGAAGCTGGGGTGGTTGTGCGACTCCATCTTGAAGACCACGGCCTGGCCATCACCGATATCGACCACGCCGGCATTTTCGCCGGGGCCCTGAATGACACGTGGCCCGGTGGTGGGCAGGGTCTTGAGCCACTTCTTGGAGCTCTTGTACGAGCAATGCTCGTTCCACATCGCCGAGAAAATCCCCAGCTCCGTATAGGTCGGCACCCGGCCGATCAGCGCGACGATCTTGTCGTACTCATCGGGCTTGAGGCCATGATCGGCGACCAGCTGGGGGGTAATGACGATGTCGTTGGGAAGGGTCATCAGGCAGCGTTTCCGTAGGGAGGCTCTGGAAAATATTCCATTTGGCGTTGGGTGGCGCGGGCGACGTCTTCGCCGAACAGATGTCCGACCAGCCACAAGGACATATCGATACCGGCCGAGATGCCGGCGCTGGTCACCACATTGCCGTCATGCACAAAGCGCTGGTTTTCCAGCAATATGGCCTGTGGTGCGGCGCTGCGGACGAAATCGAAGGCACCCCAATGGGTGGTTGCGCGCTTGCCATCGAGGAAGCCAGCCTCGCCGATCAGCGCGGCGCCCGTGCAGACCGAGGTCTGCCAGGTCGCTGCCGCCACATAGGGTCGGAGGCGTTCGATGAAGGCCGTGTCGGACACCAAGGGGCGCGTGCCACGGCCGCCTGGCACAATGACAATGTCGGCGTGCGGGGCGTCGTCGAAAGTGTGATCGGCGGTGACGCGAAGTCCCTCGGCGCAGCGGATATTGGTCTGCGGCCAGCCGATGGTGAAGGTATCGGCGGCCGCGCCCATCCGTCCGGCCATCCTGAACACTTCCCAGGGTCCGATGAAGTCGAGTTCCTCGACGCCCTCGAAAATGACGATGGCGACGCTGGTGCGCGGGGCGTCACTCATGGCGCAATGCCCCTCGGGCAATGAGCTTGTCGGCGGTGATGACCGCGATGCAGAGCAGCGCGAGGGCGGCGGCCATGAAGAGGGCGTTGAGCAGCACTTGGCCATAGCCAAGCTGGACCACGTTGAGCACGGGATAGGGATATTCCTGCACCCAGACGCCGCGGGCCAGGATGTAGAGGAAATAGACCAGCGTGGGCACCAGCATGATGGGCAACTGGGTCCAGCGGAGCTGGCCGTGGCGCTGCGCTATCAGCCAAAACAGCAGATACAGCGTGGGGCACAGATAATGCAGGATGTTGTCGGCCAGCAGGGCCACGCCATCCAGCGAGCCGAGGAAGCGCAGCACGAAATAAACATAGAGCCCGACCAGCGCGATATTGGCGGCCATCAGGCCCCGGGTCACGGGGCGGCGGAACGGTTCGAGGCGGGGCGTGGGCAGGATTTCGGAGAGGTAGATCAGCACCAGGACGATGTTGGTCAGGATGGTGTAGAAGGCGAAGAAATGCCCGAGAAAGCCCAGGAAATCACGGCCATTGGTGGCGGCCCCCTGCATCGACAGGATGAACTGCATGATCAACCCGGTCACGCCGAACCCGAGCCCCAGCCAGGTCAACAGCACTCGCGGTTTGACTGGCGCCCGCAGGGTCATCTCAAGCCGCCTGGCCCAGCAATCCTGAGAACAGGGCCCGTCCATCACTGCCGCCATGCGCGGCTTCGATGAGATTTTCCGGATGGGGCATCAGGCCCAGCACGTTCTTCTGCTCGTTGAAAATGCCGGCAATGTCGTTGATCGAGCCATTGGGATTGGTACCCTCGGCATAGCGAAAGGCCACCTGGCCATTGCCTTCGAGGCGGGCAATGATGTCGGCATCGGCGAAGTAATTGCCATCGTGATGGGCGACGGGGCAGCGGATGATCTGGCCCTCGGCATAGCCGCGAGTAAAGTCGGTCGCGGCATTGGCGACTTCGAGCTTGACCTCGCGGCAGACGAATTTGAGGCTCATATTGCGCATCAACGCGCCGGGCAGCAGACCGGCTTCGATCAGGATCTGGAAGCCGTTGCAGACGCCAAGTACCTTGACGCCCTGGGCAGCGCGCTCGCGCAGCTTGTCCATGATGGGCGACCGAGCAGCGATGGCGCCGCAGCGCAGATAATCGCCATAGGAGAAGCCGCCGGGGATGACGACGAGGTCGACATCAGGCAAATCGGCATCCTGATGCCAGACCACCTGGGGGGCGGTGCCGGAAATCTTGGTGAGCGCCGCGATCATGTCGCGGTCGCGATTGAGGCCGGGGAAGACGATGACGGCTGATTTCATCGGCAGGTCCTCGCTATGTCTGGGGTTGCGCGAGGCCCTTGTCGTGAGTCTTGGGCAAAAAGGCAAGGGGCGAGATACAATATCCCGCCCCTGTGACCCGCTTTGCGATGTGGTTTGCTATTCGGCCGGCGCTTGGACTGCGCGGGGTTCTTCGCGGCGCGATCCGCTGGTGCCGGGCAGGTGGGCCCAGGCGGGGCGCTCGAACAGGAAGCCGCCCCAGCCGGTGCGCAGCACCAGCCAATAAAGGATCAGCGGGGAGATGATGGCGATCGCCATGATGGCGAGGCTGAGCAGGGTTGGCTCGATGAAGCCCAGCTTGATCAGCACGGTGCGGGCAATGCCCATGGGCAGCACGAAAGCCACATAGATGATCAGCGATTTACTACCCATCCAGCGCAACCAGTTCATCCAGGGCAGGCGGGTGAGGAGCGCGGCGATGGTGCAGAGGGCTGATGTGCCGACCAGGGCCAGGATGAGATGCACACCCGGCAAGCCGGCAATGCCCATCACGGGGTGGATCGGGTGCATTTCAAAGCCGGGCGAAAAGACCAGCGCAGCATTGAGCGCGGTCCAGACCAGGAGGCCGACGATAGCGAGGATGACGTTCTCACCAGCCCAGTTGGCCAGGCGGAACAATTGGGGCGCCAGGACATAGCCGGAATAGAAGAACACGAAATAGGCAGCGAACTGATCCACGGCATAGCTGCCCGTATGAATGGAAGCCATTTGCAGGATGGCGGCAATGATGAACACGGCCCAGCGCGGCGCGCGGATGTCGTACAACAGCTTGGCAACAGCGCCGCAGACGGCCAGCATGTAGATGAACCACAGCACGCCATAGGGCTGGACCACGGCCCAGGCCAGTTCGCTCACGGCGCCAACGGGATTGGCAGAGAGCAGGCCGGTCTTGAAGACGATGTGGATGAACGCCCAGAGCACGTAGAAATAAAGGTAATGCACGACGCGGCGGTCGGCGAAGGCTTTCCACGGGCGATCGATGACCTGGGACAGGAACAGCCCGGAAATCAGAAAGAATTCGGGCATGCGGAATGGCGTGGCAAAGGCAATGGCCCAGTGCAAGGCACCGACGCCGCCAGTGTCCTCGCCGACGCTCGAGGCCGCATACATCATCACGACCAGGAAAATGGACAGGCCCTTGGCCATATCCACCCAATCAAGGCGCCTTGCCGATCCAGTCATTGCCAGAACTCCCCAGAACTTGCGGGGCATAATAGCGGCAATGCTGAGCGGAAGCGTAAAAGCCTGCGTGAAGGCTTAATGGAAATGCTTAACTGGTAAGGATTTAGCTAAATCCCACCCGAGCATTTACCCTAGACGGGCACGGACGCATAAGCGGCGAAGAGCAGGCCCATGGTGGCGAGGAACATGACTGTGAGCGAGATGGTCTTGAGCATGACAATATGGTCCTGCGCCTCGGTTCGGCGCGCCCGAATAGAATAGGAGCGAAAGATTAATTGGAGATTTCGATCGCGTAGTTTTCGATCACCGTATTGGCGAGGAGCTTTTCGCACATATTGGTGAGGGCGGTGCGGGCCGCGGCTTCGTCGCTGCCCTCGAGAGCCAGATCGAACACCTTGCCCTGGCGGACAGCGCCGACGCCGGAAAAGCCGAGGCTTTTCAGGGAGCCTTCAATGGCCTGACCCTGCGGGTCGAGAACGCCATTCTTGAGGGTGACGGTAACACGTGCCTTCATGATGCCGCTCCGCTGCAACGCTTACTGAACCAGGCGCGGGCCGGTGGCCAGCGCGTTGTCGGTCTCGACCAGGATGCCAAGGCGCTGGGCGACTTCGCGGTAGCTTTCGACCAGACCGCCAAGGTTCTCGCGGAAGCGGTCCTTGTCCATCTTGTTGCGGGTCTTGACGTCCCACAGGCGGCAATTGTCCGGGCTGATTTCGTCGGCCAGGATGATGCGCATCAGGTCGCCTTCGTAGAGGCGGCCGCATTCGATCTTGAAATCGACGAGCTGGATGCCGACGCCCATGAACAGGCCGGAGAGGAAATCGTTGACCCGGATGGCCAGGCTCATGATGTCGTCGAGCTCGGCCGGGGTGGCCCAGCCGAAGGCGGTGATGTGCTCTTCACTGACCATGGGGTCGTGCAGGGCATCGTCCTTGTAATAGAATTCGATGATCGAGCGGGGCAGTTGCGTGCCGGGCTCGAGACCCAGGCGCTTGACCAGCGAGCCGGCGGCGACATTGCGCACGACGACTTCAAGCGGGATAATCTCGACTTCCTTGATCAGCTGCTCGCGCATGTTGATGCGCTTGAGGAAGTGAGTCGGGATGCCCAGGCCGTTGAGCTTGGTGAAGATGAATTCGGAAATGCGATTGTTCAGCACGCCCTTGCCGTCAACAACTTCATGACGTGCGCCGTCGCCAGCGGTCGTGTCGTCCTTGAAATACTGGACCAGCGTGCCCGGCTCTGGACCCTCGAACAGGATCTTGGCCTTGCCTTCATAGATTTTACGACGACGGTTCATGGAACTTCCGGACCGATGAAGGAGGGGATGATTTCGGCCGCTTCATGCGCCACAAAGGCACAAAAATGCAAGCTCTTTCGATAGAAGGCAGGGGATAGATGGAGCGGGCAGCATAAGGTCGCAGCGCTCCGGGCGGCGTTGATTTGGCAGGCTGAACCGCCTATGTCGGTTGGCGAGCGCCGGAAAGGCGCCCCATCAGAGCCAGCGGGAGACATTGATGAGCGGGTTTGACGATCGACAGAAGGGCCAGGAAGCCAAGTTTGCCTTCGACGCCGAGAAGAAGTTCAAGGCCGAAGCGCGCCGCAACAAGCTGCTGGGCATCTGGGCCGCCGAACTGCTGAGCCTGACCGGCGACGACGCCAAGACCTATGCCGCCGAAGTGGTTGCCGCCGATTTCGAAGAAGCCGGTGACGAAGACGTGTTCCGCAAGGTCTCAGCCGACCTCAAGGCCAAGGGCGTCGCGATCGGCGATGACGTGATTCGCCAGAAAATGGCGCAACTAGTGCTGGTCGCCAACGAGCAGGTCGCAGCCGAAGGCTGATCTGCCTTTCATTCGGATTTAGAGGGAGCCGGACCATGAGGTCCGGCTCCCTTTTTTATTCGGCGGCGACCGATTGCTCGCCGGCGGCGCGCAGCGCCTGGTCGAGATCGGCCAGGATGTCATCGATATGCTCGATGCCGATGGAAAGGCGTACATGGCCGGGGGTGACGCCGGCTGACAGCTGTTCTTCGGGAGAGAGTTGGGAATGCGTCGTGGTGGCCGGGTGGATGGCCAGCGAGCGGGCATCCCCGATATTGGCGGCGTGGTAGAGCAGATGGAGGGAATCCACGAAGCGGGCGCCGGCCGCCCGGCCATTGGCCAATTCAAAGCCGATCAGCGCACCATAGCCGCGCGTCAGGTATTTGTCGGCATTCTGCCGCTTGGCGCCGGTCTGCAGCGATGGATGGTTGACCAGGGTGACCTCGGGCCGCTCGCTCAGCCATTTGGCGACCTTGAGGGCGTTTTCAAAATGCCGGTCGACGCGCAGAGCCAGGGTTTCAAGACCCTGAATGGTAAGGAAGGCGTTGAACGGGGACAGCGCCGCGCCATGGGTGCGGAGCAGGGTGGTGCGGGCCTTCAGGATATAAGCGATGGGGCCCAGTGGCTTGGCCGCTTCCACCCAGACAGCGCCGTGATAGGCCTGATCGGGCGTGTTGAGCAGCGGCTGGCGGGCCGGATGAGCGGCCCAATCGAAATTGCCGCCATCGACGATGACGCCGCCAATGGAGGTGCCGTGGCCCCCCAGATATTTGGTGGAGGAATAGACCACCACAGCCGCGCCATGCTCGAAGGGCCGGGCGGTCAGCGGGGCGGCGGTATTGTCGACGATCAGCGGAATGCCGAGCGGGCGGCCGATGGCGGCGACTTCGGCAATCGGCAGCACGGCGAGCTTGGGATTGGGCAGGGTCTCGGCGTAATAGGCGCGGGTCTTGTCGTCAGTGGCACGGCGGAAGTTCTCCGGATCGGACGGATCGACGAACCGCACTTCGATGCCTGCTTCGCGGAAGACATTCTTGAACAGATTATAGGTGCCGCCATAAAGGTCGGTCGAGGCGACGATATTGTCGCCGGACACGGCCAGGTTCTGCACGGCATAGGCCGAGGCCGCCTGACCCGAAGCGACGGCGAGTGCCGCGACGCCACCCTCAAGCGCGGCAACCCGCTTTTCCAGCACATCGGTGGTGGGGTTGCCCAGGCGGGTATAGATATTGCCCAGCTTTTTCAACGAGAACAGATCAGCGGCATGTTCGCTGTCGTCAAACTGGAACGAGGTGGTCTGGTAGATCGGCACCGCCACCGAACCGGTGGCCGGATCGGAGCGCCAGCCTGCATGCAGGCCTTGGGTTTCGGGGTGTTTCGACGTCACGGCCATTGCAGCCTCCTGTTGCGAGCGTTCGCGAGGCAGGCAGCTTAGGGCGGGGAGCCTGTTGCGGGACAGGTTTAATCTACTAATTTTGTAGAGATTAAACGAAAAGCTCGCCCCCGAAGCGGGAGCGAGCAGAATCTGGGCGCGGCGGCCCGTTCGATCAGATTGAGTGATCAGGTGTTGAGTGATCGGCTGTTCTAAACTTGGCCGCCGCGGTCCATGCGCTGGAGGTTATCCCAGCGTGACGCTGCTCGCGTCATATTCCTTGCCGTTCTGCTGCCACTTCACGGTGACCTTGGAGCCGGCCTTGAGCCCCGGGTCCTTGAAGGTGGCCGGCAGCTTGTAAGCGACGCCATTGGCCAGGGTCAGCGTGTGGGATTTGAGATCGAACGCCTTGACCGTGCTGCTGATGGTCTGCGGCCCGGCAATAGTTGCGGCGGCAGCAGGCTTGGCGGCGGGCGCCATGGGCGTGGTGGTCGCAGCAAATGCCATGCCGGAGGTGCCGACAACGAAGGCGAGGACAACAGGAACGATGATCTTGCGCATAGTAATGTCTCCGTAAAGACGCCGGGACTGGCCCGGAATTGGCTGGTTTACAGATCGCGTCGTGTCGCAGGTCGTATTCGAGATGCCGGCGCGGTCCAAACCTGCGAGTAGGAAGCTAGGACTGAAAAAATGCCTTCTCAAGTTAAAGTAATTTAATTCCGCGCATGGGAAAACAGCCACAAAGTCATGGAGTTAGGCTTATCTTGGGCAGGGCAGTGTCGGCGCCGCGATGATTGCGGCTTATGTTGGCGCATTGCGGCGGATTTGGCGCTAAGAGGCCTGTTTCCACGCTTGATAGGCCAGCTCCCGCAGCATCAGGGATTCTTCCCAGCGGTCGGTGAGGTCTTCGCCATCCGCTCCGGAAATGGCGTAGGGCTGCGGCCCCAACTCGCACACGAAGGTTAGCTCGGCATCGGCCGCCGCGCGGCGCCGCCAGTCAGCGAAGCCGGCCGCCCACCAGGATACGAATTGATCGACCCAGGGCCGGTGCTGGGGATAGGCCAGCGGCAGCTGCACTTGGCCGCTGCCAGCGATGCGGCCATGAAAGGCCCAGGCGTGGGCAAGCATGGTCAGCATCTGCTGATTGGCCACGGCGTCGATCGGCAGCTCCATCTCGCGCGCCACCACATAATGAGAAAGGTCCGCCAGGAGGCGAAGATCGGGATGCCGGTCGAGCAGTTCCAGGGTGAACAGCAGATCATTGGTCAGCCGGCCGCGATGGGTTTCGATATAAACGGGAACATCGGCCTGATCGATAAGCCGCTGAATGGCCCCGATCAGCCGCGAGGCTTCATCCAGGGTGCGCGGCAGCATCCGCAATTGCAGGTTGAGGTGATGCAGCTGGTAGCGGCCTGCGCGGTCCAGCGCCGTTTCCACTTCGGCCAGGCTGGTGGGGATGCACAATCCCTCAAGGACCAAGCCCTCCGCAGTGGCGAGGGCGGAGGCGCGGCTTGCCGTTTCGTCGTCTTCCCACATCGTGCCGAAGCCATCGAACCCGGCCGCCTTGATGCGCGCGACATTGTCTTCGAGCGAGCGGTGGGCCGGGACGCCGCGCAGGTTCTGCATGGCCCACAGGGACTGAAGCACGAGGAGTTTCTGCATTGTTCAGCCAATCCGCGTTGCCATGCCGATCGAGGCGGGCATGACCGGTTCAAAACCATATTTGGCATAGAGGTGCCGCGCGTCGCCGTCGGCGATCAGGCTGACATAGGCGGTGGCGGGGGCGTACTGGCGCAGATGGGCCATCAGCGCCGCCATGATCTGCTTGCCGAGGCCCTTGCCCTGGTGGGCGGGCTCGACGGCGATGTCGACGATCTGGAAAGCGGTGCCGCCGTCGCCGATGACGCGGCCCATGCCCACCACGGCGCCGCCGCGGCGGATGATGACGGCGAACCAGCTATTGGGCAGGCCGGCCGCCGCAGCTTCCTGCGACTTGCCGCTGAGGCCAGCGACTTCGCGCAGGCGGCGGTAATCGGCAATGCTGGGCGTTTCAGCGGCGAGGACGTAGTCGGACACGGGTCAGATCCGTTGCATCAGGCGGGTGAACATCAGCAGGCCCTCGGGCCAGGGGCCGTGCCCGGAGGCGACGTTGATGTGCCCGGCTTCGCCCGCCTGGTGGAAATCGGATCCCCAGCAGGTGGCGAATTCGACGGCCCGGTCGATGCTGCACAGCGGATCATTGCTGGAGGCGACCAGCAGGGACGGGAAGGGCAGCGGATCGCGCGGGATGGGGCGGAAGGGATAGGTCTCTTCCGGCGCGTCGGGGCTGAGCTCGATATCGGGCGGCGCGACGAGGAAGGCGCCGCGCACATTGGAATCGATCAGCCGGCTCGCCGTATGGGCTACAGCGATGCAGGAGAGCGAATGGGCGATCAGTACGACCGGGCGGGTGGCGAGCAGAATGGCCTGCTCGATGGTGGACACCCAATCGTCGAGATCCGGCTCGTCCCAGTCGGCCTGCTCGACAATGGCGGCATTGGACATGCGCTCGGCCCAGCGCAATTGCCAATGGCCGGGGCTGGAGCCGCCAAGGCCAGGCAGGATGAGGATGTCGGCTTCCGATATCTTCATGAGCGGTGGGTCCTGTCACGATAGAAGGCAGCATCGGTCTGGGTGAGGCCGATCTTTTTGTAAAAGCCCTCGGCGCCCGGCAGCGAGAGCAGTGCGATGGTCACGCCGGGGCCGAGGATTTCGGCCGCCTTGTCCATCAGCGTGCCACCGATGCCCTTGCCCTGATAGCTCTCGACCACAGCCAGATCGGCGCAGTAGCAGACCCAGTTCCAGTCCGTCATGCCCCGGAACAGCCCCACCAGCGTTCCATTGGTGTCACGCGCCGTGACGACGATGTTGGAGCTGTCGAGATAGGCCTGCACCCGCTCGGTATTGCTCAGCGGCCGGGTTGGTCCCAGCGCCGACTGGCCGACACAGGCAATGTATTCCTCGGCGGTCAGGCCGGTTTCCTGGGCGCAGATAATGCTCATTTGAAGACCCGGCGGAAAATCGTATCGACATGCTTGAGATGGTAGGCATCGTCGAACATGGCGTCGATTTGTGCGTCGCTCAGAGTCACTTCGGGGTCGGCCTTGAGGTTGACCGCGAACTGGCCGGCGCGGTCGCCCTGCATGGCCCAGACCTTCATGGCGTTGCGCTGCACGGCGGCATAGCTGTCCTCGCGAGAATAGCCGGCCTGGGTGAGGGCGAGCAGGACGCGCTGGGAATTGTGCAGGCCGCCCAGCAGGTCCAGATTCTTGCGCATGTTCTCGGGGTAGACGACCAGTTTGTCGATGACATTGGTCAGCCGGGCCAGGGCAAAATCGAGCGTGATCGTGCCATCAGGCGCGATCATGCGTTCGACCGAGGAGTGCGAGATGTCGCGCTCATGCCACAACGCGACGTTTTCCAGCGCCGGGGTGACCATGCCGCGCACCAGGCGGGCGAGGCCTGTGAGGTTTTCTGTCAACACCGGATTGCGCTTGTGCGGCATGGCCGAGCTGCCCTTCTGGCCGGGGGAGAAAAATTCCTCGGCTTCGAGCACTTCGGTGCGCTGCAGGTGGCGGATCTCGATGGCGACGCGCTCGATGGAGCTGGCGACCACGCCCAGCGTAGCGAAGAACATGGCGTGGCGATCGCGCGGAATGACCTGGGTCGAGACCGGCTCGATGGCGAGGCCCAGCTTTTCGGCGACATATTCTTCGACCTGCGGGTCGATATTGGCGAAGCTGCCAATGGCCCCGGAAATGGCGGCGGTGGCAATTTCCGCGCGAGCGGCGACGAGGCGTGCCCGGTTGCGGGTGAATTCGGCATAGGCCTCGGCCAGCTTGACGCCGAATGTGGTCGGCTCGGCGTGAATGCCGTGGCTGCGGCCGATGGTGATAGTGTCCTTGTGCTCATAGGCGCGCCGCTTGAGGGCGGCGAGCAGGGCATCACAATCGGCAATCAGGATATCGGCGGCGCGGGCCATTTGCACCGACAGGGTGGTGTCCAGAATGTCCGAGCTGGTCATGCCCTGGTGCACGAAACGGGCATCGGGGCCGACGATTTCGCTCAGATGGGTGAGGAAGGCGATGACGTCGTGCTTGGTGGTGCGCTCGATTTCGTCGATCCGCTCGACATCAAAGCCATAGTCACCCAGCTCCGCCTTGCGGGCATTCATCACGTCCCAGATTTTCTGGGCGGATTCCTTGGGAACGACGCCCAGTTCGGCCAGCTTGGTGGTGGCGTGCGCCTCGATCTCAAACCAGATGGCGAAGCGGTTTTCGGCCGACCAATTGGCAACCATTTCGGGGCGGGAATAGCGCGGAATCATGGGCTTAGGCCTTCGCGTTCAGAATTTGAATCAATGTGTGGCGGCGGCGCGGAGCGCAGCAATGCGGGAGGCATAGGTGGCCGGGTCGTTGCCAGCAAAAATGGACGAACCGGCGACGAAGACATTGGCGCCGGCGCGGGCGATCTCCCCGATATTGTCCACGGTCACGCCGCCATCGACTTCCAGATCGATGGGGCGGGCGCCGATCAAGGCATGCGCCTGGCGCACCTTGTCCAGCGTGGCCGGAATGAAAGTCTGGCCGCCAAAGCCGGGATTGATGGTCATGACGAGCAGCAGGTCGATATCGTCGAGCACGTGCTCGATCGCCGATAGCGGGGTGGCCGGATTGATCGCGACGCCAGCGCGCTTGCCCTCGGCCTTGATGGCCTGGAGGGAGCGATGCAGATGCGGACCGGCTTCAGCATGCACGGTAATGCTATCGGCGCCGGCCTTGGCGAAGGCGGCGATATAAGGATCGGCCGGCGCAATCATCAAATGGGTATCGAAGGGCTTGGCCGTATAGCTGCGGACCGCCGCCATGACCGGCATGCCGAAGGTGATATTGGGCACGAAATGGCCGTCCATCACATCGACATGGATATAATCGGCACCGGCCTTGTCGATAGCTTCGATCTCGGCGCCCAGGCGCGCGAAATCGGCCGACAGAATCGATGGCGCAATGCGGATGGGTCGGGTGGTCATGGGTGGGCACCTCGGCCGGACAGGGATGAGGTTGCTATAGGGCGCGCGCGAACGGGGGGCAAGGGGAGGGGCCCTCCGTCCACCGAACGGAAAGCCTTATTCTGTCGGACAACTGCGTGTCCGGGGTACTGGCTTACTTCAGGTTCTCGGCAAAGAAATCAGCGAACGAACTCTCGACCAGCGCTGATACATCCGGCTGGTCGCTGTAAAAGCCGTAGCCGTGGTCAGCCTCGGGCACGAGCACGATGCTGACCTTGAGATAGGCAGCAACCACGGCTTCGTTGACTGCATCTGGGACCACCACGTCCTTATCGCCGTGAACGACCAGCATGGGACCTTTATAGGCGCCGATGGCGTCGAGCGGCTTGGAGGCGATCAGTTCGTCAAACCAGGTCTTGCTGAGCTTTTGCTCCTGCCCATACTGGGTGGTGTAATCGGCATAGCCCTTGTCGGTCGAGGCCTCGGCATAAAGGCGCGCATATTCCTCGGGCCCGCCGAAGAAGCCCTGCAGCAGTTCCTCGCCCCAATTGGCGGAGGGCGCCAGCAGCCCCACGGCCTTGTAGGGATTGTCTGGCGAGCCGGCGATGGTCAGCGCGATACGGCCTCCCATGCTGTAGCCCAAAATCCCGAGCTTGCCGGGGTCTACGGGATAGTTTTCGAGCATATAGGCGAGGCTGGCATTGGAGTCCGAGATCATGTTGGACAAATAGCCCTCGGTGAAAGACTCCTTGCTGTCGCCGTTGCCGGGGAAATCCATGCGGATGGTCAGGATACCGGCATCGGCCAGGGCCTTGGCGAGACGGGCAAAGCCACCGCCTTCCTGCCGGCCGCCGCCGTGACCGTGATTCATCACCACTGCGGGAAAGGGACCGTCGCCATCGGGAATGACCACCGTGGCCGGAACGGCGCGGGCGCCGTTCATCACCGTGATATCTGTGCTGGTTTCGGCCCGGGCGGCGGAACCGGCGGAGAGGGAGAGCGAGGCGGCTACCAGGATCGTCATTGCGGCTTTCACGGCTTGCATATTATTGGTTGTTCCCTTTGAAACTCTTGGCAAAATCCCACTCGCTGAGGAAGAGTGATCCTTCGCGCGCGCTTGTCAACAGCGCGTCCGGTAGCGGATGATCTGTCCGCCCCTGCCGCCAACCCCTTCACAAACCGGCGATGCGGCGAAGCCGCGCATTGCTTTGCAAACACTTCGGGTTAGAAACAGCGCACAAAAGGAGCGTCGGTTGGAATTTTCATTGCCCATGGTGTTCGGCGCCGGCGTGCTGAGCTTTCTCAGCCCCTGCGTGCTGCCGCTGGTGCCGCCCTATCTCACCTATATGAGCGGGGCGAGCTTTGACCAATTGCGGGCCGATGGGACCGGTGCGGCCGCGTTGCAGCGGCGGGTGGCTTTCACCTCGCTGTTCTTCATCCTCGGCTTTGCCGTGGTGTTCGTGCTGCTGGGTGCGACCGCCACGGTATTCGGGCAGGCTTTCCGGCAGGCGCTGCCGATTCTGACGCCGGTCGCTGGCATCATGATCATCGCCATGGGGCTGCATTTCATCGGCGTCTATCGCATTGGCCTCTTGGATCGGCAGGTCCGACACAACGGGCCGGGCGTGGCGAGCGGGCCGCTGGGCGGGTTTTTGCTGGGGCTGGCCTTCGCCATTGGCTGGACGCCCTGCATCGGGCCAGTGCTGGCGGCGGTGTTGTCGGTGGCGGCGAGCAAGAGCACGGCGCTGGAAGGGGCCTCGCTGCTGGGGCTTTATTCGCTGGGGCTGGGCGTGCCGTTCTTTCTGGCCGGCATTGCCATCGGGCCGTTCCTGACCTTCTTCAACAGCTTCAAGCGCCATCTGCATACGGTGGAGCGGGTGATGGGCGTGTTGCTGGTGATTACCGGCGTTTTGTTCCTCACCGGCAATTTCACCCGGCTGTCCTACTGGTTCCTCGAGACATTCCCCGTGCTGGCCAATTTCGGCTGACAGTAATCTCCGCTTAACCGCATGACGCGGCTTTTGTCGCTACGGTGTTTTGCTAGGCTCTTGTTTAGCTCTGATTCATTGTCCCAATGCACAGTGCTGCCGGAGATTGCAGGGGGCGGGAACTGATACTCAACGCGGCACTATCGGCGCTGCCGGAAACGGCATCGGACACACCTACCGCATCCGGCTTTGCCGTGGCGGGGCTTGATCTGTCGCGCGCGGATATCGCCGCCAGTGTCAGCCATGACATTGAGGCGGTCGAAACCGTGTGGCGGGCCCTGTCGGCCAACGGCATCGAATCGCCGGGCCAGAGCTATGATTTCATCCGCCTGTGGATCAGGGACCGCTGCATTGCGCCGGCGGATCAACGCTTCGTTGTCGGCACGCTGGATGGCCAGCCCGTGGCGCTGCTGCCGCTGCATCGCAAGACGGTGCGCGGCGTGCCGGTCTTTACCTGGTTTCCCGGCGCCCATGCCGGTTGCTACGCGCCCGTGGCCGATATTCCAAAGCTCGCAGCGCTGGGCCCTGCGGGGCGCGCCGCGCTCTGGCAGGCGATGATCGGCCAGTTGAGCGGCGCTGACCTGGTCTATCTGCGTTCGATTCCCATCGAAGTGGATGGCCAAGCCGGCCTGTTTGATGAACTGGGATCGACCCTCACCGTCGAAACGCTCTACCGTTCGCAATATTCCAGCTGGGAAGAATGCGACAAGCTGCAGCGCAGCAAATCGCGCCGCAAGCATGACCGGCAGCAGGGCGACCGGCTGGCCGCCATGGGCGAGGTTGGGTTCGAAGAAGTCCGCAATGGCGGCGATATGCGCCAGGCCATCGAAACCATGTTTGTGCAGCGCGCCGCGCGCTTCAAGGTCATGGGGGTGCGCGATCCTTTCGTGCATGACCGGCTGACCGATTTTTATCACGCCATGGCGGCGCAAGGCTCGGGCGTGGATGTGCGGCTGCATGTCTTGCGGCTCAACGACGCCATCGTGGCGGTGCGCTACAACGTGGTCCACAACGACCGCATGTTCTGCCTGATTTCCTCGATGAGCGACGATCCGGCCATCCAGAACGGCTCGCCGGGCAAGCAATGCCTGTTGCGGGTGATGCAGACCGTGTTCGACCAGGGCATGCGCGTGTTCGACATGGGCAGCGGCTTTACCGACGAGAAGCGGCATTGGTGCAATGTGCAGACGCCGCTGCGCCAGCATTATATCGGGCTCAACGCGCGGGGCACCCAGATCGTGGGGCTGCACCAGACCTTCCAGAAGGCGCGGGCCAGTATCAAGGCCAATAAGCAGCTCAAATCCGCAGTGCGCAATATCCAGGCGCTGGTGTACCGGCTGAGCGGCCGCAAGACCGTCGAGACCCCCGAAAAATCAGATTAGCTTGAGGCCGCGCAGCGAGGTGTGCCCGGCCTTACCGATGATCAGGTGATCATGCAGCGTAATGCCGAGCGGCTTGGCGATATCGGCGATTTCCTTGGTCATCCGCACATCGGCGGAGGAGGGCGCGGGGTCGCCCGAGGGGTGGTTATGCACCAGGATCAGCGCGGTCGCCGATAGCTCGAGCGTGCGCTTGATCACTTCGCGCGGATAGACGGGCGTGTGATCCACCGTGCCGGTCTGTTGCACCTCGTCGGCGATCAGCCGGTTTTTCTTGTCCAGAAACAGAATGCGGAACTGTTCGATGGTTTCGTAGGCCATCTGGCTGTTGCAATAGTCGATCAGCTGCGACCAGGAGCTCAGGATCGGCTTTTCAGTGGCGATGCGGTCGCGGCCGAAGCGGGCGGCGACGGCCTGGATGACCTTGATATGGGCAACGGACGTGGCGCCCAGCCCATCGATTTTTTCCAAGCGCGCCTGACTGGCATTGAACACGCCCGAAAAGGTGCCGAATTCGCGCAGCAGCGTCTTGGCCAATGCCTTGGTGTCGCGGCGCGGCACGACGAGCTGCAGGATCAGTTCCAGCAATTCGTAGTCTTCCAGCGCATCGCCGCCCACCTTGAGAAAGCGCTCGCGCACCCGCTGGCGGTGGCCGGCGTGATCATCGATGGGCGAGGGGGCGGGAAACGAGGCTTCCGAGAGTTCGTCCGGCCGATCGTTCATCAGGCGGCCCGCGCAGCGAGCGGGTTGAACAGCCCACCCGGGGAGAGCGTAAAAATCTCGCAACCGGCCTCGGTGATGCCGATGGAATGCTCGGCCTGCGAGGACAGCGTGCGATCACGGGTCACCGCGGTCCAGCCGTCCGACAGGATTTTGACGTGCGGACGGCCCAGATTGATCATCGGCTCGATGGTGAAGATCATGCCCGGCCTGAGCGGCACCCCCGTGCCGGGCACGCCGAAATGCAGAATATTGGGCTCGTCGTGGAACAGGCGTCCAACGCCATGCCCAACGAAATCGCGCACCACACTCATGCGCTCGCCCTCCGCCACCGCCTGGATGGCCGCGCCGATATCGCCGGTGGTATTGCCCGGCTTGGCGGCAGCGATCCCCGCTTCGAGCCCCTCATAAGTGACTTCGATCAGCCGCTCCGCCTTGCGGGAAATTTCGCCCACCGGATACATGCGGCTGGAATCGCCGTACCAGCCATCGACGATCAGCGTCAGGTCGATATTGACGATATCGCCTTCGCGCAGCGGCCGCTCGTCGGGAATGCCGTGGCACACGACATGGTTGATCGAGGTGCAAAGCGAGTGGCGATAGCCCTTGTAGAAAATGGTGGCCGGGATGGCGCCATTGTCGCGCGCAAATTCATAGGCAACCCGATCGATGGTGGAGGTGGGCACGCCCGCCTCGACATAATCGACCAGGATATCGAGCGCCTGTGCCGTCAGCTGGCCCGCCTTGCGCATGCCGATAAAGCCTTCCTCGCCATGCAGCGGGATGACGCCGGCAGTGCGGCGGGCTTTGGAACTGGCATCGACATAGGTGGTCATCTAGAACTCCGCAGGAAACGCCATAAACTTAGTCGCTCGTTTTGCCGATGGGAAGGGCGACACACTTGCTTGACGCGGTTATCGGGGGCGGGCATTGCTGGCTGACAGCAAGCCACGGATTTTTACGATGTCGAGCCCTGCCAGCATTACCGCCGCGCTGATCGTTATCGGCGATGAAATTCTCTCGGGACGCACCAAGGACGTCAATATCGGCGCTACCGCCGATTTCTGCACGGATCTGGGGATCGAGCTCAAGGAAGTCCGCGTCGTCAGCGACGAGACCGACGATATCATCGATGCCGTCAACGCGCTGCGCGCCCGCTACACCTATGTGTTCACCACCGGCGGCATCGGCCCGACGCATGACGACATCACCGCCGACGCGGTGGCCAAGGCATTCGGCGTGGCGCTGCCGATCAATCCGCAGGCACGCGCCATGCTTGAAGCGCGCTGGAAGGAAACCGGCACCGAGGTCAACGAAGCACGGCTGCGCATGGCCCGCATTCCCGAAGGCGCCGACCTGATCGTCAATTCGGTCAGCGCTGCGCCGGGTTTCCGTATCGGCAATGTGCATGTCATGGCCGGCGTGCCGATCATCATGCGCGCCATGCTCGAAGCGCTGGCTCCAACCCTGCAGGGCGGCAAGAAAGTGCTCTCGATGACCGTCAAGGCGGCGGTGGGCGAGGGGACCGTCGGCGGGCCGCTGGGCGAATTGCAGGCGCAGTATCCGGACGTCAAAATGGGCAGCTATCCCCAGATGGGCAAGGACCGGGTGATGACCGAGCTGGTGCTGCGCTCGTCCGATCCGGCGCGGCTGGAAGAGGCGACCGCCAAGGTGCGCGCCATGGTGGATGCCGCCCATGCCAAGGCCGGCGTTACGCCACCTGAGGATTAAGCTTCCGGCGCAATAGCGCAGGGCCTGCGCTTTTGCTAAGACGCCAAATTCAATTATTCGGACGCCACGGCGCCGGCGCAGGAGAGATCGAGTGAACAATCCGAACGAAAAGTCCTTCCCGGTCAGCTGGGATCAGTTCCATCGCGATAGCCGGGCGCTCGCCTGGCGGCTGGCGGGCATCGGATCGTTCGACGCCATCGTGGCGATTGCCCGCGGCGGACTGGTGCCCGCGGCCATCGTGGCGCGCGAACTCAATATCCGCACGGTCGAAACCGTGGCCGTCAAGAGCTACGATCACCAGAGCCAGAGCGGCATCAAGGTCCTCAAGGAAATCAGCGCCCCCGTGCTCGAGCTGGCTCGCAACGGCGCCAAGATCCTGATCGTCGACGACCTGGTCGACACCGGCTCCACCGCCCGCGTGGTCCGCGAAATGCTCCCCGGCGCCCACTTCGCCACCGTCTACGCCAAGCCCAAAGGCCGCGAACTGGTCGACACCTTCATCACCGAAGTCAGCCAAGACACCTGGATTTTCTTCCCGTGGGATCTGGATGTGGCGTACGCGGCACCGATCAGCGGTGGGACGGACTGAGGGGGTCCATGCCGATGGCAAGACGTGCTTTCTGGCATCACCGAGTTGCTGCTTCCAATTGGCGGGCTAGCGCGTGGGAGCGGACCGTCTGCTGCTGGGACAACAGGTAAGATAGCTGCAGGTTGTGCTTGGCACGATATTCGCTGTGCTTTGTGTGATATAGCCGATATCTCTCCTCAGCTAAATATTAAAGCCAGTTATGACCGGGGGCGGCGTGACTACAAAACATGTGCTTGGGGACGATCTGCCAAAGCAGAACCCGTGGACCCACGATCGGCTAAATTATGCCCCGTTCGCCGCACGTATAGCCAAGGTCGTCACCTCACTACCTGCGCCGAACGGCTATGTGATTGGCGTTCATGGCCAGTGGGGCACGGGCAAATCGACTGTCATCAACTTCATCCTCGCATACCTGAACAAACATAACGCCGAGCATGAGGACGATCAGGTAACACACATTGATTTCCGCCCGTGGATCGTATCGGGTCACCAGGATCTCATCACCGCCTTCTTCAAGATCCTATCGGAGCGCCTTGGTCCGAAAGACAACAGCTGGGTTCGCTTCTGGCGCCGGACCTTCCGGTTCGTACACGGGACCACCGACAATCTGGTGGATGCCGCTGCTACAGTCGCCCTTACAGTTGACCCCACTGGCGCAGCTGCCGGTTTTGGCGCGAATGTCGCCAAGAAATCGGTAAATGCCCTGCTCGGCCGCTTTCTCGATGACCCTTCGCTACAGGCAGCATATGAGAGTCTGAAGGAACAACTTGGCCGAAGTGAAAAACGTTTTCTCGTGACAATCGACGATATCGACCGCCTTGAGGACGAAAGTGTTCGAGCCATCATGCAGATGGTCAAGAGCATCGGCCGACTACCAAATGTTGTCTATGTATTGTCCTACGACCGCGACATCGTGTGGGATGCCTTGGACCAAAAGATAAACCGCACTGGTCCTCGGTTTGCAGAGAAAATCGTCCAGCAGGAAATCGAGCTGCCTAAGCCGTCACGGAACGCCCTTCTGGCGATCCTCGACGAGGAAATTGCTTTTCTCACCGCTGATACGCCGAACAATACGCGCTGGCATTATCTTGTTCGTGACGGCATCAATCGGTGGATCAGGTCGCCACGTGACGTGGTGCGTCTGTCGAATGCGGTAAAGTTCTCATGGCCCGCCATGGAAGGGGAGATCGACCCTCAGGATCTTCTGGCTATGGAAGGCCTTCGGCTCTTCGACCAAGGCGCATTTGCGTGGATCCGTGACAATCGCGACTTTCTATTTACGGAAGGTCGCTTCGTCATGTCGAACGACGAGGTGAAAACAGAAGCCGCGGACGGTCTGAAAACCCGTATCCCCGCCGATCGCATGTCGCAGGTCTTGCGCATTCTTACCATTCTATTCCCGCAGGCCGGGAAGTGGTTCGAGGACAAAGACTTCTACAGCGATGAGAGCTTCATCGAAACCACACGGAGGAGAGGCGTTGGCAGCGAGGCCGGGTACGATACGTATTTTGGACTGCACCCCTCTTCCGATGCGATCCCTAAGGCGGTGATCAACGACCTTATGTCGAACCTCGACAATGCCGACGAATGCGAGCGCATCATCCGGGCCTACCTAAGCAGGATTAACAGTCGTGGCGAACTGATGATCGCAAAGCTGCTCGATGAACTGCGCGTGCAGTTCCGAGAGCCCCGCGCGGCGACGCCTCAACAGGGTCTACTAGATGCGCTTTTCAGGGTCGGCGAACAGATCATCTCGATCGATCGCGACGCTGGAATGTTCGAGCTTTCTCCCCGAGCTCAGTTAATGTTTCTCATTAGAAACATGCTTGAGCAGTGGGGTAGAGAGGACGCTGGTAGCCACCTGATCGAAGCCTTCGAGAAGGCCATGTCGGTCATGTTCCTGGCCGAACAGTTCATGGATCGCGGGCGGGAACTTAGAGTTTTCAAGTCGGAGTCGACGGAGGCTTCCACCATCACCACCGATGCGTTCGCTAAGCTGGGCGAGGTGCTACTAATTAAGCTCAAGCAGGCCGAAGCCGACGGTGTGCTCGCCGATGCAGCGTACTACTTCAGCATCGTTCGCGCCTGGGCTCATCTGGCAGGCGTAGACCAGCCAAAACAATGGCTCGCGGAGGGCATGCTTGAAAGTGCCACGTTCATGGCAAAAGCCGCCCGTGGCCTCGTCAGTTACAGTCTCGGCACCCCTATTCGCCACTACACGATGCGCGATAATCCAGATCGAGATCTGTTCGATCTTGATGTGCTGCTTGAAGCTGGTCAGAAGCATCTAGCCTCTGCGGACCTTAGCGATGACCAGCGCAATATCCTGAGTGCAGTGGTTCGAGGGGCTGAGCACCTCAAGCAGGGAAGATCGTCTGAGCTGGAAGACCTGGAACGCGATGATGAATGACTCTCCACATGACGGCAGGAACAGTTCGCGTCGAGTGACTCACCGGAATTCTGAGTTCCATGGGCTAGGTCTACGCCTCGTGCCGTAGCTGGCGTTGTGCACTACGGCGGGAATGGCAGCTTGCGACATTTCCTGTACATTATCGGACGGTCGGAGTGGGGGCGCTTGCGGTCATCGCCAAAAAACTTATCCCCGCCCTTGCACCCCCATGTCACTATATCCCCATTCCCGCCAGTTACGCG
>UCAU01000048.1:1751-9478 GCA_900470445.1 Hyphomicrobiales bacterium | reverse complement strand
GACGAAGGCCAGAAGATCGCGGCAGCCAATTACTACCGCCCGTTCAAGCCTGAAGCCGCCGCCCCCGAGGACATTGCCCGCTTTGGCGAGGTGAACCTCGTCACCATCGAAGACTTCGGCGGCTGGCGCAAAGCCCAACCCGAATTCTTCGGCGACGGCGGCGTGTTCGACCAGATCTATTCCGGTCAATAAGGCGTCAACAAAAACGCCGGCGTGACAGGCCGGCGCTCCAGTAGACCTCATGGTGAGCCCGTGAAACCACGAGGTTGTGGTGCCATCCCCGCCCCAACCACTGAGCCTCCCCTCTCCCCTTGTGGGAGAGGGACGACATTTCTGCGTTCAGCAGAAATGACAGGGTGAGGGGTTCTGCGTTCGCCCATGCCAGAAGTGCAGAAAGCGACCCCTCATCCGCCGCTACGCGGCACCTTCTCCCTCAAGGGGAGAAGGGGGGGGCATCGCCCTCAATGCATCGTCACCGGCCCCACCGGCGATCCCGGACCTTCGCCTACCTTGGGCCCGGCCCAGAACACCACATACAGCAGTTCCACCCCCGCCGCGTCGGTGATCTCGATCGACCGCGGCGCCCGCGCATCCCCGCCCGTGCTTATCGCGCGATCGATGATCGCCCGGCCCAGTTCGGCGGCATTGTGTTCGGCAGCATCGAGATCGCTGAATTCGCTCCCATCGGTGTCGCGGATCAGCTCGTCATCGGTGCGGTAATGGAAAAAGTAGCGGGGCATGGATATCTCCCTCGCCGGTAGAACTTCCAGCAGCGCCCGAGGGTTGCGCGCCGCCAGCGACAAATCACATCACTCAGCTTGGCACCTTCCCGCCAATCAGTCGAGAGGCCCTATCCCATGATAGCCATGCCGTTGCCACAACAGCGGCGTGCGGCTGGTCGTGGTCTCCGCTTCGACGATCGCCCCGGCAAACAGCACATGCGTGCCCGTCTCCATCGCGCCGATGACCTCGCAATCGAACGCCGTCACCGCCCCCAGCAGCATTGGATTGCCCGATGGCCACCGCGTCCAGTCGCCCACGCCAAAGCGATCCGCCGGGTCGAGCCGCCCGGCAAAGGCATCCGCCACCGCCGCCTGGTCATCGGCCAGCATGGCGATCGAAAAACCACCCGTCTTGGCGATGATATCGGCCATGCGGCTGACAATATCGATGGAGATCAGCAAAGCCGGCGGCGTCGCCGACAGCGAAATCACCGACGTCGCCGTCCGCCCGATCACCTCGTCGCCCCGCCGCGCCGTCACCACGCTTACGGTCGAAGCCATCGCCGCCATGGCCGAGCGGAATTCGGCATTGCCGATAGTGGGCCGCCGCGGCGCCCGCAGCGCCATGGAATCTGGCAATTCGAAATCGGCCATTGCTGCTGTCACGATCCTTCTCCCGGACGCTCGGAAAAGAGGTCGCGGAATTTATGGGGCACGCCTTCCATCGCCTTGGCATTGGCGGGCGGCGTGCCTTTTTCGACTATGTTCGGCCACAACCGAGCATATTTGCGGTTCAGCTCCACCCAGCTCTCCAGCCCGCTTTCGCTGTCGGACTTGATCGCGTCGATCGGGCATTCCGGCTCGCACACCCCGCAATCTATGCATTCGTCGGAGTTGATGACCAGCATGTTTTCACCCTCATAGAAGCAATCCACGGGGCAAACCTCCACGCAATCCATATGCTTGCAGGCAATGCAATCTTCAGTGACGACATAGGTCATGGAATAACTCGGAACAGTAAGTAGACCTCATGGTGAGCTTGTCGAACCACGAGGTCGTGCCGTGATGGTGCCACGACCTCGCCCTTCGACAAGCTCAGGATGAGGTCTGCTGGCAGAACCTGAAGCACCGAACCATCCTAACCCCCCGATGTCACCCCGGCGAAGGCCGGGGCCCATCCTGAGATATCAGGTCGGTACAAAATGGTGCGAAACCTCACCCCAAATTTGCTTCCGCAAATTCATAATTCGCCAGCTTATCGAGGAAATTGGTCACGTAATCGGGCCGGCGATTGCGGAAATCGACGTAATAGCTGTGCTCCCACACATCGAGCCCCAGTAGCGGCTTGCCTTCGCCAGTCGCCAGCGGATTGGAGCCATTGGGCGTCTTGGTCACCTTGAGCTTGCCATCGGTGCCGAGCACCAGCCAGGCCCAGCCCGAACCGAATTGCGTGGTCGCGGCCGTCTTGAACGCATCCTTGAATGCCTCGACGCTCCCCAGATCGCTCACGATCTTGGCTTCGAGCTTACCCGGCAGTGCGCCACCCTTGGGCGACAGCGCATTCCAGAAATGAATATGGTTCCAGTGCTGCCCGGCATTGTTGAACACCGGCGCCAGATCGGCCTTGTCCTTGGCAAAGGCAATGATTTCTTCCAGCGACTTGCCGGCGAGGTCGGCATTCTTCTCGACGAACCCGTTGAGCGCCGTCACATAGGCCTGGTGGTGCTTGTCATGGTGCAGTTCGAGCGTTTCCTGGCTCATGCCGCGCTCGGCAAGCGCGCTATGGGCATAGGGCAGGGCGGGGAGTTCAAAGGCCATTTTCACGTTCCTCTTTGGTCATGAAGCCAGCGTCGCTTGCATTTTGGCGCCAGCCCGTTTAATTTCCAAGCAATGACTTTGAAAACCCATTCGCCAGATATGTCAAGCCAGACCTTGGAAAATGCGACCTGGTCGCCGCGCAGCCCGTCCGAGCGGGTGCTGATGGCGCTCAAAATGCATGGCGCATTGTCCTCCTCGGCGCTCGGTTCCCTCCTGGGCACCAGCGGCGAAGCCGCGCGCCAGCAGCTCGTGCGCCTCGCCGAGGAGGGCCTGGTCATCGCCTCCAGCGAGGCCCGCGGGGTAGGGCGCCCCACCCAAAGCTGGTCGCTCACGCCGGCCGCCCAGTCCCGCTTTCCCGATACCCATGCTGCGCTCACCGTGCAATTGCTCGATATCGTCCGTTCTTCGCTCGGCCCCGCCGCGCTCGACACCATCATCGCCGCCCGCGAAGCCGAAACCCGCGCCGCCTATGAAAGCGTCCTCGCCGACCAGCTCAGCCTGCGCGACAAGGTCGCCGCCCTGACCGATCTGCGTTCGGCCGAAGGCTATATGGCCGATTGGCGCGAGCAGCCCGATGGTTCGCTCCTGCTGGTCGAAAATCACTGCCCCATCTGCGCCGCCGCCACCGCCTGCCAGAATTTTTGCCGCGCCGAAATCGACGTCTTCCGCGCCGTGCTGGGGCCGGATATCGAGGTGACGCGCGAGGAACACATCGTGGCCGGCGGCCGCCGCTGCAGCTACGCCATCCGGGAAGCCCAATGACCGCTGACAATCCTCGCCCCCCCGTCGGCACGCGCCATCAGCGCGTCGGCTGGGAAACGCCCGCTCAGCTCGACGAAGCCATGATCGCCGCCGTGGTCGATGCCTTCTACACTGAAGCCCGTCGCGACCCGGTCATCGGCCCGGTGTTCAATCGCGTCATCCCGCCCGAACACTGGCCCCAGCACATCGCCACCATCACCGATTTCTGGAGCTCCATGCTGCTCGGCACCGGCCGCTATGCCGGCCGCCCCATGCCCAAGCACATGGCCATCCCCGAACTCTCCGACGCCTATTTCATGCGCTGGCTGCGTCTGTTCCGCGAAACCGCTGAAAAGCTCTGCCCACCCGAAATCGCCGCCCTGTTCACCGAACGCTCCGAACGTATCGGCAATAGCTTCCGCATGAACATCGCCATGCGCCGCGGCGACGACATCACCCGCATGGGCCCGCTACAGCGCGAGGCTCCAAACTGGACCCCGCCGGAATAGGGGCGCCCTCTCGCCCCAACCACGAAGCCACCCCTCTCCCCTTGTGGGAGAGGGACAGATTTTCTGCGTTCAGCAGAAAATCAGGGTGAGGGGGACTGCGCCCTCCCATGCTTCAATGCCAGAAGAACCCCTCATCCGCCCTGCAGGCACCTTCTCCCATGAGGGGAGAAGGGAAGTCCCACAACACCAATATTCCCCTCACCCCGCCATTCCACCCTCCAAACCCAACCCAAAAACTCCCACACACCCCGCGCGCAGAATTATTTTCCATACCACCGCGCCCAAAAGCCAACCCTCCACCTTGAGAAACTCGACTGAAACGGTAGTTTCACCCGCGCCGAACCGCCGTTGAGAGGTCGACATGAACCGTGCCGCCGAAACCCCTGCTGTCCGGATCTTCGCTTGAGCGCCGCCGCGTCGCCCGTGCGCTCCCGCAAGCGCAGCGTGATCCCCGGCTTCGGCCTGACGCTCGGCTTCACGCTGACCTATTTTTCCCTGATCATCCTGATCCCGCTGCTCGCCTTGGCCATCCGCTCGGCGGGTCTGGGCTTTGATGGCTTCTGGAAAGCCGCCAGCGATCCGCGCGTGCTCGGCTCGCTCCGTGTCAGCTTCGTCACCGCGCTCATCGCCGCCGGCATCAACGTCGTTTTCGGCACCCTGATCGCCTGGGTCCTGGTGCGTTACCGCTTCCCCGGCCGCCGCATCTTCGACGCCATCATCGATCTGCCCTTTGCCCTGCCCACCGCGGTTGCCGGCATTGCGCTCACCGCCATTTATGCCCCCAATGGCACGATCGGCGCGCTGTTCGCCCCGCTCGGCGTCCGCATTGCCTACACGCCGATCGGCATCGTCATCGCCATGATCTTTATCGGCCTGCCCTTCGTCGTGCGCACTATCCAGCCCATTCTCGAAGAGGTCAGCCACGAGGTCGAGGAGGCCAGCGCCACCCTAGGCGCCACCCGCTTCCAGACCATCACCCGCGTTATCCTCCCGAGCCTCACACCGGCCATTCTCACCGGCTTCGCGCTGGCCTTTGCCCGCGCTGTGGGCGAATACGGCTCCATCATCTTCATCGCCGGCAATATTCCCTTCGTCTCGGAAATTGCCCCGCTGCTGATCTATATCCGCCTGCAGGAGTTCAACTATGTGGGGGCGACCGTCATCGCCTCGGTCATGCTGCTGCTGTCCTTTGCCATGCTGTTTGCGATCAATCTGATCCAGGCCTGGAGCCGCAAGAGGTATGGTTATGGCGACTAAACTCCGCGCCCGCCGCCATCGCCGCATCTCGCCCACCAGCGAAAGCCGCACCGTTCAATGGGCCTTGATCGGCCTGGCGCTGCTGTTCATGGCGGTCATTCTGGTGCTGCCGCTTTATGCCGTGTTCCACGAAGCCTTCGCCAAGGGCATCGTCCCTTTCTTCGCCGCCTTGGGCGAGCCCGATGCGCAGGCTTCCATCCGGCTCACGCTGATGGTTGCGGCCATTGCCGTGCCGCTCAACGTCGTTTTCGGCCTTGCCGCCTCCTGGGCCATCGCCAAGTTCGAGTTCAAGGGCAAGGCCTTCCTCATCACCCTGATCGATCTGCCGTTTTCCGTGTCCCCGGTCATTTCCGGCATGGTCTATGTGCTGCTGTTCGGGGCCGGCAGCTTCCTCGGCCCGTGGCTCAAATCCTACGGCATCGAGGTTCTCTTCGCGCTGCCTGGCATCGTGCTGGCCACCATTTTCGTCACCTTCCCGTTCGTCGCCCGCGAATTGATCCCGCTCATGCAGGATCAGGGCACCGGCGATGAGGAAGCCGCGCTCTCGCTGGGCGCCAATGGCTGGCAAACCTTCTTCCGCGTCACCCTCCCCAATATCAAATGGGGCCTGCTTTACGGCGTGCTGCTGTGCAATGCCCGCGCCATGGGCGAGTTCGGCGCCGTCGCCGTCGTGTCCGGCAAGATTCGCGGCCAGACCACCACCATGCCGCTGCAGGTGGAAATGCTTTATAATGAATATAATGCCACCGCCGCCTTCGCGCTGGCCTCGCTTCTGGCCCTCTTGGCCTTGGTGACGCTGGTGTTGAAATCGGCCCTGGAATGGCGTTTCGGCGATGAAATCGCCGCCGCCGAACGGTAATTTGGAGAATCTGGTTTTATGGAAGTTCGCGTAGCCAATGTGCGCAAGGAATTCGACCGGTTCCCTGCGCTTCATGATGTCTCGCTCGATATCCGCTCGGGCGAGCTGATTGCGCTGCTCGGTCCTTCCGGCTCGGGCAAGACCACGCTGCTGCGCCTCATCGCGGGCCTCGAAATGCCCACCCAGGGCAAGATATTCTTCGGCGATACCGACGCTTCGGAAAAGACCGTGCAGGAGCGCAATATCGGCTTCGTGTTCCAGCACTATGCCCTGTTCCGTCACATGACGATCCTTGAGAACATCTCCTTCGGCCTCAAGGTGCGTCCGCGCTCCACCCGCCCGCCAGCCGGCGAAATCCGCCGCCGCGCCATGGAATTGCTCGATCTGGTCCAGCTGTCGGGCCTTGAAAAGCGCTACCCCAACCAGCTCTCCGGCGGCCAACGCCAGCGCGTCGCGCTTGCCCGCGCCCTCGCCATCGAACCCGGCGTGCTGCTGCTCGACGAACCCTTCGGCGCGCTGGACGCCCAGGTCCGCCGCGAGCTGCGCAAATGGCTGCGCGAAATCCACGACCGCACCGGCCACACCACGGTTTTCGTTACCCACGATCAGGAAGAAGCCCTTGAGCTGTCCGATCGCCTCTGCGTCATGAGCCAAGGCAAGATCGAACAGGTCGGCTCCCCCGACGAGGTTTATGACCATCCCACCTCGCCCTTCGTCTTCGGCTTTATCGGCGATTCCAGCGAATTGCCCGTCACCATCGAAAATGGCGAAGTCTGGGTCGGCGGCCGCGCCATCGGTATTCCCGCCCATGAAACGCCAACCGGCCCCGCGCGCCTCTATTTCCGCCCGCACGATGTCGATCTGATCGAAGCCGACGCCTCCATGGCCGGCGTCGTCACCGCCAGCCGCCGCGTCGGCGGCACCCGCCGCGTCGAACTCGAAGTCGGCGGCGCCAGCCACAAAGTCGAAATCGACCTCCCCTTCGACCACCCCGCCGGCGAAAAAACCCGCCTCTCCTTCCGCCCCAAACGCTGGAAACTGTTTCCTGCGGCTTGAGCTGAACTCTCAGTCGTCACCCTCGCCCCTTGAGGGAGAGGGACCGTAATTTCTTCGTCCAGAAAAAATTACAGGGTGAGGGGTGCTGCGCCATCCCATGCTTCAACGCTTGGAGACGGACCCCACATCCGCCCTTCGGGCACCTCTCCCTCAAGGGGAAGGAAAGCCCTCACTCCTCGTCCCCCTTCACCGCCTCCATGGACACATGCGTACTCGTATGCGCGACATGCGGCAGAGCGGAGATCTTCTCCCCCAGCACCTCGCGATAATCCGCGATATCCTTGGTCCGCACCTTGAGCAGATAGTCAAAGCTCGACGCGATCATGTGGCATTGCTCCACTTCCTTGATCGCCCGCACCGCCTTGTTGAACGCCGCCAGCGCCGCCGCCCGTGTGTCGCTCAGCTTCACCTCGACAAAGGCCACATGCGGCAGCCCCAGCCGCTTGGGGTCGATCACCGCCCGATACCCCAAAATATACCCGGCTTTTTCCAGCCGCCCGATCCGCGCCTGGCACGGCGTCTTGCTGAGGTTCACCCGCCGGCTCAGTTCCGCCACGCTGATCCGCCCATCCCGCGCCAACTCGTCCAGTATCTTGCGATCCGTCTGGTCCAAAGTCTCGTATGTAACGGTTTTCATGGGCGCTTGTCCTATCCAGTACGCAATCAATAACCCCTTCACGCCGTCAGCGCCACAAAATCAGGCGAAACGCCTGCCGCACTCGTGACATTCTCAGTAGACCTCATGGTGAGCCTGTCGAACCACGA
>UCAU01000048.1:0-1708 GCA_900470445.1 Hyphomicrobiales bacterium | reverse complement strand
CCCCCCGCCAGTCCCTCCGCGACCGCAACCTCGCCCCCGAGGCCCCCCTGGTCCGCCAGCTCATTGCCGATACCGGCCTTGATGCCACCGCGCGGCAAAAGATTTCCGCCCATGCCGAAGCCCTGGTCACCACCGTCCGCAAGGGCAATCGCTTGGGCCTGATGGAGAGCTTCCTCGCCGAATATGGCCTCGCCACCGACGAAGGCGTCGCCCTCATGAGCCTGGCCGAAGCCCTGCTGCGCGTGCCCGATGCCGAAACCATCGATGCCCTCATTCACGACAAGGTCGGCGGCTCCAATTGGTCGTCCCATTTCGGCGCTTCCGACAACAAGCTGGTCAACTTCTCCTCCTGGGCGCTGAGCCTCACCGCTGACGTGTTGGGCGACCCCGAGATCGGCCCCAAAAACGCCCTGCATCGCGCCATTGCCCGCCTGGGCGAACCCGTCATCCGCACCGCCGTCGGCCAGGCCATGCGCCTGCTCGGCAGCCAGTTCGTCTTCGGCCGCACCATTGACGAGGCCATCGTCAATGCCAAAAAGCCGGAATCCATCGGCTACCGCTATTCCTACGACATGCTGGGCGAAGCCGCCCGCACCGGCGCCGACGCCGTCCGCTATTTCGACGCCTATATGTCCGCCATCAATTCGCTGGCGCCCCATTGCACCGCCGCCTCTGTCCGCGACAATCCCGGCATTTCGGTCAAGCTTTCCGCGCTCCACCCGCGTTACGAGTTCGCGCAACGCTCCCGCGTCATGACCGAACTGGTTGCAGCGACTCGCCAATTGGCGCTGGCCGCCAAAGCCGCGAATATGGGCTTCAACATCGATGCCGAAGAGGCCGACCGCCTCGATCTCTCCCTCGACATCATCGCCGAAGTCCTCGCCACCCCCGACCTGGCCGGTTGGGACGGCTTCGGCGTCGTCGTCCAGGCCTATGGCAAGCGCGTCCTGCCGCTGATCGATTGGCTCGACGCCACGGCCACCGCGCTGAACCGCCGCATCATGGTGCGCCTGGTCAAGGGCGCCTATTGGGATGCCGAAATCAAGCGCGCCCAGATCATGGGCTTGCCCGATTACCCGGTCTATACCCGCAAGGCATCGACCGATATCAGCTACATCGCCGCCGCCAAAAAGCTCTTCACCAAGGCCTCGATCTATCCCCAATTCGCCAGCCACAATGCCCACACCGCCGCCGCCGTGCTGCATCTGGCCGCCGAAGCGGGCAGGGGCCCCGACAGCTTCGAATTCCAGCGCCTGCACGGCATGGGCGAACGCCTGCACGAAGTCCTGCGCACCTCCGCCGGCACCCGCACCCGCATCTACGCCCCTGTCGGCGCCCACAAAGATCTGCTCGCCTACCTCGTCCGCCGCCTCCTCGAGAACGGCGCCAACGGCTCCTTCGTCTATCAAATCGCCGATGAAGATATCCCCGCCTCCACCGTGGCCGAAGACCCGCTCGGCAAGGTCCTGGCCTTGGGCGACACCATCCCCAACCCGGCCATTCCGGCACCCCTCGCCATCTTCGCACCCCGCCGCAACTCCGCCGGTCTCGACCTGACCGACCCCGCCACCTTCCCCTCAGTGCAAGCCGCCCGCGAAGCCTTCTTGACGCACCAGTGGCACGCCGCCCCACTGCTTGTCCCCCAGCCACCGGCCAGTCCCTCCCCCTATCAGGGGGAGGGTAGGAGGGGGGATTCTAAACCCTTCCT
>UCAU01000047.1:3870-5524 GCA_900470445.1 Hyphomicrobiales bacterium | reverse complement strand
GGATCGGCCCAGACATACCAGTCCGATTTGGCATTGGTGCGGGACTGGCGGCTCTCGGAGAACCAGGCGTGCTTGTCCGATGAATGGGAAATCACCTGATCGATGATGACCTTAAGGCCCAGGGAGTGAGCCTTTTGCACGAGCCGGTCGAAATCCTCCAGCGTGCCGAAGCTGGGATCGATGTCCCGATAATTGGAGACATCGTAGCCGAAATCCTTCATCGGCGAGGTGAATACTGGCGACAGCCAGATAGCGTCGACGCCCAGATCGGCGACATAATCGAGCCGGCTGGTAATGCCGACCAGATCTCCCACGCCATCGCCATTCTGGTCCTGATAGGAGCGCGGATAGATCTGGTAGATCACCGCGCCCCGCCACCAATCGCGGTCGCGCGTGGCTTCGTCCGGGTGCTTCTGCTCGGTCATCAGGGAAGTGGCGGTCATTGGGGGCTCCGGGACACGCGGGGTTGGGCTGCATGTCCTAGAGTGCTGACACGGCGGAGCTATGGCAAGGGATCGCTAGCCCCGCAGCGCGGGCAAGCCTGCGAGAATTTTTGTGGCGATGGCGCGGAAGGCCTGGGCTTCGGGGCCATTGGGCGCGGAGACGACGGGGGGCTGACCGATGTCGGAATTTTCGCGGATCGACATGACCAGCGGGACAGCGCCGAGGAAGGGCATGTCCAGCGCCTTGGCGGCGGCTTCGGCCCCGCCGGTGCCGAAAATGTCGTAGCGGGTGCCGGTATCGGGGGCGATGAAATAGCTCATATTCTCGATCAGGCCGAGCAGCGGCACGCCCATGCGGCGCAGCATGTCGATGGCCTTTTTGGCGTCGATCAGGGCCAGTTCCTGCGGGGTGGAGACGATGACAACGCCATCGACTTCGGATTGCTGGAACAGCGAGATGTGAATGTCGCCAGTGCCGGGGGGCAGGTCGACGACGAGGATGTCGATGTCGCCCCAGTCGGTTTCGCGCAGCAATTGGCGGAGCGCTGAGGTTGCCATAGGGCCGCGCCAGACCACGGCTTGGTCGGGATTTAGCATGGAGCCGATCGACATGGCCTTGAGGCCGAAGGCGCTGTGGGGCGTGAAAATGCCGTCTTCGCGGATGGCGGGCCGGCCTTCGAGGCCCAGCAGCTTGGGAATGGAGGGGCCGTAGAGATCGGCATCGAGAATGCCGGTGCGCAGGCCTTCAGCGGCAAAGGCCAGAGCCAGATTGACCGCGGTGGTAGATTTGCCGACGCCGCCCTTGCCGGAGCCAACCGCGATGATGCGCTTGATGCCGGGCACGGCTTGCTTGCCGGCCGGAACGGGGCTGCCATGGGAGAATTTTGGGCCCGCCGGCGGCTTGCCAGAGGTGAGCGACACCATGACCTTGCGCGTGCCGGCCACGGCCTGCGCTGCCAACTGGGCCTGTTCACGCGCGGGGCCGAAGGCGGCTTCCATGCCCGGGGCCACGGCAATGGCGAAAGCCACAGCGCTGGGCGTGACGATGATTTCGGACAGGCCACCATAGCCCGACAAATCTCCGCCACCGGGAATTTCCACGGCAGCGAGCGCGGATTTGATGGTGGCGGCGAGTTCGGTATCGGCCATTGGGGACCTTTGCTGTGCCTGGCCCCTGCCCTTCCCCTCACAAGAGGGTGGATCGGCCGCAG
>UCAU01000047.1:0-3839 GCA_900470445.1 Hyphomicrobiales bacterium | reverse complement strand
CGCTCCACAGGAGCGATTTTGCCTTTGGCCGGGTCGAAGGACGAAGCGGTACGATCCCTAGAGGATCGACTGGCCGGTGGCTTTCCAGTCCTTGAGGAAGCCTTCGATGCCCGAATTGGTCAGCGGGTGATTGGCCAGCTTGCGGATCACGTCGGGCGGGATGGTGGCGACGTCGGCGCCGGCCAAGGCGACCTGGGTCACGTGATTGGGCGAGCGGATCGAGGCGGCCAGGATCTGGGTCTCGAACTGGTAATTGTCGTAGATCTGGCGGATGTTTTCGATCAGCTCGACGCCATCAAGATTGATGTCATCCAGACGGCCGAGGAAGGGCGAGATATAGGTCGCGCCGGCCTTGGCCGCGAGCAGGGCCTGATTGGCCGAGAAGCAGAGCGTGACGTTGGTTTTGACGCCGCGTTCCTTGAAGGTCTTGGTGGCCTTGAGGCCATTGAGCGTCAGGGGGAGCTTGACCACGACATTGTCGGCCAGCTTGGCCAGCACTTCGCCTTCGGCAATCATGCCGTCATATTCAAGGCTGGCGACTTCGGCCGAAACCGGGCCGGGCACGGTGGCGCAGATTTCCTTGACGACTTCCTTGAAATCGCGGCCGGACTTGGCAATCAGCGACGGATTGGTGGTGACACCATCGAGCAGGCCGGTATCGTACAGCTCCTTGATGTCCTTGATTTCTGCAGTGTCGACGAAGAACTTCATGGTTCCCTCCTAGAGCTGTTCAGCAAAATGTGTAGCACGGCGGGGCCGGGCTGCAAGGCGAATGGACTGGCTTATTTGCTCGCCGAGAGCATGGCTTCCGCTAAGTCGCCGACCCGATCCTCCGGGATGCCGGCGACATTGATGCGACTGTCACCAATCATATAAACACCATTGGCGGCTTTTAAATGCTCAACGACGTCATTGGGCAGTCCAAGCAGCGAAAACATGCCGCGATGGGCGGCGATGAAGTCGAAATCCTTGGAATTTGAACGCTGACGGATGGCTTCAGCCAGCTTTTCGCGCAGTGTGATCATGCGGCCGCGCATCTGGTTGAGCTCGGTTTCCCACTCGGCGCGCAGGTCCTTGTCTTCGAGAATGACGCGGATGATCTCGGCACCATGATCGGGCGGCTGCGAATAGGCGCCGCGGATGATGTTGAGCAGCTGGGAATTGGTGACGTCGGCCTGTTCCGCATCCCTGGCGATGAGGATGGCGGCGCCGATGCGTTCGCGATAAAGGCCGAAATTCTTGGAGCCCGAGAAGGCGATCAGGGCTTCGGGGACTGAGGCGATCACCTTGCGGGTGCCATAGGCGTCTTCGAGCAGGCCATCGCCAAAGCCGAGATAGGCGAGGTCAATGAAGGGCAAAGCGCCGGTGCGGGCAAGGCTTGCCGCGACCTGATCCCATTGTTCATTGGTGAGGTTGGCGCCGGTTGGGTTGTGGCAGCAGCCGTGCAGCAGCACGACGTCGTCCTTGCCCAATTTATCAAGCGCCGCAAGCATTTGCGCGAATTTGACGCCACGGGTTTCGGTGTCGAAATAGGGGTATTTCTCGACCTTGAGACCGGAATTTTCGGCAATGGGGTTGTGGTTGGGCCAGGTCGGATCGGAGACCCAGACAGTGGCGCCGGGCTTGGCGCGGTTGATCAGCTGCATCAAANNCCCAGAGCGAGCCGGTGCCGCCGGGGGCCTGGGCGATGCGGACGCGGGAGCGGTCGACGCTATCGGCCAGAGCCAGATCGAGCACGGCGGCGCCGAACCCCTTATTGCCGGCAATGCCCAGATATGTCTTGGTTTTTTCGTTTTCGAGAATGCGCTGCTCGGCCTTGCGGACGGCGGACATGACGGGCGTGACGCCCTTTTCGTCCTTATAGACGCCGACGCCGAGGTCGATCTTGGTGGAGCGCGGGTCGGCCGCGTATTCGCCCATGAGCGCCAGGATCTTGTCGCCGGGGGCCTTGGTGAGGGTCTCGAACATTTTGTGGAGCAGTTCCGGTGGGAAGGCGCCGCCTTTATAGGCGGCGGAGGATTTTTTGCAATTGCAATCGGCTCAGCGTTTGAGGCCGGTTTTATCCAGCTCGGCGATCAATTGCGGAATGATTTCAAAGAGATCGCCGATCAGAGCGATATCGGCAAGCTTGACCAGGGGTGCTTCGGCATCGGTGTTGATGGCGACGATTTTCTTGGCGCCCTGGATGCCGGCAAGGTGTTGCAGCGCCCCGGAAATGCCGATGGCGATGTAAAGATCGGGGGCGATGATCTTGCCGGTCTGGCCGACTTGCCAATCATTGGGGGCGTAGCCGGCATCGANNCACCGACGGCGGCGCCGAGCTTTTTGGCAAGAGATTCAATGAGTTGAAAGCCCTCGGCCGAGCCGACCGCAATGCCGCCGCCGACCACGATCTGGGCGGTGGCAAGATCGGGGGTGTCGCTCTGGGTGCGATGGGCGGCGATGACCTTGGCGGCCGAGGAAATGCCTGAGACATCAAGGAGTTCGATGGGAGCGGCATTGCCTGAGGCGGCGGCGCGGAAGGCCGAGGCGCGCAGGGTGAGGATGTGCTTGGGCTGGTTCGAGGTGACGGTTTGCAGGGCATTGCCGGCATAGATCGGGCGCTCGAAACGGTTGGGACCGAGTATGGCGACGATATCGGTGACCGGCATCAGATCGAGGTTGGCGGCGAGGCGGGGGATGACATCCTTGCCAACCGATCCGGCACTTGCGACCAGATAATGATAACGGACTGCTAACGTTGAGAGTAGCATTTCGAGGCTATCGGCAGCGAATTGACCTTGAGCGGTCAAGACCTTGGCGACGCCGGCAAGACTGGATGCGGATTGGGCGGCGGCGGCGATGTCCTCGCCGGCCACCAGGATTTCGACCGGGCCTAGCTCGGCCACTGCATGCACCACGCGGGCGGTGGCGGGCGAGAGGGCCCCGAGGTCGTGATCGGCCAGAACCAGAACGCTCATCACAGCGCCTCCATCTGCGAAATGTCGGCGGCGATGAAGGCGGCGAGTTCAGCAACGGAGCCGACAGTCTTTCCTGCCATGCGTTCGGGGGGCGGGGATATCTTTTCCACCGTGAGACGCGGGGCGAGGTCGATGCCGAAATCGGCGGCAGCGCGAGTGGCCAGGGGCTTGGAGCGGGCCTTCATCACCTGCGGCAGGGCGGCATTGCGCGGGGTATTGAGGCGGAGGTCGGCGGTGACCACGGCGGGCAGCGGCAGCGCCAGGGTCTGGCGGCCGGAATCGATCTCGCGGGAGACTTCAAGGCCCTGCCCTGTGACTTTGATTTCGGAGGCGAAGGTGGCCTGGGGGCGACCGGTGAGGGCGGCGAGCATCTGGCCGACATGGTTGGAATCGTCGTCCACAGCCTGTTTGCCGAGGAGGACCAGATCGGGATTTTCCTCGGCGACGATCTTGGCCAGAAGCTTGGCAATGGCGAGGGTTTCGAGCTCGGCATCGGTTTCGACCAGGATGCCGCGATGGGCACCCATGGCGAGCGCGGTGAGGATGACGTCAGTCGCCGGCTTGGGGCCGATGGAGACGACGACGACTTCCTCGGCCTGGCCGGCTTCGGCAAGCTGGACGGCGGCTTCCACCGCGTGCTTGCAGAAGGGGTTCATCGACATGCGGACGCCATTGGTCTCGACGCCCGAACCATCGGGGCGGACGCGAATGCGAACGTTGTGATCGACCACGCGCTTGACGGCGACAAGTATCTTCATGGGTGTTTGCAAAGTCCCTCGAAACTGGAGGTGTCATGGCAAAGTTGGGCGAGGCGGACAAGGCTGGCAAGGGAAATTCTGACCAGCGGGGGCGGGATTTTTGGAAAAGGGTGCTGGGGGC
>UCAU01000029.1 GCA_900470445.1 Hyphomicrobiales bacterium | reverse complement strand
CCCTCGATCCCTCCCCTCAAGGGGGAGGGAAGCGCTGGAGCCGCTATATTTGAGGCTGGCTGATGACCTTTTCTATCTCCCCCAATAGCCTCCTCCCCGACGACGACGCCACCGCCGCCCTCGGCGCCGAATTGGCCGCGACGCTCGCGCCGGGTGATCTGGTCATTCTTGAGGGCGATCTGGGGGCGGGAAAAACCGCTTTGGCCCGCGCGATTATCCGCACCCTCGCCAATGACCCGGCGCTTGACGTGCCCTCGCCCACCTTTGCGCTGGTGCAGCCCTATGACACGCCGAAAGGGCCCGTGCTGCATGCCGATCTCTACCGGCTGGGCGATCCGCGCGAGGTAGACGAGCTTGGCCTGCTCGATAATCCCCATGCCATTGTGCTGGTCGAATGGGCCGAGCGCTCGCCCGAAATCGTTGCGGCAGCCAGCGTGGTGATCACGCTGGCCATTCCGCCGGGCGGCATGGGGCGGCTGGTGGACGTGACGCGGCGCTAGTTGTCACTGCGGCGTTTCATATGCTCGCTTTCCTGGTTGGCGCCGCGGCGGATCGAGCGGTCGCCATGGGAGATTTCGTATTCCCCGGCGGGCTGTTCCTGCTCGCTACGTGCTTCGGCCATGGATTTTTCGTGCGGATCGACCGGGGCGCCCCTGGTCTTTTCCCGGCCCTCGATAATGGCCTTCTGCTGTTCGCGGGTGCGGGCGCCGGTGGTTTTCTCGGTGCCGCGCGGCTGGGTCGTGCTTTGCTGAACCATGATGGTCCTCCTTTTCTATCGGGACCAACGCGGGCGCGGCGCCAAGGGTTTCCCGATGTGATCGGCTTAGTGGGAACTTCTCGCGCCCTTGCCGGTTGGCCCAATGAGGGCCAAGCATGGAGCAAGAGCCATGAACCATCATCCCAAGACCTCAAAACCCAATGATCTCGACCTCAAACGCAATCCGGGCATCGGCCAGACCACGTCCGGCATCGACCAGGAGGAGACGATTTTCGAGGACGAGGAGGGCGGCTCTACCGTCGAGGGCGATGTGATGAACGGCACCGAAAGCGATGGCAGCATCAATCCGCGCCATCGCGGCCGCACCAATAAATAGCGGCTAAGTGTGGCCGAGAATGGCGTCGACCACGGCCTCGACGCTCATAGCCGAACTATCGATCCATAGACCGAGGCGCGGCGTCTCGCGCGTCAGCGCCTCGGCCAGAATATCGGGCGGAAAATTCTCGCCATAGCCGGTCTTGGCCCGCGCTCGATCCCGCTGCGCCAATGTCGCCACCGATGGCGCCAGCACCACGACTTGCGGCGCCAGATCAGCCAGGCGCTCCGTCGCCGCCACCAGATCCTGCCCGATCAGGATATCCTGATAGATCACGGCAAAGCCCGCCGCGTGATAAGCCCGCGCCGCATCGGTCGCGAGACGCTGCCGCAAATCCAGCTGCCGCCGCGCCTCCTCACCCAGCACCGGCCCCATCTCGGCCGCGCCATTGACGATCATCTTGCGAAAGACATCGCCGCGCAGATGCACTGATTTGGGCAGGCGTTTGGCAAGAGCTTCGGCGACGGTGGATTTTCCAGCGGCCATGGCGCCGGTGACGATGAAGAGGGGTGGGGTCATGGGGGGCATTATGTCGAACCAAGCCACGGTGTCATCCCGACGAGTGTGGAGAACGCGCGGCAACACCTACGCTGCTCGATTCATTGGACACTTGTCCGGAATCACAGGATTATGAAGTAAAATGAGGGGACATACAGTGCTGTGGACAATCACCAAATTAGTTGGACCTGAAGTGACCGCACTTCTTGCTCAACAAGAAAGCCATTTCCTTGATTTTAAGGACAAACAAAGCATAGCGAAAATTGAGAAAACCGCCTCGGGATTCGCCAACGCCGACGGAGGAGAGCTTTACGTCGGTGTTGGCGACGCAGCGGAAGACGACAGGTTCGCAGCGCTATTCAAGGATCACGAAGAAGCGAATGGATGCATCACCCAAGTAATGAACCAGTTCCAAGATGGGCCCGAGTACGTGGGGTGCCAGTTCTACGAGCTAGATGGTCGCGGCTTCTGCGTGACGTTTACGATCCATAAGACCCCCTTTGTTGTGCGCACCTCCGCTGGGAGAACTTATCGCAGACAAAATGCTCAAGATAGAGAGCTGACAACTCCGAACGACCTGCTCAGATTGGAGCTGGAAAAAGGGGTTCATAGCTACGAAGACTCAAAGGTCGAGGCAACTGCATCTGAGTTGTCAGATTCCGAGACCATGAAGTACTTTCTCGAGAATGTAACTCCTCATTCGGATCTTGAGACGTTCCTTAAGAAGGAACGCTTGGTGGTCGATCTGAAACTTCGCACATGCGCGCTTGTGCTGTTTGATGACAATCCACAGTCATTGCTGCCCCACGCTGCGGCGAAGGTATACCGATACAAAACATTGGATGCAGAAGGGGATCGAGAAGATTTGGACGGTCAGCCGGAAACCATAGAGGGGCCGGCTTATGAGGTCATTAAGAGAACCGTTGAACGTACAAAGGAAATCGTTGAATCAATTCCGTTGCTTAGTTCGTCCGGTTTTGTGGAGATTAAGTATCCTCAAGAAGCCATCCATGAGGTGATATGCAATGCAGTTCTGCACAGAGATTATAGCCTGAACGACTATGTTCATATTCGAATTTTTGACAATAGAATTGAGGTCGAGAGTCCTGGGAAGCTGGCAGGGCCAGTTACCGTAAAGAACATACTGAAGCAGCGATTTGCACGAAACAAAAAGCTGGTTCGGCTAATATCTAAATTTCCATCGCCGCCCAACAAGGACGTGGGTGAGGGTCTGAATACGACTTTCCGTTCGATGTAGCAGCTCAATCTGGGCAAGCCCGATATTGAAGAAACCGATTCTTCTGTAATTGTTAGGCTAAAACATGAGCCGCTGGCGTCAAAGGGGGAGCTTATTCGAGAATATCTGACGAAGAATGGCAACATAAATAATACGACAGCAAGGATAGTTTGTAACGTGCAGTCGGACAGTATTATCCGAAAGCTATTTCACAGCATGATTGCTGCTGGGGAAATTGAGAAGGTGCCCGACACTCGAGGAAAAGGAACAAAATATCGACTTCCTGTGTCCTAGCTATCCCGTCCCAGCCCACTAAGGGAAGGCGCTGGCCCTCAAACTAACGCCGCTTCCAACACCGCCCTGTTCCGTAACATCCACGCCGCGCTCTTTCCGCGCCAGGCCATGGCCCATAGAGCTTCGACCGGCCCGGTGCTGTCCGGCGTGAGCCCGGCTTCGGTCGCTTCATTGGCTGCGTCGTGAGTGGCTAGTTCGATCATCGTCGACACCAGGCGGGCACGGTCTTTGGCGGCTAGGCCATAACCATCCGTGACGAGCCGCAAATTGCGGGCGCGGGTGGTCAGCGTTGGCAAGCCGAGACGGGCCTGCAGGTCGTCGTCGAACAGGTGGACGTTGAGCCAGCAGAGTTGGGCGAGTTCGACCAGGGGATCGACGGGGCCGGCCTGCTCCCAATCGATCAGGCCGGTGGGTTGGCTGTTTTGGGCGATAATGTTCCAATCGCCCAGATCGCAATGGCCGATAATGCGGGGATCCTCGCCCAGTGTGCGGCCGAACCAGTCGCGCCAGATGGCGTTGGGCGGCGGTTGGAAGCTCGCGGTGGCGCGGTGCAGATCGGCTAGCAGTTTGCCCAGGTTGAACATGGCTGCTTCCGGCCAGGGGCCGGGATGCAGCGACGCTCCGGGCAGGAAGCTGAGGGTTTCGCGGCCCTCGGCGTCAAAGCCGCTGCCGACCACGCGGGGCGCGGCGGCGAAACCGACCTCTTCGAGGTGACGCAGCAGGGCGTGGACCGTTTGCGCCCAAGGCCCGGTCTGGCGAAAGACCACTTCGCCCTTACGGCTGACGGCGGTGCGACCGCCGCCGGTGAGGATTTCTTCGTCCTCAGAACTCAATGCGCCTCATCCCAATTATGCGCGGCATGGGCGTCCACCTGGATCGGCACGCTTAGCCGTACGGCGGGTTCCGCCGCCCCTTCCATGACCGTCTTGATCACCGGCATGGCGGTGTTCTCGGTGCCCAGGGGGACTTCGAAGATCAGTTCGTCATGGACCTGCAGCAGCATGTCGGCTTCGATGCCGGCCTTCTTCAAGGCCGGTTCCATGCGGATCATGGCGCGGCGGATGATGTCGGCGGCAGAGCCCTGGATGGGGGCGTTGATCGAGGCGCGTTCGACAAAGCTGCGTTCGCTCGGATTGTGCGAATTGGCATTGGGGAAATTGATCTTGCGGCCGAAGATCGTGCTGACATGGCCGTCGGCTTTCACCCGCCGCTTCTGCTCTTCCATATAATCGCGAATGCCGGGGAAGCGCTCGAAATAGGTCTTGATGTAATCACCTGCCTCGCCGCGCGGAATGCTCAGCTGATTGGCGAGGCCAAAGGCGGATATGCCGTAGATAATGCCGAAATTGATCGCCTTGGCGCGGCGGCGCACATCGGACGGCATGCCCTGGACCGGCACGCCGAACATTTCGCTCGCCGTCATGGCGTGAATGTCCAGCCCCTCTTCGAACGCGTCCTTGAGGGCCTGGATATCGGCGATATGGGCGAGGACGCGCAATTCGATCTGCGAATAATCGGCTGAGACCAGGATTTTGCCAGGGGCGGCGACAAAGGCGCTGCGGATCTTGCGGCCATCCTCGGTGCGCACCGGGATATTCTGCAGGTTCGGATCGTTGGAGCTCAGCCGCCCGGTCAGCACCGAATGCTGGGAATAGGTGGTGTGGACCCGGCCGGTGCGCTGGTTGATATAGTGGGGTAGGGCATCGGTATAGGTGCCCATCAGCTTGGTGAGCTGGCGCCAATCGACAATGGTGCGGGCGAGCGGCACGCCCTTGAGCGCGAGTTCCTCAAGCACGCCGGCGCCGGTCGCCCAGGCGCCGGTCTTGGTCTTGGTGCCGCCTTCGAGCCCCATCTTGTCGAAGAGGATTTCGCCGAGCTGCTTGGGGGAGCCGAGGTTAAAGCTCTGCCCCGCCAGCTCATAGGCTTCCGCCTCGAAGGCGGCGGCGCGCTGAGCGAATTCGCCCGAGAGACGGGAGAGAATCTGGCGGTCGATGGAGACGCCACGGCCCTCCATGCGCGCCAGCACCGGGGCCAGCGGGCGCTCGATGGTTTCATACAGCGCCGTCATGTTTTCGGCGGCCAGGCGGGGTTTGAGCACCTGCCAGAGGCGGATGGTGATGTCGCTGTCCTCGGCGGCATAGCGGGCAGCATCGGCCAGCGGCACCTGCGCGAAGGTCTTTTGCGTCTTGCCGCTGCCCAACAGGTCCTTGATGGGCACGCCGGCAAAGCCCAGCCAATGATCGGACAGCTCGGCCATGGTGTTGAATTGCGGGCCATCGAGCGAATAGCTCAGCAGCAGCGTGTCATCGATGGAATTGACCGCAATGTCATAGCGGGCGAGCAGGCCCAGATCGTATTTGGCATTGTGGAAGATCTTGAGAATCGAGCGGTCGGCGAACATGGGGCGCACCATGTCCAGCGCCTCGCGCATATCCATCTGCCCCTCGACGCGCCCGCCGCCGAACATGTCGTCATTGCCCTCGATATGGCCGAGCGGCAGATAGGCGCCGGTGCCGGGCGCCACGGAAAACGAGATGCCGACCAGGTCCGCGGTCTGGTTGTCGAGCCCGGTGGATTCGGTGTCGGTGGCCACATGGCCATTGTTTTGGATCAGGTCGAGCCAGCGCTGCAGCGCACTGGCATCGCGGATGATCTCATAGGCATCCGGATTGAACGGGATGGCCTTGACCCGAACATGCATGTCGGCGGCGTGCAGCACAGTGGCATTGCCGGCCCGGCCGGTGGCCTCCTGGCGGGCAGCGCGGGCCTCGGCGCGGGCGGTATTGTCGAAACCGACAGCGGCCACCGGCTTGGCGGCGATCTCGGGATCGGCAGCAAAATCGTCGGGATTGGCGTCGAGCAGTCCGGCCAGGCGCTTGGTGATGGTGGCAAATTCCATCGCCTTGAGGAAGGGAAACAGCTCTGATGGAGCGATCGGCTGGCGCGCCAGGGCGCCCAGGTCCAGCTCCACCGGCACATCCTGCGCCAGGGTCACGAGGCGCTTGGAAATGCGGGCCAGCTCGGCATGTTCGCGCAGCTTTTCGCGGCGGGCATTCTGCTTGATCTCGTCGACATGGGCGAGCAGGTTTTCGAGGTCCCCATATTGGTTGATCAGCTCGGCCGCCGTCTTGACGCCAATGCCCGGCACGCCTGGCACGTTGTCGACGCTGTCCCCGCATAGCGCCTGCACGTCGATCACCTTGTCGGGGCCGACGCCGAACTTGTTGAACACTTCCTCCACGCCAATCCAGCGCAGCGGCGGCTGGCCGGGGCGGGGAATGGTATCGAGCATGCGGATCGAGCCATCGGGCTCCACCAGCTGCATCAGATCCTTGTCCGAGGACACGATGGTGACCTTGCCGCCCGCCTTGCGCGCATTGCAGGCATAGGTGGCGATGATGTCATCGGCCTCCCAGCCTTCCATCTCGATGGAGGGAATGCCGAAGGCGCGGGTGGCGGCGCGGGTCAGCGGGAATTGCGGCACCAGCTCTTCAGGCGCGGGCGGGCGCTGGGCCTTGTATTGCGGGTAGATATCGTCGCGGAAGGTCTTGCTCGAATAATCGAAGATCACCGCCATGTGGGTGGGCTCGTCCTCGCCCTTGAGATCCTCGGTGAGCTTGTAGAGCATATTGCAAAAGCCCTGGACGCAGCCGACCGGCAGCCCATCCGACTTGCGGTTGAGCTGGGGCAAGGCGTGGAAGGCGCGGAAGATGTAACCCGAGCCGTCGACGAGCAGCAGATGCATGAAGCGATTCCCGATCCGTAAAGCGAGCGGACTTTAAGGGAGTTTGTTCCCGCCCAAAAGCCTTGCCGGTCATTTAACCCTGCAACCAAAACCGGCTTGTGGCGTTGGCTGGCTTTACGCCATCATCGCTGTGGTGGTCCGCTGTTTTATTATGGGCAAGCCTTTTGGGCGACATGGTTCGACGCATTCCGCGCCATCTGCAGAACCCGACGGGGCTTTGCCGCTCCGCCCGAGGCGGCTGCGCCACGGCTATGCTCCGCGCCGCGGAGGGCCTATCGGCGTGATCAGTTCGGAACGGGCATTGATCCTGGCGGATGGTGACGGCGCCCAGACCAGCCAATTGCTGGAAAATGCCGGCTGGACGGCGGAAACCTTCACCCATGTCGACCCGCTGGTGGAGCAATTGCACAAGGGCGCCGGGGTGGCCCTGCTGGCCGATGAAACCCTGCATGGCGACAATCTGCGGCCGCTGTTCGAATGGGTGGCCAACCAACCCTCCTGGTCCGATTTTCCCTTTATCGTGCTGACCCGCCGCGACGAGGGCATTCCTGCCGGCCTCGACAACGGGCTCGAGACGCGGCTGGGCAATGTGATTTTTCTCGAGCGGCCCTTTCATCCTCAGGCGCTGAGCAATGTGGTGGGCAATGCGCTGCGCGGCCGCCGCCGGCAATATGAAGCGCGCCGTTATCTGGATGACCTGCGCGAAGGCGAACAGAGCCTGCAGACGGCGCTGCTGGCCGGCCGCATGGGCTCGTGGGAGCTCGACATTACCGAGCAGGTGCTGCACGGCTCCGAACAGTTCAAGGCCTGCTATGGCAGGGCCGCCGATGAGAGGCTGCTCTATACCGATCTGATTGCCGCTATTGCCCCGCCCGACGCCCAGCGGGTGCAGCGGGCGCTGCACGATTCGGTCAGCACCGGGGCCGATCTGGTCATCGAATATCGGGTGATCTGGCCCAATGGCCAGGAGCATTGGCTGGATTCCCGCGCCCGGGTGCTGCCCGACCGCTATGGGCGGCCCGAGACCCTGGTGGGCGTCGTCTCCGACATTACCGCCCGCCGCAATGCCGAGGCGGAGCGCGAAAAGCTGATGCTGGCTCTGGCCACCGAGCGCGAGCGTACGCAACAGGCCCTGCGGGGCGAGCGGGCGCTGTCGGGCCTGCTGCTCACCAGCGTGCCGGCCGGCATTGTCGCCTATGACAGCGATTTCCGGGTCACCATCTGGAACCCGGTGATGGAACGGATTTTCGGGCTGCCTTCGCCCGCCGTGCTGGGCCGACCGCTGACCGATGTGTTCAGCCGCGAACAGGGCGACATTATCGAGCCGCGGCTGCGCGACGCGCTTGCCGGCGTCTCCGGCCCGATCGAGGAAATCGAATTGACCACCCTTGCCGCCGGCCAGGTGATGCTGGAAAGCCAGCATGCTCCGCTGCGCGGCGGCGATGGGCAGATCGTGGGCGGGGCAGCGTTTTTCCGCGACATTACCGACCGCCACCGCGCCGAAGAGCAATTGCGCCATGCCCAGAAGATGGAAACTATCGGCCAGCTGACCGGCGGGGTGGCGCATGATTTCAACAATCTGTTGGCCGCCGTGCAGGGCAATCTGGAATTGCTGCGCAAGCGCCTGCCTGACGATCCGCAGATTCGCCGCTTCATCGACGGCGCCCTCCAGGGCGCCCAGCGCGGTGCCTCGCTGACGGCGCGGCTGCTGGCTTTCGCTCGCCGGCAGGAACTGACGCCCGAGCCGACGGACCTGGCCCAATTGCTCGAGGGCATGCGCGGCCTGATGGAGCGCTCGCTGGGCACCATCGTCACCATCCGCTATGACCTGGCGCCCGACCTGCCGCCGGCCCGGGTCGATCCCAACCAGCTCGAACTGGCGATTTTGAACCTGGCGGTCAATGCGCGCGACGCCATGCCCGAGGGCGGCGAATTGACCATTTCGCTCAACCAGATGGATGGCAGCGATAGCCGGCTGGGCCTGAGCGGCCCCTTCCTGCGCCTGGGCGTGGCAGATACCGGTGCGGGCATGGATGCCGAAACGCTCAAAAGCGCCATCGAGCCGTTTTTTTCGACCAAGGAATTGGGTAAGGGGACGGGGCTGGGCCTCTCCATGGTGCATGGCCTGGCCGTGCAGCTGGATGGCGCCCTCAAATTGATCTCGGCACCCGGCGAAGGCACCACTGCCGAACTCTGGCTGCCGGTTTCCACCTCACCCGTCACGGAGGTCAGCGAAATGCCGCCCGAACGCACCGATGCCCCCGCCTCCACCATTCTGGTGGTCGATGACGATGCGCTGATCAACATGAACACCGTCGATATGGTGGAGGACCTCGGCCATACCGCGCTCGAAGCCTATTCGGGCAAGCAGGCGCTCGAAATCCTGGGCAGCGGCCAACAGGTGGATATGCTGATCACCGATTATGCCATGCCTGGCATGACCGGGGTGGAGCTGGCCGGCAAGGCGCGGGAATTGCGCCCCGACCTGCCGATCCTGCTCGCCACCGGCTATGCCGACCTGCCCAGCGGCACCAGCACCGATCTGCCGCGGCTTGCCAAGCCTTATCAGCAGACCGACCTGGCGACGCAGATCGCGCGGCTATTGGCGCAACGGGAGTGATGGACATGCGGCATGGCGGTGTCTGCTCGAAACTACCCCACCCACAATGTCATTCCGGCGCAGGCCGGAATCCATGCTGAAGGCCAGGCACACCGCATCTGTCGTTCGTTAGAATGGATTCCGGCCTGCGCCGGAATGACCCGGTGGTATGAGACGGATCAGCGCAGCCCGGACTGCGCCAACAGCCCCGCCCGCTTGGCATCGTAATAATAGCCACCGGCATAGAACCGCACGGCCTGGTCATGATTGCCGCGCGCCGTGACATAGGCACCGGCCAGATAGCGCACCGCATAGCGCAGATTGGTCTCGGCATCGAGCAGCCCGCCGGGCGAGCCGCGATAACCCATGCCGCTGGCGGTGGCGTGGGAAATCTGCATCAGCCCATAATAGGGTCCATTGCGCGCCGCCGGATTGTAATTGCTTTCGCGCACGATCACCCGGCGCACCAGGGCCTCGGGCACGCTATATTGCTGGGAATAATGCGCGATCAGCCCATCGAGGCTCCCGCTCGCCGCATAGCCCAGCGCCTGAGGCGCCATTGGCACGGCATCGGCCTTGGGCACATGGCCCGCCTGCGTGGGCGCCAGCGCCGCAATGGCCGCAGTCGCCGGGCCGGGGGCAGGCTTGAGCGACCCCATCGAGCAGCCCGAAACCACAAGCGCCAGCATGGCCGCCGCGCCGATCGCCTTCATCCCAAACATCTGTGCATCTGCCATAAGGTCATCCTAGACCGTTTCCATAGGAGGCGCGATAGAGTGCCGGCCTGAAAAAATGGTTACGATTTTAACCATAAACCCGGCGCAACGGGCAAAACCACCCGCACAGCCATCCAGGCCCCTAGCGCGATAAGGACAAATCAGGGCGGCTTGATGGCGAAATCGGGGGAGGGGCGTGGGCGCGAACGGCGGACCAGCCCGCCGAAAGTCGGCAATGCCGAATGGTACCGGATTTCTTGCTCACCCCCGTTGCGCGGCTCCCACTCTTTAGCTAGTTTGCACCCCGTTCAGCCGGGGTGTCCGCCCCGCCGCACGGATGCACCCGTAGCTCAGCTGGATAGAGCGCTGCCCTCCGAAGGCAGAGGCCGAAGGTATGAAGTCTGCAGGGCCGTGTGATGGTGGCAGCGGAGGTTCGGGGATTTGGGGCGTAGCATGCAAGCTGACGGGGATTGCGCCCAAAGCTGCGCGTTGGGCCCCCAGCCGGTTGGGCGATGCCGTGCCGGGATATTAGTCAAGCCCAAAGTTGTTATCGCGCCCCTTTGATGGACACCCCGGCTGTTGCCGCGTATCAGAGCCAGCAAGGCTCAGATTGATCACGTCAACCTCGCCGGCAGGTGGGCGATAGCACGGGTCAGTGCTCGCTGCCGCCGTCCAGCGCCGCAAAGGGATCGGCGGCCCGCATGCCGGCGTTCTACAAACAATTTCGGCATACGGCTCGTGGCGCGCCCACCACTGACACGAAATGCCCCTTGACTTAGAGTGCGCTCTAACTCGTATCTGTCTTTGCGTCGTGACGAGAACGGGTGCTCATGAAGATCGGGGAACTGGCCAGGCGTTCGGGGTTGTCGGCCCATACTATCCGCTATTATGAGCGGATCGGGCTGTTGCCCTATGCCGACCGGGACCAATCGAGCCAACGGGGCTACGACGCATCAATCCTGATCTGGATCGAATTTCTTGGCCGTCTGCGCACGACCGGGATGCCGATCCGGGAGATGTTGCGCTATGCAGCCTTGCGGGAACGCGGCGTCAGTACGGAGATGGAGCGCCGCGAATTGCTGGAACAGCACCGCGAGCGTGTCCGCACCCATCTGGCCGAACTTCAGGCCTCGCTTCTCGCCCTCGACACCAAGATTGCCGGATATTCCGGCCCGGAACAGAGGATGAAGGACTATGACGCAACACCACCACAGCGTCGGCGAAAGCCGGCTGGAACGCGGACGGCGCGCGCTCGCTGAGATCGATGGCGAAGCCGGGGAGAAGGTCCTGGCGTCCCTGGCAGACATCGCGCCCGACTTTGCCAGCTATGTGCTCGAATTTCCCTTCGGCGATATCTATAGCCGTCCCGGGCTTGATCTGCGGGCGCGCGAAATCGCCACCATTGCCGCGCTGACAGCCATGGGCAATGCCGCCCCGCAATTGAAAGTGCATATCGAGGCGGGCCTCAATGTCGGCCTGACGCATGATGAAATCACCGAGATCATCATGCAGATGGCCGTCTATGCCGGCTTTCCGGCCGCGCTCAACGGGCTTTTCGCCGCCAAGGAAGTGTTTGCCCGCCGGCCCGCTCCGCAACAGGGGGCCGTGCCAGGCGCGCGATAGCGCAAACAGCATGCGGGCCGCCGAACTGGGTTCTGGCGGCCCGCATTTGAACGTGACGTGCCTATTTCAGGAAGTCGGCCACGTTCTCGGCGGTCACGACATCAACGCCCGTATAGATGATGTCTTCCACCGTCTCGCCCTTGGTCAGCGCCAGCAGCGTGTCCATGGCGACCTGGCCCATTTCATAGGGGCGCTGGCCCACCAGGCCATGCGCATAGCCTTCGCTCAAGAGCTGGAGCTGCTGGGGCAGGGTATCGGCGACGACCAGGGCCAGCGCCTTGCTGTCGACATCGGCCTTGAAGCCATCCACGAAGTTTTTCCAGCCATCGGGGGCGAACATCGGCCAGCCGCCAACCGGCACGATAGCGTCGATATCGGGATTGGCGGTCTTGAGATCGCCCATCTGCTGGACCGCCAGGGCAATGTCGTCATTGGAGAAGGTGGGCGAACCCGGCACTTCGGTCCAGGCCGAACCGGCCAGGGCTTCGCGCACGCCATCGACGCGCAGCGCCAGGTTGGGCGCCGCGGCACCCCCCGAAATCATGCCATAGGTGCCACCATCCGGCTTGACCTGCAGCAGCAATTCGCCCAGCGCGGTGCCGAACTGCTTGTTGTCGGTGCCCACATAGGCCGAGCGCTGGCTATCGGGCGCATCGCTGTCAAAGGTGATGACCGGAATGCCCGCTTCCACGGCGCGGTTGATGACGGTGGTGGCCGCTGCAATGTCCGACACCGAGATGGCCAGCCCGTCGACGCCCTGCGTGATCAGGTCTTCGATGATCTGCGCCTGGGTGGCGGCTTCGTGTTCCACCGGCCCGATATAGGTGCAGGTCACATTGCCCAGCTCCTTGGCGCGGGCTTCGCAACCATCGCGGGCCAGATCGAAGAACGGGTTGTTCATCGCCTTGGGAACCACCGCGAAAACCAGGCTGTCCTGGGCAAAGGCGGTGCCGCCCAGCAGCAGCGACGCGATCGTGCCGAGCACTAGAATAGATTTGTTCATTTTTGTTCCTCCCAAAAAACCGGATATCCGGTCACTTTCGCCGGCAGAGAATTCTGCCGGCCTCCCTACACCGCCGCGCGACCTCCTCGCCACGCGACGGCGATTTCAGCCGTTCCGCATGGAACGGAGGCGATCCACCAGCACGGCCGCCACGATGATGCAGCCCACTAATGTCTGTTGCCAATATGGATCGACCCGGGCCAGCACGAGGCCATTGCGGATCACCTCGATCAGCACGCAGCCGATAATGGCCCCGGCCGCGCCCCCGACGCCGCCAGCCAAATTGGCGCCCCCGATCACGGCGGCGGCGATGATGGTCAATTCATAGGCGGTGGCCAGGTTTGCCGGCGCCGAGCCGAGCCAGCCCGAAATGATGATGCCATTAAAGCCGGCCGCCAGCCCGCACAGCATATAGACCTGGATCTTGACACGATCGACATTGACGCCGGTCAGCCGGCCGGCGCTTTCATTGCTGCCGATGGCAAAGACATGCCGTCCCCAGGCGGTATGGGTGAGCGCCAGCCACATGGCGATGGCGCAGATGATGAGATAGACGAAGGCGATCGGCACCACGTTGAACAGCTTGCCGGCCGTGACCAATAGGAACAGGTCCTTGTCCGGCCCCGCTGGAAACGTGCCGCGGCCATAGGTGGCCACATAGGTCAGCCCCCGCACGATGGAGAGCGTGCCCAGCGTGGTCACGAAGGCGCTCAGCTTCAGCTTGGCGATGGCAAAGCCGTTCAATAGCCCGATCAGCGCGGCAACGCCCAGCCCGCCCAATAGCGCCAGGATCAGCGCGCCACCGGGAAAGAGGGCAAAGGACGCCCCCGCCAGCGCCCCCATGATGAGCGAGGTGACCGTGGCCGATAGCGCCATGGTGGAACCGACCGAAAGATCGATCCCCCCGGTGATGATGACCAGGGTGATACCCAAAGTGGCGATGGCGATGAACGAGAAATTGCGCGTGATATTGGAAATATTGCCCGCGGTCAGGAAATTGGGCGAGAGCAGGCTCATCACCACGATGATGACGACCAGCGCGCCCAGCACATAGGCTGATTGGCTGGCGAGAAACCCCTTCTGCCAGAAGCGCGTGCGGCGCACATTGGAAAAGCCCTGCGTATCGATATTGGCCATCATGCAGCTTCCTTGGCGCCGGTAATGAGCGCGGTCACTTCTTCGGGCGACGTCTGACCGATCGGCTTGTCGGCCACCTTGGTGCCGCGCCGCATGACGATCACCCGCTCGCAGACGGCGAACACGTCGGGCATGCGGTGGGAAATCAGGATCACCGCTATGCCGGCATCCTTGAGCCGGTGGATCAGGTTGAGCACTTCGGCCACCTGGCGCACCGAGATGGCCGCCGTGGGCTCATCCATCAGGATGACCTTGGCATCGGCCAGTCTGGTGCGGGCAATGGCCACGGCCTGCCGCTGGCCGCCCGACATCTGGCGCACATAATCGTCGGCGCGAGTTTCCGATTTGAGTTCAGCAAACAGTTCGGCCGCCCGCTGGTTCATCGCATTGTGGCGCAGGAAGCGGAACGGGCCGACATGGTATTTGAGCTCCCGGCCCAGGAAGATGTTCTGTGCCGCGGTCAGATTGTCGGCCAGCGCCAGGTCTTGGTAGACCGTTTCGATGCCCAGCTTGCGAGCCTCGCCGGGGCTGCCGATATGGGCGCTCGCGCCTTCAAAGGCCAGCGAGCCGGAAGTGGGCTGGTAGATGCCGGAGATGATCTTGACCAGGGTCGATTTGCCGGCGCCATTATCCCCCATCAGCCCGACCACCTCGCCCGGCTCGATCGAGAAACTGACATCGGACAGGGCCCGGATCGCCCCGAACTCCTTGGTCACCTTGTTGATTTCCAGTAACGCCACAACACTCCCCCTGTTGACACGTAATGCAGCTATGCATCTGCGGCAGCGAACGGCACGCGGCCGTCACTCTGCACAGTATTCCGATGCATGGAGGCTCCTCCCAGACCCTCCCCAGCAGAATAACCACATTTCCCAATAGTACTACAATATGAATTTGTAGCTGGCTGACATGGGGTCCATATCAGCCCGCTTCAAATGCAGGCGGAAGCGAAGCTAACCGGCAGCAAAATCAGTATTGTTGCGGCCAGCGCCGCCCGGTTGGCCCATTTTGCGGCAATCGGCAAAACGCCCTTGCCGCCTGTCCAATGCGGCGTGGCCCAGGCCAGCCAGGCCATGGCCAATATTGCCAGTAGATAGGCTGAGATCAGGACCAGGCGATGCTGCGGCCAGCTATAGGCGCAGCCCAGCGCCTGCAGCGCGTAAAGCACGACAAAGGCCAACGCCCACAGCGAAAAGCCGGCAAATAGCAGCAACAGCGCGCGGCGGCTTTGCCCGCTCATTGCATGACCCGCAGCACCAAGGTCAGCAACAGCCCCGGCACGATGGCCGCCGCTGCATAGAGGTTCCACAGCATGGCGAGTTCCGGGTCGGTGGCCCGGCGGACCGAGACATAGCCCTGGCGCCAGCGCCAGATGGCATGCCCCCCCATCAGCGCACCGATCGCGCAATGCAGCGCACAATATCCCATGGTGACAAAGATCACCGCCAGCCGCGCATGCTGGCGCGGATCGCCCATGCCGCCCATCATCGTTGCCAGCATCACTGCCGCGAAAAGCTGGGTGACAATAGCGGCGGCCAGCCAAGCGACCGGCGAACGGCCCGCGCGATTGGCCCGCCGCGCCAGATAGCCGGCAGCCCCGCCGAGGACCGCTCCGCCACCGGCCAGCACGGCGCTGGTGACCGATAAGCCTGCGGCAGGCATGGCGCTCCAATTGGGCGCCACCACCGCCAGGAACAGGCCGCCGAACAGCAGCGACGCAAACAGCGTCCCATTGGTGACCAGCGCCGTCCGGTTGGCGAGCACGCAGATATTGCCGCTGGCTTCGCCATCATAGGGCGCCGTTTCCCCCCGACCGATATCGACCCGCCCCAGGTCTTGCCTGCGGCCCAGCCGGCTTGGCCAGCACAGGAACAATGCCACCACCACAATGGCGGCCAGCGGCGCCAGCCAATATTGCCCGAACAGCAGCGCCAGGAAAAACGCTGCCGTCGCCAGAGCCGTCCACAGCGGCAGAAAGGTCGGGTGCGGCAGCACGATGACATGCTCGACCTCGCCGCTGATCAGGTCGACGCCCAGCGTTTCCATCTGCCCGTCACGCGCAAAGCCCAGATAGCCATGGCCGCCCGCCAGCACCGGCCCGATCTCGGCGGGAAGCAACTGGTCGGCCCGGCGTTCGATCCGCGGCAGCGCGGCAAAGGTATAATGCGGCGGCGGGGTGGGCATGGCCCATTCGAGCGTTGCCGCCCGCCACGGATCGCGCCGGAACGGCTTGCCGAACCGCAGCTGCAGCACGAGGTCCGCCAGCACCAGGGCAAACCCCATGGCCAGGATAAAGCTGCCGAGCGAGGACAGCAGATTGAGCCAGTCCCAGCCCCAATTGGACGGATAGGTCGAGATGCGCCGCGGCATGCCCATCAGCCCCGTCACATGCATGAAAAAGAACGTGGCATTGAACCCGACCAGGATCAGCCAGAAGGCCGGCACCGAGAGGCGGTAAAGGCTCTGCCTTCCGGTAATATGGGGCAGCCAATAATAGAGCGCCGCCAGCATGGGGAACACAAAGCCCCCCACCAGCACATAATGCAGATGGGCCACGACGAAATAGCTGTCATGGGCCTGGGTGTTGAAGGGCACCATGGCCAGCATCACCCCGGTCAACCCGCCCATGACGAAAACCGCGAAAAACCCCGCCACATAGAGCATGGGCACATCCCAGCGCGGCCGCCCGCTGGCCAGGGTCCCGATCCAGGCAAAGATCTGGATGGCGGTCGGCACGGCTACCAGCGCACTCGCCGCCGAGAAAAACGCCAGCGCCAGATGCGGAATGCCCACGGTGAACATGTGGTGCACCCACAGCCCGAACGACAGGAACCCCATGGCAACGATGGCGGCGATCAGCGCCCGATAGCCCAATATGGTCCGCTGCGCGAACACCGGAATGATGGTGGACAACACCCCGGCCGCCGGCAGGAAGATGATGTAGACTTCCGGGTGCCCGAACAGCCAGAACAGATGCTGCCACAGGAGCGGATCCCCGCCGCGCTCCGGATCGAAAAACGGCAGCCCGAAGGCCCGTTCCAGCTCGAGCAGGATCGAGCCCAGGATCAGCGGGGGAAAACCCACCACCATCATGCCCGCCGTGATCAGCATATACCAGCCGAACAGCGGCATGCGCGCCAGCCCCATGCCCGGCGCCCGCATCTTGAGAATGGACACCACGATCTCGACAGCGGCGGTCACGGCCGAGATTTCAACGAACGTAATGCCCAGGAGCCACACATCGGCATTGATGCCCGGCGTATAGGGGCGCGAGGACAGCGGGGTATACATGAACCAGCCGCCATTGGGTGCCACCCCCGCCAGCATGGCGACAATCAGAATGCTGCCCCCCATCACGTAGCACCAGAAGCCATAGGCCGTGAGGCGCGGAAACGCCATGTCGCGGGCGCCCAATATCTTGGGCAGCAGATAAATGGCCAGGCCCTCGAACATGGGAATGGCAAACAGGAACATCATCACCGTGCCATGCATGGTGAAGAGCTGGTTGTAGATGTCGGGCCCGACAAAGGCGCTATGCGGCGTCGCCAGCTGCGCCCGGATCAGCATGGCCAATAGCCCGCCAATGGCGAAGAACAGCAGCGCCACCAGCATGAAGCGCTTGCCCAGAATGGTATGGTTGACGCTCGACAACCGCCCCCAACCCGGCGGCGTCCCCCAGATCCGCGACAGCTGCTTGTGGAGGGCAATGGGCGATAGCGGCGCGCTCATGAGGCCCCCTCGCGCAGCCGCAGATACTCCGCCGTCGGATGCGCCTCCACCCGGAACATCATGCTGTCGTGCCCCGGCCCGCAATATTCCGCGCAAATGCCCCAATAGATGCCAGGCGCGTCCGCTTCCAGCCGGATGACATTGCGCCGCCCGGGGATCGCATCCATCTTGCCGCCCAGCCGCGGCACCCAGAAGGAATGGATGACATCGGCTGCGGTCACCATGACGTCGACGGGCTCCCCCGCCGGAATATGCAGCGTGCCGTCATCCACCAAATCACTGCCGGGATAGCCAAACCGCCAGGCCCAGCGTTCGGCATGGGCTTCCACCGAGATTGGCGCCGCGCCCCTGGGCAGCAATTGCTCCCCCAGCACCAGGGCCGTGCCGGTCAGCAGGATCAGAATGGGCAGCGGCAGGACGAGGCCCCCGCCGACGATCCACTGCGCGGCACTCAGCCGGGAGAGCCATTGCGGCCTGATATAGGAGAGCGCCAAAAGCCCCATCACCAGCACGAACAGCACAGCCGAACCCGCCAGCATGATCCACCACAGCGTCGCCAGATTATGCGCCCGCGGCCCGGCCGGATCGAGCGCCGACAAGGCGCCGCTGCAACCCGACAGGGTCACACACGTTGGCCCAAGCAGGACCAGTTTCGGCCCGGAGGCTTTTAGATGGCGCAGGAAACCGACGAGGAGATCAGCGAAACGGCGGCCGGGGAAAACCCGCCCGAAGCGCGCGCCGATCATCCCAATCCCGCCATTCGTGCCGTGGCCGAAAAGGATATCGGCTCGGCCATCGCCGTTGCCGGCCACCCCATCCATGCCATGCTGGTGCATTTCCCCATTGCTCTGGTCATCTGCACCCTGGGCATCGACCTGATCTATTGGTGGACCGGCGATCCGTTCTGGGTCGATGTCGGCCTCTGGTCGGCCAGCGCCGCCTTCATTTTCGGCGTGCTGGCAGCCATTGTGGGCACGGCGGAATTGCTGGCCGTGCCGGGCATCAGGGTGCGCGTCGCCAGCTGGAACCACGCCGTGGCCGCAATGGTGCTGCTGGCCGTGGCCGGCGCCAATGCCGGGCTGCGCCTCTATTGGCCCGAGCAGATCCTGCCCAATGGCCTGGTGCTGTCCGCATTGGCCAGTGTGGCCACCGGATTTGCCGGCTGGCATGGCGGCAAGCTGGTGTTCGATCATGGCGTGGGCCTGCTCATATCCACCCGCCAATAAGCCCGCCGGCCATTCTTGACAGCGCGCCGGGCGCAAAGAACGCCGCCATCTCGCTCGGCATGGTCAGAGTGGGCTTGCCGAGTACCAGCACCAGGATCGAGCTGATCACCAGCAGTGTCGCCGGCACCACCATGGCAAAGCGCCACGCCGGATAGCGCCCGTCCGGCTCGAACAGCTTGAGCACCATCAGCCCCGAAAAAATGTGAATGCCCGCCAGCACCGCCACCAGTGCCAGCTTGGCCGAAAACCAGGCCTCGTAGGTGCCCTGCAGGAATATCAGCACCGTGCCCGAGCCGATGGCGAGGAAGGCGGCAGGCGACACCACGCCCACATAGAGCCGGCGCGTAAAGGCATGCAGCGGGTATAGCGCGCGGTCCTCGAGCCCGGCGCGTTGCCGGTACATGAAGGGCAGGGCGATCAGTCCCGCCGACCAGAAGGCGATGGCCCCGATATGAATGGCTTTGACCACGACGCTCAGCCAGTCATCGAGCATGAGCGACGCCTGCTCTGCCGCCCAGGCTTTCCAGTAATCGCCACAAAGCCAGCATCAGCAGCGGCACATTGGCCGGCACCCACAGGATCAGCCCGGCCAATTGCTGGTCCTCCAGCGGCGTCAACCCGAAGGTGGAAGTGGTCGCCAGATGCGGCAGATACAGCGGCTGCGGCGCAAACACCAGCAGCGCCCCCAGTAGCCCCATCTGGATCGATGACACCAGCGCCGCCCCGCCCGACAGCAGCGGCGGCCCCCGCATCAGCGCCAGCCACAGCCAGCAGGCCGTGCCGAGCAAGCTCACCTGCATCGCCCAATAGATTGGGGGATGCTGGAACGTGGCCGCGTAAAAATCCGGCACATGCCAGAGCCATAGCACGATGCTGGACAGCACCAGCGCCGGCAACAGACCCAGCGGCGCACTCCACCCGCGCGGCATGGCCAGCACCAGCAGTGGCGCCATCACCATCATCAGCAAGCCATGATGGACAATCCTGGCGGAAAACAGCGCCACCGTCAGCGCACAGAGCGGCGAGACGAACAGCACGACGGCTACCAACCACGCCAGCGCAAACGCAATCTGCCGCTTGTCGCCGCCCCCCCGCAACAGCGCCATGCCGAGCAAAGCGCAAGCCACCAGCATGGCGATCAGCACCGGATCCAGATTCCAGCGCGTCCACAGCGTGTCGAGCACGGGCGGGCCGCCGCAATAGCTCATGGAATAGGAAAACGCCGCGCCACCAACCATCAAGCATCCTCTCGGTCGTGAAATCCGGGTCGGCATTCCCCGGCCTGGTGCCGGGGAATGCTCATGGCCTTATTCAACCTGCTGGGGCAGCGCATAGGCGATGAAATAGTCCCCGATCGGGGTTTCCATGAAGTCGTGCCCGCCCGCATTGATCACCACGATCTGGCGGCCGCCGGCCTCATAGGTCATGGGCGTCGCCTGCCCGCCCGCCGGCAGCACCACCTGCCATACTTCCTCGCCGGTCTCGATATCGATGGCCCGCAGGATATCGTCGGTTGCCGCCGCGATGAAGAACAGCCCCGAAGCCGTGATCACCCCACCGCCATTATTGGGCGTGCCGATATCGACCGGCAGCATGGAGGGAATGCCGAAGGGACCATTCTTGCGGGCCGAACCGAACGGGCGATCCCACAGCACTTGCCGCGTATTGAGATCGATGGCCGCAATCCCGCCATAGGGCGGCTCCTTGCAGAGGAGGCCCGTGAACGGCACCCGCCAGCCGGCATTGACCCTGATGCCATAGGGCGTCAGCGCCTGCGGGCTGAGGCTGCCATGCGAGCCGGATTCGGTATCGGGATCATAGTTCGGATCGGTGATCGGCAGCACGCCCAGTGCGTCCACCTCTTCGCGCGGCACCAGCTGGTTGTAATTGGGCATGTTGTTGTAATTGGCGATCATGATGCCCTTGGTCGGATCGACCGCCACCCCGCCCCAGTCCGAGCCGCCATTATAGCCGGGGAACTGGATCCAGGGCTGGTCGACCGTGGGCGGGGTATAGACGCCCGCATAGCTCGCCTGGTGGAACTGGATGCGGCACCACAATTGGTCGAGCGGCGTCGCGCCCCACATATCCGCCTCGGTCAGCTCGGGTTTGAGCAGATTGGGGAAGTCCGTCACATAGGGCTGGGTCGGCGATAGCCGCTCCGGCTCGACGCCGCCCTGTGGCGCGGGGCGCTCCTCGATGGTGACCAGCGGCTCGCCGGTTTCCCGGTTGAGGATATAGAATTGCGCCTGCTTGGAGGGCATGATGATGGCCGGAACCGGCCCGTCAGGGGTGGGGAAATCCACCAGCGTGCCTTGCCCGCCCAGATCATAGTCCCACACATCGTAATGCACGGTCTGGTAATGCCAGCGCACCTGTCCGGTTTCGACATCCAGCGCCACGATAGCGGTCGAATAGGTGTTTTCCGCCTCCGAGCGGTCGCCGCCCCAATAGTCGACGGCCGAATTGCCCATCGGCAGATAGACCAGGCCCAATTCGTCATCGCCCGAGGCAATGGTCCACACATTGGGCGTGCCCGGCGTATAGACCTCGCCCTCGGGCGGCGCCCCGGTTTCGCCCGGCCGGCCCATATCCCAGGCCCATTCCAGCTCGCCCGTCACCGCGCTATAGCCGCGGATCACCCCCGATGGCGCCTCGCGCGTCTGCCCGTCACTGACCTGGCTGCCCACCACCAGCACATCGCGCACCAGCGTCGGCGGCGAGGTTGGCGCGTAAAAGCCGGGTGCGGTGTCGCCAATGCCTTCGAGCAGGTTGACGATACCGCCATTGCCGAAGTCGGGGCAGGGCTGTCCCGTCTCGGTATCGAGGGCGATCATGCGCGCGTCATGGGTGAGGTTCACCACACGCGTCGCGCATAGCTCGTCAGCCGCAGCCGTGGGGTCCTCGAAATAGACCAGCCCCCGGCACGAGGCATTGTAGCCAATGGCATCGGTCGAGACGACCGGATCATAGGTCCAGAACTGCGTGCCCGTCGCCGCGTCGAGCGCCGTGATCTTGTTCAGCGCCGAGCACAGGTAAAGCCGGTCGCCCACTTTGACGGGCGTATTCTGGTTGCCAAAGGCCTCGTCATCGGTCGGCAGGTCCCCGGTGCGGAATTCCCAGATTTGTTCGAGCTGGTCTACATTCTCGCGGGTGATCTGCTCGAGCGGCGAATAGCGCGTCGCCTTATGCGTGCCGCCATAGGCGGGCCAATCCACCCCGGTCTCGAGCGTAACATAAGTTGGTGTCGCTGCCGCTGCCGGCGGGGCAATATCGGGCAGTACTGGCGCAGACTCAGCCGGCGGCGTTTCGATCACCGGCGCATTCTCCTGCGCCATCAGCCGCCCGACGCCGCTCTGACTGATACCAACGACGCCGAGGCCCGCAACGATCGTCACCGCCGCAGCGGCCATGCCACGGCGTAAAGGCCAATCGCCCTTGCGCAGCGCGGGCAGGGTGGTCAGCACCAGAATGAGCACCACACTCGGCGCCACCAGCCGCGGCACCTGCGCCCAGCCATTGAACCCGGCTTCCCACAGCGCCCAGATCAGCGTGCCGATAAAGGTCACGAGATACACCCAGATCGCCGCGCTGCTCCGCCGATAGAGCAAAATGGCTGTCGCGAGCAGGCCAATCCCGGCGGGCAGATAATACCAGGACCCGCCCAGGGCAATCAGCCAGGCGCCGCCGGCCGCGATCGGCAAGCCAAAGATCAGGATGATGGTGGCGACCAGCATCGCCCACCAGAATGCAGCACCCCTAGCGTTTTCACCTCGCGCCATCCGCCATCTCCTCGCATTGCTGACAAGGACGCAACGCGTCGGCCCGGCCACAGTTCCGCCGTGTTGCGGAACCAGCCCTTAGGTTGCACGCCGCGGCAAATTTGATCGCCGGAGGTCAGGTTTTCAGGGCATTGGAGCCATTATGGCGCCGGCACCCTCGTCGTGAGAGCCGGCGGTTTGCCGCAAAAGTGTCGATTTGTCGCGCCCGCCTCACACGCCGACGAAGTCCCGCGTCGCCTGCAGGATTTCTTCGGACAGTTCCTCATTGTCGGCGACGCGCGCCAGGATCAGTCCCCCGATCATCGCCGCCCAGCTGCCGATGGCCTTGGTGCTTTCCGCCTTGCCGCCGGCGGCAAAGGCATCGACCTGCTTCTGGATCATTTCGCTGAGCACATGGCGCGTCTCGGCGGGCCCGCGCGCGATTTCGGTGCCCAGCGTCGCATAGATGCAGCCATCGCCCGGATTGTCGCGATGCTGCTTGGTCAGATATTGGCTGGCAAAGGCCATTATATCGCCGGCCGGCACAAAGCCGCCGTCATTGGCCAGCGCGTCGGCCAGCGCCTCGTTGAGCAAGTCCTGCTTGCTGGCGAAGTGGCGCGGAAACCCGCCATGCGTCAGCCCCGCGGCGTCCATCACCTGCGCCACGCTCACCCCATCCACGCCTCGCTCGCGAAACAAATGCGCGGCGGCATCCACGATGGCCTTCCGGCTCTGCGCCTTCTGTTGCTGGCTGGTCCCCATGGTTCAAAACTCCCGCGAAAAATTAGATGATGATCATCATCTTGACAATCAGGATGATGGTCGTCATCTATGTGGCATCGATCAACCCAGTTTACAACAGGTACTCACATGTCCACCGCACTCATCACCGGCGCTTCGGCCGGCATCGGCGCCACCTATGCCCGCCGCCTCGCCGCCCGCGGCTATGATTTGACCATCGTGGCGCGCACCACGGCCAAGCTCGAACAGCTGGCAGCCGAACTCACCAGCGCCCATGGCGTCAAAGTGGAAATCCTGACGGCCGACCTCACCGACGCCGCCCAACTGGAAAAGATCGCCGATCGCCTCCGCACCGGCGCCCCGATCGACCTGCTCATCAACAATGCCGGCGATAGCCTGCCAGGCACCTTCACCACCACCCAGCCCGCCGACCTCGATTGGCTGATCCAGCTCAATATCACGGCGCCGACCCTGCTCGCCTCGGCCGCCGTTGCCGGCATGATCGAGCGCGGCCATGGCAGCATCGTCAATGTCGGGTCCGCCACCGCCCTGCTGCCCGAATATTTCCCCGGCATTTATCCCGCTACCAAGGCTTACATCCTGACCTTCTCGCAGGGCCTCGCCGCTGAAGTCGGCCCCAAGGGCATCTATGTGCAGGCCGTGGTCCCCGCCGCCACCCGCACCGCGATCTGGGATCGCTCCGGCGTCGATGTCGATAACCTGCCCAATGTCATGGAAGTCGATGATCTGGTCGATGCGGCGCTGGTCGGTTTCGATCGCAAGGAAGCCGTCACCGTCCCGCCGCTGGGCGATCTGTCGCTGTGGCAAGCCTATGAGACCGCCCGCCTCAGCATGGGTCCCAATATCAGCGGCACCCCGGCCGAACGCTATCGCAAGGTCGCCTGAGCCCTGGCTGGCGCCATCCAGGCGCCAGCTAAACCCGCCCCTGGCGCGGCTCGAACAGGCGGTCGCGCGAGCCGGTCAGGTGAGTTTTCATCATCTGGCGGGCACTCTCGGCATCGCCCAGCCGGATGGCTTCAAAGATCGCCGTATGCTCGATGAACACATGGTTCAGCCCATCGCTGGTGCTGCGCAGCGACATGCCGTGAAACCGCATGCCCACCGCGATATGTTCTTCCAGCGCCTGCATGGCGGTGGCGAAATAGGGATTGGCCGAAGCCTTGGCGATGCCCAGATGAAACATGAAATCGGCATCGGCCCGGTGCGCCTGCCGATTGGTGGCATCGCGCAGGAGATCAAGCGCCGCCTTGATGTCCTGCAGCGAGCGGTCGGTGCGGCGATGGGCGGCCATGGCAGCGGCCTCCGGCTCCATGGTGAGGCGGAAATCGTAGCAATGCTGCAGGTCGGACAGGTTCTCCATCTGCCCGAAGCCCAGCGGTTCGCGTAGGCCATGGTCGCGCACGAAACTGCCCGCGCCGCGCCGCGAATAGATCAGCCCCTGGTCGCGCAGCCGCTGCAGGGCGTCGCGCACCACGGGGCGGGACACCTGGAATTCGGCCGCCAGCGTATGCTCAGTGGGCAGCCGTTCATCCACGCCATAGGCGCCCGATTTGATGGCCCGCAGGATCCGGTCAAAGACCGCGTCAGAAAGGCTGCGTCTGACGTTGAGACCATCTGACATCACGGTTTGTGTCACTCCCATTCGTGCCCGCCGGAGGACGCCAGGAGGCGGACCAGCGTGTCCTTGTCCCCAAAACCCCCCGATTTGGTGATTATCGTGAAACCGCCAGCCCGGGCAATAGGCAGCCCCGGCAGCGCCTCGCCGACCAAGGTAATCAGCCCGATGCCCAGCGCCGCAAGGATCGCCTGCGCGGTCGCACCCCCCGACAGCACCAAAGCCGTCCCCGCTGCCGGCTTAAGCTCCTGCAGCACCCGCGCCAGATTGACCGCAACTGCCGCCGGCGCCGCCGGCTCCGCACCCGCTATTGCCTGCACCAGCGTCAGGCGCCCGCTATTCAACTCCGCGGCGATTCCGTTCGGCGCCGCGATATAAGCCAGCCCCGGATAACGCCCGCGCAAGGCCTCGGCCTGTTCCACGGTGATCGGATCGGTCGAGCCGATCACGCAGATGACCGGCCCATCCGGTGCCAGCTGTGGCGCGGGCACAGCCTTGTCCGACCATTGCTCGGCCAGCGCCTCCGCCAGCCCCCGCGCGCCGATCAGCAGGTTATGCTCCTGCGCTCGCAGCGCCGCCGCGATCTGCTCCTGGCTTGCCGCATCGGGAATGCTGGCCGTGGCCGCATGCGTCCCCAGTCGCGCCGCCACATCAACCGGTTCATCCAGCCCGAACCCGCCCAACTGCCCCTGACGCACCCAGCGCCCGAAGGCCGGAATAGCCGGGACAACGAGGCTGCGATCATGCGGAATGGCGTCAAGCTCGGCGGCAATATTGCCCTTGAGCCGGGAATCGATCTTCTTGAAAACCGGTATTCCTGGCGGCAGGCGCGACACCACATCGGCAACGGCCGCCTGCGCCGCCTCCGGCCCAATCTCCCGGCTATCGGTCGACACCCCGACAATCTCGGCGCCGCTGGCCAGCGCCTCGGGCAAGCCCGCCGCATCCAGCGCGATCACCGTCGACAATCCCCGCATGGCGAAGGGTGCGCTGGCGTCGAGCGCGCCCGTCAGATCGTCGGCAATGACAACCAGACGCGTCATGCCGGCGCCGTAGCCAGCAGGCGGCGCTGCGCCTGCACATCCGGGTCCGGATCGAGCGCCGCCGCCAGCAGCCGCTGGGTATAGGGATGGCTCGGCGCGCTGAAAATCTGCTCGGTGGGTCCCCGCTCGACGATCTCGCCCGCCTTCATGACGATGACGGTATCGGCAAAATCCCGCACCACGCCCAGATCATGGGCGATGAACAGGAACGAAATGCCCAGCCGCTCGCGCAGATCATCGAGCAGCGCAATCACCTGCGCCTGGATCGACACGTCGAGCGCCGACACGGCCTCGTCGCAGATGATCAGTTCGGGTTCGAGCGCCAATGCCCGTGCAATGGCGATGCGCTGGCGCTGCCCGCCCGAGAATTGATGCGGATAGCGGCTGGCATGTTCGGCGCTCAGCCCCACCTGCTCGAGCAGTTCGCGCACCCGCACTTGCCGCTCGTTGCGATCCGGCATCAGCCGGTGAATATCCCAGCCTTCGGAAATCAGCTGATAGACCGACATCCGCGGATTGAGCGATTGGGTGGGGTCCTGGAACACCATCTGGATCTGCCGGCGCACCCCCAGCAGCGCCGAGGGGCTCATGGTCAGCAGGTCCTGCCCCTTCCAGAATGCGGCCCCGCTATCGGCGGTCTCGAGCCGCAGGATGGCGCGGGCCAGCGTCGATTTGCCCGATCCGCTCTCCCCCACCACGGCCAGGCTCTGCCCGCGCGCCAGGGTCAGCGACACATCCTTGAGCGCGGTGAAGCGGCCATAGGTCTTGCACAAGGCCTTGGCCTCGAGCAGCAGCGGCAGGTCGGGTTGCAGCGTCTTGATCTGCCCCTTGCCCGGCGCCGATCCGATCAGCTTTTGCGTATAGGCATGCTGGGGGGCGTGATACACATCGCGCACCGAACCCTGCTCGACGATTTGCCCCTGGCTCATCACCACCACGCGGTCGGCGATTTCGGCAACCACGCCCAGGTCGTGGGTGATCAGCACCAGGCCCATGCCGGTCTCGGCCTGCAATTCCTTGAGCAGAGCCAACACATCGGCCTGGATGGTTACGTCGAGCGCCGTGGTCGGTTCGTCCGCAATCAGGATATCGGGCTTGAGCGCCAGCGCCATGGCGATCATCAATCGCTGCCGCTGCCCGCCGGAGAATTGGTGCGGATATTTGCCCACCGCATTATGCGGTTCGGGAATGCCCACCCGGTTCAGCAGGTCCAGCGTACGGGCACGCGCCTCGCTCATCGGGCGGCCATGTGCCGTCATCATCTCGGCGATTTGCCAGCCCACCGGATAGACCGGGTTGAGATGGCTCAGCGGGTCCTGGAAGATCATGGCGATGCGCTTGCCATTGATGGCGCGGCGCTGCTCATTGCTCATGGCGAGCAGGTTCTGGCCCTCGAAATAAATCTCCCCGGCAATGATCTGGGCGGGTGGAATATCGAGGATATTCATCACCGCCGAGGCCGAGACCGATTTACCCGAGCCGCTTTCGCCCAGCACGGCCAGCGTCTCGCCGCGATTGATGCTCCAGGACACGTCGCGCACGGCATGCACCGTGCCGCGCGCAGTGTGGAAATCGACCGATAGATTGCGCACTTCAAGCAGGGCGTTACTCATCTTTGGTGCTCCGGGCTTCCAGCCGCCAGCGCTGGGCCGGGTCGAGCGCCACGCGCATCCAGTTGGACAGCAGGTTCAGCGACAGCGTGGTGATGACGATCAATAGCCCCGGCCAGAAGGCCAGCCACCAGGCGGTCGTCAGATAGGGGCGGCCCTGGGCAACCATCAGGCCCCAGGTAATGTCAGGCGGCTGGATGCCGATGCCGAGGAACGACAGCGAGGATTCGGCCAGCATGACAAAGGCGAAATCCAGCGTCGCGATGGTCACCAGTGTCGGCGCCACCACCGGCAGGATATGGCGCAGGATGATGCGGCCATTGGAGGCGCCCATCACCACCGCCGCCTGCACGAACATGCGCTGGCGCACTTCGAGCACTTCGGCGCGCGTGGTGCGCAGATAGATCGGAATGCGGGTAATCGCCAGCACCAGGATCATATTGGGGATCGAGGGTCCCAGCACATAGAGCACGATCACCGCGATCAGCAGCGAGGGAAACGACATGATCACGTCAGCCAGCCGCATGATCGCCTGCGACACATGCTTGCCCAGATACCCGGCCAACAGGCCCAGCACCGCGCCCACCACCATGGCGGCAAGCACCGTGCCGGCGGCAACCAGCATGGTGCTGCGCGCGGCAACGATTAGCCGGGCGAGCATGGGCCGCCCCAGCGAATCCCCGCCCAAAACAAAAGCCCAGCCCCGCGCCAGATCGAAGGGCGGGCTATTGCGGCCGCGCAGGTTCTGGCTGGTCGCCAGATCGCTCAGCAAAGCCGGGCCCAGCAGCGCGAACAGCACGATGATGATGAGCACGATGGCCGACACGAAGGCCAGCTTGTCGCGCCACAACATGGCCAGCAGCGGCGCGGCGCGGCTCTTCGTGGGGGCAGGGGGAATGGCGGTGGACAGATCGAACATGGTCTTGCGCCTCAACGCCGGATGCGCGGATCGAGCAGGCCATAGGCAAGGTCGATCAGGATGTTCATGAGGAAAATGGCGATGGCGGTGACCATGATGGCGGCCAGCACGACATTGAAATCGCGCTGCAGGATGGAATCGATCATCAGCTTGCCGATGCCCGGAAAGCCGAAGATCGTCTCGACGATCACCGCGCCATTGAGCATGGCGGCGGCCTGGTCGCCGATCACGGTGATCACCGGCAGCATGGCATTGCGCAGCGTATGCACGAAAATGATCGGCAAATTGCGCACGCCCTTGGCCCGGGCCGTCTTGACATAGGGCGCCGACAGGGCGCCCAGCATCGAGCCGCGCACCACCTGCACGATCAGCCCGAACGGGCGGATGAACAGCACTGCGATCGGCAATATCCAGTGCCAGGGCGTGCCCACTCCAGAGGTGGGCAGCCAGCTCAGATTGATCGCAAAGATCACGATGGCGACGATGGCGATCCAGAAGTCGGGCGCCGAGGCGGCGACCAGCGAAACGATGGACACCAGCCGGTCGAAAAACCCGCCGACATTGAAAGCGGCCAGCGCGCCCAGCACGATGGAGGCAATCACCACCAGTGTCATGGTGATCAGCGCCAGCGGCAGCGTCCAGGCATAGGCTTCCATCACCACTTCGATGGCGGGGCGCGCCTTGCGCAGCGATTGCCCGAAATCCAGATGCAGGAAATCCCATACATAGCGGCCGAATTGCTCGAACAGCGGCAGGTCGAGCCCGTTCAGCGCGCGGAACTGCGCCTTCATCTCTTCGGTGGCGTCGATCGGCAGGAACAGGGCTGCCGGGTCACCGGTGAGGCGGGACAGGAAAAAGACCAGCACCAGCAGGCCCAGGAGCGACAACAGGCTGGCAATGGCCCGCTGCGAGATCAGTTTGGTCATGGCCGCTAATCCGGTTTGACAAGTGACACGATGCCGGGACCAGCCCGGCATCGCCTGATTATGAACCTGAGACAGGCTTACTTGAAGCCGATCTCGGACAGCTGCAGCTGCTGGTTGGTCGCGATGGTCGGGGTGAAGTCCAGACGCTCGCTGACGCGGCTGAGGCCAACCATGTGGAACAGCAGCACATCGGCGGCGATATCGTCATGGACATAGGCGAACAGCTCGGACCACAGGGCCGCACGTTCGTCCCCGGTTGCGGCCGAAGCGCGGGCGATCAGGTCGTCCACTTTCGGGTCGTTGACGCCCGACTGGGTGCCCTTGCTGTCATACTTGAAGAACATCGAGAAGGCCGGGTCGCCACGGCTATTGTCGTGCTGCGCCAGCACCAGGCGGGTGCCGGTGCTTTCGGGATAGGGCTTGGAGTAATACTGCTCGTGTTCGGCAACTTCCACCATGCGCAGCGTGGCGTTGAAGCCAACCTCGTTGAGCATCTGCACCAGGGCCTCGGCGACCTCGGTCACATTGGGGAAGTTCTCGGTGCGTGCCACCACTTCAATGGGCAGGCTGGTATCCACGCCATCGGCCTTGGCCTCGGCGAGTAGTTTCTTGGCCAGTTCCGGATCGAATGCCGGCGGCGACAGGTTGGGGTTCCAGCCCAAAGTGGTCGGCGGCACCATGGCCACGGCCAGTTCGGTCCCCTCGGGCAGCACGGTGCCGATAAAGGCTTCGCGCTCGATGGCGGCATTCAGTGCCTGGCGGACCCGCAGATCATTGGTCGGGGCATCCTGGCTGTCGATGCGCAGATAAACGGTTTCCGAATTCAGATAGCTGAAATCGGTGGCCTTGTTGTCGGCCACTTCCGCCGTGATCTGCGGCGCGATGTCGGCTTCGCCCGCCGCAACCATGCCGGCACGCACGGCAGGCTCGGAGCGGAACAAATAGGTGGCCTTCGTCACCGCGGGGGCTTCACCCCAATAATCGTCGCGGCGATCGAGCACGATCTGCTGGCCGGCGGTCCACTCGCTCATCACATAGGGACCGGTGCCGATCGGGTCGCGCACGAATTCCATCGGCGTTTCCGATGGCACGATGGTGACCAGGCTCATCAGCAGCGGCAGGATCGGCTGGGCCGGCTCGGCCTTGACGTCGATCGTGGTGTCGTCGACCACGGTGAAGGTCAGGTCGGTATCGGCGAAATAGCGCGCGCTTTCGCAGCTCATCTGATCGGAGAAGACGCGGTCGAACGAATGCTTGACGTCATTGGCGTCGAACGCGGTGCCGTCCGAGAAGGTCACGCCCGGGCGCAGCTTGAACTGCCAGGTGCCGTCGCCCTTGTCTTCCCAGCTTTCGGCCAGGCGGGGCATCAGGCCCTTGTCGCCGCGCACGTCCAGCTCGGTCAGCGTCTCGCTGATATTCTGCAAGATGACGCGGCCGATATTGGAGCGCGTGGCCATGCAGGGATCGACCAGGTCGAGTTCCTCGCTGAGCACCACGGTAATGTCGGTGTTGGGCTGGGCCATGGCCGGGGCAATGGCGCCCGAAGCCAGCAAGCCGGCGACCAGAAGCTGTTTGAAAATCAATTCTACCTCCCTTGCAGCTGATCCAGACGTGAACGCCGCTGCGGAGCGCCCACCCGTTTCCTCAGGGCGCCAGCATAGCCGGTCCACCCGTGGCCGGCACTATCTAGCGACACCCAGGAGTTGTCAAACAAAAATCAGAAAATGCCAGATTGTGCAATGAGTGACGAATTTAACATATTGAAAAACAAATATAATTTGAAAATCGGCTGTCTGATTTTGAATCGCACGCTCGGAATAATAACTTGACAACATTGTGCAGGGCAGCAAGTTTGCGGCAACCAGGAGGCGGGGAGAGACATGACTCCAGACGAGATCGCGGCGCGCATGACAGGGCAGATCGAGCCGGCGGGCCAAGGCCTGCAGGCGGCCTATTTGCCCTCGCCCATGGTGCAGAATCACGCCGCGTTCATCGAGCGCCTGGACGACGGCACCCTGGCCTGCCTGTGGTTTGGCGGCACGCTCGAGGGCAAGTCCGATATTTCCATTTTTGGCTGCACCCTGGCGCCCGGCAGCGATCGCTGGTCGGCGCCGATGCGGTTGAGCGACGATCCCGAACGCAGCGAACAGAACCCGGTGCTGACGCGCGACGGGCAGGGGCAGTGGCAGCTGTTGCACACCGCCCAGCCCTCCGGCAATCAGGACGAGTGCCTGCTGCGCGCGCGCCAGATCACGCTGACCGATGGCGTGCTCAGCGGCGGTGTGCCGCGCATTCTCGATCTACCCCTAGGCACCTTTGTTCGCGGCCGCTTCGTGCGGCGCAATGACGGCGCCTGGATGATGCCGGTCTTCCGCTGCATTTCGCGCCCGGGCCAGCGCTGGAACGGCAGCCACGATACCGCCGGGGTCGCGGTGAGCCATGACGATGGCGCCACCTGGACGCTGAGCGAAGTGCCCGGCTCGATTGGTTCGGTGCACATGACCATCGTGCCGCTCGATGGCGAGCACATGGCCGCCTTCTATCGCCGCCGCCAGTCCGATTTCGTGCATCGCTCGGAAAGCCGCGATGGCGGAATGACCTGGTCCGCGCCCGAGCCGACCGACGTGCCCAACAACAATTCCTCCATCAACGTCATTCGCCTCGGCGACGGGCGCCTCGCCATGCTGTGCAATCCGGTCTCGGCTGCGACCTCGAGCGACCGCCGCACCTCGCTCTATGACGAGATCGAGGAGGGCGATGATCGCCCTGACGCCAGTGGCGGCTGTGCCCCCATCTGGGGCGTGCCCCGCGCGCCGATGACCCTGTGCATATCCACCGATGGCGGCCGCACCTTCCCGCTGCGCCGCATCGTCGATGACAGTGCCGGCACGTGCCTCTCCAACAATTCGGTGGATGGGCGCAACAAGGAACTATCCTACCCCTATCTGCTGGAAGACGGCGATGGCGCGATCCATCTCGCCTATACCTATTTCCGGCGGGCCATCAAATATGTCCGGCTGCCCAAGGGCTGGATCGACGGAGACGCAGCATGAGCGAGCTGATTGGCATTACCATGGGTGACCCCGCGGGGGTCGGTCCCGAAATCGCGATCCGCGCTTTGGCGGAAATGTCGCCTGCCGACCGCGCCCGCACCCGCATCTATGGCAATCGCGCCACGCTGGACCTTGCCGTCGCCGCCACCGGCGCGGCGATCGATCTCGATGGCCTGGTCGAGGACCTGCCGATCGAGGGCGGTCCGCTGCCCTGGGGCAAGCTCGATCCCCGCGCCGGCGACGCCGCCTTCCGTTTCATCGAAAAAGCCGTGCGCGACGCCCAGGCCGGCACGATCGGCTGCATCGTCACCGCGCCCATCAACAAGGAGGCGCTCAACCTGGCCGGTCATCATTATGACGGCCACACCGGCATGCTGGCGGCGCTGACCGGGCAGAAATCGGCCTTCATGCTGCTGGCCTCCGAGCGCCTCAAGGTCATTCACGTCTCGACCCACGTGTCCCTCAAGACCGCCATCGATCGGGCCACCCCCGAGCGCATCCTGGCCACCATCCGCGCCGGCAATGACCACCTCAAGCGTATCGGCTACGCCAGGCCGCGCATCGCCGTGGCCGGCATCAATCCCCATTGCGGGGAAAGCGGCCTCTTCGGTACCGAGGACGACGTGCAGGTCGTGCCGGCCGTCGCCATGGCGCAGGCCGAAGGCATCGACGTCAAAGGCCCCATCTCGGCCGACACCGTCTATCACCGCGCCTATAACGGCGCCTTCGATCTGGTGATCGCCCAATATCACGATCAGGGGCACATCCCCATCAAGCTCGTGGCCTTCGATACCGCCGTCAATGTCTCGCTCGGCCTGCCCATCGACCGCACCTCGGTCGATCACGGCACCGCCTTCGACATTGCCGGCACCGGCAAGGCCAACCACACCAATATGAACGAAGCCATCGCCTATGCGCGCCGCCTGGCCGGGGGAAACAAGTGACCAATCCGACGAGCAATCTCCCCATTAGCGGCGTCTTCTGCGCCTCGGCAACCCCAATCCTGGAAGACGGCGCGCCCGACCACACAGCCTTCGCCGCCCATTGCCATGCGCTGTTGCAGGATGGCTGCGACGGCATCGCCTTGCTCGGCACCACGGGCGAGGCCAATTCCTTCAGCATCGCCCAGCGCCAGGCTTTGCTCGAGCGGGTCATCGCCGCCGGCATCGATCCCCAGCGCCTGCTGCCCGGCACCTCCCAGACCAATGTCGCCGATACCGTCACCCTGATGCGCCATGCCGTCGAGGCCGGGGTGAAGGCCACCGTCGTGCTGCCACCCTTCTACTACAAGGGCGTCAGCGACGAAGGCCTGTTCCGCTTCTATGCCGAGGCCATCGAAGGCGTCGGCCGCGACGATCTGCGCGTCGTGCTCTATCACATCCCGCCCATCGCCCAGGTCGGGCTGTCGCTGGAACTGGTCGGCCGCCTGCTCGAAGCCTTTCCCGGCATTGTGGTTGGCATCAAGGACAGCTCCGGCAAGCTCGACAGCATGCAGGCCTTTGCCTCCAGCTTCGCCAATTTTTCGGTGCTCGCCGGCGCCGATCCCTTCATGCTGCCGCTGCTGCGCTCGGGCGGCGCCGGCTGCATCACCTCCAGCTCCAATCTCATCGGCAAGCATCTGCGCGTGGTGTTCGACCATTGCCATGATCCGGCCGAGGCCGCGCGCGTCGACAAGGCGCAGGAACGCATCAACGCCTGGCGCGATCTGTCCAACGCCTATGTGCAATTGCCCACCATCAAGGCCATGCTGGCCCGCCGCCGCAATCACCCCGGCTGGACCCGCGTGCGTCCGCCGCTGGTCGAACTCGGCCAGGCCGAACTCGACACAGTCTGGAGCCAGATGGCCGAACTCGAGGCGCAGGACCATGTCTGAACTTACCCTGTCCATGGCCCGGCCGATCACCCTGCTGCAGCCCGCCCGGCTCGAAATCGGCGCTGGCGCTGTTTCGCGCCTCGCCGATTGGGCCGCCCCCTATCGCCGCGTCTTCATCGTCGCCATGGCGCCCACGGTCGGCTTTGTCGACCGCATCGGCCTTACTGGCGCGCTCGAGACCTTCATCGACCTGCCGCCCGAACCCGACTTGCCGGCCGTCGAGGCAGCCTTGGCCGCGGCCCGTGCCTTCCGGCCCGATCTGGTCATCGGGCTGGGCGGGGGCTCGGTCATGGATGTGGCCAAGCTGGTCGCCGTGCTCTGGGATAGCGACAAATCGGTGCCCGATGTCGTCGGCGTCGGCAAGATCGAGAGCCGTCGCACGGCGCTGGCGCAAGTGCCCACCACCTCCGGCACGGGTTCGGAAGCCGGCATTCGCGCGCTGGTCACCCATCCCCAGACCTTGGCCAAGCTCGCGGTCGAAAGCCCGTTCATGCTGGCCGATATCGCCATTCTCGATCCCGAACTGACCTATTCCGTGCCGCCCGCCGTCACCGCCGCCACCGGCGTCGATGCGCTGGCCCATTGCGTCGAGGCCTTCACCAATATCAAGGCCCACCCGCTGATCGACGGCTATGCCACCCTTGGCATCGAACTGGTGGGAAAATATCTCGCCCGCGCCGTGGCCGATGGCGCCGATACCGAAGCCCGCGCCGGCATGATGCTCGCCTCCTATTACGGCGGCGTGTGCCTGGGACCCGTCAATACCGCGTCCGGCCACGCCCTGGCCTATCCGCTGGGCACCCGCCTCAAGCTGCCCCATGGCCTGGCCAATGCCATCATCTTCCCGCATGTACTAGCCTTCAACGCGCCCGCTCGTCCCGACAAGACTGCCGAAATCTGCCGGCTGCTCGGCTTCCCGCCCGCCGACGGCACCCAGGCGATCCTCGCCGCCGCCATGGATTTCTGCCGCAAGCTCGGCATCGAAATGCAGCTGTCCCGCCATGGCGCCACCGCTGAAGCCCTGCCCGAATGGGCCGCAGAAGCCCACGCCATCCGCCGCCTGATGGACAACAATCCCCGCCCCATGGCCGTGGACGACGTCTTGCAAATCTATCGCACCGCCATGAGCTGACGGTACGCGCCTTCCGCCCGCATCATTGAGGAACTGTAATCCGGCCGCCTTGATGCCGGAGCGGTTTCCTCATGGCTTGGGCGCAGTTCGTTGTTTCAAGAGGAGGAAGAAACATGAAATCGATCACCCGCTCACTGGCCCTCGTGGCCGCAGCTTTAGCCGTAGTCCTGCCCACAGCGGCACAGAATCTGCCCGAAGCCAGAATCCTGGGCATGACCGATCCTGAATATGATCCCATGGCCGGCATCCAGATGGGCATTGCCGGCCTGTTCGAGCGGGCCATTCCCGGCATGGCGCGCACCGCCAAGCTCTATGTCCCCGAAGCCACCCATCTGGGCAGCTATATGGTTGTCCTCAATGTCCCGGGCGGCGTCGAAACCGCGCAATGGCTCTCCGATTCCGGCTGGCTGGCGCTGGCGGACCAGGACAAGTTCCTGCTCTACGTGCTCGAGCCGGGTGAAACCGGCCAATGGGGCAGTCCTGCGGACGAGCAGGCCTATTTCGAGACGGCCTATAACGCCATCGGCCAGAATGCCCCCGAAGGCCGCGGCATCTGGTATCTGCCGCCCGAGAGCTATTATGTCGTGGGCTATGGCCCCGCCGGTTCGCTGCTGCAGCAACTGGCCATGAAGGACCCCACTCTGGTCGCGGCCTCCGCCTTCGTCGATGCCAGCGATATCGACGCCGCCTATCTCGAGCAGATGGCCACAACCTATTATGCCACCCCCGATTGGAACGGCACGCAGGTGCCCGCCAGCGCTGTTCCCATGCCGGTGATGATCGTCGCCGCAGAGGAGCTTTCACCGGACGCTGGCAATGTCCTCGCCTATTGGCAGGATGCCAACCACACCGCCGCCACAGGCGAGGATTTCGCCGGCGGCACGATCTACACCCAGCAGGATGGCACGCTCGACTATTACGTTGCCGATAGCTCCCGCACCGCCGTGGCCGTCCTGCCCAATCACGATGTCAGCCAGGACTGGGTCGCCTCGACCACCATGATCTACGAGGAGTTCCTGTCCAACTACACCCGCTATGGCGGTGCCGTTGGCGGTAATACCTTGGGCTCGCGGCCCGACTATGCGGCGCTCGGCGTCAAATATAAGACCATGCAGATCGATGGCCGCCTGCGCGAATATCTCGTCTATGTGCCCGAAGCCGTAAAGGCCAAGGCCGAGCCCGCCCCGGTCGTGTTCTCGCTGCATGGCATGGGCATGACCATGTATGCCATGTTCGATTATTCGCGCTGGTGGGAAATCGCCGACCAGGAAGGCTTCATCCTCGTCGTGCCAACCAGCCTCAATACCGGCAATCAAACTCGCTGGAACGTGGCCGATGACAGCACCGACCTGGTCTTCATCGATCGCCTCGTCGAGACCATCAAGGCCGACTACAATGTCGATGCCACCCGGCTTTATCTCGGCGGCCAGTCCAATGGCAGCATGATGACGCTGGCCGCCGGCCGCAATTTGCCGCTGTCGGAAAAATTTGCTGCCTTGGGCTCCACCTCGGGCGGCGGTACCTCCGACAATGTTGCGGGCAGTTTCGTGCCCTATTATCTGGTCTGGGGTGAGTTCGATTTCTGGCCCTGGCAATTGTCCGAGGACTATGTCGGCTCCACCGTCAATTACTGGCTGCAGCGCAACAAGGCCGAAGGCAGCACGACAGCGCCCACGTCGGAAGCCAACAATGGCCGCTTCGTCACCTCCGACTGGAATGACGCCCCGGGCCAGAATGTCTTCCGCTACACCCTCACCAAGGGGCGCGGCCACAGTATTATCCCGGCCGAAATGCGCCTGCTCTGGGACTGGTACGAACTCTGGCAACGCGATGCCGACGGCAACGTCGTCTATGTCGGCCCCTGATTGAAACGAGCCTTGGTGAGCGCAGTCATGCGCTCACCGTTTGCGCTGCCGCATGTCCCGCGCCAATACCAGTATCAGCTCGAGGATCACCCCGCCCGAGGCGCTGAGCCATTTGCCGATCAGCTCGATGCCGCGCACATCGCGGAGCGGCACCAGCGACTGCAACACCTCAAAGCCGATGGCGGCTGCCACCGCCACGGCAATGCCGAACCAGACCTGACCGGGAAACGCTGCGGCGCAGACAAAGCCCAACAGGAAATAGGAGGCCAGCACGAAAAACGGCGACGGGCTGGCCCAGGGGTCCAGCGCGTCCCAGGCCAGCGTCACGATCAGGATCGCCGCAACGATCCTGAGGGAATAAACCGTTCCCGAATGCCCGCCCATCTGGTCCCCTCCGCCGCGGTCTGCCGCTGGCGCCTGCCGCGGTCTGCCGCTGGCACTGCCGCGGTTTACCGCTGGCGCCTGCCGCGTTCACGCTGGCTGCCGCGTTTACCCGCGGTTCAGCTTGAGCTTACCGGCTTCATAGGCCGTCCGGCAATCGGTTGCGTCATGCATGATATCGTCCTGGATCAGTTCGGTCGCCGTCATGCCCGAGCCGATGAACCGCAGGTCGTCGCATTCCCCGTCATTGGCATATTCGCCCTTGTCGTCGCCGAAATCGATACTGCCATCCTCGGCCAAGCCGCGGATGGTCAACTGGCCGGCCTTGAAGGCGGTTTCGCAATCGCTGGCATCATGCAGCACGTCGTCGCTGAGCAGGTCCGTGGCGGTCATGCCCGGCCCGTCGAAGCGGGGGTCATCGCATTCCCCGTCATTGCTGTAATCGCCCTTGTCGTCGCCAAACGAATAGGCCGGCGCGCCATGAGCTGGCCCCGCCGCCAGAACCATGAGCGCGGCGATGCCCCAGATAGCCAGTCTCGTCATATCAAGCTCCTCAAACCAAAAAAGGACGCAGGCTCGCTGCGGCGTCCCTGGCACGACCCATGTGCCTGCCGCAAAGGAGCCACAATTCGTGTCGGGATTATGTCGCGCGCCGCCGCGCCAGCCGATAACCCACAGCCGGTTCACCGCCGGCGGAACCGCGTCACCGGGTGAGCGTTGATCAGCTACTTAGCTGTCAAGGAGAGGAGATGATGCGCTTTATCCGCGATAACGGGCTCTCGCTGGCCCTGCTCGCCATATTCGTGCTCAGCACGGGCGGCATGCTGATCGCCGGCTGGTTCGACCACAATGCCGAACTCGCCCGCCATGATGCCCCCGATATCGGGCTTTTAGCCTATTTCGCCAGCCCCGCCTTTCTCTCCCCGCTGTTTGAAAACTGGGAGAGCGAATTCCTGCAGATGTCGGCTTATGTGCTGATGACCATCATGCTGTTCCAGCGCGGCTCCTCGGAATCCAAGGACCCCGACAAGTCCAATCCCGAAGATGCCGACCCCGCCAAGAAGCGCCACGACCCCAAGGCTCCCTGGCCCGTGCGCGCCGGCGGGGTGTGGAGCGCACTATATTCCCAATCGCTTGGCCTGGCGCTGCTGGCGCTGTTCATCCTCTCCTTCCTGCTGCACTGGCTGCAAAGCACCGCCGCCGCCAATGAAGAAGCCCTGCTGCATGGCGAGGCCGCCCAGACCGCCTGGCAATATCTGGCAGACCCGCAATTGTGGTTCGAATCCTTCCAGAACTGGCAGTCCGAATTCCTCTCCACTGCCGTGCTGGTCCTGCTCTCGGTCTGGCTGCGCCAACGCGGCTCCCCCGAATCCAAACCCGTCGCCGAGCCCCACGCCAAGACCGGGCATTAGCAGGGGGGTGGCTGGCCCGGCGCGTGGGCTGCCGCGCTAATTAGCTTTCCCCGAACGCCTGCCCGCGGATAGAGTCCGCGCGCATGATCGTTGGAATTCGGGATATCTCGTCATGGTGTCGGAAGAGGTCTTCCAACCTTGGCTGTCACGCTGGGGTTTGGCGCCAGAAGGTGAAGCCATCTGTACGCACAGCAGCCTCTTGCTGCCGGTGCAAAGGGACGGCGTGCCAGCGATGTTGAAGATCGCCACGGCCGAGGAAGAGCTCAACGGCGCGCACCTCATGGCCTGGTATGTCGGCAACGGTGCTGCTCGCGTATTCGCCCATGAAGATTCCGGCCTGCTGCTTGAGCGTCTCAGTGGGCACAGAAGCCTCATCGAGATGGAACGCTCTGGCCGGGGCGATGAGGCGACAAGGATCATCTGCGAAGTCGTGGCGAAGCTGCACGCCGCGAGGAACCACATGCCGCCGGAAACGCTGTATCCGATGGCGACCTGGTTTCGTCAGCTTGAGCCTGCGGCGACGCGATTGGGAGGCGTTTTGACAAAGTCCGCAGCGGCGGCACGTGAACTTCTGGCTATGCCCCAGCACGTCGTGCCACTACATGGCGACATCCATCATGGCAATATTCTCGACGGGGATGAGCGTGGCTAGCTCGCGATCGACCCGAAAGGGCTGCTCGGCGAACGGGCCTTCGACTACGCCAACCTGTTCTGCCATCCCGAAGCCAAGATCGCCACAGAAGCTGGCCGGCTAGAGCAGCGGATCGACATCGTCGCAAGGGACGCGAACCTTGACCCGAAGCGTATGTTGAAGTGGATCCTGGCCTATGCAGGCCTGAAGTCTGTCTGGACCATGGAACGAGAAGGCGGCGGGCAGGAGGCGCGCGAGCTCACAATCGCCCAAATGGCGGCAGCCGCGCTGGGGCTTTAGCGAATGTCACATCCCCTCCACCCTGCCGCCCGAAAAGGTCAGCCAGTTCGGCAAGCAGGTCCCCATGGGCCGCCCCGCCCAACCCAGGGAACTGGCCCCTGCCTATGTCATGCTGGCTTGCGAGGACGCCAGCTATATCAGCGGCGCCACCATCGCCGTCACCGGCGGCAAGCCGGTGATCTGAGCCCACCCACTGGCGCGACACCCTCCCGGCCGGGGAGGGTGCAGATTGTAAAAGCCCTAATTCTGCCCGGCCAATTGCCGGTTCAGTCCCAGCGCGATCAGCGTGCAGATCGCCCCTGACAGCAGATACGCCCCCGAGGAAATCAGCCCGAATTGGCTCGATAGCGCCAGCGCCACCAAGGGCGCAAAGCCGGCGCCGAACAGCCAGGCCAGGTCCGAGGTCAGCGCCGAGCTGGTATAGCGGTAGAGCTTGGTGAAGTTGGCAGCGACGACCCCCGAGGATTGCCCGAAGGACAAGCCGAGCAGGATAAAGCCCACCACCATATAGATGATTTCGCCCATGTCCCCCGCGCCCAGCAGTAGCGGCGCGAAGACGCTGTAGATGGCGATGCCCACCGCCGAAGCCCCCAACAGCCAGCGCCGCCCGACCCGATCGGCCAATGCCCCCGACAGCACCACCGCCGCCAGCCCCACCACGGCCGATGTCGCCTCGATGACGAGGAACCGCGCCGGCAATTCATCGGTATAGAGGAACACCCAGGATAGCGGGAACACCGTGACCATGTGGAACAGGGCAAAGCTCGCCAATGGTGCAAAAGCCCCGATCACGATATTGCGGCCTTCGCTACGCACCGTGTCGCGAATGCGCGTCGGCTCCAGCTCGCCGCTCTCGAACAGGCCGGTATATTCGGGCGTCACCACGATGCGCAGGCGCGCGAACAGCGCCACCACATTGATGGCGAAGGCCACGAAGAACGGATAGCGCCAGCCCCAGGCCAGAAAGTCCTCGGCCGAAATCGAACTGACGAGGAACGCAAACAGCGCCGAGGCGACGATCAGCCCGATCGGGGCGCCCAATTGCGGCACCATGGCATACCAGCCGCGGCGATTGGGCGGCGCATTGAGCGCCAGCAGCGAGGCCAGCCCGTCCCAGGTGCCGGCCAGCGCAATACCCTGCCCGAAGCGGAACAGCATCAGGATAGCCACCGAAAAGGCCCCCACCTGGCTGTCGCTGGGCAGGAAGGCCACGGCCACGGTCGAGATACCGAGCAGGAACAGCGCGATGGTCAGCTTCACCCCGCGGCCATAATTGCGGTCCACCGCCGAAAAGATCACCGTGCCGATCGGGCGCGCGACAAAGGCCAAAGCGAACACCGCAAAGGACAGCAGTGTGCCGGTCAACGGGTCGACATAGGGAAACACCACGGCGGGAAACACCAGCACCGAAGCAATGGCATAGACGAAGAAATCGAAGAATTCGGAGGTGCGACCGATGATCACACCGATGGCGATTTCCCCCGCATGAACCGGTCGGTGATGGGCATTGGTGACGCGGGCATCGTGCTCGGCGCTCGTTTCCGGGATGGTTGAGGACGAAGCGGCCATCTGGTTCACTGCCTTGATTTGATTGGGGGTTTGTCGAATCTTCAGCCGTTTCGAGCAGGGCTCTTTGCGGCGCAATGCAATACGGTTAAGCTCTCCCTTGCCCTATTCTACTCCGGAACGGGAGTGGACAAAATGCCCGATGGCGTTTGTCGCTGGACAGGCATAGGGCGACGAAGATTGCGAAACCTCATCGAGGAACGCCCAAGTGTCTCGTCTGATCAAACTTGCCCTCCTGTTTCCCCTCGCCGCCATGCTCGCGGGCTGCAATGCAGTGGTCCTCGCCCCCGCTGGCGATATCGCCGCCCAGCAGCGCGACCTGATCCTGATCGCCACCTTCCTGATGCTGCTGATCATCATTCCGGTGCTGGCGCTGGTGGTGATCTTTGCCCGCAAATACCGGCACGGCAATGAGCATGCCGATTACCAGCCCGATTGGGATCACTCGACCCATCTCGAACTGGTGATCTGGGCCGCTCCGCTCGCCATCATCATTTGCCTGGGCGCCGTCACCTGGGTGGGCACCCATTTGCTCGATCCCTACCGCCAATTGGGCCGCATCGCCCCCAGCCAGCCGGTCACCGCCGACATGACGCCGCTCGAGGTGGAAGTCGTGGCGCTCGATTGGAAATGGCTGTTCATCTACCCGCAATACAACATCGCCAGCGTCAACGAACTGGTCGCCCCGGTCGATCGCCCGATCAGCTTCACGCTGACCTCCTCCTCGGTGATGAACTCCTTCTACATCCCCGCTTTGGCCGGCCAGATCTACGCCATGCCCGGCATGCAGACCCGGCTTCATGCCGTGGTCAACCAGCCCGGCAGCTACAAGGGCTTTTCCGCCAATTACAGCGGGCACGGCTTTTCCGGCATGCATTTCGAATTCCGCGGCGTTGACCCTGCCGGGTTCGACCAATGGGTCACCGATGTGCGCGGCGCCGATGCCCAGCTCGATCGCAAGCTCTATCTCGAACTCGAAAAGCCCACTGAAAAAGTCCCCGTCACCCATTTTGCCGGCGTCGAGAACGGGCTCTATACCGCCATCGTCAATATGTGCGTCGAACTCGACAAGATGTGCATGAGCGAGATGATGTCGATCGACGATCGCGGTGGCCTGGGCCTTGCCGGTGTCGACAATATCGCCCCCGCCCTCTATGGCGGCGGCACGCGCAACCGCTCGGCGCTCGGTCCGCAAAAGACTTATGTCGCCGCGCTCTGCTCGGTCGATGAAGCCATCGCCATGACGGCCAAGCTGCCGGCGCTCTCCGCGCCCAAGCCGGCCATGGTCACGGGCGTCGGCCTGTCTCCCCCCTCCTTGCTGCAATCGCCGGCCGCAGCGGCCGCCATGTCCTGGCTGGCCGGCCAGACCGCATCTCTTGCAACCACCAGTGCGGCGAGCACACTATGAACAACGAATTCTGGACCTTCATTTTCGGCCGCCTGACCTGGGAAGTGCTGCCGCTGCACGAGCCCATCCTGGTCGTCACTTTCATCGTGGTGGCTTTGGGCGGCCTGGCCCTGGTCGCCGCGCTGACCTATTTCAGGCTCTGGGGGTATCTGTGGACCGAATGGTTCACCAGCGTCGACCACAAGAAGATCGGCATCATGTATATGGTGCTGGGTCTGGTCATGCTGCTGCGCGGCTTTTCCGACGCCATCATGATGCGCCTGCAACAGGCCATGGCCTTCGGCGGCTCCGAGGGATATCTCAACGCCCATCACTACGATCAGGTCTTCACCGCCCATGGCGTGATCATGATCTTCTTCGTGGCCATGCCGCTGATCACCGGCTTCATGAACTATATCGTGCCGCTGCAGATCGGCGCGCGCGACGTGAGCTTCCCCTTCCTCAACAATTTCAGCTTCTGGATGACCGCCGGCGGCGCCGTGCTGATCATGATGAGCCTCTTTGTCGGGGAATTCGCCCAGACCGGCTGGCTCGCCTATCCTCCGCTGTCCGGCATCGAATATAGTCCGGCCTCGGGGGTGGATTATTACATCTGGGGCCTGCAGGTCGCCGGCGTCGGCACCACGCTCTCCGGCGTCAACCTCATTGCCACCATCGTCAAGATGCGTGCCCCTGGCATGGGCATGATGAAAATGCCCGTCTTCACCTGGACCTCGCTCTGCACCAATGTGCTGATCGTCGCTTCCTTCCCGGTGCTGACGGCGGTGCTGACCCTATTGGCGCTCGATCGCTATGTCGGCACCAATTTCTTCACCAACGACTTCGGCGGCAATCCGATGATGTATGTGAACCTCATCTGGATCTGGGGTCACCCCGAGGTTTACATCCTCATCCTGCCCTGCTTCGGCATTTTCTCGGAAGTCGCCTCGACCTTCTCGGGCAAGCGCCTGTTTGGCTACACCTCCATGGTCTATGCCACCGTGGTCATCACCATTCTGTCCTACCTGGTCTGGTTGCACCACTTCTTCACCATGGGGTCGGGGGCGAGCGTCAATTCCTTCTTCGGCATCACCACCATGATCATCTCCATCCCCACCGGGGCGAAGATCTTCAATTGGCTCTTCACCATGTATAAGGGCCGCATCCGCTTCGAGCTGCCCATGATGTGGCTCATTGCCTTCATGATCACCTTCACCATTGGCGGCATGACCGGCGTCTTGCTGGCCGTTCCCCCCGCCGATTTCGTGCTGCACAATTCGCTCTTCCTCGTCGCCCACTTCCACAACGTGATCATCGGCGGCGTGCTGTTCGGCATCTTTGCCGGCATCAATTACTGGTGGCCCAAGGCCTTCGGCTACAAGCTCAACCAGTTCTGGGGCAAACTCAGCTTCTGGTTCTGGGTAGTGGGGTTCTGGCTGGCTTTCGCGCCGCTCTATGTGCTGGGCCTGATGGGCGTCACCCGTCGCCTCCGCACGTTCGATGATCCCTCGCTGCAGATCTGGTTCATCATTGCCGGCATTGGGGCCGCCGTCATTGCCCTGGGCATCGGCGCCATGATCATCCAGTTCGCTGTTTCCATCCTCGGCAAGAACAAGGATTGGGACACTTCGGGCGATCCCTGGAATGGCCGTACGCTCGAATGGGCGACCTCTTCGCCGCCCCCGGCTTACAATTTCGCCTTCACCCCGGTGATCCACGACAATGACGCCTGGGCCGATATGAAAAAGCGCAATGCACAGCGCCCGGTGGAAGGCTTCCGCGCCATCCACATGCCGCGCAATACCTGGGCCGGCATCGTGCTGGCGGGCCTCAGCGTGGCGCTGGGCTTCGCGCTGATCTGGTATATGTGGTGGCTGGCCGTGCTGAGCTTTGTCGGCATCCTGGCCGTCGCGATCTTCCACACCTTCAATTATGACCGCGATTTCTACATCCCGGTCGAAGATGTCGTCGCCACCGAGACCGCCCGCACACAATTGCTGGGGGCAGGGAAGTAACATGAGCACCAATGTCGACACCGCTCAGGACGAAGCGGTCGCCTTCTACGATCTCGAGCCGCATGAGCATCCCCCTCATGCCTCCACCATGCTGGGCTTCTGGCTCTATCTGATGAGCGACTGCCTGATCTTTGCTACCCTCTTTGCCATCTATGGCGTCTTGGGCGGCAATTTCGCGGCGGGTCCGTCCCCGGCCGATCTGTTCAATCTGCCATTGGTCGCCGTCAGCACCACCGCGCTCCTCCTCTCCTCCATCACCTATGGCTTTGCCATGCTGGAAATGGAGCAGAACAAGCGCGGCACCACCCAGCTCTGGCTGGCCATTACCGGCCTTTTGGGTGCGGTGTTCCTGGCGCTCACGCTCTACGAATTCTACCACATGATCCATGAGGGCGCCGTGCCGCAGCGCAGCGCCTTCCTCTCCTCCTTCTTCGTGCTGGTGGGCACCCATGCCCTGCACGTCACCTTCGGTATCATCTGGCTGGTGACGCTGATGGTGCAGATCGGCCAGCGCGGGCTGGTCCCGGCCAATCAGGTCCGGGTGCAGTGCCTCTCCATGTTCTGGCACTTCCTCGACGTCATCTGGATCGGCGTCTTCACTGTCGTCTATCTCATGGGGATGCTGCGATGAGCACGAACGATCACGTCACCCCGGCCCAGGCCGCCCACGCCCATCCCAATCCGAGCGTCACCGGCGATGGCCACAGCCATGGCACCCGCAAGACCTATCTCACCGGCTTTGCCCTCTCGGTCATCCTCACCGCCATTCCGTTCTGGCTGGTCATGGGCAATGTCATCGCTGACTCCATGATCACGACGCTGGTCATCATGGCCTTCGGCGTGGCGCAGATCCTGGTGCACATGATCTATTTCCTGCACATGAACACCCGCTCGGAAGGCGGCTGGACCATGATGGCGGCAATCTTCACCATCATCGTCGTGGTCATTGCCCTCTCGGGCTCGCTCTGGGTCATGTACCACCTCAACACCAATATGATGCCCGGCCACACCATGGACCCGGTCAATCTGATGTAGGCCCACCCACAATGTCATTCCCGCGAAAGCGGGAACCTCCGTTTCGGGATGTCTGGCAGGCGAACAGGGGTTCCCGCTTTCGCGGGAATGACCCGGTGGTTTATAACAATGCAGAACCAATTTCGGTCACGCCGAACCCTGGCGATCATCGGCACCATCGCCCTGCTGGGCGCCCTCGGCTTCGCCGCCCTGGGCGTCTGGCAGCTCGAACGGCTGGCCTGGAAAACCGCCCTGATCGCCGCCGTCGACCAAAGGGTCCACGCCGCCCCCATCGACGCCGGCAACCCCGCCTTCTGGGCCAGCTTCAATCCCGACGCCGACGAATACCGCCACGCCAGCGTCACCGGCCGTTTCGACAACACAAAAGAAACCCTGGTCCAGGCCGTCACCGCCTATGGCGGCGGCTTCTGGGTCCTGACCCCCTTGGTCACCGACGCAGGAACCGTCCTGGTCAACCGCGGCTTCGTCCCGCCCGACCACCGCGACCCCGCCACCCGTGACGCTCCCCACGGCGACGTAACCATCACCGGCCTCCTGCGCGTCAGCGAACCCGGCGGCGCTTTCCTCCGCAACAACGACCCGGCATCCGATCGCTGGTTCTCCCGCGACGTCACAGCCATCGCCACCGCAAAAAATCTATCCCCAATCGCCCCCTTCTTCCTCGACGCCGAACGCGACAGTGACGCCTGTCCCATCGGCGGCCTCACCGTGCTCACCTTCTCCAACAATCACCTGATCTACGCCCTGACCTGGTTCGCCCTCTCAGCCATGTTGATCGCCGCATTCGGCTATCTGCTCTGGGAGCGCCGCGGCGCAACGTGAGACGCACTCAACGTTAACAGTCCGCTCACCAATTCGCCGTCTGTGTCATTCAAAATGCACGCCTTACGGCACCCCATCCGCCGCCAGCGCACAGCCCGGCTTGCCCTCCTCCCACACGATCTCGATGGTCGAATGGGTAATGCCGTATTCCCCAAGCAGCGCCTGCTTGGTCGCCAGCGTCGTCGCCGCCGCATCCGCTCCCGGCGCCAAAACGATCTCCAGCGTCGCCACGGGCTTGCCCGAAGTGATCGACCAGACATGGATATGGCGCGCCGCCTTGAGGCCCGGCACAGCGGCCAGCAGGCTCTTTTCCAGATCCTCGATGGCCACATTGCCCGGCGTGCCTTCCATCAGGATGTGCAGCGAGCCGCGGAACAGTTTCCAGGCGCTGCGCAGCACCAAGAGGCACACAAAGACCGACAGGATCGGATCGATCGGCATCCAGCCGGTCAGCCAGATGACAATGGCGGCGGCAATGGCGGCGACCGAGCCGAGCAGGTCGCCCAGCACATGCAGCATGGCGCCGCGAATATTGACATGCTCCTTGTCGCCCCGCGACAGCACGAAAAACACCGCGATATTGATGAACAGCCCCAGCACGGCGACGATGAACATCGGCCCGGCCAGCACTTCGTGGGGCGTCATGAAACGCTGGATTGCCTCATACAAAATCCAGCCCGTGAGCGCGAACAGCGCCAGCGCATTGACCAGCCCGGCCACCACTTCGAGCCGCATATAACCAAAGCTGCGCTTGCTGTCGGAAGCCCGGCGCCCAAAGCGGAACGCCGCCCAGGCCAGCAGCAATGCGGCGGCGTCGGTCAGCATATGCCCGGCATCGGCAATCAGCGCCAACGAGCCCGACAGCACGCCGGCCACCACCTCGGCGACCATGAAGGTCGCCGTCAGCACGAAGCCGATCAGCACGACCTTTTCATTGCCGGCGCTCACCGTGGGCGCGTGGCTATGCTCGTGCTCGTGCTCGTGCCCGTCATGGTCATGATCGCCATGGCTGGCGTGATCGTGCCCGGCCCCAGCGTGGCTATGCCCAGCGTGATCGTCATGATCGTGCTCGGCGTGGTCATGAATGCCCGGATTATGGGCCGGTCCTGTCCCTGCCATCGGCAATGCTCCTCATTTTGTCTTCATATGAATACATGTTCATATGTAGAAATCAAGCGCGATGCCGGGCCGACACTGCGGTCAGGTGTCGCGGTCGTCCTCGCTCTCACCCGGCCCATGCTCCTCCATGACATGCTCGATCATATCGGCCAGCATGCGGGCAATGTGATCGTCGGCCGCCGCGTAAAACACCTGCTTGTTACGGCGCGTGCCGCGCACCAGCCGTGCGCCGCGCAGCAGCCGCAGATGGTGGCTGACCAGCGAGGGCGAGGCAGCGACGGCCTTGGCGATATCACCCACGGCAATGGGTTGGCCCAGGCACGCCAGCAGCACCCGCAGCCGGGTGGGATCGCCCAAGAGGCGATAGGTTTCGGCGATCACGGCGATCTGGCTGTCACTGGGTGTAGCGGTCACGGAAACACTCTTTGGGGCTTGCTGAACAAAGAGATAAGGCGCTTTGCGCTATTGCACCAGCTTGTGGCGCCCGCCGCGAACGTGTCAGGGTGCCATTAATCAACAATGCCTGGGGAGGCGGTCGATGAGCTTTCGCGCTCTGGTGACTGAAAAGGCGGATGATGGGCGGATCAGCTCATCGGTTCAGCAGGTGGATGAGGCGCGCCTGCCCGACGGCAATGTGACGGTCGATGTGCAATGGGCGGGCCTCAACTACAAGGATGGCCTGTGCCTGACTGGCGCGGGAGGCCTCGTGCGGACCTATCCTCATGTCGCCGGTATCGATTTTGCCGGCACGGTGCGCGACAGCATCGATCCCCGCTACATACCCGGCCAGGCCGTGGTGCTCACGGGCTGGCGCGTTGGCGAAGCCCAATGGGGCGGCTATGCCGAGCGCGCCCGGGTCAGCGCCGATTGGCTCGTGCCATTGCCCGAAGGGCTGACCGCGCGCCAGGCCATGATCGCCGGCACGGCTGGGCTGACGGCTATGCTGGCCATCGACCGGCTTGAGGCCACGGGGCTGCGGCCCGATGCTGGCGAAGTGCTGGTGACCGGCGCGGCCGGCGGGGTCGGTTCGATCGCCACGTCTATACTGGCCCGGCTGGGCTACCAGGTAGCCGCGCTGTCGGGACGCTCGGAACTCTCCGGTGCGCTGCGCCTTTTGGGCGCTTCCAGCGTCATCGACCGCAGTGCCTTTCTCGGCGGCGCCGACAAGCCGCTCGAAAGCGCGCGCTGGGCGGTGGCTATCGATAATGTCGGCGGCAAGATCCTGGGCAAGCTGCTGCGGCAGATCAAGTATGGCGGGGCCGTCGCCAGCATCGGTAATGCCGGCGGCATCGAGCTTGAAACCAATGTCCTGCCCTTCATCCTGCGCGGGGTGACGTTGATCGGTATCGACAGCGTCATGCAGCCCTATGCGACGCGGGTTGCGGCGTGGCAGAGGCTTGGCGAGCTGTTCGATTTTGCGGGCTATGAGGAATTGGTCGAGGAAATCGGGCTCGAGGAATTGCCCGGGGCGGCGCAACGGATTTTGGCCGGGAAGGTCAACGGCCGGGTGCTGGTGCGGGTGGGGTAGGGGCTACCGATACCCCGCCGCCTGCAACTCGAACAGCTCGGCATAGCGCCCACGCAGCGCCAGCAATTGCTCATGCGAGCCCGATTCCAGGATCGCGCCATTCTC
>UCAU01000014.1 GCA_900470445.1 Hyphomicrobiales bacterium | reverse complement strand
GCTTTCGCGGGAATGACATTATGGAGATGATAATTTTTGGTGGGAGTGGCTAGGCCCCCACGAGGGGAGAAGGAAGACCCCTCAGGTCTCCGGCGGCGCTTCGGCTACCGGCCGTGCCGAGATGCGACGCCAGAGGGCGACGAGGACGGCGAGACCAGCCATGATCGGCAGCAGCGTTACAATGGCGCTGCGGGCGTCGGGGAAGAGCACGCTGGCCAGCGTCGAGCCGATAAAGCCGCCACCCACCTGGAACACGCCGGTCAGAGCGCCAGCGGCGCCAGCAATGGTGCCGAAGCCGGCCATGGCGGCGGCTGTGGTGCTGGGGCCGATAAAGGCCAGAGCCAGCATCCAGAACCCCACCGGGATCATCACGGCGAACAGCGAATCGGGGAAAAGGCGCGGGCTGACAGCAAAGCCCAGCCCGGCCAGCACGAGGAGCACCAGGCCAATCCGCACCATTTGCAGCCCCGAGGCGCGGCGGGCCACCTGCCCGGCCACCAGATTGCCGGTGATGAACGAGCCAGTCTGGATCAGCATGGTCATGGCGAACTGGAAGGTGGTAAGCCCCAGATCGTCGAGCAACACGAAGGGCAGCAGCGCCGAAAAACCGTAAAAGCCGCCAAAGGCAATCGCCAGCAAGAGCGCCGGAGCCATGAACTGGGCGGAGGCCAGCAGGCGCCCGTAATTGGCGAGAATACGGCTGGGCTTGAGCGGGGTCTGCGCGGCCACCGGCTGAGTCTCGCGGGCACCCCAGGCCAGCATGGCGATGATGGCCATGCCGAACCCGGCCATGACCACGAACAGCAAATGCCAGCTGCCGGCCAGCAGCAGCACGCTGCCCAGGGTCGGCGCCACGGCGGGGGCGACGGTGAGGATCAGATTGATCAGGGTGAGGATGCGGATCGATTCCGAGCCCACGAATTGATCGCGCACCATGGCGCGCGACAGGGCAACGCCGGCCGATACGCCCACCCCTTGCAAAGCGCGGCCCAGCAGCAGCATTTCAATGCTCGGAGCCAGCGCGGCGACAAAGCTGCCCAGCACGTAAAGGGCAAAAAACGCCATGGCGACAGGCTTGCGCCCGAAACGATCGGAGAGCGGTCCGCAGACCAGCTGTGCCAGAGCGAAGGCGCCGAAATAGACCGAGAGGGTCAGCTTGCCCATTGCCTCGGTGGTCACGAGGTCGGCGACCATGGTGGGCAAAGCCGGCGCATAAAGCGTGATGCTGAGCGGCCCCGCGGCCACCATCAGCCCTCCGATGATGGCGGTGCGCCGCGCACTCATGGGCCGGCTGGTGGAGTGCGATGTCATACTATTGTTCCGCGAGGGCCTAAAGGAGAGGCGTGAAGGGCAGCCCTATCCCGTGGGAAGGTCAAGCCACATTTGCATGGGATCAATGCCCCGCGGCAGCTTCCGCACGCTCGAAAAACGGCTCGGCATGGCTCCAGATGTTGAGTTTCCAGAGGTCATTGTGGTCGGCTCCCGGCTCGATCCACAGCTCGTCCTTGTTCTTGGCCAGGGCATAGACGCGCTCGCCATTGGAAACACCAATAGTCTGGTCGGCCGTACCATGGGCCACCAGCACGGGCTCGTCGACCTTGGCGATCCAGTCATTGACCGGGAACTGGTCCTGCATCACCCAATAAACCGGCAGGATGGGATAGCGCTCGGCGGCCACGTTGACCGCCGAATAGAACGGGGTTTCGAGCAGCAGCGCATCGGCGGCACGTTCGCTCGTAACATAGGTGGCCGGACCGGTGCCGATCGAGCGGCCCCAGATGACGATGGGCGCGCCCTGCGCCTGCGCCCAATCAAACGCAGCCAGGGCATCCTCAAGAATATTGTCCTGGCTGATCGTGCCGGGCGAGAGCGGGAAGCCACGATAATCAAAGGCCAAAAAGCCATAGCCATCGCCCACCCAGCGCTCGAAGCGCTCATGCTCGGAGGAGAAGCTGCCGGCATTGCCCTTGTAATAGATGATGAGAGGCTTGCCGGCCTGGGGCGGCTGATACCAGCCATTGATCACGCCATCGCCCGAAGGAATGGCGACCTCCCTGGCCTGCGGCAAAGCCGTATCGGCCAGGGCCACGATCTCTCCAGTAGGGTCATACTGCAGCGCGCGCTGATTGACATACATGTAGATGACCACCGCCGCGTACAGCACGACGACGACGATCAGCACAGCAAGGACGATGCGGCGCAACAGCTTCATGGGAGAGCCTCAGAGAGTCGGGACAAACCACACTAATGCGGTTTTCCCATCCGTCTAGAGTTCCTCGATGATCTGCGCCAGCGCCTTGTCGAACACTTCAGCCGGCTGGGCCCCCGAGAGAGCGTATTTTTCCCCGAAGATGAAGAAGGGCACGCCGCGAATACCCTGCTGGGCAGCGTCGGTTGCCAATTGTTCGGTGATCGCCAACTCATTCTCGTCATTCATCGCGTCGAGCGCGTCGCCCCGGTCATAACCGAAGGTCACCGCGATATCGGCCAGCACATTGTCGTCATTGATCTGGCGATGCTCGAGGAAATAGGCCTCGGCAATGGCATTGGCCAGCTCATGCTGGATGCCCAGCGGCTTGGCCAGCCGGGTGATGGTATGCGCCTTGGCCGTGTTGAACATGCGCGGCTGCTTGCTCAGATCCAGCTCGATCCCGGCTTTCTGTGCCTCGCCTTCAACGCGTACCCACATCTCGCGCGGGTCTTTGCCGTATTTGGCGCGCAGCATTTCGCCGACGTCGACGCCTTCGGGCGGCACGCTCGGATCGAGATAGAAGGGATGGTTCTCCACCACTACCTCGATATCGTCAGGGAGTGCCGCCAGCGCCGTATCGAGCCGCGCCGAGCCAACCAGGCACCAGGGGCAAACGACGTCGGTGAACACATCGATTTTGAGGATTTTGGACATCGGGCAATCCTTGCCAATTCACATTGCCCAATCACATGGCGCGGAAACGCCCCGCCTGCAAGAACGCACGTCGAGGTAACTTAGCTCAGTTCTGATTGTTGGTGGGCCCGAAGGGCGGCGACCAGCCGCTGAGAAAACTCAGCCCCATCAGCGCGCTAAAGCCCATCCAGGCCAGGCCCGGCGCCATCAGCAGCGCCGCGCGGGGCGAGACCTTGCTGACGCGGGCGATAGCGGCCAGGCCCACAATCAGCAGCGCCATGGCCACGGCGCTCAATGCCAGGGACTCGAGTGGGGCGACAAGGAAGGGGAAGGCGATCGTGCCGGCCATCAGCCCAATCACCCACCGGCCGGCGATACGGCCAGCGCGGCCCTTGCCTGCGACCATCCAGCGCGCCGCGCCGAACAGCGGCAAGGCGCCAAGATGGAGCCCCGCGGCAATCGCTGCCGGCATGCCGAACGGGGCAAAGAACATTGGCCGCGTACCGACCAGATGAGCCATGCCGTTGGCAAGGATGAACAGCGCCAATGGCAGGGCTGCGCTAAGCACCAGCCCGAGGACATCGGACCGATCCACATCGGGCGCCGAACCATAGGGGATCGCTATTGTCTTGGCGGCCATGACGGCACCTGTTGCGCGTTATCACGCCCAACCAATGGCCCAAACGCCAAGAGAGTTCCCCATACGTCAACACGCTCGCGTGATGCAGAATTCCCGGCCCATGGGCCGGGGTAGTTTTAGCGGCGGCCGCGCGCAATGCTTGTGGGATTACTAATACCAGCAGCCTGTACGCTGGCCGTCAGGGCCAGCACAGCTGCAATTACGATCATAACGTCTTCATTCTTATCTCCTAAAATGAGCCGGAGGCCCGTTGTTGCTGGGAACGAGGACTATCTTCAGCGTCCGCTGTAAAAGGTCTTGCCCGGGATTGAATTGCCGGTGTGAGCTGTAGACGACCGCTGCGTGCCGGCGGCCTGCGCGGTGACGGTCAGGGCCAGGACGGCCGTGGCCACAATCATGATCAACTTCATGGATCATCTCCTAAAATGGGCCAGAGGCCCGCTGCGACTAGGTAATTTCCCGATCCGTGGGCCGGGATTAGCTTCAACGCCCCGAGTAAACGCTCCTGCCTTGGGGCAAATCGCCCACGCTATGGCCGGCGTTCCGGGCCGGGCCGGCGGCATAAGCGGTGGCGGTCAGGGCCAGAATGGCCGTCGCCACGATCATGATCAGCTTCATGGATCATCTCCTCAAATGGGCCGAAGCCCTGGCGCGGCAAACCAATAGCGGAGGGGCGCCTGTGCGCCATGGACTGCCCCCAAGGATGACTTCTAGAAGCTGGAGGCGACCGATCAGATACGACCGATGCCGTATTTCGTGCCTGCGTCTGCGGCGGTAGTTACCGAGAGCTTGCTTTTATGGCTTGCCTTAGCGCATCGGCATCGACCGGCTTGTGCAGCAGCTTATGCCCGCTGGCAGTGGCCTCGCGCAGGCGATCGGGCGCGGTGTCGCCGGTGACGATGATGAGGGGAATGGTCTGCCCCAGATGGCGCCACACGACCTCAGCCGCCGCAATGCCTGTAATGCCGCCGCCTAGCCGGTAGTCCGTGATCAGCAGATCCGGCGTGCCGTCATCCATAGTAGCGATAAGCTGCTCGGCCGAGGTGCCAGCCCATACATGATGGCCCCACACTTCGAGCAGGTTGACCAGTCCGTCGAGAGCGTCCTGCTCATCATCGATCACAGCGATATTGAGCGGGGTGACGCCCAGGTCCTGCGCGATATCCTGCTCCACTACACCGGGAACAGCGGCCGCAACGAGGATGGAAAACGCCGCCCCCCTCCCCTCCTCAGAGCGCAAATGCAGCTGATGGCCCAGTAGATCAGCCGTGCGCCGCACGATGGAGAGGCCCAGCCCCAGGCCCTGTTTCTCCGCATTGGGGAGCTGCACGAATTCATCGAAAATCGCTTCGATCTGGTCGGCGGGGATGCCCGCGCCGGTATCGAGCACTTCCATTGCAAAATGCCCCGGTCGCCGTCGCACCCCCAGAAGCACCTTGCCCTTGGCGGTATAGCGGAAGGCATTGGCCAGCAGATTGCCCATAATGCGCCGGAGCAAGGCCGGATCGGTCTCTACCCAGCCCGTGCTGCCCACGACGCGCCAATCGAGCCCGCGCTCGCGAGCAATGTCGGCGAATTCGCCCTTGAGCTCGTCCAGCAAATGGGCGAGCGAAACCGGCTCCTTCTGCATTTTGACGACGCCCGCATCGAGCCGGGAAATATCGAGCAGGCCATTGAGCACGCCGCCGAAATTGCCGATTACCGCACGCAGGCGCCCGGCAATATTGCCGGCTTCGGCAGCGAGCACATCGCCGCGCTGCGCCACGACCGACAGGGCCTCGACGAACAGGCTCATGGCATGCACCGGCTGGCGCAGGTCGTGGCTGGCTGCGGCCAGAAAGCGGGATTTGGAGCGATCGGCCGCCTGGGCACGATCGCGCTGCTGTTCGAGATCGCCGATCAGCGCCAGGTTTTCCGAGCGCAGCCGGACGGTCTCGGACAGCATGCGGAAGGTCTGGCGGCTGTAATAGAGATTGACCGCGACGAGGCACAGGATGAAGAGCAGATAAATGCGGAAGATCTCGCCCTCGCCCAGCACGCATCTTATCGCCATGGGCAGCAGCATGAAGACGGCCGTGCCGGCATAGGCGGGCGGAAAGGCCGAGAGCGAGGGCACCGCCCCACAGGCAAGGCCCGTCAGCACGATGCAGGTAAAAGCCGCCAGGTTTGGATCGCCAGGGATGAATCCCACCCAGCCGATTGCGCCCCACAACGCGGCGGAGGCCCAGGAGAAGGCCGCGGCCCGCCAGGCCCAGCGCAGGGCATCCTCTGCTTCTTCATGGCTGAAATAGAGCTTGGCCAAAACAATGCGCGCAGCAGTCAGCAGATACATCGCGCCGATCCAGCCGATCAGCGCCGGCCCCGGCACCTCATTGCGGAACACATAGGCCACCGGCAGCGGAATGACGAAATTGGCGAACAGGATGGCATAGGATTGGCGGTAGAGCAGCGCGATAAGGGCTTCCCAAATGGGTCTTTCCTGCACGATCCTGCCCTCCGTTTCGTCCAACCATAGTCAGGCAGGCCATGATTCGCGCGCTGAAGGTCATCCTGGCCGATGATCACGCCATTGTTCGCGAAGGGCTCAAGCTGCTGCTCTCCACCATGGAGGGTGTCGATGTGGTGGGCGAAGCCGCCGACGCCGCCGCAGTGCTGGCGCAGCTTGTGCCAAATGACGCAGACCTGCTGGTGCTCGATCTGGGCATGCCGGGCATTGCCGGGGTGCAGTTTATCCGCGATCTGCGGGGGGCTCATGCAAAGCTGCGCATCTTGGTGCTGACCGCCAATGTGGAGCCGCGCATGGTCACGGCGGCGCTCGAAGCGGGCGCCGATGGCTATCTGACCAAGCATGGCAATGCCGCCGAAATCGGCCTGGCCATTGCGGCCATGCGGGATGGCCGGCCCTATGTCAGCCCGGCGACGGGCGCGGTTTCCCAATCGCTATCGCCCATTCCGCTGACCCGGCGCGAACGAGAAATTCTGACGCTGATCGCCAATGGCACGACCACGCCCGAAATTGCCGCCCGGCTGGGCATCAGCCCGCTGACGGCCCGCAAGCACAGGGAAAACCTGATGCGAAAACTGAGCCTGCATAATGCGGCCGAGCTGACCGCTTACGCGGTTCGATTGGGATTGCCGGCGGGGTAAGGCCGGGGCCCTCGAATACTGCTCGCCCCCTTCACCCTTTCTTCACGACGAAACCGCATCCCCCGCCGAAATACGACAGCCGGCGTATGCCGCCGGCCACCCCGGCGCAGCTATTGACTGCCCCCAGGCGCAGCGACGCATTTGGGGGACGTCATGTTGGCGATCGAGCCGTGGATACCGTTTATCGTGGCGACAATGCTGTTTGCCTGCATGCCCGGACCCGCCATTCTCTATATGACGGCACAGACGCTGGCGCATGGCCGCAAGGCGGGCGTGATGGCGGCTCTGGGCATCCATGTCGGCTGCTATGTCCACATCATCGCTGCCGCGGTGGGGCTTGCCGCCATTCTCGAACATCTGCCCGGGCTTTATGCCGCCATCCGCCTATTGGGCGCGGCCTATCTGGTGTGGCTGGGCGTTTCCATGCTGCTGGGGCGCGCGCATGCCGGCGACCACGCCATTGCAGGCAATGGCGGCGCCATTTTCCGGCAGAGTGTCGTGGTGGAAATGCTCAACCCCAAGACGGCATTGTTTTTCTTGACCTTCCTGCCGCAATTCGTGAACCCACTGGCTGGCGTGCCCGTCAGCCTGCAATTTCTCGGCCTGGGAATGATCGTCAACCTGGCTTTGTCCATGGCCGATCTGGGCGCGGTGGGGCTCGCATCACTGATCTCCCGCCATCTGCCCGGACGCGGCGCAGGCAACCGGGTTTTGCCAACGGTGAGCGGTTCGGTGCTGATCGGGCTTGGCGTCATGCTGGTCTGGCCACCAATGTGATTTTTGCCTTTCACACCGGCCGCAGCATGCGACCGGCCTGGCTTGCCGCCTCGGCGGCCTGCAATTCAGTGAGCGTGGCGCCCTCCTCCAGCAGCGCATTGAGCCGATAGGGCGTGAGGCGGCGCGCGAGTTCATCGCTTAGCCGCTGATGCGTCACCTGCTCGGTCAATTCGCGGCTGGCCGTGCCCCTGGCATAAAAGGCGCTGGAAAAACCCAGCAGGCGCGCACCCAGATCGGCATCCCCGCTCAGCGTGGCGACCAGCGCCAGATGCTCGCCGGCGCGCACGATGGCACCGGACCACCCCAAGGCCCGCGCCTCGCGCAGGCTTTCGAACGCCGCCTGCGCGGCCTGTTCGACATTGCCGGCCGCCAGCAGATAGGAGGCTAGATTGGCGAGACCCAGCGTGGCCTGGCGGCGATTATGGTCGCGGCCTTCCAGCATCAGGCGGACGCCATCAATGGCGTCTTCCACCTTCCCGGCGCCGAAATCGAGTTCAGCCAAAGCGATCTGTGCGCTGGCCGTGCCCCGAGAATCGCCCACGCTGCGGCAGACCGCCATAGAGCGGCCGATCAGCGTGCGCGCCGCGCTGAAATCGCCGCCGAGATAGGCCGCGACACCCTTGGAGCGCAGGCAATTGGCCAGCGGCTTGGTCGGGCCCAACGGCTCCAATGCGGCCAGCGCATCATCCAGATAAGGCAGCGATTTGGCGATCGTCTGCGGGGTGAGCAGCGCTGCTCCGGCCCGCGCCAGCGCCTCGCCCAGATCGAGCGCCCGCCCGCTGGCGCGGAACAGCTGCACGGCCTGGTCGGCATAGGAAAACCCCGATTGATCGCCATGGGCGCTATTGGAGGTACGCGCCAGGCACAGCCGCCCCACAATGGCGGGCGGGGTATCGGCCTGGCGGTGGGCCATTGCCGTTTCCGTCCACCGCTTGCGTTCGCGGAACAGCGACAGCTCATCCCATAGCCGCATGCTGTGCCCAGCCAGTTCCACGCCCAATACGGCATCGCCATCGCTGCCAAAGGCCCATTCCAGCGAGGCGCGCAGATTGTCGAGCTCGGGTTCATACCGCGCCAGCCAGGTCACGGTGGGGGTAGCCGGCCAGCTTTCGCCTGCGTCGGCAAAACGGTGGATGAGATATTCGGCCAATTGGCGCTGCCGTCCCGGCTCGCCCTTTTCACGCTGCTTATCCATGGCATAGCGGCGCGTGGTTTCGAGTAGCCGGTAGCGCGGCTCGGCCTCGGATAGGTCCGCCGTCAGCAGCGATTTTTCAACCAGCGAAGAGAGCAGGTCGAACATGTCATGCTCACCCACCGGCGAGCCGCCAATCACCCGGGCGGCAGAGGTCAGCGTGCAGCCACCGGCAAACACCGAAAGCCGGCGCAGCAAGGTCTGCTCCACCGGCGGGAGCAGGTCATAGCTCCAGTCGAGCATGGTCTGCAGCGTGCGGTGATGCGGCGGGGTGGCCTGGGCGGCGCCGCGCAGGGTCAGGAAGGATTCGCTGAGATTGGCCGCCAGCCAATCGGGCCGCATCATCTTGAGCCGCCCCACGGCCAGCTCGATGGCCAGCGGTATGCCATCGACCTGCCGGCAAATGCTGGCGACGGCAGGCGCCGTTGACGCATCGAGCACAAAGCCATCGATGGTGGCAGCGGCACGTTCGACGAACAATTGCACCGCGCTGTAATCAATGGCGGCGTCGGGCGTGATCACTTCGGTATCCGTGGGAAAGGCCAGCCGCGGCACGCGATAAAGGCTTTCCCCACCCACTGACAGGCTTTCGCGGCTGGTGGCAAGGATTGCGATGGACGGACAATTGCGCAGCAGAGCCTCGGCCAGCCGCGCCGAATTGGCCACCAGATGCTCGCAATTGTCGAAGATCAGCAGCGCTTCCTTCTGCGCCAGATAGGCGATTGCGCTTTCCACCGCCGGCCGATCGCCGGCAACGGGCACGCCCAGCGCGCCGCACAAGGCCTCGCCCACCAGTTGCGGATCGGCAATGGAGGCAAATTCCACCAGCCAGATGCCATCGGCATAGGAACCCACCAGGCGAAAACCCGTATCGATGGCCAGCCGCGTCTTGCCGGCCCCGCCCGGCCCGGTCAGCGTCACCAGCCGATAGCGGCGCAGCCGGTCGAGCACTTCGCCCACTGCAGTATCGCGACCCACCAGCGCATTCATCTGCCGGGGCAGGTTATGGGCCCGATGCGGCCGGAACTGTTCATGCAGGAATGGCGCCGGACCACCCAGTTCTGCCACCGGCTCGGCCGCCATCCGCAGCAGCGCCTTGGTTTCCGCCGATGGCTCGACCGATAATTCCCGCGCCAGGATGGCCCGGCAGCGCTGATATTGCCGCACCGCCATGGCGCGCTTGCCCCCCGCCAGCAGCGCCCGGATCAAGGCGCGGTGGCCTTCCTCGGCGAGCGGATCGATTTCGATGAGCCGTGTGGCCACCGGCTCGGCCTCGGCATGGCGCCCCGCCTGCGCATAGGCGCTCAGCAGCCATTCGAAGCGCTTGGTGGCAATCGCCCGCAATTCGGCGCGCCTTCCCTGCAGCCATTCTTGAGCCAGCGGATCGTGAATGCTGATGCCCTCGAGAAACTCCCCGCCATATTGGGCGACGGCCCGCTCCAGCTCCTCGACCGGGCTATCGGGCGTGCACCGGACCAGCAGGCCCACATCGGACTGAACGGCGCCGGGCGTAAAGGCCACCGTCTCGCGACCGATCCCTAGAATCTTATCTGCCAGCTCGGCCAGTTCCACCCGGATCACCGCCAGGGTCTGGCGCAGGCTTTGATGCGCCTGGGCCTCGCTGCGCTCGCTCCACAGCAGGGCGCCGATCTCTTCGCGGCTGCCGCTCTGGCCGCGCCGCAGCGCCAGCCAGGCCAGCAAAATCCGCGCGCGCTTGAGCTTGAACGCCAGCCGGCGCCCGTCATCGGCCCGCGCCTCGAACGGCCCCAGAAGACGGAGATAAAGATGCGGCGCGTCCATAAGCCGTTGCAATTCCTGCTACCAACTTGCAGCAGGCTAGCAGAACCAAGAAAAAATCACGAGTAAATCACGCATCTACTTGGCCGGCATCACGACGCCATGACGTTGACGCCCTATTTCATATATCGAGGGGCACGAAATACAGTGCTGTCCAAAGAAAAGTGGCTTCCAGTGTTGCCCTGGTTGTCCACCCATCGAGGGAGCGGCGCCTTTCCGCCGCACATGGGTGCTGCTTCCTCGACCTTTAGTTGACCGCCGCTAGCCCCCGCCTAACCAGCGGGGGCGCTTTTTTATGGCCGAATCATCGATATGGTAAAACTTTCGTAAATATGTAACGATCCCCTCGGTCATCTCGGGGGAATGTCGATGGCGGAGCTGAACGTCCAACTGGCGCGCGCGGTCAAGACCAGCGCGGTCTATGATCTGGTTACTTGCCTGCCGCTCGCTTTGCCGGGCATTGCCGGGGTTTACCTGACCATTCTTGATACGCTCAATGGCGCAGTCGGGCTGGGCGGCCATGTCGGCGACCTCTCGCCGCTGGCCATGATGTTCATCAATTTCCTGGGCTCGTTGATCTCGATCTGGGCCGTGCTGCGGCTGATCAATCCCAGCTGGGCCAACGGGCTGACGGACGTGGTGGTCCGCGCCTTCTTCTCCATCGCCATGCTCAACGCCATTTTCAACGGTGTGCCGGGGCTGATCGGCGTGCTCTGGGTGTGCGAATTGGCCCTGCTGCTGGTCCAGGCCTATCTGGTGCACCGCGTCTGGCGCTCTGAACACGCCGCCGTGTTGCGTCCATCGGCTGCCCCCGGTTTCCAGGCCCACGCGCCGGCAGAATGATTTAGCGCATCGCGCTCACAACGAACCCATAGAGGGCCCGTCGCTCCCCACTCGGAGCGGCGGGTTTTTTTAAGCGCAGTGACGCGCTTGGCGACGGCAGCCAAACATCCTAAAAGCTGAAGTAACGTTGAGCTTTTGGAGGTCGCCATGGCTCTTGGCATGAGCGTGGGTGAAATTGCCGCGCGCAGTGGTGTGGCGGTGTCAGCGCTGCATTTCTACGAAAGCAAGGGGCTGATCCATGCCCATCGCACGCCGGGAAACCAACGCCGCTACGATCGCGATGTGCTGCGGCGGCTCGGCATTATCCGCGTCGGCCAGGAATTGGGCATTCCACTCGCCGAAATCGCCACCGCGCTGGCCGATCTGCCGCGCGACCACACCCCCAACCGCGCCGATTGGTCGGTGATCGCCAGCGCCTGGGGCAAGGCTCTTGACCGCCGCATCGAAAGACTGCAGAGCCTGCGCGAAGGGCTCGATAGCTGCATTGGCTGCGGCTGCTTGTCGCTCGACCACTGCCCGCTACGTAACCCGCATGATCGGCTAGGCGCAGAGGGCAGCGGCCCCCGCCTGCTGCTCGACCCCGATGATGGAGATTCCCCATGAGCGATTTCGCCGAGCGGCTCGAGGCCCTGGAAACCCGCATCGCCTTCCAGGACCAGACCATCGAGGAACTGAACGCCACCATAACGGCGCAATGGCGGGTGATCGATGGACTGACGCGCAAGCTGACGACGCTGGAAGAGCAGGTGCGCTCCGGTAGCCAGATTGCCGATCCCAGCACGGAAGCCCCACCGCCGCATTACTGAGCCAATCGTACGGAGAGCCGACAGATGACGTTTACCGATGACGAGCTGATCGCCTTTGCCGAACACGGCGCAGCGCCTTTGCCTCCCGCCTTGGAACAGGGCCACCTGGCCCATGATGGCGCCCGCATCTGGTACGCGGCCTATGGCAGCGGTACCCCCGTGGTGCTGTTGCATGGCGGGCTCGGACATTCGGGCAATTGGGGCTATCAACTGCCGGCGCTGATCGAAGCCGGCTACCGGCCCATCCTCGTCGACAGCCGCGGCCACGGCCGCAGCACTCGCGACGAGCGGCCCTATACCTATCACCTGATGGCATCCGACGTGCTTGCCGTGCTCGATCACCTGGGCATTGCCCGCGCCGCCATAATCGGCTGGAGCGATGGTGCATGCATCGCCATGGTGCTGGGCCACCAGTCGCCCGAGCGCGTTGCCGGCGTGTTCTTTTTCGGCTGCAACATGGACCCCAGCGGCTCCAATGCGGAAGTCGCCGGCGGCCCCCTGCTCGAGCGCTGCTTTGGCCGCCACGGCAAGGATTATGCTGCTCTTTCGGCCACGCCCGACCAGTTCCAGAACTTTGTCAGCGCCGTCGGACGCATGATGGCCAGCGAACCCAATTACACTGCGGCCGATCTCGCTGAGATCGCCGTTCCGGTCACCATCGTGCAAAGCGAGCACGACGAGTTCATCAAGCCCGAACATGCCCGTTATCTCGCGAACACCATTCCCGGCGCAAAGCTGGTGGAGCTAAAAGGCGTCAGCCACTTCGCCCCGCTGCAACGGCCGGACCTGTTCAACCGCGTGGTGTTGGAGTTTTTGGAATCTGTGACGGATACCCCTCCTAGTCTCCCCTGATAGGGGAGGGACCGCCCTTGTGGTTAGAACGCGATCCAGTTCCAAGCGTGGAGATACCGCCCACCAAGGGGAGGCTAGGTAGGGCTACACCGATCTACGAGGCAACGATCGTATTCTGCCCCGCCACGATCCTCCAGCCGTCAATCTCCAGCCCGATCACGTATAGCGCGGCGCCACGGCCGCCATCGATGGCTATTCCATCCGCATCCGTCGGAGTCTGGTCGACGCCAACCGCGAGCAGATCGGGTCGGAGGGCGACAATGGAAGCGATCTCGTAGCGCGCATAGCTGTCCTTGAGCCTCGAGATGACCGAGTGACCGAATTCCGCAACGGCCGCCCGGCCCAATAGTCGCCTTCCCATCGCATTGGTCCAGACCGTGTTTTCGGAATAGCACGCGGCCAAGGCATCTGGATCATGCGCATTGAACGCGGCCTCAAGACTACGCACCACCTGTTCGACGGCGTTGCGGTGCCAGCTATCGGCAAAACTGGCGGCATGTTCGTTCATCATCTTGCTCCTCTTGGGTGAGAAAACTGCCTACAACCTCAAGTAAAGCTGAGGTCAAGCGGGCAAGCAAAGAAAAAGCCCGCCGAAGCGGGCTTGGTTTTGGTTGCCGAAAGAGGTGTCCCCTCAGTGCCCCAGCGCCTTGACGATGTCCTCGGTGACCTTCTTGGCGTCGCCGAACAGCATCATAGTGTTGTCGCGGAAGAACAATTCGTTCTGCACCCCGGCATAGCCCGCCGCCATGCCGCGCTTGATGAACAGCACGGTGCCGGCATCTTCGACATTGAGCACAGGCATGCCGTAGATCGGCGAAGTCTTGTCGGTCTTGGCGGCCGGGTTGGTCACGTCATTGGCACCGATAACGAAGGCGACGTCGGACTGGGCGAATTCGGAATTGATATCTTCCAGCTCGAACACTTCGTCATAGGGCACATTGGCCTCAGCCAGCAGCACATTCATGTGCCCCGGCATGCGGCCGGCCACCGGATGGATGGCGTATTTGACGGTGACGCCTTCCTTTTTGAGCATATCGGCCATTTCGCGCAGAGCATGCTGGGCCTGGGCCACGGCCATGCCATAGCCGGGCACGATGATGACCTTGCCGGCATTTTTCATCAGGAATGCCGCGTCTTCAGCGGCGCCCTGCTTGACCGGGCGGTCATCTTCGGCGGCCGAGGCCGCGGCGCTGCTATCGGCACCGAACCCGCCCAGGATCACCGAAATGAAGCTGCGGTTCATCGCCTTGCACATGATGTAGGAGAGGATCGCGCCGGACGAGCCCACCAATGCGCCGGTAATGATCAGCGCGGTGTTGCCCAAGGTAAAGCCAATGCCGGCGGCGGCCCAGCCCGAATAGGAATTGAGCATCGAGACCACGACGGGCATATCGGCGCCGCCAATGGGGATGATCATCAACCCGCCCAGCACCAGCGCCAGGAGCGTGGTGAGCCAGAACAGCCAGGGATTGCCGGTGACAACAAAAGCCCAGACGAGACCAATCAGCACCAAGCCGAGCGCGATATGGATCGCATGGCGGGCCGGCAGCAGGATGGGCTTGCCCGACATGTTGCCGTTGAGCTTGGCAAAGGCGATGACCGAGCCGGTAAAGGTGAAGGCCCCGATGGCGACGCCCAGGCTCATCTCGATCAGCGCCTGGGTATGGATGGCGCCAACCTCGCCGATATTGAACGCCTCGGGCGCATAGAGCGCCGCAGCGGCGACGAAGACGGCGGCCAGGCCCACCAGCGAGTGGAAGGCCGCGACCAGCTGCGGCATGTCGGTCATCTTGATGGTGCGCGCCATATAGGCGCCGATGCCGCCACCCAGGGCAATGCCGCCGATGATCAGCGCCCAGCTCACCCAATCGGAGGGCGCGGCCAGGGCCAGCGTGGTGACGATGGCAATGCCCATGCCGATCATGCCGAAGCGGTTGCCCTGCTGGGCCGAACGGGGATTGGACAGGCCCCGCAGCGCCAGGATGAACAGCACCCCGGCAACGAGATAGAGCAGGGCTGCGATATCTGCAGAGATCATCGGCTCAACCCTTTTTCTTGTACATGGCCAGCATGCGCTGGGTGACGAGGAACCCGCCAAAAATGTTCACGCTGGCAAAGACCAGGGCGATGAAGCCGAACAGCTTGGACACCCAGCTGGCATCAGCCGCCAGATGCACGCCCACGGCCAGCAAGGCGCCCACCACGATCACCGAGGAAATCGCATTGGTGACGCTCATCAGCGGGGTGTGCAGCGCCGGAGTGACCGACCAGACCACGAAATAGCCGACGAAAATGGCCAGCACGAAAATGGCCAGGCGGAAGGTGAAGGGATCGATCGCCCCGCCCAGCGCGCCGTGCGCCACGGCCGCAATCACATCGGCGCTTTGTCCTGCCGTCGTTTCCATTTACTTGGCCCCCTTTGGCGTGGTCGGCTTCTTGGCCGCCGGTTTCTTCGCGGCGGGCTTTTTGGCAGCAGCCGGCTTGGGTGCTTCCGCCGCAGCTTCGATCACCGCACTGGCCTTCTTGACGGCAGCGCGCCTGCGCGCCGGAACCGGTGCCTCGGCAGCCGCTGGGATCGATTGCTCTACGCCCGGCGCAGCCTTTTTCGGCGTGTCGGCCATGGCAGCGCTTTCGGTCTTCTTGGCCGTAGGCTTCTTGGCAGGCACAGGCTTGGCAGCGCCTGTCTTGACCGGCGCAGGCTTGGCTTCGACCTTGGCAGCCGGCGCCTTGGGCGCAGCTTTGGGCACCGCAACGGGCTTAGTCTCGGCCGCCGGAGCAACCACTGCAAAACTTGGATGTACCACCGCGCCGTCGCGGGTCAGCACCGTCGCCTTGACCAATTCGTCATCCCAATTAATTGCCAGGGTCTTTTCCTTGGCGTCGATCAGCGTGGTGACAAAGGCCAGAAGATTACGCGCATAAAGCTGGCTCGCCGTGGTGGGAATGCGGCCCTGCACATTGGTATAGCCGATAATGGTCACGCCATTATGCTCGATGACCTTGCCGGACACCGTCAGTTCGACATTGCCACCGCGCTCAGCGGCCAAATCTACAATCACCGAACCGGGGGCCATGGATTCCACCATGGCCTTGGTGATCAGCCGCGGCGCCGGGCGCCCGGGGATCAGCGCAGTGGTGATGACGATATCCTGCTTGGCGATATGGCTCGCAGTCAGCTCGGCCTGCTTGGCCTGATATTCAGCCGACATCTGCTTGGCATAGCCGCCAGCGGTTTCGGCCTGCTTGAATTCCTCGTCCTCGACGGCAACGAACTTGCCGCCCAGGCTTTCCACCTGCTCCTTGGCCGCCGGACGCACATCGGTAGCCGAAACCACCGCGCCCAGCCGCTTGGCTGTGGCGATGGCCTGCAGCCCCGCGACGCCAGCCCCCATGACAAAGGCCTTGGCCGGACGCACCGTGCCAGCGGCGGTCATCATCATGGGCAACGCGCGATCGAACTGCGCAGCAGCTTCGATGACGCCCTGATAACCGGCGAGGTTTGCCTGGGAGGAAAGGATATCCATCACCTGCGCCCGGGTGATGCGGGGCATGAATTCCATGGCAATGGCGGTAACGCCCGCCTTGGCCAGAGCCGCCACGTCCTGGTCATTGCCATAGGGGTCGAGCGCCCCGATCACCAGGGCGCCCTTGGCCACGCCAACAAGCGTTGAAGCAGCAGGCCGTCGCACGGTCAGCACGATTTCGGCGCCCTTGAGGGCCGCATCGGCACTGGCCGCTATCGTGGCGCCAGCGGCGACATAATCGGCATCGAGAATGCGCGAGCCCAGGCCCGCCCCTTTCTCCACCGTCACGCTGCCGCCCAGACCCACGAGCTTGCCGACGGTTTCCGGCGTGGCCGCGACGCGGTTCTCGCCTTCAAAACGTTCACGGACGATGGCGATCTTCATGCACTACCTCCTGCGGCGGCAATGCACCTAGCGTGCACTGCGGCATGCCGACGACGTGCGGCCGGGCCATGGCCCGACGCGCTGCTGACCCGAAGCGGCACCTGCCGCAGGGCTGCTATTTCTTGGATATCTCGCTCAACACGCCCACCACTGGCGGCACGACGAAAGAGGCGAGCACCAACACTAGGCCCAGCACCGGCTGGCCGGCGATCACGGCGAAATAGAGCCCCACCATCAGGATGGCGATGCCCATGATGGTATACTTGGTCACCGTCACAAAGCCGCTATAGGTGGCCTCGTGCTGGGCATAGTCCATCGGGGATTCTTCGCGCAGGGGCGGAAGCGGTTCGTGCTTGCTGGCTGCCATTCTCGTCCTCAATAATTCGCGTCGTCTCAAAGTCTTTGCGCCACCGGCGCCTTATGGGCTGGTCGCTTCCAGCTCGTCGATCAATCCTTCGATCATCGACAGGCCCAGCGACCAGAATTTGGGGTCCTTCGCGTCGAGCCCGAAGGGGGCCAGCAACTCGGAATGGTGCTTGCTCCCGCCGGCCTTGAGCAGTTCGAAATAGCGCTCCGCAAAGCCCTCACTGGCCTTCTCATACTGCGCGTAAAGCGAGTTCACAAGGCAGTCCCCGAACGCATAGGCGTAGACATAGAAGGGGGAGTGGATGAAGTGCGGAATATAGGCCCAGAAGATGTCATAGCCTTCATTGGCAATGATGGCATCGCCAAGGGATTCCGCCTGCACGTCGAGCCAGATCTGGTTGATCTCCTCGGTGCGCAATTCCCCCTGCCGGCGGGCGGTGTGGACGCGCCGCTCGAAGGTGTAGAAGGCAATCTGCCGCACCACGGTATTGAGCATATCCTCGACCTTTGAGGACAATAGCGCAAAACGCTGCTGGGGATCGGTGGTCTTGTCGAGCAGCGAGCGGAAGGTCAGCATTTCGCCGAAGACCGAGGCGGTTTCGGCCAGCGTGAGCGGGGTATTGGATAGGATCGGCCCCTGCGCCGCGGCCAGCCGCTGATGCACGCCATGGCCCAATTCATGCGCCAGCGTCATGATATCACGCGAGCGGCCCATATAATTGAGCATCAGATAGGGATGCGCGCTGGGCACGGTGGGATGGGCAAAGGCGCCCGACAGCTTGCCTTCGGCCACCGGCGCGTCGATCCAGCCCGAATTAAAGAACGGCTTGGCGACCTCAGCCAGTTCGGGCGAGAATTTGCCATAGGCCTCGAGCACGGTGGAAACGGCGCTATCCCAATCCCAGGTGCGCTCGTCGCTGGTCGGCAGCGGCGCATTGCGATCCCAGGCATTGAGCTTGTCCTTGCCGAACCACTTGGCCTTCATCTTGTAATAGCGATGGCTGAGCTTGGGATAGGCGTCGGTCACCGCCTTTTGCAGGGCATCGACCACTTCGCGTTCCACCGAATTGGCCATATGGCGGCTATCGGCAATATCCTGGTAGCCGCGCCAGCGATCGGAAATTTCCTTGTCCTTGGCCAGCACATTGGTGATGTGGGTGAAGAGCCGCGCATTGTCCTTGAGCGTCTTGCCTAGCGCCCTAAAGGCGGCTTCGCGCTTCTTCTCGTCCTTTTCCGACAGCAGATGCAGCGTTGATTCCATATTGAGAATCTCGCCATCCACCTCGAATTGCAGGCTCGACAGCGTCTCGTCAAACAGCCGGTTCCAGGCGGAATAGGCGGTGACCGATTTGTCGTGGAACAACTCTTCGAGCTTATCGTCGAGCTGATAGGGCTTGGCCTTGCGCAATTCGGCAAACCAGGTGCGATAGCGCGCCAGCTCCGCATCGCCGGCGAAGGCGGCTTCGAGATCGGCATCCTCAATGCGGTTCAGTTCGAGTTCGAAGAACAGCACTTTGGTGGAGAGATTGGTCAGCGCCTCATTGGTATCGCCCATGAACTTGGCGCGATCCGGATCGGTCGATTTCTGTGCATATTGCAGGAAGGAGAACGAGCCGATGCGCCCGCTGATATCGCCCAGCTGTTCGCTGGCCTTGATCGCTTCGACCAGCTTGCCCGCCTTGGTCAGCTCGACCAGCTTGCCCTTATAGGTGGCCTCGAATTGCGTCGCGAGCGCCTTGGCCTCGTCCAGCGCCGCAGCAAATTCCTTGCTGTCCTTGCCGGGATAAAGATCGGAAAGGTCCCATACCGGCAGCGTGCCGAACTGGTTGTGGCCCTTCTGGCTCTTGGTTTCGGTCATGGCGTGCTCTCTCCGGCTGGTCCAATTGCGCGCGGACCTTAGCCAGCGAGGACGGCGATTGGAAGGGCAGCGCGCTCAAATCCGGGCGAGAACCATGATGTCATTGCCTTCTGCATCGAGCAGGATCAGCTTGCCGCGAGCATTGTCGAGCCGGTAGCTCGCCACCCGCTCCAGCGCATCGAGGAATTTGCTCTCCTGATCCATGATGGCCGGCGCGCAAGCCATCTCGTTCGAAAACAGATCGCCAAAGCTGAGCGCCGAACCATCAATGCTGGCCTTGCCACCAAAACGGTTGCAACCGGCCATACCGCTCACCTGCCCATCGGGCGCCAGCTCCAGCACGGTCTGCAGATTATCGATCACCCCACCGCCATCAATGTCCTCGGCCAGCCAGCGTCCATCCGGCCAGCCAGGGCTGGCGGCCGAAATGGCCTCGGCAACCCGCTCGACCAGAATCTCGGTGGCGTCGGGGCCGGATCCGAAGACACTGTTATGCGTGGTCGAGATAAAGAGCAGCTTGTCGCCCTCGGTGATGCGGGCAGACACCGAATAGCGGTGGCCGGGCACGATCGCGTCGGGGTCATAGGCAATGGCATAGGCATAAGGCGGCGACTTGCCGCTGGCCATGGTCTCCCCCAGCACCCTGGCGGGCGCGTCGGCCAACGAGGTGTCGAGCAATTGCACACTTACCTTGGCCGTATCGGGCAACATGATGCGCTCGCGGAAGAACACCGTGCCGCTGAGCACGGCGCCGTCGGCCATTGCGGGTGCTGCGGATAGGAGGGCGATAATCGTTGCCAGCACTGCGAAAATTCTGAGGACCATAATGCCTTCTCGTTTGGTTTTGGGTGATCCTAGCGAGCGGTGGTCAGGCCGTCCATCGGAGGGCCACTCCGACGCCCAATCCCCCAAAATCCCACACAGTTAATCCCCTCTTAAACCCCTTGGCCCATCTTCTTCCCAAAACGGCACACCAGATTCGCGTGCCGTGACCAAGCCTGAGGTAAGTATGACGCGTGTTCTCGTTGTCGACGATGATCCGGTGCAGCTGCGGCTCACCGCCGAAATCGCCAACCGCGCCGGCTTCAAGCCGCTGACCGCCACCGGGGGCGAGCAGGCGCTGGCCATTCTGCGCGAGGATCGCAATATCGGCGCCATGATCCTTGATCTGGTCATGCCTGATCTCGATGGCATGGCCGTGATGGAAGCGATGCGCCGCGAGCGGCTGACCACGCCCGTCATCATCCAGACCGCCAATGCCTCGCTCGAGACCGTTATCTCGGCCATGCGCCAGGGCGCAGCGGACTATTTCGTCAAGCCGGTATCGCCCGAACGGCTGGTCATCTCGCTGCGCAATGCCATGAAGCTCGATACGCTCGAAGCCGCCATCCGCGCCGAGCATGCCCGCAAGACCGGCACCTTTACCGCCGCCGACATGATCGCCAAGGCGCCTGCCATGGGTCGCGTGCTGACGCTCTGCGCCAAGGCGGCAAAATCGACCATTCCTGTGCTGATCGAAGGCGAGACCGGGGTCGGCAAGGAATTGGTGGCCCGCATCATCCAGGGCTCGGGTGACCGCGCCGGCAGGCCGTTCATCACCGTCAATTGCGGGGCCATTCCGCCTAATCTGGTGGAGTCCGTGCTGTTCGGGCACAAAAAGGGCGCCTTTACCGGTGCCATTGCCGACCAGCCGGGCAAATTTGCCGAAGCCCATAACGGCACGCTGTTTCTCGATGAGATCGGCGAACTGCCGCCCGACACCCAGGTCAAATTGCTGCGGGCACTGCAGGATGGCGAGATCGAGCCGGTCGGCGCCAGCCGCACCGAGCGGGTCAATGTCCGTGTCATCTCGGCCACCAATCGGCGGCTGCTCAATCTCGCCAAATCCGGCGAATTCCGCGAAGACCTCTACTACCGCCTCAACGTCTTCCCCATTTATGTGCCGCCGCTGCGCGAGCGCATGGAAGATGTGCCCGCTTTAGTCTCCATGTTCATCGCCCGCTTCTCGGCCGAGGCCGGCAAGCGGGTGCTGGGGCTTTCTCCCGCCGCGCTTGATCTGCTGCTCGGCTATGATTGGCCCGGCAATGTGCGACAGCTGGAAAACGCAGTCTATCGCGCCATTGTGCTCAGCGACGGCGCCTTCCTCGAAACCGTCGATTTCCCCCAGATCGTCGCCCAATCTGCCGGCCGCGAAACCGCCCTCTCCGATATCGAAACCGTGCCGGTACCCGCCGCGCCGACCCATATCGACACCGCAACCGCCCGCCAGCGGGCCTTTGAGGAACAACCCGCTGCGCCTGACCGCTTCCTCGATGCCTCCGGCGAAATCGCGGCCTTGGCGCAAATCGAGCGCGCCGCTATCGTCTTTGCCATTGAGCATCATGGCGGGCGCATGTCGCGCGTCGCCCGCGCCCTCAAGATTGGCCGCTCCACCCTCTACCGCAAGCTGCACGAATATGGTCTGGCTGAGGAATTGATCAACGACGCAGCATGACGGCAGGGTAATGAGCGAGCCTATTCCGGTCTTTGATGGCCACAATGACATTCTGGGCCATCTGGCGACGTCCGACGTCGCCGATCCGGTGCAAGCCTTCCTCACTGGCTCCTTTCCCAGCCATATCGACCCGATCAAGGCCAAGGCCGGCGGCTTTGCCGGCGGCATGTTCGCCGTGTTCTGCCCCTCCCCAAAAAAGCCCGATGGCGTGCTCCCGCCGGGCATGGCCTTCGACATGGCGCCGCTGCCGCTGGACCTCGTTCCCGCTCAGGCCATGGCGATCCAACAGGTCAGCCTGCTCTATCGGCTGGAAGCCGCCGGCGCCCTCGCCGTCTGCCGCAACACGACTGAGATCAAGGCCGCCATGGCAGCCGGCAAAATCGCTGCCGTACTGCATATCGAAGGCGTCGAAGCCATCGATGCCGATTTACAGTTTCTCGACGTGCTCTATGCCGCCGGCCTGCGCTCGCTCGGCCCGGTCTGGAGCCGGGACAATATCTTCGGCCATGGCGTGCCATTCAATTTCCCCGGCTCGCCCGATACCGGCCCAGGCCTCACCGACGTCGGCAAGCGCCTTGTCGCCGCCTGCAATCGGCTGGGCGTGCTGATCGATCTGTCCCACATCACCGAAAAAGGCTTTTGGGACGTGGCCGAACTCTCCAGCGCACCGCTGGTTGCCACCCATTCCAATGTCCACGCCATCTGCCCCAATCCGCGCAACCTCACCGCCGACCAGCTCAAGGCGATCCGCGACAGCGACGGCATGGTAGGCCTCAACTTCGCCACCGGCTTCCTGCGGCCTGACGGCGCGTGGCGACCGGATACCGGACTAGACGTCATGCTGCGGCATCTCGATGCAATGATCGAGGCAGTTGGCGAAACGCGCGTGGGCCTGGGCTCGGACTTCGATGGCGCCATGCTCCCGGCCGCGATTGGTTCGTCGGCGGGGTTGCAGGTGTTGATCGAGGCTCTGCAGCAGCATGGGTTTGATGATGCGCTGGTACAGCGACTGGCGCATGGCAATTGGCTGGACCTATTGGCGCGGGTGATTGATCGCTAGAGTGTTGATCCCCGCCACCACCGCCTCGCTCACCCCCGGCTCCGACATGGCGTGCCCTGCCCCTTCGACCAGCACAATCTCCGCATTCCCCCATGTCTTTGCCAGTGCATATGACATCGCCGGCGGGCAGAGCAGGTCAAACTGCCCCTGCACGATCACCCCTGGGATAGGCTTGAGCCGCCCTGCCCCAGCCAGCAATTGGTCGGAGGCCAAGAACGATCCCTGCGCAAAATAATGGGCTTCCATAAATGCAGTCGACGGCAACCGGCTGCCGTTTTGGACATCATCCAGATCAAGCCGCCTCGTACCCGGTCGAGCCTCGGAGAGCACCCGTTCAGTATCATGCCAGGCGCGAGCAGCCGGCCCGTGGATTGCCGGATCGGGATCAAGGATGCGGCGGAAATAGGCGTCGAGCGGAGTGCCGCGCTCGTCGGGCGTAAGGATGCTGAGGAAGTCCTCGTAAAGCCCCGGATGGAACGTCCGGAGACCAGTGCCGAACGCCCAATCCAGCTCGGCCCGCGTTCCCAGAAACGTCGCGCGGAGCACGATGCCGCTAACGCGCTCGGGATGAGCTTGGGCATAGGCAAGGCCCAGCGTTGCGCCCCAGCTGCCGCCAACGACCAGCCAGCGCTCGATCCCTAGAGCCGTCCGCACAAGCTCCATATCGGCGATCAGATGCTGGGTATTATTGTGCTCCCGCGAGCGGGCCGGTTGGCTGCGCCCTGCCCCGCGTTGATCGAACAGCACCGCGCGAAACCGGCTGGGATCGAACAGCCGCCGGTGTGACGGCTGGCAACCGCTGCCGGGGCCGCCATGCAGATAGACGGCCGGAATGCCATTGGCCCGGCCCACCGTCTCGACATAAAGACTATGCCCGTCGCCAACATCGAGCATCTGGCTGGTGAGCGGGGCGAAGGGGTCGGCCCCGCCGTCGGGTGGCGTCATGGCTGCTCAGGCTCCAGCGTGCCGCCAGAAAAATTGCGATAGATGAAACGGTCTCCCCCGGTGCTGGATTCCCGCTCGGCCGTCTTGAAAATGCTCTCATGCAAGGGCGAGAGATGGCAGGCCGGATCGGTATTGCCGGCGCTGCCGGTCAAGGCGAAAGCCTGGCAACGGCAGCCACCAAAATCGATCTCCTTGAAGGCGCAGCCCTGGCAGGGCTCGGGCATCCAGCCGGTGCCGCGATAGCGGTTGAAGGCATCCGAATTCTGCCAGATCCAGGCGATGGAGTGGTTGGAGCGCACCGATTCAAAATTGAGTTCGGTGATGGTTTCGGCGGCGTGGCAGGGCAGGATTTTGCCCGAGGGCGTGATGTTGAAAAACTGCCGGCCCCAGCCGCCCATGCATTTTTTGGGGCGCAGGGCATAATAGTCGGGCACCACAAAATCGATGTCGAGAATGCCGCGCAACCGGACGCGCTCTTCCTCGACAATGGCGGTGGCCTCATCGATCTGCTCGATGGTCGGCATCAAAGCGGCGCGGTTCTTCAGCGCCCAGCCATAATACTGCACATTGGCGACTTCGATCCGGTCGGCATCGAGCTGCACGGCCAGCGCAATCATGTCGCGTAGCTCATGCAGGTTCTGCCGATGCATCACCGCATTGACGGTGAGCGGCAGGCCCAGTTCGCGCGACCATTGCGCCACGTCGAGCTTTTTGGCATGGCCATTCTTGAAGCCGCCAATGCGATTGGCCAAAGCCGGATCATTGGCCTGAAAGCTGATCTGGATATGGGCGAGGCCCGCATCGGCAATCTCGGTCAGGCGCTCCTTGGTGATCAGCACGGCCGAAGTGATCAGATTGGTATAGAGCCCCAGATCATTGGCATGACGCACCAGCTCGACCAGGTCCTTGCGCACACTGGGTTCGCCGCCAGAAAAATGCACCTGCAATACCCCGATTTCGGCCAGCTCGGTCAGCACTTTTTTCCACTCGTCGGTGGTCAGCTCATTGCCCGCCCGCTCCATCTCGACGGGATTGGAGCAATAGCCGCATTGCAGCGGGCAGCGATGGGTCATTTCCAGCAGCACCGCCAGCGGAATGCCATAGGCCTGTGCGATGGACTGGCCTTCGAGGATGGCCAAGCCATCATTGGCATCGACCAGCACGGGGCTGGCATCGCTCATGGTCGGGCTCATGGTTTTACCGCCTCGACCAGAAAGCCGGAATCCGCCAGGTCTTGCAGCATGGCGATGATATCGCCGGCAATCTCCGCGCGCGGCGCATTGTAGATGTCAGCCAGGTGATCGGTGATGTCAGCAACGCTGCGCTGTCCGTCGCAGAGCTTGAGCACTTCGACGGCGATCTCGTCGGGCGCCATCACCCGCTCGGGCACCAGCAACACCCAGCGCTGGCGGGTCTCATCGAGCCGCAATTTGGTGCCGCGCGCCAAAGTGGGCACGCTGGCTTCGCTGACACTCATGCGGCGGCGGGTAGCCGGGGCGACAAAGTCGGTCATGGCCGGGCCGGCACGAAAGCGCCGGGCGGCACATGCCCCTCGACATAGGCGTGATAGAGCGCGTCGAGCTGCACCCAGAGCACATTGGTCTTGAAGATCAAGGCATTGCACACCGCCTGCCGCTCGGCCGGGGTTTTCGCATTGGCCTTGACGTAATCGAGCGCGAAATTGGCGTCGCGCGGGGCCTGTTCCAGCCGGCGCTTGAAATAGGTCATCACGCCCGGATTGATGAAATCATAGTGCTCCAGCATGCCAGAAATCCGCTCTTCGTGCAGGTTGGGCGCGAAGAGTTCGGTGAGGGACGAGGCGATGGCTTCGAGCGGACTATGGTCCCTGACGAAATGAATATAGGCATCCACCGCAAAGCGCGTGGCGGGCAGAATGCCCTCGGCGGCTTCGACATAATCATTGTCGAGCCCCAGGCCCGAGGTCAGTTGCAGCCAGCGCTCGATACCGCCTTCGCTCCCCACATCGCCATCGTGATCCTCGATGCGGTGGCGCCATTCAATACGGGTCGCCCGGTCGCGGAAGCGCGAGATGACCACGGCGTCTTTCAGCGGGATCGAGCTTTGATAATAATAGCGGTTGAGCGCCCAGGCCTGCACCTGCCCCTTGTTCAGCTTGCCGCCATGCAGCAGGTGATGAAAGGGGTGCAGATTATGGTAGCGGGTGGCGCCGATGGCGCGCAGCTGCGCTTCCAGATCTTCGGCACTATCGAGCACCGCGTCAGACGCAACCGAAAAAGCTGTCATTGCTGTCAAAGCGTCATCTCCATCCCATCGGCAGGAATAATCCATCCTGCTTGTTCTGCTTGCAGCCGCTCGGGCGCATCGCGCCGCCAGGCCGGGTTCGAATTGTTGATATGCAGAAAGACCTTGCGGCCAACCCGCAGGTCAGCGAGCGCCGGCATGGCCACATCCATGGCGATATGGCCCATGCGCTGCCCGGTTTTTTGCCCGAGGCCCAAGGCGATTAACTCATCATCGCGCCACAGCGTGCCGTCGAAGAAAACGAGGTCGGCCCCGGCCAGTCTGTCGGCCACTTCGGGCGTGACAGCGGCACAGGCGGCGAGAAAGACCAGTACCTTGCCATTGCGCGTGATGCGCAGGCCCAGCGTGTCACCCTCGTCGTTCTCGGCCGCGCCTTCGAGATAAAGCGCCGTTTTGCCGGGGGCGATGAAAGGTTCGATGAGCAGCCCCGATCCCGAGCCATCGGGCAGCGTCGGCTCGAAAGCCACCCCGGTCTCGATGGCGATGCGCGTCACCTTCTGCGGGTTGAGCGCATTGAAAATGCTGTTGGTCCGCAAAATGTCCTGCACGCGCTGATGTGCATAAAGCGCAAAGGGCGAGCCTTCGCGCAGCGAGAGCAGGCCGGTCACAGCGTCAACCTCGCCATTGGTGAGGATCACCCCGGCAATCGGGCTGTGCCTGAGGGCACGCGGATGCAGCACCGGCGTATCCACGATCTGCTGGCGCAGATCGGGCGATGCATTGATCAAAAACCAATGCTCGCCATCCCCACTAATGGCGATCGAAGCCTGGCTGGCGCGCAGGCCCGGCTCGCCTCGTGCTGCAAGACAGTTGTCGCACCCACAATTCCATTGCGGCAGGCCCCCGCCCGCCGCGGAGCCCAGAATGACTATTTTGATCATTGTCAGCGCCCGCGGCAGGCCAGTCCCTACTTGCGCGTGGCGCAAGCGTACATGTTGATTTCCATGCTGACGGGAACTTCAACGATGGTTGGTTTCTTCCAGGCCATTTCAGGTCTCCTCACGAAGGCGGCAGGATCGCCGCTGGCGGTGAGGGTGACGGCTGAGCGGCCCGAGCGCACTCTATGGCCGCGATAGCTTTTGCCTATAGTGCTGGTAGCGCCTAGAAATCGTCTTCCGTATCCACCGCCAGAAATGGCGGCGTCGGCCTTATTCCCGGCAGGACATAAGAAGCCGAAGTCTGCTGCAGCAGGTCGAGCAGGCTCGCATAGGGCTCGGCGCAGCGATATTGCGAGGGCACCAAAGCCACGATGCGGCGCGGCGGCGCCTTGACACGGTACAGCTTGACCCCGCCCGGCGGCCCATTGCCTGCAATGGTGGCGAGCGCCGGCGCGAGGCACACCCCAGACCCCGCTCGCACCAGGCCAATGGCCGTTTCAAAACTGCGGCATTGCGCAACCACACGATGCTGCGGCAGCAGCCGATCATACCAATCGGCCACCCGATTGGCCTGCTGACTGCCAAAGGTGAACTGGATGGATTGGTTGAGCAGGCCCAATTGTTCCGCCGGCAATTCATTCTGTGGATCAGCAATGCCATCGAGCGTGAGGGACTCGGGCACCACCAACACATAGGGGTCTTCGATCAGCGGGATCTGCACGAAGCCGACACCCGCCTGCGCCACCGAATTGGCGGCGAGCAGGCCGATATTGACCCGCCGCCCATAGAGCAGTTCCAGAATATCGGCGGGGGCGCTTTCCTGAATGTCGAAATCGACCTCGGGGAATTGGCTCTGCATACTGCCGATGGCCGCGGGCAACAGCACGCGCAGCACCGAATTGATGCCCGCCAGCCGCAGCGTCAGCCGCTTGCCGCCGCTGAACTGACCCAGGCCATCTTCCAATTCGCGCATATTGCGCAGCACCTGCTCGGCCTTGGGCAGCAGATAAGCGCCTGCCTCGGTCAGTTCCATTTCATTGGAGCGGCGATGAAACAACAGCGTGCCGACATTGGCTTCCAGCTTGCTCAATTGCTGGGATAATGACGGCTGCGCCAGCCCCAATTGCTTGGCCGCCTTGGTCAGGGTTTCCGAGCGGGCCACGGCCCAGAAAATGCGCAATTGATGGAGCGTGACCTCGCCGGCCTTCTGGCGTGCGGCAGATCTGGCATTGCCGGCGCGCTTGATCTTTGCGCCTGCTCGTTCATCATCCATCGCCGCCGACCCTTGCCATTTTCGCGCGGCTAGAGCTAAGGCGAACCGGCCGGCAGTGCAAAGACCATATTGTCGACAAACTGAATACGATGTAGGTTCCGAGCGCGCTTGAAACCGCACCAGCCGGCTGACAAGCTATCGGCCTGATCGGGTACCAAGCCTATGGAGCAGCACTGAACATGGCCACGGCCAAGACCCAGAAAACCAAACCGGCCGCCGAAGCCCCTGCCAATGGCCGCGTGCGCGGGCAAGGCGCCCAGACCGTTTATGAGCGGCTGCGCCAATCCATTCTCGAACTCGAGCTTGAGCCCGGCAGCCCGCTCGACGAATCAAGCCTCTCCGAACAATTCGAAATGTCGCGCACCCCGATCCGCGAGGCGCTGGTGCGCCTCTCGGGCGAAGGGCTGGTGACCACGCTGCCCAATCGCAACACAGTGGTCTCGACCATCGATTTCGTGCGGCTGCCGCTCTATTTCGAGGCGCTGACGCTGATGTATCGCGTCACCACGCGCTCCGCGGCGGTGCATCGCCGGCCCGAACATCTGCTGGCCATTCGCGGCTTTGAAGGCGCCTATTCGGAGGCCGTGGCACGGCGCGATGCACTGGGCATGATCCAGGCTAATCGCGATTTCCACATGGCCATCGCCGAAGCCGGCGGCAATATCTATTTCACCAACCTCTTTGGCCGGCTGCTCGACGAGGGTCGGCGCATCCTGCGGCTCTATTATTCCTCCTTCGATGACAAGCTGCCGCGCCAATATGTCGACGAACACGGCGCCATGGTTGCGGCCATCGAAGCGGGCGACGCGGACCTCGCCGACCGGCTGGGTGCCGAACATGCCGCCCAGATCGTGCGGCAAATCCAGAGCTATATCGGCCGCGACACCGCCGCCCATATTAGCCTCTCGGACGCCCGCTAATGGCCCGTATCGCCGTTGCCGGCGCCGGCATTATCGGCGCCGCCATTGCCACCTGGCTGATCGATCAGGGCCATGACGTCACGGTCTTCGAGCCCGAGCCCGATGGCCTGCCCACCTCATCAGGCAACGCCTCGCTGATCGCCCTGCCCGAAATCGCGCCGATTGCCAGCCCCGGCATTCTGTCGGCCGTACCAGGCTGGCTGCTCGATCCGCTGGGGCCGCTGACCCTGCGCTGGACCGATGTGCCCGCGCTACTGCCCTGGCTTTTGGCATTCCTCGCCTCCGCCACACCGGCCCGCGGAGTCAAAGCGCGCGAAGCGCTGACGCTATTGATGACCAGCGCGCTGGCCGACCATGAAGAGCTGGGCCGCAAGGCTGCTCTCTCCGGCCACTTGCGGCAGACCGGCTACGTTTCGGTGCATGACAGCGAAAAAAGCGTAGCCTCCGCCCTGCATGAAGCCGGCGTCGTCAAGGCCACTCTGGGCTATGATTTCGAACGCATCACCCCCGAGCGTGCGCGCCAATTGGTGCCGCAGCTGGAGGGCAATTTTGCCGGTGCCATCTATCAGCCCAGCTATTGGACGGCCTCCAATCCCCTGACCATTTTGCGCCATTATCAGTCCTTCGTCAGTGGCCGCGCCAAGCTCGTGCCGGCCAAGGTGACACGGCTGGTACAGGGCGAGAACGGCATCACCATCGCCACACCATCGGGCCAGAAAACCTTCGACAAGGTGGTGGTCGCCGCCGGGGTGTGGTCGCGCGATCTGGTGCGCGGGCTGGGCGCCAAAGTACTGCTCGAAAACGAGCGCGGCTATAACACCACCTTCACCGATCTGGACTGGAACCTGCCCATGCCGGTAGGTTTTGCCGATCATGGCTTTATCGCTTCGCCACTGGTCGATGGCCTGCGCGTGGGCGGCGCGGTGGAATTGGCCAAGCCCGACACCGCCCCCAATTTCGCCCGCGCCAGGGCCATGCGCACCAAGATGCGCCGCTATGTGCCCGCCCTGCCCGAAACCGGCAAGGAATGGATGGGCCGCCGCCCCTCGACGCCCGATTCCCTGCCCGTCATCAGCCACCATCCCGGCGACGACCGCATCGTCTATGCCTTCGGCCATGGCCATCTGGGCTTGACCCTGAGCGCCGTCACCGCGCGACTGGTCGCTAGCCTTATTGCCGATGCACCGGCCGATCCGGCGCTCGCCCCTTTCAGCATTACCCGCTTCCAATAGGCCATCATGAGCAAGAAGAGCTTTTTCTGTATCGACGCCCATACAAGCGGCAATCCGGTCCGCGTCGTGGCCGGGGGCGGCCCCGACCTCAAGGGCGATACGATGAATGCCCGCCGCGAGCATTTTCTGGCCGAATATGACTGGATCCGCACCGGCCTGATGTTCGAGCCGCGCGGCCATGACGTGATGAGCGGATCGATCCTTTATCCTGCTTTGCGCGAGGATGTGGACGGCTCGATCCTCTTCATCGAAACCTCGGGCTGCCTGCCCATGTGCGGCCATGGCACGATCGGCACGGTGACGGTGATGATCGAAGAAGGCCTGGTCACGCCCAAGACACCGGGCAAGCTGCGGCTCGAAGTGCCGGCCGGCACTATCGAGGCCGAATACACCATGGACAATGCGGGCCATGTGATCGACGTGCGCATCACCAATGTGCCCTCCTTCCTTTATGCGACCGGGCTGGAAATCGACCTGCCGGGGCTTGGGCCGCTCAAGTTCGACGTCGCCTATGGCGGCAATTTCTACGCCATTTTCGAACCGCAGCCCGGCTTCACCGATATGAACCAGCTCTCAGCCTTCGATATCCAGCAACTTTCGCCCGTCGCCCGCCGGCTGATCAACGAGAAATACACCTTCCAGCACCCCGAATTCCCCACCATCAATGGCCTGCGCCATATCATGTGGACCGGCGCCCCGGTGAACCCCAAGGCCGATGCCCGCAATGCGGTATTCTACGGCGAAAAAGCCATCGACCGCTCACCCTGCGGCACCGGCACCTCGGCGCGCCTGGCCCAGAAAGCCGCACGCGGCGAGCTCAAGGTGGGCGAGAGCTTTGTGCATGAATCGATCATCGGGAGCCTGTTTGTCGGCCGGGTCGAGGCCGCCACCAAGGTCGGCCCCTACGACGCCATCGTGCCCTCTATCGCCGGCCAGGCCTGGATCACGGGTTACAACACGATCTTCCTCGACGACCGCGATCCGTTTGTGAAGGGGTTTACGGTGAACTGAGGGGCACCCCTTAGCATTCCACCCCACGGAGTCATTCCGGCGCAGGCCGGAATCCATGCCGTGAACCAACCCCAAACTGGATGATGGGAGAGCCTTCAGCATGGATCCCGGCCTGCGCCGGGATGACATTGTGGGTGTAGAGACGCCCGAGACTAGAAACCGTACTTGGCCAAATCCGGCCGCGTCTTCAGCCCCTGCTCGACCACGGCCCGAATAGCCTTTTCCTCATCCCCGACCAGCTCCAACCGCGGCTGGCGCACGACCGGGGACGTGCCACGCACAATCGCTTCGCATAGCTTGATGTTCTGGACGAATTTCGGGCCGATATCGAGATGCAGCAGCGGCAGGAACCAGCGGTAGATTTCCATGGCTTCCTTGATGCGGTCCTGCTGCACGAGTCTGTAGATGGCCACGGTCTCCTTGGGGAAGGCAACGACCAGGCCCGCAATCCAGCCATGGCAACCCAGCACCAGGCTTTCCAGCGCCAGGTCGTCCACGCCAGTCAGCAACTGGTAGCGATCGCCCAATGCATTGATTGTCTCGTTGATGCGGCGCGTGTCGCCGGTCGATTCCTTGATAGCGACGAATTTGGGCTCGTCGGCCATGTCCTTGAGCATCTCGGCGGTGATGTTGATGCCGTACGCCAGGGGATTATTGTAGACGATAATCGGCAAGTTCGAGGCCGCAGCGATCGCCCGATAGTGGAACACCACTTCGCGGTCATCGGCCAGGTAGCGCATGGCCGGCAGTACCATCAGCCCCTCGACACCGATCTTTTCGGCTTCAGCGGCAAGCGCCGCGCCGACGCTGGTCGAGTCCTCGGCAATGGTCAGCAGCACCGGCACACGGCCCGCTGCCGCTTCAATGGCGGCCTTGGCGATGGCGAGCTTTTCCGCGACCGTCAGGCTCGAGGCTTCGCCCAGCGAGCCGCAGACCACGATGGCATCGACGCCACCCTCGATCTGAAACACCACATCGGCTTTGACGCCATCGAGATCGACCTGCTGGTCCGCCGTCATCTTGGTCGTGATCGCGGGCAATACACCGCGGAAATCACTCTTTTGCATGCCTAATTCCTCATTGTCGCAATAGCGTCTCCATAGCCAGATTTAGAGTTTTGTATTTAGTTTGTCGACAAGAAAAATCGCGCACGGAAATGTAATGCGCAAAACGCTGCCTGCCGGCACCTATCGGGCCGCCAGCGCCTTATTTTCGGCCGTGATGCGAATGAAGAGAATTCCGGCATTGAGCAGGGAAAACAACCCCGCATACCAGACCAGCCCGAACACCAGCGGGAGCACGGCAATTTCCCCGATGACCACCAGATAATTGGGATGTTTGACGAAGCGATAAGGCCCACGCGCAACGAGGTCCGCCTGCGGCAGCACGATAATGCGCGTGGTCCAGCGGGGCCCGAGCGTCGCGAGTACCCAAAGGCGCAGGCCTTGCAGGACGATGAAGACGACCAGCCACCCCAGATTGATCGGCAGGTTCCACGCCAGCAGCCACAGCCCGATCAGCCAGACCGCATGCAGCAACACGATCAGCGGATAATGGCCCCGCGCATGTTCGACCGCGCCCGCTGCCAACAAGCGCGCAGTATTACACCGCGCCAGCACGAGTTCGCCTAGCCGCTCGGCGGTGACGAAACCCAGCAGCAGTATCGAGCCGATCACGCGGCGGCCTTGAGCGAGAGGCAAGAGGCCGAAAAGCCCGGCCCCATCGCCGTCAGCAGGGACCGCTTGGGCAGGCCACGCCGCCGCACGGCGTCGAGCACAAAAAGCACGGTGGGCGCGGACATATTACCGTAGTCGGCCAAAACCTGCCGCTCCACATCGAGCGAGCCTTGCTCAAGGCGCAGCGCATGTTCGAGCGCTTCAACCACTTTGATGCCGCCGGGATGGCAGACGAACCGGTCGATATCGTCCACTGTGAGCCCCGCTCGCGCCAGAATGGCGCTGACGGCTGGGCCCATTTCGGCTTCGGCAAAAGGGGGAATGGTACGGTCAAAAATAACGCCAAAACCCTGCGGGTCGACACTCCAGCCCATAATGTTGAGCGTATCGGGCCAGGTGTGCTGCCCGGCTGCCTCGACATCGGCCAGCCCACCCTCCCCCGCCCGCAACACGCAGGCAGCGGCGCCGTCGCCGAATAGCGCGGTTGCCACGATATTGGCCTTGCTCAATTCATCGAGCCGGAAGGCGAGAGTGCACAGCTCAACCGCGACCACCAGCACATTGGTGCCTGGCCGCGCCACGGCGAGGCGCGAACCGATGGCAAAGCCGGACACGCCCCCGGCGCAGCCCAGCCCGAAGACCGGCACGCGCTCGATATCGCTGCGAAAGCCCATGCGGCCGGCTACCCGCGCTTCGAGCGAGGGCGTGGCAATGCCCGTGGAAGAGACAGTGACCACGCTATCGATATCGGCGCCGGTGAGCCCGGCCTCCTCAAGCGCTTTCGACGCCGCTTCGATGAACAGCGCGCAGGCGGCTTCGAGATAGACCGCCGTGCGTTCGGGCCAGCCGCGGGTCTCGAAAAACCAGTCGATGGGCCGCACCGAATGGCGCTTGGTGATCCCGGCGGTTTCGAACACTTTGGCCATGCGATCGAATTCACGAAAGCGCGGCCCGAAAATCTCCCCCGCCGCCGTCGCGACATCACGTTGCAGCAGGATATTGGGCGGCACGGCAGTGGCGGTGGAGATCAATTGGGCAAATGCAGACAAGGGCTTGTCCTTTCGCGCCATCAAACAACGCGTAAGCGCCCAGTAATTGCACAAATGCCCAAACGATCCATCACTTAGCCGGCAACGCTGGGGGGCTTGCGGTTTTTGTTCCTCATGGAAAGAACCTGCGGATCGTGGCTCTCCCCCACCCCTCCCCATCAAGGGGAGGGTGACCCCGGTGAACTTGGCGGGATGGTGCCCCATACGGCCAATGGGTGTGGCTGGATGGGACCAGACACTCGATGTCACCCTCCCCCTTGTGGGGAGGGCTAGGGAGCGCCTAAAGCTCGATGCCGGGGGGGGCCCCTACCGCGTGAAATCCACCGGCACAGCCATGGACTTGCTGGTGCCGGTCGGCACCGGCGGGAAGGGCGCAGCGCGATTGACCGCGTCGATAGCGGCCTGATCGAGCGCCGGATTGCCGGATGACTGCACCAGACTCACGCCAGCCAGCCCACCGCCGGCCGAGATGGTGAACCGCACCAGGGCCGTTCCCGTCGCCCCGCCGGCCGACCGCGGATAGCGTTTGGCATTGTTGAGGCGCCGCTGCACCTGACGCTGCCACGATGCCGCTTCAGCGACGCCGCCACTCCCCTGACTCTGCTGGCCGGCCGTAGCCCGAGCCGCGGCGCTGTCGGCATTGCTCTGCCCGCTATTGCCGGCCGGCGGCGGTGGCCGCGGGGCTTCGCGCGAGGCCTGTTGCGTCGGCTGTTGCTGTGGCCGCGGCCGCTGCGTGGGCGCACTGGGCCGCTCGAAACTCAGCGTCCGTGGCACGGGAGCAGCGTTCAACTCGCTCTCCTCGACCGGCTCGAGTGCTTCGGTCGCCACTGGCGCAACCGTCTCGACGGGTTCAGGGCTGGTGACCGGCGTCGCCAGCACAGCCATGTCGATCGTCTCGGCAACCGGCTCGACAGGTTCGGCCATGGCGGTCTCAAGCGGTGGCGCCTCGTCCTGCTCCAGCGGCTCGACCGTTTCGGGCGGCACCGCCTGCTCGACCGGCACTTCGGCGACCTGCGTTTCGGGCTCGACCGGCTCAAGCGTTTCACTCGGCGTCGTTACGGCGATTTCGCCACCCGCCGAGATCAGATTTTCCGCACTGCCATCCTCGACAGTGGAGGTTTCATTGCTCGAAACCGAGGTGACCGAAATAATGTCCACCGTCACGGCCCCCGGCGGCGGCGCATCCTCGGGCTGCGGCCAGGCAAAGCCGATAAAAGCCATGCCGAAAATGCCGGCATGCACCAAGAGCGAACCTGGCAGGGCATAACGCATGTCAGGGGGTCCGCGCCGGCACGGTGACAAGGCCGATGCGGCTATAGCCGGCGCCCGACAATTCGCCCATCACTTCCATGATGGCGCCATAGGCCGCCGTGGTATCGCCGCGCACATAAAGCCGCTCGTCGGTGCCCTCGACAGCCAGCGCCGCAACGCTTGTCACCAGCGTGTCCAGCGTCACCGGCTCGCCCTCGATGGACAGTGCACCGCTGGGCTCCACCGTCACGGTGATCGGCTTGGTCTGCAGCGGCATGGCCTGCGCCCGCGTCTCGGGCAGGTCGATCGGCACGCCCATGGTCATCAGCGGCGCCGCGACCATGAAGACGATCAGCAGCACCAGCATCACATCCACCATGGGGGTGATGTTGATCTCGCTGATCGGGGCCCTGCCCCGGCCGCGCTTGCCTTTGTTATTACCCAGCGCCATGCCCATCAGAGCGACTTTCCGGCATCGAGCTGGCGCGACATCAGCGCCACCAGCCGATTGGCAAAGCCCTCGAGCCGCGCGATCAGCTTGCCCGCATCGGCGCTGAGTTTGTTGTAAGCGATAACGGCAGGAATAGCGGCAAGCAGGCCCAAAGCCGTTGCCAGCAGCGCCTCGGCAATCCCCGGCGCCACCACCGCAAGACTGGTATTTTCCGCCGCGGCAATGGCGGTAAAGGCGTTCATGATGCCCCAGACCGTGCCGAACAGGCCCACAAACGGGCCGGCGCTACCGATGGTGGCGAGAAAGCCGAGCCGCTTTTCGAGATCGGCGCTCTGTTCGCTCACCGCCAGATCGAGCGCGATTTCAAGCCGGCTCTGCAGGCCCACCGCATTGTCGGCCTGCACGGCGTGGCTCTTGTCCCATTCTTCCATGGCGGCAAGAAACACCGCCGAAAGCCCATGGTGCCCGCTGCCGGCGTAATCAGCCCGCAGCTCGGCCAGCGGCCGGCCCGAGGCGAAAGCTTTATCGAACGCCGCCATTTCGCTCTTGGCCTTGCCATAGGCGGCCAGCCGATTGGCAATGATCGCCCACACCCAGACCGAGGCAATGACCAGCCCGATCATCACCGACTTGACCACCCAGTCCGCCTGCATGAACAGAGCGAACATGGAAAAATCATGCGCTTGCGCTGCTACGTCCATCGGCCCCGTCCTCAAACGCCAAAGGCAATGTCGGGCCGCGTCGTGGTGACGAGCCCATCAAGGCACGCCGTCGCCGCAATGCCCGTGCCTTCGCAGGCGGTGATATCGTTGATCAGCAGGCGCCCGATGCCCTCGCAGCTGAGGTTCTTGAGTTCGAACTGCAGCACCTTGGTCTTGCCCTCGGCCAGCGCCTTAAAATCAAGCGTCACGATGCGGTCGATAGCGCCATCGCTGGTGAAGAACGCCACTTCCACTGCAGCCTGATCGAGCTGGCCACCCAGATTATTGGTGGCGAGGAACGTCACCCGGCAACCGGTGTCGGCGGGCTGCAGGGCGTTGAGTTCAACTGCCAGGGATGGCGCGGCGGCGGGCGCCGCCTCTTGCGCCAGCACGGGGGCGGACAGGGCAAAAGCGCCGAACAGGAGGGCGGACAAAAATCTAGACATCAGGCAACCTTGCTTTGTGGTGCCGCGGCGACGGAACGCTGCGCCGACTGCGGCAAGACGAAGGGAATATTGCCGGTGGGAACAGCGCCCACCCGCATCGGACAATCGAAAACCTCGGCGATCAGGCCATCGGTCAGAACTTCGGCGGGCGTGCCGGCGCCGGCCACCGCGCCATTGCGGATTGCCACAATCTGGTCGGCATACATGGCCGCCAGATTCAGATCATGCAGGATGGCGATGACGCCCCCTCCCGCCGCCGCGAACTGGCGCGCCACATCCATGATCATCAACTGATGCTTGATATCCAGGCTCGAGACCGGCTCATCGAGAAACAGGAACCGCGGCACCCCATCGAGCACCGGTTCCCACACCTGGCAGATGACGCGCGCCAATTGCACGCGCTGCTGCTCCCCGCCCGACAATTCGCCATAGAACCGTCCACCGAAACCGCTGAGATCAACCCGCGCCAGCGCCTCGTCCGGCAACCGCCGCAGCGCCGCGAGCGACACGCCCGGCCGGCCGGCAGTAAGCCCCAAAGCCACCACTTCACGCACCGTGAAGGGGAATGGCAATGTGCTCGATTGCGGCAGCACGGCCCGCAAAGTGGCGGCGGTACCCAGATCCATGCTGGCCACATCGCGGCCATTGATGCTGATCGCCCCGCTGAACGCATAGTCCCGGCACAGCGCCTTCATCAGCGTGGATTTGCCCGAGCCATTGGGGCCGATAATGGCAGTCACCTGCCCCGGATAGGCAGAAAAACTGACGCCATCGAGAATGCGCCGCTGGCCGATTTCAACCGCGATATTGTCGACATGGATCATGGCGTCACCAGGCAAAGACGGCGCGTTTGCGCAGCAATATCCAGAGGAAGAACGGCCCACCCACCGCGGCGGTCACGATGCCGATCGGCAGTTCCGCCGGCGCCACGATCAGCCGGCTGACGGCATCGGCCATCAGCAGGAACGAGGCGCCCAATAGCGCCGAAGCCGGCAGCAGATAGCGATGGTCAGGTCCGATCACCAGCCGCAACAGATGCGGCACGACAATGCCGACAAATCCAATGCCGCCGCTGACCGCCACCGAAGCACCGGTCGCCGCCGCCACCGCGACAATAACCACGCGCTTGAAGCCCTGCACACGCACGCCCAGATGCCCCGCGGTCGCCTCGCCCAAGGTCAGCGCATTGAGCCCCTTGCCCAGAAACGCCGCCACGGCCAGCGCCACGACGATGATCGGGCCGGACGCCATGATCTTGGTCCAGTTGGCGCCCGACAGCGAGCCCATGCCCCAGAAGGTCAGGTCCCGCAATTGTGCGTCATTGGCCACATAGACCAACACACCCGTGACTGCCCCGGCCAGTGCCCCCAGCGCAATGCCGGCCAGCAGCATGGTGGCAATCGCCGTCTGCCCGCTGCGCGTCGCCACGCGATAGAGAATGAAGGTGGTGATGAGCCCGCCGATGAACGAAGCGATCTGCAGCGCATAAATCCCCAGCAATGCGGTCAGCGGCGCCAGCATCGTCGTGCCCAAAACGATGATGCCCACCGCGCCCAGCCCCGCCCCGGCCGACACGCCCACCAGCCCGGGATCGGCCAGCGGATTGCGGAACAGGCCCTGCATCAATAGCCCCGACACCGCCAGAGCCGCCCCGATCAGCACGCCCAAGATCATGCGCGGCAGGCGGATATTGTAGATCACCGCATAGTCACGCACCGCCTGCACTTCGCTTTCGGGAACCAGCCCAAACCAGCCCCCGATAATAGTAGAGGCCGAGGCGCCGGACGCCCCCGTGGTCATCGAAATAGCCATAGTCACCACCAGCAGCAGCGCCAAAGCGATCACCACCATGCGGCCTAGCCCGCTGCGGTCGCCCTCGGCACGCTCGGCAATGGCACCATGGATGGACATGACCTGGCTCATCCCGCCTACTCGCCGTACAGCGCGTCGACGAGGTCGGAAACCGCTTCGGCCGTGCGCGGACCGAAGCCGAGCAGATAGGCGCCGTCGAGCCGGATAATGGCGTGATTGCGCCCCGCCTCGGTCAGCGCGATCGCCGGATTGCCGATCAGATCGGCATTGCTGGCGCTATGGTCCCCACCGCGATCCATCATCAGGATCACATCGGGCGCGGCCTCGATAATGGCTTCCTCGGTCAGCGCCTTGTAGCCGGAATATTCGTCGATCGCATTGACCGCGCCGGCCAGTGCGATAATGCCATCGGCCGCCGTGCCGGTGCCCGAAGCCTGGATCTTGCCGCCCTCGGCCGACAGCACGAACAGCACCCGCTTGCGGGTGGTGATATCAGCGGTGCGCTGCTCGACGGCCTTGAGCGCCGTATCGAGTTCGCTGGCCAAAGCCTCGGCCTTGTCCGGCACACCCAGCGCCTGACCCACGGCCCGCACTTTCACCAGGATACCGTCGTGGCTGAAGCTTTCCGGCACGGTCTGGTATTCCACCCCGGCATGAGACAGCACTTCGAGCGCCTCCGGTGGGCCGCTACCCTCGATCACCAGCAAGGCGCTGGGGCTGACCGAGAGCACGCCTTCCGGCGCCAATTGGCGCATATAGCCTACGTCGGGCAGCGCCGCCGCCGCTTCGGGATAGGTCGCGGTCTGGTCGCGGGCGATCAGTTTACCTTCCTCGCCCAGCGCATAGATGATTTCGGTCAGCGAACCGCCGATCGACACCAGCCGCGAACTATCGGCAAAGGGATGCAGCTCCTGCGCATTGGTCGGCAGCGAGGCCAGCGCGACAATCGCGCCAGCAGCCAGGAAACGCTTGAAAGACAAAGTCATGACTGATCTCACGCAGCGTGGGTTTGGGCAAACAGCGGCAGCGATTCGACAATCGTCCGCCAGGCGGCCCGCTCGTCAAAACCTTCCTGACGCTTGCCGAAGAACTGGATGATCAGCTCGCGCTGCGCGTCATAGACTTCCACCGACGTCACATGGCCATCGGCAGTCGGCTTGCGCACCGCCCATACGGCGGCGATCTGGTCGAGCCGCAAATGCAGGTGGAACGTGTCGTCCATCACATTGAGCCAGGGGCCCATGGTCTTGATCGTCTTGACCGGCCCGGCATGAATCTGGATGCAGCCGTGATTGCCAACAAAGGCCATCAGCGGCAATTCACTCGCCGCGGATTCCTCGAACAGCTTGGCGACAGCCGCATGATCGAGCTGGAAGGCATAGTCCTCGCCCACCATTTCGAGCGCATCGAGCCGCGGCAGATTGAGTGCCTTGATCATGCCGAAGAACTGGTGCGTGTCGGTCATCGCCGCCCAACGCTCGCGCAGTTCCGCAATACCCGCGGCCTCGCCCAGCGGCTCCGGCGCCTCGGCCTCGCTCACAATAATGCCTTCGGACTGGTCTGCATGACGCAGATTGGCGATCAGCAGGTCCCAGGCCTCGAAATTGGTCGAGGGCCGCGCATGCACCTTATGTACGGCCACACCCTGCTGGTCGAAGAACTGCAGCGAACGACGCACCGCGCCCTCCTCGCCCGCCTTTTCGACCGCAAAGCCAAAGGCCCAGCGCGACGGGAAAATGCGCAAATCGATCTGCTCGCCCAGCACCATCGAAGCGCGCGGGCCGATCACCACCTTTTCGTAAGGCCCGATCTTTTCATGCACCGCGCTCTCATTGCGGGTCAGCGCCATCACCTCGCCACAGGCCCTGAGGCCATTGAGCAGCGGATCGAGATCGACCTGCAGCCGCACGGCACTGCGGCCCACTTCGGCGGCAACCAGCTCGCCCTCGGAAATACCGTGGATACGGGCGAAATCACGCTCCCGCATTTCGGGGTGGCGCGCCCGCAATTCGCGGATCTGGGCAGGAGTCTTGGCAGTTTTCTCGGTCATGGCTTGGCCTATTTGGTCAGAATGAGCTTGTCCTGGCGGGTGATGCGCAACCGGTACGGCACCCCGTTATGCAGCAGCACGATTTCGTCCCCGCCGCCGAACAGTTCAGCGGTGGTGACGGTTCTGGTGCCTTGCGGCACTGCATTGGCTGGCTTGCCCGGCGGTGATTGATCGCTTCGTTGCATCACTAATGTCTCGTCGGATCAGTGGCTTGGCTGTGCCTGACAGCGGCGGCCGATCTGTCCATAGTTTCTTGACTCTACTAGTCATGTTAATTACAGGACGCAATAGGTGATTTTAAGAGTCAGCTTAAAGACCCGGTCACGAACAGCCAGCCAGCCGCCAGCCAAAACCGACAAACCAAAAACAGACTACTGGAGTTAACAATGGGGCTGGTCAGGTCGCATGCGGCTGCACTGATGTGCGGCGCGGCGTTGAGTGTGGTTGGGATGGGGGCGGCGTTCGCCCAAGCCACCACCACGAATGCAAGCAATATCACGATGCTGGAGCGTCTGGTGATCGGGGCGGGGGCGCCCAAGATCGCCATCGACACCCCGCAGGCCGTGACGGTGGTCAATCAGGACGATATCGACGCCGTGCAGGCGACGAGCATCGGCGAGGTGCTGAGTACCGTACCCGGCGTCACCATCATCGGCTCGGACCGCGTTTTCGGCGAATCCTTCAACATCCGCGGCATCGGCACGGCCGAAACCTCGGGCGACGAAGCGCGTATCATCGTCACTGTCGATGGCGCCAAGAAGTTCTACGAGCAATACCGCATGGGCTCGTTCTTCTCCGATCCCGAGCTTTACAAGCAAGTCGAAGTGCTGCGCGGCCCGGCGTCCTCAACGCTTTATGGCTCGGGCGCCTTGGGCGGGGTGATCAACTTCACCACCAAGGACGCCTCAGACTTCATTACCGAGGGCCATACCGGCGCTGCCCGCCTCAAGACCCAGTACAGCTCCAATGGCGATGGCACTTTGGTTTCAGGCATTGTCGCCCAGCGCGTCAATGAAAGCTTCGACGTGTTGGCCGCCGGCAATTGGCGCCGTTCGGAAGAGTACGACCTGGCCAATGGCGGTACGCTGTCCGGCTCCGACTTCGATGCGCTGTCGGGCCTGATCAAGGGCACGGCCCGCTTTGGCGACAATGACGAGCAGGTACTGCGCCTCTCCTATCAGCGCTGGAGCAGCGATGCGGACCAGCAGGATTACGCCCAGACCGGCACATCCGCGATGTTCGGCCTTGTCGATCGCACGGTCGTCGATCAAACAGCCGTATTGAGCTACGAAAATGCCGACAGCGACAATCCTTGGGTTGACCTCAAGGCCAACTTGTCATTCTCGGACACTTATGTGACCCAGACCGGCTCCCCGTTGGGTGGCTTTGCAGAGGCTGAATACGGCTACCGCACTTGGCAGGGCAATATCCAGAACACTTCAGAATTCGATCTCGGAGACTGGACACATTACCTGACCTATGGCGTGCAGACCAGCTACCAGGATCGCATTGCCTTCAGTACGGCGACTGGCACTGACACCCCGATCACCACCCATCCGGAAGGCACCGACACAAGACTTGGCGTCTTCGTGCAGAACGAGGCCATCTATGACGATCGCCTGACCATCATCACAGGCGGTCGTGCCGATTTCGTCTGGCAGCGGCCGGAAGAAACCACCAAGGGCGAGCGCAACATCGATGACGTCGCCCTCTCACCCAAGATCGCCGCTCTCTACGATATCAACGAGAATTTCTCGATCTTCGGCTCGGTCGCTCACACCGAACGCCTGCCAACGCTGGATGAGCTTTACCAATACAATGCAACCAAGGGCCCCAGCCTGGGCCTCGAAAAGGAAAGCTCCAACAATTACGAAGCCGGCTTCGCGCTGTCCGGTTACGAACTGATCCAGGACGGCGACCAGGCCAGCGTCAAGGTCACCGGCTTCTATAGCGAATTGACTAACATGATCGAGTCTTCACCAAGCGTTCCCGGCAACCCCTACTATCGCAATATCGGGGAAGCCACGATCTATGGTGTGGAAGTGGAGGGCGCCTACGAATCCGAACGCTTGTTCGGCCGCGTCGCCTATACCGCAACGGTCGGCAAGAACGATTTGACCGGCGCTGCGCTCACTTCCATCCCTGCCCACAAGCTGGTGGTTACCGTCGGGGGTCGCGAGCCGGAATATGGAATTGAGTATGGCATCAAGGCCACGTTCGCGGCATCGACCGAAACGGGCGTGACGCCGGCAATAGCCGGATCCAGCGGAACCCCCGCCTACAGCACGCTCGATCTGTTCACCTCCTGGAAGCCAACCACCGGCCCGCTGCAAGGCTCCGAGTTGCGCTTCGGCATCGACAACATCTTCAACGTCGATTACCGCGACAACCAGACCCCCGACCGCTCACTCGGCCGCACCTTCAAGGTGACCCTGGCCAAGCAGTTTGACTGGTAAAAACCAAAGCCCCGGATGAAAAATCCGGGGCTTTTTGCATGCTCACTCACTGGGGAGGCGTTGGGACCAACACACCCCTCAGTTCAAAAACACCGTAACCTTGTCCCCTCGCCCCTCGGCATCCACCACCGAGAGCGTCACATAGCCCGCTCCATCCGGCTGCCAGGCGTTCTGGCGGGCGAAAGCCGACCGACCAAACGGCGCGCCATTGGCAAAGAAGGTGAAGGGCGGCACCCCGTCGCGCACCTTGACCATGAGCGAAGCCGCGCTGCCCGAAGCCAGCCCCAGATCGACATCGACCCCGTCGGCCGGAAAGGCGATCTTGGGCGCAGCATCGCGCGCCACGACATCTTCATTGGGATGGCGGAAGCGGCGCAGCGGCGCGGGCAATTGGGTGTTGGAAGCAAACAGCACGCCCGGCGGCGCCTTGCGCAACGGCGCTGTGCGACTTCCCAACCGATCGAAACTCTCGAACAGGATCGGCGCGGCACCGATAATGCCCGACAGCCCCGGCACCGGCGCACCATCAGGCCTGCCGACCCAGACGCCGATCACCGTCTTGCCGTCAAACCCGATGGCCCAGGCATCGCGATAGCCATAGGACGTGCCGGTCTTGTAGGCGATACGGCCGGGTGAACCATTCAGCGGCGGCGGCACATCGGCCAAGATATCGGCGACATACCAGGCCGCGACCGGATCAAGCACCGGCGGCGGCTTTTCGAACGCCAATGTCGTATCGGGCTTGACCCCATCGCGTAGCCGCACCGGCGAGCCGCCGCGGGCAATGGCGCCATAGATGGACACCAGATCGCGCAGCGAAATGCCCACGCCACCCAGCCCCACGGCAAGGCTCGGCGCTGTATTCACCGGCAGGCGCGGATCGGCATATGCCCGCTTCATCCGCGAAATCAGCCGCGACGGTCCCACCGCGTCGAGCACCACGACGGCCGGAATATTGAGCGATTCGGTCAGTGCCTGCCGCACCGTCACCGTGCCCCGGCTGAAGCCGTCGAAATTGACCGGCACATAACCGCCAAAGGCGGTCGGCCGGTCTTCGATCAGGCTTTCGGGATGGGCGAGGCCTAGTTCGAAGGCGAGGCCATAAATCAGCGGCTTGAGCGTCGAACCGGGCGAGCGAATGGCACTGGTCATGTCGACATAGCCGGCGCTATCGGCATTGAACAGACCTGCCGAGCCGACCGAAGCGAGGATTTCCCCGGTCTGGATATCGGCAGCGACGATGGCGACGGACACTTTAGGATCGATCTGGCGGGCACGGGCAGCACCCAGCCGCTCCAGCGCATCCTGCAATCTTTTGTCCACCGTCAAGCCGATCTGGCGCATGCCCGGCTGCGCCCGCAAGGCCTGCTCGGCCATATGGCTGGCCAGCATGGGGAATTGCTTGCGCGCCGTAGGGATAGGCTCCTGCTTGGCCGCTTCCGCCTCCTCCGCAGCAATGGCGCCGGCACTGACCAGCCGGTCCAGCACCATGTCGCGGCTGCGGCGCGCGGCATCGGGGTCACGATCAGGCCGTCGCGCTTCGGGCGATTGCGGCAGGGCGACCAGCAAAGCCGCCTCGGCCGTGGTCAGCCGCGTCGGCTCCTTGCCGAAATAGGCAAGGCTCGCCGCACGAATGCCCTCGATATTGCCGCCATAGGGCGCCAGCGTCAGGTAGAGATTGAGGATCTGGTCCTTGCTCAATTGCCGTTCGAGACTGTCGGCATGCACCATCTGCCGCAGCTTGCCCCAGAGATTTCGTGTGGGCGCGCCCTCGATCAGCCGCGCCACCTGCATGGTCAGCGTCGAGCCGCCCGAGACGATATTGCCCCCTGCCCCCACATACTGTCCCGCCGCGCGCAGCATGGAGCCCCATTCAACGCCATGGTGACCGGCAAAGCCGCGATCCTCATAGGCGACCAGCATATCCAGAAACCGCCGATCGACCTGCGCCGTGGTGACGGGCAGCCGCCAACGCCCATCCTTGGTGGTGAACGGCCGCAGCAATTGCCCGTCCCGATCCACCACCGCCACCGATACCGGCATGGTCGCCAGATCAGGCAAAACCGGCAGCGTCGCAGCAATCTCCCCGATCACTGTACGGACATAGATCGTGCCGCCGGCCAGCACCCCGCCAGCGACGAGGCAGGCGACAAGCGCCACCCGCCGCCAGCGCGGAGCTTTGCGTGCAGCAATGGCGCCCGCCTCATTCATTGTCCCGCTTGGGTGACCTCGATGCGGCCCGCGGCGGTATTGCCGCGGAATTCAGGCCGGTACATATCCTCCACCGTCGCGCCCGGCAGGGTGAAACTGCCCGGCGAAACAGCGCGGACCATGTAGGCGGTCTTGAACGTCCCGATATCGGAGAAATAGCGGAAGGCCGCGACGAACTGGTCGGTGCGCGATTCCACATGGGTCGGCGCATCCACCGTGAGCCAGGCGAAATCGGACACGCCCTCGCCCGCCGACAGGTCCGGGTTTTCGATTTCGAAACCCGCCGGCAGCGGATCGGCAATCACATATTGCCCCGAGCCCAGATGCTGCGGCTTGACCGTCAGCAACACCACCAGCCGCTCATTCTGGGCGATTGGCGCATCCTGCGGATCAACGCTCGTGCCATCCGGCAGGAAATATTCCCGCGTGATGATAAAGCCATTGCTCGAAACCGGCGGCGGCGTCAGCGGAATGGCTGTCACCGTCACCTTGGCTTCCGTATCGGTCGCACCATTATTGGTGATCTCGACGGGAGCAGCCTCCAGCTCTTCCTGATCAAAGCGCCGATAGACCGGGCCGGTCAGCGCCTCCCCGTTCACCGCTATGGAGCCATCGGCACTATCGCGACCCACTGCGGCCGCAGCCAGCAGCGTCCAGCTGTCTTCCTGGGTCGAGGTATAGCGCGCCCGATCCCGCAGCTTGGCCAATTGGCTGGTAAGCGCACCAATATCCACGCCGGCCGGCTTGAACTCGGCGGCCAGCGTCAGCACGCCCGCCGTGTCACGCAAGAGGCTCCCATAATCGGAGCGATAGCGATTGGGCTGCTCGGCCTTGCGCAGATCCTCGACGGCAGCGAGGAAGGCGGTTTCCGAGCGGGTGCTATCGCCATAAAGCGCCAGAGCCGCGCCGAGCTGGGCCTTGGCCAGCGGCGAAGCGAAGGCGTCGAGCCGGGCTTCGAGATAATAGCGCAGATCGCCAATGGCGGCACGGCCGGCGCGGGCCAGATCGTGCAGCGCATAGGCAATGGCTTCCCCGCCATTGTCGAAATCGGTGGCGTAGGACACCTGGTTGGAAAGGTTATCCAGCGCCATGGTCATGGCATCCTCGGGCACGGCATAGCCTTCCGCCTTGGCCCGGATCAGGAAATCGGTGACATAGGCATCCAGCCACAGATCCCCGCCATCGAACGGACCCCACAGGCCAAAACCGCCGGTGGAGGTCTGCTTGGCAAGGGTCGAGGCAATGGCCTTGGTCACCGTCTCGTTGAGCTTGTCGTCACTGCCCACCCCGATCATGCTTGCCACTTCATTCAGATACAGCAGCGGCAGGGCACGGCTCGAGGTCTGCTCGGCGCACCCATAAGGGTAGCGATCAAGCGAGAGCAGCAGGCTTGGTACATCCAGACGCGCCAGCGGACCAATGGCGAGCGTGAGCGCGCCGGTATTGGCCATATAGCTATCGAAATAGCCGTCCTCGATGCGCACCGTCTGCCCCGCCGGCAGCGGGATCAACCGGCTGGTGGTCACCGGCCCACTGGTGGCGCGGACGCCCAGCGTCAGCTCTTTCTTCTGGATCGAGCCATCGGGCGCGGTAATGGTCAACACCACCGGCCAATCGCCAATCCCCGTACCGGTCAGGCTCAGGTCGAGCGACGTCCGCGCACCCTGGGCCAGTTCGACATCGGTATTTTCCGCATCGGTCGAAATCCCCTGCCCGGTGCTCAGCGCAATGCCATAGCTGCCGGCGGCACCGCTGACATTGTTGACCTCAACCAGCAGGCGCGACTCATCCCCCACCCGCAGGAAACGCGGCGGGCTCAGCGTCACCACGACCGGGTCGCGCACGATGACATCGGCCGAAGCATGGCCGACCGCCGTGTCGGTCCAGGCCATGGCCATCAGCCGCACCGTGCCGGAAAAGTCCGGCATTTCGAAGATGACGGTCGCATTGCCCTCAGCATCGACCTTGACGATACCCGAATGCAAAGCCACCAGCACCGAAGTCGGCGGCGGTGTGCCCAGACGGGACGCCCCGCCATCGCCGCCCGAACGCATCGCGCCGGGTAGACCCTGGGTCGGGTCGATCAGCAGACCATAGAGATCGCGGATTTCCATGCCGAGCTGACGCTGGCCGAAATACCAGTCATCAGGCGCCGGCACCTTGAAATTGGTGAGATTGAGAATGCCCAGATCGACCGCGGCAACGGCCACATAGGCCTGCTGCCCGGCCGCCACATTGCCCAGCTTGACCGTGGCGGTGAAGCTCTGGCGCGGCAGCGTTTCCTTGGGCGCGTCAATGGTCGTGGCGAGCTTGAGATCGCCCGGCTCGACATCGGCAAAGGCCAGGCCCAATGCCCGCGCCGGCATGCGCTTTTCATTGGCGTCGGACGGCCGATACAGCACCGCCGTCACATAGGCGCCCGGCCCCCATTGCTCGGTGACCTGCAGCGGCACAGTCATGCCGCCTTCTGGCACTTCGACAGCAACCATATCGATGATGCGGTTATCCACCACCATCACCAGCGCCGTGCCGGCAAATTGCGGATCGAGCTTGAGATTGGCGGTGTCACCGACGCGATAGGCCGGCTTGTCCAGCGCCACCTGCAGCGTATCCGGCGTGTCGCTGCCGGCATCGGCATAATAATAGCCGGCATAGAATTCGTAGGTCGACGAGGTCGGATTGGGCCCAGCGCTTTCGATTTCGAGCTGGTAACGGCCCCAATTCACATTGGCCCCGATGCGGGCGGGACCACCCGCGACCGTGTCCAGCGTGCCATTGGCCGCTTCGCGCGTCGTAGTAATGGCTTCCCATTTCCAGCTGCTGCCATCGCGATACCATTGGTAATTGGTTTCGATGCGCGACAGCGTCCAGGTCAGGCCTGTCTTGGCAATCGCTTCGCCCTGCGGCGACACGGCGACGATATCGAATTCCGCCTTGGATCCTTCGCCCAAGCCCGTCGCGTCGGTAAAGGCCGGCTTGATGCCGATCCGGTCGACATCGGCCAGCACCGGACGGGTCAGCGAGCGCTCGACCGTGCGGCCATTGGTATCGACCAGCCGCAGAATGATCTGGGCTTCGAGCGGCCGCGTGGTGGATTGCGGCTCGGGCAGCACGACAGCGGCGACCGCCTTGCCGGCTTCATCAGTCGTGCCAACCACGCCCAGCGGCTCGCGATTGGTTTCGATCGTGTCGTCTTCGCGGCCAAAGGTATAGCCGGGGAATTGCTCAAGCGTGGTACGGGGCCGCAGCACCGCATCGGCTTCCACCGCCAGGCCAGGCGCCGTGGCGCCATAGAGATATTTCGCGGTGACATCGATGGCGGTCTCGACGCCCGTTTCCACGGGTGCATCGGGCGCGGTAATGTCAAAAGCCAAGCGCTCGGGCTCGAAATCCTCGACGAGGAAGGCCACGCTGGTCAGCGCCGCCGCCTTGGGATCAGCATAAAGCCGCACCGTCCAGGAGCCACGCATCGCGTCGCCCACCATGGGCAGCGCGGTGAAATAGCCCCCCGCTCCGCCATCGCGCAGCACATCGCGGGTTGCGACCACGCCATCCGGCCGCTCGACTTCCATGGTCAGCGGCATATCCTTGACCGCCTGCGCCCGCGCGTCGCGCAACAAAGCCGTCAGATAAACCGTCTCACCCGGTCGATAGACACCGCGTTCCGTGGTGGCAAACAGATCCAGCGGACCCGGCGACGGCCGGCCCTCGACACCGCGGTCGGTCAGATCGAAAGCGGGTTTGGACAGATCGAGGAAAGCGTAATCGCCATCCTTGGTTTCAGCGACCAGCAATTGCGGCGCCTTGCCGCCCGTGCCGCGCGCCAGGCCCGGCGCAAACACCGCACGGCCATCGGCATCGGTGACGCCTTCGCCCAATATTTCATTATTGACCGCGACCAGCCGCACATCGACGCCCGCGATCGGCTTGGCATCGCCCAGCCCGCGCACAAAGGCATGCACGCCATCATCGCCCGCAATCGTGGTCAGCCCCAGATTGGACACGATGAACCATTGCGTGGCCAGGCTATCCCAATAATCGGCTTCGCTATCGGCCACCTTGGCGGTCACCACATAGGCGCCGGGCGGAATGTCCTTGAGCACATCGGCAACCGGAATGGCCGTGGTGGTCAGCGCATTGGCCGCCCCCTTGGCGAGGTCCACCTTCCCGTCCCAGATCTTTTCGCCGTACTGATCGGCGACATTTTCGGCCGAATAGCCGGTCAGCGAGCCCTGGAAAATCCCGTCGCGCACGGCGGCGGCGATGGACCTATCCCCGATGCGATAGATCATCACATCGGCGGTTTCGGCATTGACCGAAGTGATCGGCAGTCCGCCGCCCAAGCCGGCCGGCATCACATAGGCATTATTGGCAAAGGCCACGAAAGGCGAACGATCGGGCACATAGACGTCGAGCTTGACGTCCTTGCGCAGCGTTTCGCCATCGGCCGACGGCAGGCCCGCCCGCAGCTGAATGGCATAGCGGGCGCCATGCTGCACCCCATCGATACAAATCTGGCTCTGCTCGGTTTCAATGGCCGCCTGCGGCGCATTGGGCACCACGATATAACCGGACAGGTCCGTGCTGCCCGAGGGCAGCGGATCGGAAAACACCACGCAGATGCGCGGCGAGGCGGATTCGGCATCCACTTCATGGCTGGTCACGCGGAAGCCATGCTGGGCAATCACATCATCCAGCTCGGCCTGCAATTGCTTGCTCGGCGCCAGCGCCAGGCTCGCGCGATAGGTGGCAATCACCTCGCGCCACATTTCGCGATAGGCCATGCCTTCGGCCAGAGACTTGAGCGCCATGGCGCGGTCGTCCCGCTCGGTCGAACGCAGGAAGGCATTCATCGCCGCCGACGTGCCGGTCGAGGCCAGATCATAGCTATTGTCGCCCTCGGATTGCCCGGCCACCGCCTTGGCCCGGGCCAGCGCCACATCGGCCAGCGCCTGCCAGACGGCCCGGTCATTGGCATTGATCGCCAAAGCCTGCCGGAACGCCACAATGGCGCCAGCCGGATTTTCCTCGGCCACGGCCTGCTCGGCAGCCGCGACCAGATCGGCATAGCTGGTCTTGGGCGGCGGCGCGTCGGTGCTGGGCAGCCCCGAGGCAAAGCTCTTGGCCTGCGAGATCAGATCCTGCGGCGGAAACGGCAATTCGGCCTGGCGCGCGGCCTCGGTGGCAGCGGGCGTCGGCGCCCGGCTCACACGGCCCGAAGTGGCCCCGGCAAATTCGGCGATTTCATTGGTGTCGCCCTTGAGGAAACACCAATTGGACTGCGCATTGAAGGTGAAGGCGCGGCAGATATTGTCATCCACACAGGCGCCGCGGCAGGCATCGAGATCGGTATCCCTGAGGATCGAATAATCGAACCCCGGCAGGTCGGTGTTTTCCAGCACCGTCACCTTGACGTCCGCCGCCTGCGCGCTCACGAGGCTGAGCCCCATCAGCACAGCCGCGCCCAACCAGCGCAACGCCCCCAGCTTGCCCATACCCCAGCCCTCTCCCAACGCATACTCGCGGCGCCACCTTAAGGGGCGCCGCCATGCCGGTAAAGCTGATCACGCTGGGGGAACGCAGAAAGCGTTACCGTAACAATGCGATAGGCTCCGACCGGCTCAGGCCGAGGAGGAAATCTCGCAATTGCGGCTCATATACGGCATCGGCCGCCACCGCGATGTCGAACCATGCTCGCTCGCGTTGCCCGGCCTCCGGCCAGTCATCGAGCAGCTTCTTGACCTTGAGGCTGAACACCGTCACCCGGCAGGGCAGAGCCTCGCCGGTCTTGAGGATTTTGTTATAGGCGAAGGCACCGATCGGCTTGTTGCGCATCTTGCCCTGCACACCGGCTTCCTCGAACGCCTCGATCTCCGCCGATTCCATGGCCGATTTGCCCCGCACCAGCCAGCCCTTGGGCAGGAGCCAATGCCGGCTGGTGCGCGAGGTGACCAAAAGGGTTTCAAGCGTGCCACGGCGGCCGATACGCCAGGGCACAGTGGCAAACTGCGCCGCAAAATCCAGCGGCGTCTCGCCAGCCACGATCTGATCCACTTTGGCCCTTTCCATCACCGGCGTCTTGGCTCCCATCACTTCTGCTCCAAAGCCGGTGCCGCGCTGGCCTGATGTACCAGCCGGCTTTCGCTCAATTCGCCCATTTGCTCCAGGATCGGCACGGCCACCGAAGCCAGATGCGCATTGATGCGCTTGAGATCGCGCAGGATATCGAGATGCAGCGTGCTGGTTTCCAGCGTCTCGCTGCGCAGCGCCCGCACCCGCTTGAGGTGCCGCTCGCTCGACGCCGCTTCGAGCCGCCGGATTTCGACCTTGCCCGCCATCAGCGCCCGCGCCAATTCTGGATCACGCCCGAAAAACACCGATTGCGACAGCCGCAGATTTTCGATGGTCTTGGCATACATTTCCTGGATTTCGGCCAGTCCCTCAGGCGAGAATTTGAGCTTGCGCTGGGTCTTCTTGGTCGCCTGCTCGCACAGGCCCCGATCGATAATGTCCCCGATATGTTCAAGATTTATTGCATAGGACACGATCTCGGCCGCCCGCCGATCATCATCGGGGTCAAGTTCGCCCCGGCCCAGCTTGGCGAGATACAGCTTGATCGCTTCCTGCAGCGCATCGACATCGTCATCGAAGCCGCCCAGCTTGTCGCGCAGCGCCGGATCGTTCTGCATCAGCCCATTGAGACTGATTTCCAGCATCTTGCCGACCAGATCCCCCACCCGCAACGTTTCGCGCGCCGCCACGGCCAGCGCGATAGCCGGCGTATCGAGCGCCCCGTCGTCAAGATAAGTCGGCCCCTGCTTGCCCGCCGCCCGCGCCGGCACCAGCCTGGTGGCCAGCGCAGCAATCGGATCGAGCAGCGGCAAAAACACCACCAGCAGCACCAGGCTGAACCCGATATGGGTGGCAATGGTCAGCATATGCGCATTGGGCAGTAGCGGCAGCGCAAACGCCGCCACCGGCCCGGCAAACGCCGTCAGCACCAGCGCCCCCAGACCGCGCACCACGAGGTTACTCAGCGTCAGCCGCCGCGCTTCGACACCCTCGCGCGATACGGCCAGCCAGGGCGGAATGGCCCCGCCCAGATTAGCCCCGGCCACCAGGATCACCGCCAAAGTCGGCGTCACCAGCCCCGATTGCGCCAACAGCGCCACGAACAGCACCACGGCAAGGCTCGACGACGCCACAAAGGCCAGCCCCGTCGCCAGCAGCAGCGCAATGACCGGCGCATCGCCCAGTCCAGACAATACGGCGATGACCATCTCGGATTCGCGCAGCGGCTCGGTCACCTGCCCCAGCAATTGCAGCGCCAGCAGCATCAGCCCCAGCCCCAACGCTGCTCGGCCCACGCCCTTGCCTCGCGCATATTGGCTAACCGAATAGGTCACGACCCCGATCAGGATCATGGCCGAGCCGATCCAGTGCACATCCATGGACAGAATAACTGCGGCAATCGCCGTGCCGACATTGGCGCCCAGCATCACCGCCTGCGCCATGCGCTGCTCGATAATGCCGCGGCTGGCAAAGGACGCCGTGATCACCGCCGTCGCCGTGCTCGATTGCAGGGCCAGCGTCGCCAGCAGCCCCGACAGTGCCGCCTTGAAGCGATTGCCCGTGCCCTTGCCGATCCACTGGCGCAACGAGCCGCCAAAGGCATTCATGATGCCGGTCTTGATCAGGCGCAGCCCCCAGATCAGCAGGGCGCCGGCTCCGAGCAGATCGATCAGATGGATTGTTGACGACATTGAAACCTGTTGATCACCAAGGCTTGCACACGGTTGCAACAGACTACGCCCTTTCGATGACGCGTCAACGGCGATCTTGCCATTGGCCCCGTTGGACAAGTTTTGCCGGGCACGCTAGTAAGCTGCCCATGCACGGGCGTGCACGTTGCGGGAGGGCAAATGGACATCAAGGCGAAAGGTTTCGTCAGTGCCGAAACGGTGGCGCGCCTGGCGGGCGTCTCGCGCTCGGCCGTGTCGCGCACCTTCACCGATGGCGCCAGCGTGTCCGAAGCCACCCGCAAGAAGGTGCTCGAAGCCGCCGATGCGCTTGGCTACCACGTCAACCATCTCGCCCGCGGCCTCTCGCATGACCGCAGCAACATTATCGGCATCATCGTCTCCGAAATCCCCACGCCCTATCAGGCGCGCATGCTCGACGAAATGACTCGCCAATTGCAGGTCATCGGCAAGGTCGGCATGGTGATCAACACTACCGGCGACCAGGAAAGCGTCGCCAATGCCCTGCGCCAGACGCTCAATTTCCGCGCCGATGGCGTCATCGTGCTGTCGGGCACCCCCGACGCTTCCCTGATCGCCAGCTGCGTCGCCAATGGCCAGCGCGTCATCCTGATCAATCGCAGCGACCACATCGAAGGCCCGGCCAATTTGGCGGTCGAAAATGCCGAAACCGCCCGCGAAGCCTATCACCTGCTGCGCCGCGCCGGCTGCCAGCGGCTCGCCGTGGTCTCCTCCACCGCCGGCACACCCAGCCTCACCGCCCGCGACAGCGCCTTCGTCGCCGCCGCCGCCGAGGATGGCCTGAGCGTCCCCATCATCCGCGCCGGCCCCACCGGCTATGCCGCCGGCGCCGAAGCCGCCCGCCAGCTCTATAGCCGTAGTGGCGGCCCCGACGGCGTGTTCGGCGTCACCGATCTTCTGGCGCTCGGCTTCATGGATGCCGCCCGCCACGCCTTCGGCCTGCGCGTGCCCCAGGATGTCAGCATTGTCGGCTTCGATGACATCGAACAGGCCGGCTGGGAATCCTACGCCCTCACCACCTTCCGCCAGCCGGTGGAAGAAATGGTCGAGCACATCATGCAATTGCTCACCCAAGCCAGCCCGGACGAATGGGCCCACACCGTGCCCCCCATCAAGCCAATCCCCATCTGGCGCAAATCGGTGCTACCGCGACCGGGCGCGGCCTAGCACGCCAAGCATTTCGCGTGTTTTGATAGCTCCCGACCCCTCATCCGCCCTTCGGGCACCTTCTCCCTCAAGGGGAGAAGGGAGGCTCTGCTCGTATCCTGAACTCGGTGCCTACCCTCGCCCCTTGAGGGAGAGGGTGGATCGGCCGATAGGCCGAGACGGGTGAGGGGTTTACTTCCGCAACCACAAAAACCCGCCTTCTACCTCAGCGCCCTGCCCTCAGCGTCAAACAAATGCACCCCATCGGCCGGCAGACCGATATGCACCTGCTCATGCAATTGAAGGTCCGGCGCGCCATCCAGCTTGACCGTCATCAGCTCGCCCGAGGCCAGTTCCACATAGGCCAGGGCATATTCGCCAAACTGCTCGATCACCGACAGCGTGCCGCTGAAATGCGCTGCTTCGGGGCTCGCCAGTTCCAGATGCTCGGGCCGCACGCCTAGCGTCACAGCCTTGGCCAATTGCGGATGCGACAGCGGCAGAGCCTTGCCATCGACCAGCCGCAGCTGATTGCCTTCCACCACCACCGGCAAAAAGTTCATGCGCTGGCTGGCAATAAACCCGGCCACAAAGGTATTGACCGGATTGCGATAAAGCTCGAGCGGTGAGCCCACCTGCTCGATCCGCCCGGCATTGAGCACCACGATCCGATCGGCCAGCGTCATGGCCTCGACTTGATCATGCGTCACATAAATCATGGTGGCATCAAGCGTGTCATGCAGCTTGGCGATCTCGACCCGGGTCTGCGCCCGCAGCGAGGCATCAAGGTTACTCAGCGGCTCGTCGAACAAAAACACCTTGGGATTGCGCACGATGGCCCGGCCGATGGCGACACGCTGGCGCTGCCCGCCCGATAGCGCCTTGGGCATGCGTTCGAGATAATCCTCGATCTGCAAGATCCGCGCCGCCTCGCGCACCCGCTGGTCCACCTCCGCCTTAGGCGTCTTGGCGAGCTTCAGCCCGAACGCCATGTTTTCGTAGACGCTCATATGCGGGTAAAGCGCATAGGACTGGAACACCATGGAGATGCCGCGCTGGGGCGACGGCACGTCATTGACCACCCTTCCACCGATCGAAATCTCGCCGCCCGAAATCGGCTCGAGCCCGGCAATCATCCGCAGCAAGGTGGATTTACCGCAGCCCGAAGGACCGACAAACACCACGAACTCCCCCGATTTGATGTCGAGATCGACGCCATGCACCACTTCGAGCGAGCCATAGGACTTGCGAATGCCGCGCAGGGTAACATCAGCCATGATTTTCCTCCCTATTCGATAGCGGCCACCCCGGCACAAGGCCGGGATGGCCAATGGCCCTTAGGCCGCTTCGATCAGCAGCGTTGCGATCTCGAAGGGCCGCAGCGACAGCGTCACCGCGTTGTTGATCAGCTCCAGCGCGTCGCCCGCGCCCTCTTCCATCAGATTGACCACCCGCACCGACTTGACCGGAATGCCAAACGTGATCGTCGCCTCGGCCCGAATATTGGCGTGCTCGAACACGCGCAGCACGATGGCATCGGACTTTTCGGCCTTCTTGACCGTTTCCAGCGTCACATTGGACTGATCGACACTGGCAAAGGAGAAGCTGCCCGCATCCTCAACGGCATCCGCCACCGGATGAAGCGAACCAATCACCGCCACCGGATTGTTGAAGCGCTCGGCCGCACGATGCACATCGGCAAGATCGGCCACGCCGTCATGCACGAACAGCGCATAGCGCAGGCGATGCTCGCCCAGATCGGCCCCGGGATGCGGGAAGGTCGAACCGCGCACCAGGGTCAGCCGCACCGATTGCTCCAGGCAATCATAGGCATATTTGCAGTCATTGAGCAGCGCGACGCCGAAATCGGATTCGCTCAGATCCACCCAGCGATGCATCGAGGCTTCAAACCGCGCCTTGTCCCAGCTGGTATTGCGATGGGTGGGGCGCCGCACATGGCCGAACTGGATTTCCGAACGGATTTCGGACGTGTTGAGATCGAAGGGGAACTGCGCCTTGAGCACCGTCTGGCGCTCCTGCCAGTCGATAAAGGTATCGAACTCCACCTGCCGCGCGCCGGCAGCCAGCGACACCACCTGCACCACGGTTGAGGCCTGATATTTGCGCTCAATGCGGATGGCAGCGCGATGCGGCCCGGTTTCCACGACCGAAATCTTGGCCTTGGCATCGGCCAGCGGCCAGAACTGCTCCTCGAAATAACGGTCGATATCCCAGGCGTCCCATTCCATCGGCTTGTCTTCATAAGCGATGAGCCGGTTGGCCTTTTCGCCCGCCGCAATGGTTTCGCGATTGCGCGTCTTGTCGAACACCGAAGTGATTTCGCCCGAAGCGTCGAACGTAACCTTGAGCAATTCGTTCTCAAGATGGCTCGTCGACACCGACAGCGGCGAGCTATTAGCCGTCGCCCCGGTCACGATCTGCGCCCCCGTCCAGCCCAGCGGCGCCAGATCGGAAACCGGCGCCACATAGGCCACCTCGCCACCAGCGCCGGTAACCTTCTGTAGACTATGCTGATTGCCCCCAATGCTGAGCGAAGTTCCTTCGAGGCCCGCATCGCTGCCCACACTGACCAGGCCCGAACGGGTCTGGCCGGTGAAGTTGAACAGCTTGAGCCCGCCGCCGCCCGCCTTGCTCAGCGCCGCCGCGGCACTGTGCCAGGGGCCATTGGCCGAACCCAGGGTCGAGAAAATCTTGCCATATTCATTGTCGCTATCGACATAGACCTCGGGGATCGAGGTGCCCGGCAGGATGTCGTGGAACTGGTTGATCAGCACCAATTCCCAGAACTCGGCCAGAATCTCCTTGGGATAGGGTGCGCCCGTGGTCGCCAGCGCCAGCGCGCCGAGCAATTCGAGTTCACGCAGCAGGCGCTCAGCCCGCCGGTTATTGGCCTTGTTCTTGGCCACCGAAGTCAGCGTGCCGCGGTGATATTGCAGGTACAGCTCGCCATTCCAGGTCGGGAACCTGTTGCCGGGCGCGTCCATCTTGGCGCCGAGGCGATCAAGGAACGGCACGATGCCTTCGAGCTTGACGCGCGGCGCGCCGGGAATGCCGCGTTCGAGACGAATGCCGCGCTCGATCATGCCGCGGGTCGGGCCACCGCCGCCATCGCCATAACCATAGGACATGACCACTTCATCATGGACCGCCTTGGGCTCATAGCGCTTCCAGGCGCCCATGGTCTCCGATACCGACAGGTCACCATTATAGGTGGTATAAACCGCCTCGCTCTCATAGCGCTGCGCGGTGATCAGCTGGGCCTTGGTGACGGTGCCGTCGATGCCCCGCCAGTGGAAACTGTCATAGGGATGCCGGTCGGTATCGTTCCAGCTCAGCTTGGAGGTGACGAAATATTTCAGCCCTGACTTGTCCATGATCTGCGGCAAATTGGCCGAATAGCCGAACGTATCGGGCAGCCACACCGTCTTGGGATCGACGCCGAATTCGGCCAGATGGAACTGCCGCCCGCGCATGATCTGACGCACCAGGCTTTCGCCCGAAACGATATTGACGTCGGGCTCGACCCACATCGCGCCTTCGATCTCGAACTGGCCGGTTTTGACGCGGGCCTGCAGACGATCCCACAGCTCGGGATAGTCCTTCTTCAGGAAATCGAACAGCACCGACTGGTTATACATGAAGACGAATTCGGGATATTCCTCCATCAGGTTGAGCACCGTGGCAAAGGACCGGCCCGTCTTGTCGCGGGTATGCATCACACGCCAGAGCCAGCCCACATCGAGATGGGTCGAACCAACGGCGGTGATCTGCGGCTGGGTCTCGGTATCGACCAGCGCATAGATTTCAGCGGCAATCTTTTCGGCTTCGCCCAGCGAGGCCTCGAACTCGGCCGTATAGCCGCCCCGGCGATCCAGCGCCCGCAGTGAACGGTCGATGATGTTGAGGATCGCCTGACGGCGCGGGTCGTTCTGATAGAGCCGCGTCGCCACATCCAGCGGGGTCTGCAGGTCCCAATAGAGCTTTTCGGCCCGCTCGCTGCGCGTATAGAAATCGACGGTGAAGCCGACCAGCGGGCGCTCGAAAAAGGTGAAGGCATTGACCAGCAGCACATGCTTGCTGCCCGGCTTGGCATTGCGCTCGATCACCAGTTCCGTGTGGTTGCCATCCAGCGCCTGGGCGATCTTGCCATCGAGATAGGCCAGACATTGCGGATCGGTCGAACCCGGCCGGTCCTGCCACTGGCTGGTGAATTTGAGCACGAAGGTCTTGCCGGCCGCTGCTTCCGGCACCGTCACCTCGGCCGCAAACCAGGTATGGCCCTGCTTCTTGGCCCAGACCGAATGCGAGCCGAACTTCTCCCAGCCGCGCCAATCCGCCTTGAGCGCGGCTTCGGTCGTCACATCGTCGCGCAGCACATGCCACTGGAAAGGCGCGTCATGGATCGGCGTCAAAATCTTCTTTTCGAGATCGGCGCAGAGCCTGAGGAGCTTGCCTTCCATCTTGAGGTCATCGTCCAGCAAGCCAAGCTTGGACGAAAGGGGATTGGAATAGGTCATCCTTTAACTCCGACACCGGCGAACCCTGTGTTCATGTTCCGCCGCAATAGAAAATATACGCCGACCGCCGGCGCTGCGTAGATGATGGAATAGGCCGCCAGGAACCCGTATTGCACGGACCCCTGCTGGCCAAAGGCCGCGTAAAGACCGACCGACATGGGAAAGCCGGCCTCGACGCGCGAAAAGATCAGCGGCAGCAGGAACTCGTTCCAGGCCCCGGTGAAGCTGAAGAACCACACCACTGCAATACCGGCGCGTGACATGGGCAAGACAATCCGCGTCACGATCTGGAACAGCGAAGCCCCTTCCACATAGGCGGCCTCTTCGAGCTCAATCGGCACCGTATCGAAGAAATTCTTCAGCAGCAGCAGCGTGAACGGCAGGTTCAAAATGGTGAGCGCAATGATCACGCCGAACTGGTTGAGCAGCCCCCCGCGCTGCGCCGCAAAGTAGAGCGGCACCAGCACGCCCGCCGATGGCAGCATGCGCAGCAACACCAGCGTCCACAAAAAGGCATTGCGCCCCGGGATTTTAAGCCGCGACAGCGGATAGGCCGCGGCAATCCCCACCACGACGCTCAGCGTCGCCGTACCCGCTGCGATCAGCACCGAATTGAGGAACTGCCGCCCGGCATTGCCGCTTACCGCCAGCGCGAAATTGTCCAACCCTACCGATTGGGGAATGGCCAGGCTCCCCGTCGCCCCCGGGTTGAAGGCATTGAGGATGAGCCAAGAAAACGGGCTGACCCAGATGATAGCCATGAAGGCGAGGGCAATCGCGGTCAGCCGCGAGTGAGCGGGATTGGCTTCCATTTATTTCGGCTCCCGCAACATGCGCAGATAGACCAGCGACAACAGGCCGACGATGACCAGCATGGCCACCGAAATGGCGCTGCCAAAGCCCAGATTGCCGCGCGAAAAACTCTGATTGTAGAGGAACACGGCCAGCGTCTGCGTCTGCGTGCCCGGCCCGCCCCCGGTCATGGCGAAGATCAGCGGGAAATAGGTGAAGGTCCAGATGGTGATGAACAGCATATTGGTGGCGATATGCGGCCGGATGATCGGCAGCATGACGAGCCAAATGCGCTGGAATGGGGTCGCCCCATCCACCTTGGCCGCCTCCACCACTTCGCGCGACACCGAATCCAGCGCCGCCGAAAACAGCAGATAGGACCAGGCCGTGCCCTTCCAGATATTGGCGATGGTCACCACCGGCAGGGCATAATCATTGATGAAATTGATCGGCTGCAGACCCAGCGGCACGATGATCAGCGAATTGACCAGCCCGGTCTGCGACGTCGTCGCCGACCACAGGAACGCCGCCACAATATCGGGCAAGAGCCAGCCCAGCATGATGCAGACTTCGACCACGGTCTTGATCGTCGACTGCGTACCGCGCAATAGCGCCGCTAGCAGAAAGCCCAGCACCGATTGGCCCACAATGGCCGAAAAGAACACGAAGATGACCGTGGTCCAGAGCGACTCAAGGAAGCCGCGCCGCGTGAACAGTCGCTCGAAATTCTGCAGCCCCACCCAGCTCCACTCCACCGATTTGCGGCCCACCAGGGCCAGATCGGTAAAGCTGAAGGCAAAGGCCCAAGCGGTGAAATAGAGCAGCACCCCGATCAGCAGCAAAGCCGGCAACATGCCCAGCCCCAGCACAAGCAGATTGCTGGTGAGCCAGGGATTGGCCTGGTTTTTCATCAAACTCATTCACACGGGCCCATGATTTGCTCGGTGTCATTCCGGCGCCGGCCGGAACCATCCTGAGATTTTGCCGCGTCGTCGATCTCGGGTGACATCGCGTGTGGGGATAGATGTCGCTACACCATGCGACACCCAGAAATCACCCCGTCACGGCGGCCCCCATTCTGGAGACCGCCGCACCGGGGAGGTGTGGCTTATTCGTAGGTGATGACCTTGTCCTCGCCGAACTCGTCGACCAGGGCATCATGATATTCCTGCACCACGTCTTCGACTTCGGCGCCGTCCAGGATATCGGCCGTCATCTGCTGCACCAGGGCCGAAACCGTCTGGTAGCCGGGCACCGTATCGCGGCCCGTTGTGTCGGCTGCGAGCGCCGTCGCCTTGGCCAGATACGCGTCTTCCATATATTCGGGCGAGTCCGAGATATCGGTGCGCACCGCCATGCGGTGATTGGCCAGCGTCCAGGCCTTGAAGTTCTCGACGTCGAAAATCGTCGTCACCAGTTGGAACGCCATATCCGGATTGGCGGCCTTGGCATTGACGCCAATGGTCCAGCCACCCGAAATATTGGTGGTCGCCTTGGCGCCGGGCTCGCCCGAGCCGGGCCATGGGGTCCACCCCACCATGGCATCGCGCTCTTCGCGGGTCGGCAGGTTCACCCCGTTGCAATCCCACAGGCACGCATCTTCCCACGAGCCCGATGCATGAATGCCGAGTTGGTCATTGGCCAAAGCCTCGCGCACCGCCACACCGGGATCGGCGGCATAATTGAGGTCGGCCGGCATGCCCATATCGCCATAGACTTTCTTGTAGAATTCCAGCGTCCGGCGGATGGCCGGGCTGTCGCCGATCCACTGCCCCGTCTCGCGATTGAGCAGGCGGTTGCGGTCACCCTCGGGCGTATCGGCGCCCAGCAGCAGCATGTAGAAGCCCTGCATGGTGGAGGCTTCGCCCTGCTTGGTGCCGGCGGGCAGCTGGAAGAAATATTGCACGCCCGCATCCTTGAGCTTCTGGGCGGCATCGAGCACATCGGCCCAACTCTTGGGCTCCCACGGCACGGCAATGCCGGCCTTTTCGAAATTGGATTTGTCGTACCACAGCATGCGCACGTCGGTATCGGTGGGCAGACCATAGACCTTGCCTTCATAGGACGCCACTTCGAGCAGTCCCGGCTGGTAATACTGGAACTGGTCCCAGCCTGCCCCCTGCTCGTTGAGCGGATGCAGATACCCCGCCGACGCCAGTTCGGACACCATGAAACTGTCCATCTGGATCACATCAGCCGCCGTGCCGGCGCTCAGGTCGAGCGCAATGCGCTGATCATAGCCCTGGCCGGGCAGCTTGATCGCATTGACCGTCTCCCCCGTCGCCGCCTCGAAATTCTTGATGCCGGGTTCGACCAGGGACGAGAGCCATTCGGCATACATAATCGTCACTTCGGCATGCGCCGGCAGGGCAGTCGTCGCGGCCATGGCAATGGCGGCCACCGTCGTCAGCAGATTCTTTTTGAGCATCAACTCCTCCTCGAGTGCTCGCGCCGCGACATTGCGCGGCTTTGCGGCGCCAGACCCTCCCCCGGCGCGGCCCAAGGTAAACACAGGAAATGCAACGTTGCAAATCCTAATTGTCTCGTGCTCTTATGAACCACGTCATACGGCGTTTTTCGTAGGACTTTACGGCCATTTGGAGCGCTTTAGCCTGTTGAATACATTCTGCATCGTTGCAAGCTGAACAGCATTTGGAATATCAGGCAGCCGGTGTAAAAGAGAGGCCGGGGACAAATGAAACCATGAACCAAACGCCAAAGCCGGGTTCGCGGCCAGGCAGCGCCCATCAGCGCGTGACGCTGAAGACGCTGGCCGAATTGACCGGGCTCAGCCTTTCCACCGTTTCGCTGTCATTGCGCGGCGGCACCACGCTGAAGCAGGAAACCCGCCAGCGCGTCATGGATGCGGCGCAATCGCTAGGCTATGTGCCCGACCGCGCGGGCGTGCGCCTGCGCACCGGCAAGACCAATGTGGTCGCCCTCGTGCTCGATGGCGCCGAGGATTCCATCGATTTTTCCCGCCGGATGATCCAGGGCATCGGCCAGGCCATCAAGAATACCCGCTACCACCTGACGGTGATGCCCGAATTCGAGCGCCAGCTCTCCACCGACACCATCCGCTACATTCTGGATAATCGCACCGCCGATGGCGTGATCATCACCCATACCGGCCCGCGTGACCGCCGGGTACAGATGCTGATGGACGCCGACTTTCCCTTTGTCAGCCACGGCCGCACCGAATTTTACAGCCCCCACCCCTATCACGACTTCCATTCGGAAACCTTCGCCGCCATGGCCGTGCAGCGCCTGGCCGAGCGCGGCTGCAAGAATGTGCTGCTGATGATCGGGGATGACAGCACCACCAATTACCACAATATCGTCACCACCTTTCACCGCACCACCGCCCAGGCCGGCATGCGCGCCAGAGTGCTCGGCGGCCCCGTCGCGCTGGGCGGCTCGGCCGATGTGCGGCGCCTCGGCGAGGAACTGGCCCGCGCGCCCGATCACCCCGATGGCATTATCAGCGACAGCGAAATGCGCGCCATCGCCCTGATCGGAGGCCTGCAGGATGGCGGCCTGCAATTGGGCCGCGATGTCCAGCTGGTCTACAAACAAACCTCCGACATCCTGCCCACCCTCTTCCCCACGCTCGACAGCATCCAGGAAGACGTCTTCGGCGCCGGCGTCGAACTGACCCGCCTCCTGCTCAAGCGCATCGACGGCGAACCGGTGGAAACCCTGCAAACTCTGGCCGAACCCACCCCCCAATGGCGCAGCTGAACGGGCAGGCTTCCAGTAGACCTCATGGTGAGCCTGTCGAACCACGAGGTCGTGGCGAGATGCTACCCGACCCGCGACCCCAAGCTCTCCTCCCCACCGTTCTCCCTCGGGCCTGACCCGAGGGCCATTCTCCGCTTGCACTGAACCAGTGACTGCCCGACCGCCCCTCGGGTCAAGCCCGAGGGAAAATAACAATATTTACTTGAAAATCCGGGGCCTGACCCCTCTTCACGCCACCGCAAAACAAACGGCAAATACCCCTTCACGTCGTCACTTTACATATAATAGTACTTTATATATCGTCCTCTCATCGCTGAAGGTGAATACGCCTCGGCGGCCACATTGGGAGGACATCGTGAACATCATTAAAACGCTCGCCGTCGCGGCGAGCCTTGCCACTGCTTTGACGTCTGTCGCTATCGCGCAGGATAGCCTGAACGGCCTGGTCGTCGGCTTCAGCCAGATCGGTTCGGAATCGGGCTGGCGCGCCGCCGAAACTTCGGTCACCAAGCAGCAGGCTGAAGAGCGCGGCATCGATCTCAAATTTGCCGATGCGCAGCAGAAGCAGGAAAACCAGATCAAAGCCATTCGCGGCTTCATCGCCCAGGGCGTCGATGCCATTCTGGTCGCGCCCGTCGTCGCCACCGGCTGGGAAGATGTGCTGACCGAAGCCAAGGAAGCCGAAATTCCGGTCATCCTGCTCGATCGCGGCGTCGATGCGCCTGAGGACCTGTACCTCACCTCGGTTGCCTCCGATCAGGTCAAGGAAGGCCGCGTTGCCGGCGATTGGCTGGTCAATGCCGTCGGCACCGAGCCGTGCAAGGTCGTCGAACTCCAGGGCACTGTCGGCTCCACCCCCGCCATCAATCGCAAGCAGGGCTTTGAAGAGGCCATCAAGGGCCACGACAACATCACCATCGCCCGCAGCCAGACTGGCGACTTCACCCGCGCCAAGGGCAAGGAAGTGATGGAAGGCTTCATCAAGGCCGAAAATGGCGGCGCCGATATCTGCGCTGTCTACGCCCACAATGACGACATGGCGGTTGGCGCCATCCAGGCCATCAAGGATGCCGGCCTCAAGCCCGGCACCGACATCAAGGTGGTCTCGATCGACGGCGTGCCGGACATCTTCTCGGCCATGGTGGCCGGCGAAGCCAATGCCACGGTGGAACTGACCCCCAACATGGCTGGCCCCGCCTTCGACGCCCTCGCTGCCTACCTCAAGGACGGCACCGAGCCCGCCAAGTTCATCATCACCGAATCCAAGCTCTATACCCCTGCCGACAATCCGCAGGGCGAATATGACACCCGCAAGGGTCTGGGCTACTAATCTGGATTGACCCCCACCCAATTCCCTCCCCCTTGTGGGGAGGGTTAGGGTGGGGTTCTTATCTGGCTTGATGTTTGTGACTCACCCCCACCCTTGCTTTTTCGCTGCAGGGCGAAAAGCTGACCTCTCCACAAGGGGGAGGGAGTACCATCGGGGTTGAACCAGACTAATCTGGCTAGCGGGGGAAAATTGCATGACCGATAGCCCTTACGTGCTCGAAGCACGCGGCGTGACCAAGATTTTTGGCAATCACACCGCGCTCGACGCCATCGATTTCGGCCTGCGGCCCGGCGAGGTCCATGCCCTCTTGGGTGAAAACGGGGCCGGCAAGTCCACCCTGATCAAGGTTCTGACCGGCGCCTACCAGCCCGATGTCGGCGGCGTCTTTGTCGACGGCGCTCCGGTCACCCTCGATAATCCCCTTCATGCGCAAACCCATGGTATCGGCACGGTCTATCAGGAGGTCAATCTCCTGCCCAACCGCTCGGTGGCCGAGAACCTTTATCTGGGCCACCAGCCCACCCGTTTCGGCCTCGTCGATCACAAGAAGATGGAAGCGGCCGCCAAAACGCTGCTCGAACGCTATGGCCTGGCGATCGATCCCGGCAGCGATCTGGGCAGCCATTCGGTCGCCGTGCAGCAGATCGTCGCCATTGCCCGCGCCGTCGAACTCTCCGGCAAGGTGCTGATCCTCGACGAACCCACCGCCAGCCTTGACCGCAACGAAGTCGAGCGCCTGTTCGAGGTTATTGCCGACCTCAAGCAAAGCGGCCTTGCCATCATCTTCATCACCCATTTCCTCGATCAGGTCTTTGCCATTTCCGACCGGGTGACCGTGTTGCGCAATGGCAAGCTGGTCGATACCCGCCAGCTCGACAGCGTCAGCCGCACCGATGTGGTCCGCCTCATGCTGGGCAAGGACATCGCCTTTTCCGGCGCCACTGACCTCGAACCCGAGCGCCCCACCACCGATGTGCTGCTCGATTTCAAATCCTATGGCCGCAAGAAAAGCGTGCATCCCTTCGATCTAACCATCCACAAGGGCGAGGTCATCGGGGTCGCGGGCCTCCTCGGTTCCGGCCGTACCGAAATGGCCCGCCTGATGTTCGGCGCCGATCCGGCCGATCAGGGCACGCTCACTGTCGCCGGCAAGCCCACCGCCATCCGCAACACCACCGACGCCATCAGCCGTGGCTTCGGCTTCTGCCCCGAGGACCGCAAGGCCGAGGGCATTTTCGGCGATCTGTCGGTGCGCGAAAACATCATCATCGCACTGCAGGGCAAGCTCGGCTGGTTCCGCGCCCTCAACCGCGACGAACAGCTCGAAATCGCCGGCAAATTCGGCGAGGCCATGGATATCCGCGCCGCCTCGCTCGACATGCCCGTCAAGCTGCTCTCGGGCGGCAATCAGCAAAAGGTCATCCTCTCGCGCTGGCTCGCCACCGACCCGGCCTTCCTCATTCTGGACGAGCCCACCCGCGGCATCGATGTGGGCGCCCATGCCGAAATCGTGCGCACCATCAACCGGCTGCGCGACGATGGCATGGCCATGGTCGTCATCTCCTCCGAGCTCGACGAAGTGGTCGCCTATAGCTCGCGCATCGTGGTGATGCGCGATCGCGAAATGGTGGCCGAATTGCGCGGCAAGAATATCAACCCCGGAGTGATCGTGCAGGCCATCGCCAATTCCGCCGACGAGGCCCAACCATGAAGCGCCTCCATCTCGAACGCCTCGCCAATCCGCAATTGCTGGCGCTCGCCGGCGTATTGCTCATCAACTGGCTGCTCTTTCCCAATTTCTTTCGCATCACCTGGCAGGATGGGCGCCTGTTCGGCAGCCTGATCGACGTGCTCAATCGCGGCGCGCCGGTGGCGATCCTGGCCATCGGCATGACTGGCGTCATCGCCACCAAGGGCGTTGATCTCTCCGTCGGCGCCATCATGGCGGTCTGCGGCGCCGTCGCCGCCACCATGGTGGTCGCCGGCTATCCCACCCCCGTCGCGGTGATAGCAGCGCTTGCCGTCGGCATTGCCTGTGGCCTGTGGAACGGCTTTCTCGTCGCCATCCTCGATATCCAGCCCATCGTGGCAACGCTGGTGCTCATGGTGGCCGGGCGCGGCATTGCCCAGCTCATCACCGAAGGCTCCATCGTTACCTTCAACGACCCCGCTTTGATCTTTATCGGCACCGGCTCCTTCCTCGGCTTCCCCATGGCCGCGGTCATCGCCCTGGTCCTGCTGATCTTGGTGACGGTTCTGGTGCGCAAAACCGCCATCGGCCTCTTCATCCAGGCCATCGGCGTCAATCGCGCCGCCGCTACCCTCGCCGGCATCCGCAGCCGCATGCTGCTGGTCCTGGTCTATGCGCTATCCGGCTTCTGCGCCGCCATTGCCGGCATCGTCGTCGCCGCCGACATTCGCGGCGCCGATGCCAACAATTCCGGCCTCTGGCTCGAACTCGACGCCATCCTCGCCGTAGTCATCGGCGGCACCTCGCTCCTCGGCGGCCGTTTCTCCGTCCCCATGGCCGTAGTCGGCGCCATCATCATCCAGGCCATGAATACCGGCATCCTGATGTCGGGCTTCCCGCCCGAATTCAACCTCATCGTCAAGGCCGGCATGATCATCCTGATCCTGCTGATCCAGTCGCCCTTTGCCGCGCGCCTCTTCACCCGGCAGCGCCTCGTTCCCGCCAAGGCAGGCCCCAAATGAAACGCAGCCTGCGCCCCCTGGCGGCCACCGCCGTCATCTTCATCATCGCCTATGCCGCCAGCGTCGTGCAATTTCCCGGCCTGCTCTCGACCCGCGTGCTGGGCAATTTCCTCACCGACAATGCCTTTTTGGGCATTGCCGCCGTCGGCATGACCTTCGTCATCATCTCGGGCGGCATCGATCTGTCGGTCGGCGCGGTGATCGGCTTCACCGGCGTCCTCGTCGCCGTGCTGATCTCCTGGCTGGGCGTGCATCCCCTCCTCGCCTTCGCCATCGCGCTGGGGGTCGCGGCCCTGTTCGGCGCCGCCATGGGCCTCACCATCCACTACCTGCAAGTGCCCAGTTTTATCGTCACCCTCGCCGGCATGTTCCTGGCGCGCGGCGGCGCCTCGGTCATCACCCAGGATTCGGTGCCCATCAATCACGAATTCTATTCAACGCTGACCGGCCTCATCATCCGCCTGCCCGGCGGCGGCCGCCTCAGTTTCATTGGCCTCTTGATGATCGCCATCTTCCTCATCGGCGCTCTGCTGGCCCACCGCACCCGCTTCGGCTCCTATGTCTATGCCCTGGGCGGCAACGCCACCTCGGCCTCGCTCATGGGCGTGCCGGTGGCCCGCACCACGGTACAGATTTACATGCTCTCGAGCGTACTTGCGGCCTTGGCGGGAATCGTCTTTTCCCTTTACACATCTGCTGGCTATCCGCTGGCGGCGGTGGGCGTCGAACTCGATGCCATCTCGGCAGTGGTGATCGGGGGAACCCTGCTCACCGGCGGCTATGGTTTCGTGCTGGGCACCTTTGTCGGCGTCATGCTGCTGGGCCTGGTGCAGACCTACATCATCTTCGATGGCACGCTATCGAGCTGGTGGACCAAGATCGTTATTGGCGTGCTGCTATTCTTGTTCATCGTCCTGCAGCGGATCATATTTGCCGCCTCCGCACCCGGAGAAAAGTCACCCGAGAAAGTGTAGCATGATCGAGCCAGGCAGCCTTATTCGCTCGCTTTCTGGGCGATCCGCTGCACGGAATTTCCACACCTTCGTCATCAACGAAATCGGCCATGGCATCGTCACGGGCAAGTTCCCCGTTGGCTCGATCCTCGCCAGTGATGCGGTGATGATGGAAACCTATGGCGTCTCCCGCACCGTTTTGCGCGAGGCCCTCAAGACGCTCGAAGCCAAGGGCTTGGTCGAGGCACGGCCCAAGGTCGGCACCAAAGTCTCCCCCGCCAGCCGCTGGAGCTTTTTCGATCCCCAGGTGCTGTTCTGGCATTTCGAGGCCAAGCCCGACCGCCGCTTCTACGAAAGTCTGTTCGACGTGCGCGAAGCGCTGGAAAGCCGCGCCGCCGAACTCGCGAGCCACCGCCGCACGGCCGATGAAATCCGCATCCTCAAATATTGGGCGCACCAGATGGACATCGCCGAAGATGGCGTTGAACCCCATCTGCTGGCCGCCCTCGAGATCCACCGCGCCATTGCCGAAAGCTCCGGCAATGCCCTGCTCCGCTCGGTCACTGGCGTGGTCGAACTGACCATGGTCCTGTCAGCCAAATTCGCCCCGCCGGACAATCTCCGCCAGCGCCACGCCGACTATGTCGCCCAGCACGAAGCCCTTGTAAGCGCCATGGAACGCGGCGACGGCGACGCCGCCGTGCAGCTGATGCAATCCATCATCACTCGCGACAAGCAGCGGACCATGGCAGTGTTCGGCTAAGCGGACCCCTGCGCGACCCTGGCTCTCCCTCCACCCACCGTGTCATTCCGGCGCAGGCCGGAATCCAGGCTGAAGATCATCCCGGCGCTGGATGGCTGGATGGTTCCTCAATTCTCGCTCACCCGCTCCCCGCTCGCCGCATCGAACACATAAACATGGTGCGGCGCCGCGCGCACGGTGAGCGCGCCATCGAGCGCAATATCGTCCTCCCCGCTGATCACCACGGTCACCGGCTTGCCATGCACATCCAGCGTCACAAAGGTCTGCCCGCCGGTCGGCTCGACAAAGCTGATCTGCCCGGTAATCGCCGTTCCCTCGCCGGCCACCAGCAAATGCTCGGGCCGCACGCCGACCACCACGGCCTGCCCCTCGGCCAGCTGCTGGCCCGGGGTAAACACGAAATCCGTGCCATCCTCGGTCCGCGCCACCCCGCCCTGCATCTTGGCATCGACAAAATTCATCGCCGGCGAGCCGATAAACCCGGCGACGAACAGATTGGCCGGCCGCCGATAGAGCTCCATCGGCGAACCCGATTGCTGGATCACGCCCCGGTTCAGCACCACGACCCGATCGGCCAGCGTCATCGCCTCCACCTGATCATGCGTCACATAGATCGAGGTCACCCCCACCTTCTTGTGCAGCGTCTTGATCTCGCCACGCATCTGCACGCGCAACTTGGCATCCAAATTCGACAGTGGCTCATCGAACAGGAACACCGACGGGTCCCGCACAATGGCCCGGCCCATGGCCACGCGCTGGCGCTGCCCGCCCGACAGCTGGCTCGGCTTGCGCTCCAGCAAAGGCTCCAGCTCCAGCATCCGCGCCGCCTGGATCACCCGCCGCTCGATTTCGGCCTTGGGCTTGCCCGCTAGTTCCAGGTTAAAGCTCAGATTGCGATAGACGCTCATATGCGGATAAAGCGCATAGCTCTGGAACACCATGGCTATATTGCGCTCGCGCGGGGTCAGGTCGTTCACCACCTTGTCCCCGATCAGGATATCGCCCGCGGTGATTTCCTCCAGCCCCGCCACCATGCGCAAAATGGTCGATTTCCCGCAGCCCGAAGGCCCGACCAGGGCGACGAATTCCCCATCCGCGACCGTGAGATTGATGTCCTCGATCACCGAAACCGAGCCATAGCTTTTTTCGAGGTTCCGTAATTCCAGTCCCGCCATTCATGCCTCCTCTACAGCGCCGATTGCTCGTCGCCCTTTATTTGACTGCGCCAGCGGTGAGGCCGGCAATGATGTGTTTCTGCGCCGCAAAGAACACGATGACGGTGGGCAGAATGGTGAGCGTGATGAACGCCAGGATCAGCTGCCAATCGGTGCTGAATTCCCCACGATAGACCATGATGCCCAGCGGCCAGGGATATTTGCTCTCCGAATTGAGCATGATCAGCGGCAGGATATAGCTGTTCCAGCTGCCCACGAACGAGATGATGCCCACCGTGGCGATGATCGGCCGGCTCAGCGGCAGCGAGATATGCCAGAAGAACCGCAGATAACCCGCCCCATCGACAAACGCCGCGTCGAACAGCTCGGGCGGCAGGTTCTTGAAGTAATTGCGGAACAGCAGAATGCTCATGCCCAGCCCGAACGCCACCTGCGGCAGCACCACGCCCCAATAGGTGTCGAGCAGCCCCAGATCGCGAATGCGGATGAACAGCGGCAGGATGGCCGTCGCCGCCGGAAACATCAGCCCGATCAGGAAATAATTCAGCAAAAAGTCCGAGCCGAAGAATTTGACATGGGCAAAGGTAAAGGCCGCCATGGAAGCGAACAGCAGCGTCAGGAACACGGTGAGCCCCGCAATCAGCAGGGAATTGCCCATCTGCATCCAATAGCGCTGGCTGGCGAGGATATTGCCGTAATTGCTCCATTGCCATTCGGCCGGCAGCCCGAACGGATTGCCGCGCAATTCGCCCAGCGTCTTGAACCCGCCCAGCGCCGTGGTCAGCAGGGGAATGATGACAATGCCGGCAATGATCAACATGGACACATAAAGATAGGTCTGCGTGCCGGCGCTCAATCGCCTGCCGCTGCTGGCGGCTGTTGCCGCATCGATGGGTGCTGCTTCAGTCATTTCGCATGAATATCCGCTTGTAGCCGAAGGCGAGGGTGACGCAGATGATGAACAGCACGACGCCCACCGCCGAGCCGAAGCCCACCTGCATGCGCATGACGCCGAAGGAATAAAGGAAGGTCACCAGCGTCTGGGTGGCGTTCGATGGTCCCCCGCCGGTCAGCGGCATGATCATGTCGAACAGCTGCAGCGAGCCCACCACGGCAAAGAACACCGAAAGCCGCACCGTCGAGCCGAGCAGTGGCAGCGTGACCCGGTAGAATTTCTGCCAGCCGGTGGCCCCATCGATATCGGCCGCTTCCAGCACGCTCTTGTCGATGGCTTGCAGCCCGGCGATGAACAGCATCATGTGGAAGCCGAAATATTTCCACACGATGACGCCGAGCACGGCATAAAACGCCACCTGCTTGTCGGCCAGCCAGAACGGCGGCGCCGCCCCGAAGAAATTCCAGATGCCGGCCACCAGGCCAAATTCGCCGTCATAGACAAAGCGCCAGATCATGCCCGCCGCTACATCGGCCAGCACATAGGGCAGGAAAAACAGCAGCCGGAACGCCAGCGCGCCCTTGATATTGCGCGACACCATGGTCGCCAGCCACAGCGCCAGCGGGATCTGCACGCAGATCGAGATGACGATGATCAGTCCATTGTTGATCAGCGCGGTGCGGAACGCCCCGTTGCGGAAGATCAGCTCGTAATTCTTGGTGCCGATCCACTGGCTGGGCAGGCCATAGCCGTTCCAGTTGTAGAACGAATACCAGGCCGCCTCGCCCATCGGCAGGATGACAAACACCGTGAACAGCAACAGCGCTGGCGGCAGGAACAGCACCAGCACCGGCCATTTGCCGCGCATCTGCCCGCGCCGCCGTCGCGCCACACTGGGCACCCTGGCCGCCGCCCGGCCGTCTGCTGATAGGGAAGTCGCTTGGCTCATCCGAAATCGAGGCTCCTGGTTCGCCAGAAAGAAAACCGCCGCACCGCGTGAGCGAGGCGGCGGCGGCGCTTACATCTCGAGCGAGAAGGCGTCTTCGATCTGCTGCAGTGCGTCTTCCGGCGAGATCTGGCCGGAGACCAGTTCCACCGACATGTCATTGACCACGCGGCCGACATTGGGCCCTAGATCCTGATCGAGGAAATTCTGGTGCCAGGTGGCCTTGGCCATCTGCGCCGCGCTTTCGGCCAGCGAGGGGTCCTTCACCCCCACATCGGCACCCAGCGTGGTGGGCAGGATATTGTTGAACTCCGCCAGCTTGGCCGCATTGTCCTTGCTGGTGAAATATTTGAGGAAATCCTCGGTCTCGGGGGGTGCATTGGCCGTCACCACCCAGCCATTGAGGCCACCGAAATCATCGGTGATCACCCCGGCCCCGCCCTCGACCAGCGGAAACGCGAAGCGCCCGATCGCGTCCTCGGCCAGCCCCTTGCCATCCGTTGCCGCATTGGCCTGGTTCTGCGGCGTCGCGGTATTTTCAAAGCTCAGGATGATCGCAGCGCGCCCATCGGCAAACACCGCCTGAGTATCGGGCCAGGTTGCGCCCAGATAGCCTTCCTGGAATGGAGACAGCGCCCCCAGATCAACCAGATGCTGGCTGGCCTTGACGAACGCCTCCCCGGTAAAGCCCTCGCCGCCCTTGGCCGCAGCAAATCCATCCTGGCCCGCTTCGCGCATGGCCAGATAGCTCCAGTAGAAATGCAGCGGCCACTTGTCCCCGCCACCGCCGGCAATCGGGGTAATGCCGGCTTCCTTGAGCTTGCTCACCGCCGCCAGGAAATCGTCCCAGGTGGCGATGGCGCTGGCGTCGACGCCCGCCTTTTCGAACAATGCCTTGTTGTAGAAGAACGAGACCAGGCCCGACTGGATCGGGGCGGCCCATACCTTGCCGTCAATGCTCAGCCCATCCACCGCTGCCGGGGAAATCGAATTGCGCCAGGCCCCGCCATCGGCATCCATGGCCGCGGTCACGTCGCGGATCGCGCCGGTTTCCGACTGCGCCTTCAGCACGCCACCGCCCCAGGTATAGAACATGGAGGGCGCGTCATTGGATTGCAGCAGCGTCGGCAGCTTGGCCTTGAACGCCTCGTTTTCGAGGAACTGGAATTCGATTTTGACATCGGGATGCTCGGCCTCATAGGCCGCCGCAATGTCCTGCCAGGTCTTGAGCCGGTCCGCATTGGCTTCCAGATGCAGCCATTTGATGGTGCTCTGCGCATAGCCAGCGGTGACACCGCCGAACAGCGTCACAGCGCTGACGGCAAGCAGAAGCGTATCCCGCCAAGGGCGGGCAAAGCCGTGATTCATGGTGATCCTCCCAGATCCGGACATATTTGTCCTTGATGCGTATTAAATAGCGCCCGCCTGTTTCCATCTGTCAAGAGGGTGTGCAAAACGCCCGCCAAAAGCGCCATGTTTCAGCGCTTTGCGCTTGCTTTGCTCACCTTGCCATGCCTAGAAAGACAAAACTTAATTCGCGTCACGTAGAAATGAACGCGTGAGGAGCCTCCCCGTCTGTGAAGACCGCCGATCCCGAATTGATGCGGGCGATCAATCGCTTTCACGTGCTCGATACCATCAGGCGGTTCGGCGCGATTTCGCGTGTCGAGATCGGCGAACGCATCCAGCTTTCGGCCACCACCGTCTCGGCCATCACCGCCTCGCTCCTCGATGACGGGCTGATTTCCACCCGCCATGAAGGCGATCTGCGCAGCGGCGGCAGCCGTGGCCGGCCCCGCGTCATGCTGACCCTCAATCCTGAAGCCGCCCGCGTAGTCGGCGCCAAGATCGCCACCAACCGTCTGGTCTTTCACCGTCACCAATTTCCAGGGCGACGTGCTCGCCAATCTCACCCTGCCGGTGCGCGTCGATCGCCTGCCGGTCGATGTCATTGCCGATCTGGTCGAAGACGGCGTGCGCCGCTGCGTGCTCGATGCCGGCTTGGCGCTGGACCAGATCAAGACCGTCGCCCTGTCCCTGCCCGGCATTGTCGAACACGGCACCGGCCGCGTCCGCGCCTCCAGCATTTTCCGCGACACCAATGTGCCGCTCAAGGAAGCCATCGTGCAGCGCCTGGGCATCGACACCATTGTCGAAAGCGACGCCAATGCCATCACCATGGCCGAACACTGGTTCGGCCGCTGCCGCGACTGCGACGATTTCGTCCTCGTCGCCATCGAGGAAAGCCTGGGCCTGGGCGTCATGCATGGCGGCCAGCTGTTCCGCGGCGCCCGCGAACTCAGCCTCACTTTGGGCGATATGATCATGGGGTCCGACCCCGATCACGCCCTCAAACTCTCCGAAGTCGCCAGCGAGCGCGCCATCCTCAATGGCGAACACAACGACCCCCAGATTCGCGACGCCATCAGGCTGGGCCAGGGCATGAGCCGGGTGCGTGGGCTGATCGAAGCCGGCGACAACCGCCTCAAACACGCCGCTGGCCGCGCCGGCGCAGCGCTCGGCATTGCCATTGCCAATCTGGTCGCCCTGTTCGCTCCGCCCCGCGTCATCCTGGTCGGCTCGACCCTGGCCCTGGGCGATCATCTGCTTGATCCCCTGCGCACCGCCTTTGCCCGCGCCACCCCGGAAAGCCTCGCCAATGTCGCCCAGATCGTCATCGACGAGGTCAGCGACGAGCTGTGGGCGCGCGGCGCCGCCGCCGTGGCCCTGGGCGAACTTTATGGCTCGCCCTGGGGCACGACAGGCCCGGCGCGCCGCAGCTACACTGAATTTTCAAATGCCGGAACGAGGAGTGAATGATGGACAAGGTCGGTATTGGCATTATCGGACTGGGCAATATTTCCGCCGCCTATCTCAAGGCGAGCCAGGATTTTCCGGTGCTCGACATCCGCGCAGTAGCGGATATGAACCCCGCTGCCGCCAAGGCGCGCGCCGATGAATTCGGCCTCAAGGCCGTCGATCTGGACGCGATCTTCACCGATCCCTCTATCGACATCATCCTCAACCTGACCATCCCCAAGGCCCATGTCGAGGTCGGCCTGCGCGCCATCGAGGCGGGCAAGCACGTCTATTCGGAAAAGCCGCTCGGCATTGTCTTTGCCGAAGGCAAAAAGCTGGTCGAAGCCGCCAAGGCCAAAAACCTGCGCGTCGGCTCCGCCCCCGACACATTCCTGGGCGGCAGCCACCAGACTTCCCGCCGTCTCGTCGATGAGGGCGCCCTGGGGCAGCTGGTCGGCGGCACCGCCTATTTCATGTGCCCCGGCCATGAGCGCTGGCACCCCAATCCCGCCTTCTATTACGAAGCCGGCGGCGGCCCCATGCTCGATATGGGGCCCTATTACATCACCGATCTGGTCAATCTGCTCGGCCCGGTCGCCAAGGTGTCCGGCTTCGGCACCAAGCTGCGCGATACCCGCACCATCACCTCCAAGGACCGCAACGGCGAGATCATCCCCGTCCATGTCCCCACCCATGTGTCGGGCACTTTGGTGTTCCACAATGGCGCCGTGGTGCAGGTGACCATGAGCTTCGACGTCGCCGGCCACAAGCATGTGCCGCTCGAAATCTACGGCACCGAAGCCTCGCTCATCGTGCCCGATCCCAACCATTTCGGCGGCCAGATCCAGTTGCTCGAAAAGGGCGGCGAATGGACCGATATCGCCACCGACATGCCCTATGCCGAAGGCAACTACCGCTCCATCGGCCTGGCCGATATGGCCCACGCCATTCTCGAGGGGCGGCCCCATCGCTGTAATGGCGACCTGGCTTTGCACGTACTCGAAGTGATGGAGGCCTTTGAAACCTCCTCCACGAGCGGCCGCGTCATCGACATCACCACGCCAGCCGAGCGGCCCGCCCAATTGGGCAGCTCGCTCGTCAACGGCAAACTGGCCTGATCGAATTTAAGGAGGAATGGAATGCGTGAAGCACTGATCGTTTGGGGTGGCTGGAGCGGGCATGAGCCCGAACAATGCGCCGCCATCATTCGCACCATGCTCGAGGAAGACGGCTTCAAGGTCTATGTCGAGAACACGACCGAAGCCTTCGCCGATCCCTCCATCCGCGATCTCAGCCTGATCGTGCCGATCTTCACCATGAGCAAGATCGAAAAGGAAGAGCTGTCAAACCTCACCGCGGCTGTCGAAGGCGGCGTGGGTCTGGCCGGCTATCACGGCGGCATGGGCGACGCCTTCCGCGATGCGGTCGATTACCAGTTCATGGTCGGCGGCCAATGGGTCGCTCACCCCGGCAATATTATCGACTACCGGGTCAATATCACCCGCCCCGATGATCCGGTCATGGCGGGGATCGAAAGCTTCCCCTACCATTCCGAGCAATATTACATGCATGTCGACCCCTCCAACGAGGTGCTGGCAACCACCACCTTCACCGGCGAACATGCCGCCTGGATCGATGGCGTCACCATGCCGGTCGTCTGGAAACGCAAACACGGCCAAGGCCGGGTCTTCTATTCCTCGCTCGGCCACGTCGCGAGCGAGTTCAGCGTCCCCCAAATGAACACCATCCTCCGCCGCGGCATGAACTGGGCCGCGCGGTAAGCGAGAGCCACGATACAGCACCTCCCCCTTGACGGGGGAGGTTGGGAGGGGGTGTCGCGAGCCCCAACATCTGGGCTCACGACAGGGAAATGCCCCGAAATTACCCCACCCACCGTGTCATTCCGGCGCAGGCC
>UCAU01000008.1 GCA_900470445.1 Hyphomicrobiales bacterium | reverse complement strand
ACCCTAACCCTCCCCTCAACGGGGAGGGGACCGTCTTGCGCGAGCTTTTATCGCGTTGCAAAAGAACAGAACTTGAGGAGGCATCAATGGCTGAGAACGGCGCAAAGCGCATTCGCCTGGGCATGGTTGGCGGCGGCACCGGGGCCTTTATCGGCTATGTGCATCGCGTGGCAGCCCGTATCGACGGGGATTATGATCTGGTGGCCGGCGCCTTGTCGTCGCGCCCCGAGGTGGCCAAGGAATCGGGCCGCAATCTCGGCTTTGCCGAAGACCGCATCTATACCAGCTACGAAGAAATGGCCCGCGCCGAAGCCGCGCGCCCCGATGGCATCCAGGCTGTGGCCATCGTCACGCCCAATCACATGCATTACGGCCCAGCCAAGGCCTTCCTCGAGGCCGGCATCCACGTCATTTGCGACAAGCCGATCACCTCGACCATCGAAGATGCCCGCAAGCTGGCCGAGATCAAGCCAAAGAACGGCGCCAAGTTCCTGCTGACCCACAATTACACCGGCTATCCATTGATCCGGCAGGCCCGCGAAATGATCGAATCCGGCGCTTTGGGCAAGATTCGCGTCATCCAGGCCGAATATCCGCAGGATTGGCTGGCCGAAGCCACCGATGACGACAACAAACAGGCCGCTTGGCGCACCGATCCGGCCCGCTCCGGCGCTGGCGGCGCCATCGGCGATATCGGCACCCATGCCTATAATCTGCTGCGCTTCGTCACCGGCCTCAAGACGGACTCCGTCTCGGCCGATCTGACCAGCTTCGTCCCCGGGCGCAAGCTCGATGACAATGTCCACATCATGCTGCGCTTCGAAGGCGGGGCCAAGGGCATGCTTTGGGCCAGCCAGGTCGCCGTGGGCTGCGAAAACGGCCTCCAGCTGCGCATCTATGGCGAAAAGGGGGGCCTGGAATGGCGCCAGGACAATCCCAATTACATGTGGTTCACCGAATTCGGTAAGCCCAAGCAATTGCTGACCCGTGGCGGCGCCATTTCCGGCAATGCCGCCTCCACCATGAATGTCCGCATCCCCTCCGGCCACCCCGAAGGGTATCTGGAAGCCTTTGCCACGCTCTATAGCCAGTTCGCCGCCGTCATCCGTGGCGAAGGCGCTGCCTACGAAGGCCTGCTGCCCACCCTCGCCGATGGCGTCGAAGGCATGCAGTTCATCATGGCGTCGGTGGCCTCGAGCCAGGCCGACGGCAAGTGGACCAAGCTCAGCGCGGTTTAGCGCCACTTCACCTCTCTCTTTGGGGGAGAGGTCTACCCTTTGGGCCGGGTGAAGCCTTCCTTGTGAGCCCCCGAAAAAGCTATTGAAGACGCTGGACCTCAAATCCAGCGTCTTCAAGCAGCGCCTGCACCCCGCGATCCCCGATCATGTGGCCGGCGCCGACCACCACCAGCGCGCTTTTATTCTCGGCTAGCACGCCTTTCAGCGTCTCCGCCCAGCGCTCATTGCGGTCATAGATCAAGCGATCCATCACCACCGCCTCGTCGGTCCCCAGATCCTCCATGAAATACGCCGCCAGGTTTTCCGGCGTGCCGCGTGTCCAGGCCGAGATCATCTTGCTGAGCATCTTGCTCATGCCGCCCACCTCGGCCAGCGTCGCCGCCAGCATCTCGGTCTGCTCCTGCTCCGAACCGTCGGCTAGCAAGGCAAGCTGTTCCTCCCCGGTCTCGAAATAGGCCTGCCGCTCCGCCGGCACTTCCCGCTGCAGCACGATATCCACCCCGCTATTGGGGTCGAGCCCGGCCCGCTGCGCGACCGCGGCGGTCAGGGTGATCGAAGCCAGCCAGGGCTTGAGCGTATTGAGCAGCGGCATGGGCACGGCATATTCGCCTGAAACTTCGCGCAACAGGGCCTCCACATCCGGCGGGAGCGCTTGCGCTAAAAACTTGCCGTCATCCCGCAAGCCCAGCTCAAAACTCTTGGCTCCCAGCGTCGCCTGCGCCGCCGGACCCACATCGGTCTCGAAATAGACCACATCGGCCTTTGCCAGCGTTTCCGAGAACAAATCGGTCCGCCATTCCAGATCGGGCGGCAGCAGGTGAAATGATCCAAACAACCAGATAGTGCTGTCATCGTCGCTGACCGACCACAGGGCTGGCGCCGCCTGTGCGGGCGCCGCAAGCGCGAGGAGGAGGGCCGGGAGGGCAAACAGCGATTTGGTCATGCAAAGGCTCCTTTGGATCCACCCTGCCAGAACATTGCCCGCGCCAAAACCCGAAAAGTCACAGCCAGGCGGCGACACTGCCCCACACCAGCGAAGCGCCCGACAACAGCAGGAAGCTCAGGATAATCCGGCGGAACGCAATGGCATTCAGCCGCCGGAACAGCAACACGCCCAGAATCGCCGGCACCACCAGCGCCGGCGTGATCCAGGCAAACATGGTCAGCGCCTGCGCCGTGATCGAGCCCGAAATTGCATAGGCGGTGAGCGTCGATACATGCATGGCAATATTGAACGCCTGCAACACGCCCCGCTGCATGTCCTTGTCCCAGCCCCGCAGCGTCGTCCATAGCGTTGGCACCGGCCCCGACATGCCGCCGATGCCACCCAGCGTGCCACCGACAAAGCCAGAAACCGCATCCGCAATGCGCCCGCCGTGCCGCCAGGTGTAGCCAGCCGGCAACAGCAGCAGCAGTGGGCAATAGATCAGCAGGAATACGCCCAGCCCGAACTTGAACACCGTGGGATCGAGCCATTGCAGCAGCACAACGCCCACCGGCACCCCGATCAACCCGCCGACCAGCAGCGGCCACAACCGCCTAAGCTCAAATCCTCGCCACACCCAGGGCAGGGTGACCAATTGCCCCGCCAGCGCGCCAAATACCGACATCGGCGCCGCCAATTGCGGCTCCACCGCCCAGGCCCAGAACGACAGCGCCACCAGCGAAAAGGCAAAGCCCGACACGCCCTGCGCAAAGCCGGCCGCGGCCGCGCCGCACAATATGATCAGCAGGCCGGTTTCCAGTTTGCAATCTCCAAAAACAAAAGCGCCACAATCACTTGCGGCGCTCTATGGATTCAAAATGTCATGCCCGGCTAATGCGTCCAGGGCGTCTTGCGGTCGGAACGGAAATTGTCGGGATAGCTCACGCGCTTGGGCGTGGCGTCATGCGCCGGCTGCACCGTATAGGCGATGCCATTCTTCTGCGCATAGGCTTCCGCCAGTTCGAGCGTATCGAAGCTGAGCTTGATCTGCTGGCGGGTATCGGTGGAAGTCGTATAGCCCATCAATGGGTCGATCTCGCGCGGCGCGGCCGGCTCATGCACCAAAACCCATTGCCGGGATTTGCCTTTTCCCGACTGCATGGCGTTGCGGGCAGGGCGATAGATGCGGGCGGTCATGCAAAGTCCTCAACACGATGCGCATAACAAGGCCCGAGGGCCTTGCGATAATAACCTCGCCGGAACGGCTGATGTGATGGTCGGAGTACAAAGATTCGAACTTTGGACCCCCGGTTCCCAAAACCGGTGCTCTACCAGGCTGAGCTACACTCCGAGATCACCGCCTTCCGTTAGCCTGTTCGTTTCCAAAGGGCAAGCGTAACCAAGCCGATATCACACCGTTGACGGATTGATTGTGGTTGTTCACAAACCCTCATGCCCAATCTGACCGCACGCTGGCCGCTCGGCCTCACCTCGAAAAACTGGCCCAACTACGTCACGGTGCTGGTTGCCGTGCTGTTCGTGCTGATGTTTTTCGATGCCTATGTGTCGCAAAGCCTGATGGCCTGGCCCGATATCTGGCGCGGCCCGTTCTATTTCCTCACCGATTTCGGCCTGTCCGACTGGGTGCTGATCCCCTCGCTGATCGTCATGATCCTGGCGCTGATCGGCCGCTTCGTGCTGCCCGCCGGCTATTATCGCCGGGCCAGCTGGGAATTGACCATGTTGGCCAGCTTCATTTTCGTCGGCGTCGGCGGCCCGGGCCTCCTCGCCAATGGGCTCAAGCGACTGTTTGGCAGGGGCCGGCCAGCCGAATTCCTCGAGCATGGCGCCTTTGCCTTCCGCCGCATTCTCAATGATTCGACGTTCCAGAGCTTTCCGTCGGGCCATTCCACCACGGCCATGGCGACGGCCCTGGTTGTCGGCTTCGTGGCGCCAAAATTCTTCCAGCTCTTCCTGCTCATCGCAGTGATGACCGGCTTTTCCCGCATCGTCATCGGCATGCATTATCCCACCGATGTGGTCGCCGGCTTCGCCCTGGGCTGCATCGGGGCCTATGCTGTGCGCAATTTCTTCGCCGCCCGGCGCTGGCTTTTTGCCAGATTGCCGGACGGCACGATCCGCTTCCGTGGCGTGCCAAACCTGCGCCGCGTATGGCGGCTGCTTACTCAGCGCGCCTGAACATAGCGCGCGATAGCGGCCGCAAGGTCGGCCTTGAGATCGTCCACGCCTTCAAGCCCGATATGCAGACGGAACAGATTGCCCGGTTCCGTCCACGGCTTGGCCGTGCGATTCTTGCCCAGCTTCACCGGCAGGCACAGGCTTTCATAGCCGCCCCATGAATAGCCCATGGTGAACAGCTTCAGCCCATCGACAAAGGCCGCCACCGAGGCCCGCGGCGCCGGCTTCAGCACCACGCCGAACAGGCTCCCCGAGCCGGTAAAGTCGCGCTTGAACAAGGCATGGTCGGGGTGGCTGGGCAGGGCAGGGTGCAACACCGAGGCAACTTCGGGCTGCTCTTCCAGCCAACGTGCAATCTCCAGCGCCCGCTCCTGATGCTCCTTCATCCGAATGGCCAGGGTCTTGAGACCCCGCGCCACCAGGAACGCCTCATCCCCCGAGGTGAAGAATCCCAGCAGCGCCCGCGTGTTCTCCACATCCTTCCACGCTTCCTCGGTGGTCGAGATCGTGCCGGCAAAGGCGTCGGAATGCCCGATAAACATCTTGGTGCCCGAATGCACCACGAGGTCCGCACCCAGCGCCAGCGGCTTGTAATAGAGGGGGCTGGCCCAGCTATTATCCACGATCAGCCGTGCGCCGCCCGCCTTGGCCACCCGCGCCAGCGCCGGAATATCCTGCACCTCGAAGGTCAGCGAGCCGGGGCTCTCCGCCAGGATGGCCTTGGTATTGGGCTGCATCAATTCGGCCAGGCCTTCGCCAATGCGCGGATCGTAGTAGCGCGCCGTCACGCCCATCTTGGTCAGGAACCCGTCGGCGAATTTGCGTCCCGGCTCATAGGCACTGTCGCAGATCAGCACGTCGTCGCCCGCCTTGACGCAGCTCAGCAACGCAATCGTGATCGCGGCGAGCCCGGAAGGTACCAGCTTTGTCCGGTAAGCACCCTCGAGCGCGGTCACCACCGCTTCGACGCTCTCGGTCGTCGGGTTGCCGGCGCGGCCATACAGGAAACGCTGCTCCTGCGCGTCCAGATCATCCAGTGTTTTGAACAGGATGGTCGAACCGCGATAGACCGGCGTGTTGACGAATCCGAACTGATCCTCCGGCCGCCGCCCGTGATGGGTCAGTATTGTCTCGACCGAAAGCTGAGCGGCACTGCCGCTTTTGTTCTCACTCATGCTAGGCTCGCTGCTCAAATTCACATCAAATCGGGATAAGTGTCTAATAAAGCGACAGGCATACTGTCTCAACGGGTCAACGGCCCTTGACGCAACGGTCAATAGACGCTTGCATGCTTAGCAGCATCACAACCGCCATTGAAAGGGCGGCGGTGCCACCGAAGCCACGACGTCCGCGTCAAAAGAGCTTTCGGGACACAGGTCAGGAAACTAAAGGCAAAAATCAATGCAAAAAACGCTCGTAACGTTCGCACTTGCGGCCTCCCTAGGCCTCATCGGTGCGTCTGCTGCGCACGCTGATACGCTCAGCGATGTAAAGGCCAAAGGCTATCTCCAATGCGGCGTTACCGGCGGTGTCGCCGGCTTCTCCGCTCCCGATGCCAATAATGTGTGGGCCGGCCTCGAGGTCGACTTCTGCCGCGCAGTGGCCGCCGCCATCTTCAACAATGCCGACTCGGTTCGCTACACGCCTTTGACTTCGCAGGAACGTTTTGCCGCGCTGTCTGCCGGCGAAATCGACATCCTGTCGCGCACCACCACCTGGACCATGAGCCGCGATACCGATCTGGGCATCAGCTTCATTGGCACCATGTATTATGACGGCCAGGGCTTCATGGTTCGCAAGGCCGATGGCATTGCATCCGCGCTAGACCTCTCCGGCGCCGCCATCTGCATCGAGTCCGGCACCACCACCGAACTCAACGCCGCCGACTACTTTGCTGCCAACAATCTTGAATTCAACACCGTCGTGTTCGTCGACCAGGACGAAGTCGTGAAGGCCTATGAAGATGGCCGTTGCGACGTCTACACCACCGACGCCTCGGCCCTGGCCGCTGAACGCTCCAAGTTCGCCGTGCCGGATGATCACATCATCCTGCCCGAAATCATCTCCAAGGAGCCCCTTGGCCCCGTGGTTCGCCAGGGCGACGATCTGTGGTTCAAGATCAACCGTTGGGCTTACTATGCTCTGCTCGAAGCTGAAGAACTGGGCGTAACCTCGGCCAATGTCGATGAAATGCTCGGCTCGGACAATCCGGCCATCAAGCGCCTGCTCGGCGTTGAAGGCGACTTTGGCGCTCCCATCGGGCTGACCAAGGACTGGGCTTACCAGATCATCAAGCTGGTTGGTAACTACGGCGAGGCCTTCGAGCGCAACGTTGGTCCCTCGACCGATATTGGGCTGGAACGCGGTCTCAATGCGCTGTGGACCAATGGTGGTCTGCAATACGCGCCGCCGATCCGCTAATCGCAATCGCAAGCCCGGCGCTCCCCCAAGGAGCGCCGGTTTTGGTTTTGAACCGGCGACCTCGAACAATTGACATCACCAGCCCTGCTGGTGGCGGCGGGATTTGTTGATCCTGGCGAAGGCCAGGTTATGCCCAAGTCATGCCCGATTGACGCTCTGTTCGTAGCGGCGCCTCGGTTCACAGCAAAGGAATGCATGCCCAATGGCTGTGCAAGACAATATCGGTAGCAGCGCCCCGCGCACCTCGCTGCTGAACGACCCCGTATTCCGGGGCATCCTCTACCAGATCATCGTTGGCGGGCTGGTCGTCGCTTTCTTCTACTGGATTGTGGTCAACACCGCCCAGAACCTGGCCGCGCAAAACAAGACCACTGGCTTCGATTTTCTGTTCCGCACCGCCGGCTTCGATATCAGCTTCACGCTGTTCCCCTGGAGCCGGACCTCATTCTATTGGCAGGCTTTCCTCGCCGGTCTGCTCAATACCCTGCTGGTGGCCGTCATCGGCATCTTCTTCGCCACGCTGCTCGGCTTCACCCTGGGCATAGCGCGGTTGTCGTCCAATTGGCTGATCGCCCGCGTGGCCACGGTCTATATCGAGACGATCCGCAACATCCCGCTGCTGCTGCAATTGTTCTTCTGGTATTTCGCCGTGCTCAAGGCCATGCCGGCAGTCCGCAATTCGTTCGAATTGCCGCTCGATGTCTTCATCAACCAGCGCGGCCTCATGGTGCCGCGTCCCATGCCTGATGGCGAGTTCATCTGGGTGCTGCTGGCCATCGCCATCAGCGTCATTGCCGCAATAGCGGTGGGCATCTGGGCCACCCGCGAACGCACCGCCACCGGCCGCTACCCCGCTCTGGTGGTGCAGGCCGCCAAGATAGCCGACGCCGTGGTCACCTTCCTCGTCGCCGCCCTGGCCTTTACCCTGCTGTCGCAATTCGTGCCGCTTTTGGCCAATTCACCCGCAATTGCCTGGGTGGTGGCGCTAGTTGCGGCCGTGGCCTCGCTCACCCGCTTTGCCCCCTATTCCAGGGCCGTGGTCGCCTTCGCCATCACCTTCGTCATCCTGGCGTCGCTGCTCCGGGCGATGTTCCCGAGCTGGCCGCCATTCGTCATCGATCTCGGCGCGGCTGTGGCCGGGCTCGTCATGGGCTGGATTTCGCTCGAAGGCACCCTGCGCCGCCCCCCCAGCGAAGGCCGCTTTCCACTGGCCCTGCTGATCCTGATCGCGGTCGGCATTCCCGCCGTGGTCTATGTAGTCACCGGCGCCCAACTGGCGTTCGAGCTGCCCGTGCTGGAGCGCTTCAACTTCCGCGGCGGCGTACAATTGCCACCCGAACTGGTGGCTCTGGTCTTTGGCCTCACCATCTATACCGCTGCCTTCATCGCCGAAAACGTGCGTGGCGGCATTCGCTCGGTCAACAAGGGGCAAACCGAAGCCGCCCAATCGCTGGGCCTCAAGGAAGGCGACCGGCTGCGGCTGGTTATCGTCCCCCAGGCCATGCGCGTCATCGTGCCCCCGCTCACCAGCCAATATCTCAACCTCACCAAGAACTCGTCCCTCGGTGCGGCCATCGGCTATCCCGAGCTGGTGAACGTGTTTACCGGCACCACCCTCAATCAGACCGGTAAGGCCATCGAGGTCATCGCCCTGACCATGGCGGTTTACCTCACCTTCTCGCTGCTGACCTCAGCCTTCATGAACTGGTATAACGGCCGCGTGGCCATGGTGGAGCGCTAGAATATGACCATGGAACACGCTTACGTTCGCGACACTATGGTGGATGCCCGCCAGCCGCCCCGCGGCACCGAGGGGCCCATCGCCTGGTTGCGCCGCAGCCTCTTCGCCTCACCGTCCGATACGCTGCTCACCATTCTGGGCATGCTGTTTCTGCTCTGGGCCGTGCCCCCGATCTACAATTTCCTGATCGGCCACGCCGTCATGCCGGGCGGTACTGTGGAACAATGCCGTGCTCAAGGGGCAGGGGCCTGCTGGGCCTATATCTATGCCCGTTTCAATTTCTTCATCTACGGCTTCTACCCCATCGATCAATACTGGCGCCCCAACATCGTCTTCGTGCTGGGCGCCGCGCTGATCGTGCCGCTGCTCATGCCCTCGGCGCCGTTCAAGCGCATCAATGCGGTGCTCTTCTTCGTCGTCTTCCCCGTCGTCGCCTTCTACCTGCTCAATGGCGGCGTGTTCGGCATGCGGCATGTGCCGACCGAACAATGGGGCGGCCTGCTGGTCACCCTGATCATCTCGCTCGTCGGCATCATCTGCTCGATCCCGATCGGCATCCTGCTGGCGCTCGGCCGCCAGTCCAAGCTCCCGATCATCAAGACGCTCAGCGTGATGTTCATCGAGCTCTGGCGCGCCGTCCCGCTGATCACCGTGCTGTTCATGGCCTCGATCATGCTGCCGCTGTTCATGCCCACCGGCACGACGGTCGATAAGCTGCTGCGTGCCCTGGTCGGCGTGACCCTGTTCTCGTCGGCCTATCTGGCTGAAACCGTGCGCGGGGGTCTGCAAGCCCTGCCACGCGGCCAATATGAGGCGGGCGCGTCGCTCGGCCTGGGCTACTGGAAACGCACCTATTTCATCATCCTGCCCCAGGCGCTCAAGCATGTGATCCCGGGCATCGTCAACAACTTCATCGCCCTGTTCAAGGACACCTCGCTCGTGTCCATCGTCGGTATTTTCGACCTGCTCAATACCGTCCAATCGGCCAGCTCCGACATCAATTGGTCATCGCCCACCCAGGCTGTGACCGGTTATGTCTTTGCTGCTGCCGTCTTCTGGGTTTTCTGTTTCGCCATGTCCCGCTACTCGCTCTGGATGGAGCGGCGGCTGGATACCGGGCACAAGAGGTAAGATCATGAGCCAAGTTTCCGAAACCACTGTCGAGCGCGCCATCGACACCTCGCAGATGACCGTCTCGGCCACCGATGTCGCCATCGACGTGATCGGCATGCACAAATGGTACGCCGATTTCCACGTCCTGCGCGACATCAACCTGCGCGTCATGCGCGGCGAGCGCATCGTCATTGCCGGCCCCTCGGGCTCCGGCAAATCCACGCTCATCCGCTGCATCAACCGCCTTGAGGAGCATCAGGAAGGCCAGATCATCGTCAATGGCACCGAACTGACCGCAGATCTCAAGCGCATTGATGAAGTGCGCCGCGAAGTGGGCATGGTGTTCCAGCACTTCAACCTCTTCCCCCACCTCACCATCCTGCAAAACCTCACGCTCGCCCCCATCTGGGTGCGCGGCATTCCCAAGGCCGAGGCCGAGGCGACCGCCATGCATTATCTGGAACGGGTCAAGATTCCCGAGCAGGCCAACAAATTCCCCGGCCAGCTCTCGGGCGGCCAGCAGCAGCGCGTGGCCATTGCCCGCTCGCTCTGCATGCAGCCCAAGATCATGCTGTTCGATGAGCCCACCTCCGCGCTCGATCCCGAAATGGTCAAGGAAGTGCTCGAGGTGATGATCAACCTGGCCGAGGAAGGCATGACCATGATCTGCGTCACCCACGAAATGGGTTTTGCCCGCCAGGTGGCCAATCGCGTCATCTTCATGGATCAGGGCCAGATCATCGAGCAGAACGATCCCGAGGCCTTCTTCTCGGCGCCCCAGCACGAGCGGACCAAGCTGTTCCTCAGTCAGATCCTGCATTAAATCGCAAACGGCGGAATGCCCTGTCGAAAAGCGGCAGGGCATTCCTTTGCGTGGCTTGACCGCCGGGGGGCGCCTGCCAATATGTGCGCCGAAAGGCGGCCGGATTTGACCCGTTTCATCGCGCGATTACTGTCTGCCGCCGCAGGGCTCGCCTGTATGCTGACGCTTGCCGTCGCGCCCGCTGCCGCCCAGTCGACATTGCAGACCGTGCGCGACCGCGGCTTTCTGATTTGCGGCGCCACCAGCCAATTGCCCGGCTTCGCCCAGCAGGATGCCGAAGGCCGCTGGTCCGGCTTCGATGTCGATCTCTGCCGCGGCATTGCCGCCGCCGTGTTCGGCGATCCCAACCTGATCGAATTTCGCCCGCTGCGCGGCGATAGCCGCTTCGCCCCGCTGCAGACCGGCGCCGTGGACGTACTCACCCGCAACGGCCCCTGGACCGAGCGGCGCGACACCCTTTACGGCGCGAGCTATGTCGGCACCGCCTTTTTCGACGGCCAGGCCTTCATGGTCCCGTCATCGCTGGGTGTCGTCTCCGCCTTCGAGCTGGACGATATCAGCATCTGCGTCATCGACGGCGGCGAGGATCTGGCGCGCCTGCAGGAATTCTTCTTCGCCAACCAGGCCAGCTATACCGAAGTCCCCTATGAGGATGTGGCCGATCTGGCGCAGGCCTATCAGGCGGGGCTCTGCCAGGCGATCTCGGCCTCCGGCCGCCAATTGCAGGCCATTCGCCGCGCGCTGCCCGACCCGGCCAGCCACCGCATCCTGCCCGAGCGCATTTCCAAGGAATTGCTAGGCCCCGTGGTCCGCGACGGCGACAACCAATGGTTCAACATCGTCCGCTGGACGCTGTTCACCCTGATTGACGCCGAAGAAGTGGGCATCACGGCCCTCAATATCGAATCCCTCTCGGCCGCCCGCACCCCCGCCGTGCGCCGTATTTTGGGTGTCGAAGGCGATTTCGGCGCGTCCCTGGGCCTCAAGAGGACCTTCATGGCCGATGTCATCCGCGCCGTCGGCAATTATGCCGAACTCTACGATCGCCATTTCGGCCCGCAAACCGGCGCCGCCCTGCTGCGCGGCCAGAACGCCCTCTGGACCAATGGCGGCCGCCTCTACGCCCCGCCCATCATGTGACCACTTCACCTCTCCCTTGGAGGAGAGGTCGGCCCATTTCTACGGGGTGAGGGGGCCTTGCTTTAGCGCCTAAAGCACCGGTGAAAACAACCGCGCCGCCTGTGTCAAAAACCGCATCGGCCAGGAGCGGGCCTTGGCCTCGTCCAGCCCCACCTGACGGCAGCTCTTGAAATCCTCCAGCAGCATGGTCTCGACGCCGTCGATGGCCTTGCGGTCGGTAAACCACAGCGTGATTTCGAAATTGATGGCGAATGAGCGATTGTCGAAATTAACGCTGCCCACCGTGGCGATCTGATCGTCCATCAGCACCACTTTCTGGTGCAGGAACCCATCGGTATAGCGATAGACCGATATGCCATGCTCGATCATCGCATCGGCATGAGAAATGCTGGCCAGCCAGACCAGCTTGTGGTCCGGCTCATCGGGCAGCATGATCCGCACATCCACTCCGCGCAATTGGGCGGCGAACAGCGCCGTGCGGATATCGGTGTCCGGCACGAAATAGGGACTGACAATCCACAGCCGCTCCCGCGCCCGCCCGATCAGGTCGGTATAGGCAATGGCGCATTCTTCCAGCTTATCCGCCGGCCCGCTACCCATCACCAGCACCGATTGATCGCCCGGCGTTGCTACCGTCTCTGGCGGCGTCGAAGGCAGAACCTCGCCCGTTGCCCATTGCCAGTCCTCGCGGAACAGCAGCGCACAGCCAAGCGCTGCCGGACCAGACACCCGCACATGCGTATCGCGCCAGCGGCCGAATTTTGGGTCCAGCCCGAGATATTCCACGCCCACATTATGCCCGCCGACCCAGGCATGCTCGCCATCTACCACCACGATCTTGCGGTGATTGCGGTAATTGATCCGCATCGGCCCATAAAACCGCAGGAATTTGTGGCGCTGGTTGAACCCGGCGACCTTGATCCCGGCCTCGCGCAATTGCGTGCGATAACGCTTGGGCATGCCCGTGCTGCCCACATCGTCATAGAGCAGATAGACCTTCACGCCCGCCTGCGCCCGCTCGATCAGCCGCTCGGCCAGTTCCTGCCCCAGCGCGTCGTCGCGCACGATATAGAACTGCACCAGCAGGTATTCTTTGGCCTTGGCGATGCCTTCAAAAATAGAATCGAACGTGGCGCGCCCATCGACCAGCAGTTCGACATCATTGCCGGTGAGGAAGGGCACTTCCGATACCTTGGTCTGCACCGGCCAGAGATGGCTGGTTTCCCGGTCGATCAGCGCCAAATCCTTGGCCCGCAGCGGGCGTGCGGAACGGCCATTGCGGATGCGGTCGGTGGCATAATCGTCAAACGCCTTCCACCCGAAGATCAGGTAGATGAAGGCCGTCGGGAAGGGCAGCGCAGTCAGCGACAGCAGCCAGGCGATCGAGCCCTGCGATGTCCGCGAATTCATAATTTCCCGAATCGCGCAAACCAGCGCCAGCAGATAAATCGCGGCCGTCAGCGCCGCAAAAACATGCAAATCCGCAACGATACTGCCCAGGATATATTCAATACCAACCAATGTGCCCGTCCGGAATCGTGGTGGGTCACTGTATCAGCCAAGCAGCGTTGGACAATGGGCGCGCGCGGCCCCCAAACAGCCCAAGTAGACCTCATCCTGAGCCTGTCGAAGGACGAGGTCGTGGCACGAAGCCAGCAGCGGCCTAGACCGTCGCCGGTGCGATCACACTCGAAATATCGATCGGCGTCCGCTCTTCCAGCCACCGTGGCACTGGCAATCCCTTGCCGCGCAGGAATTCAGGGTTGAATAGCTTGGATTGGTAGCGGTTACCATAGTCGCACAGCACGGTGACGATGGTCTTGCCTGGCCCGAGATCACGCGCCATGCGCACGGCGCCGGCAATATTGATTGCGCTCGAGCCGCCCAGGCACAGGCCCTCATGTTCGAGCAGGTCGAACACATAGGGCAGGGCCTCCGCATCGGAAATCTGGTACGGATTGTCCACGGTCAACCCTTCCAGGTTCGCCGTGATACGGCCCTGGCCGATGCCCTCGGTGATCGAATTGCCCGAGGATTTGAGCTCTCCATGCGCGTAGAAATTATACAGCGCCGCGCCCTCCGGATCGGCCAGCCCGATCTTCACATCCTTGCTGCGCGCCCGCAGCGCTTCGGCTACGCCGGCCAGCGTGCCGCCTGAGCCGACAGCGCAGACAAAGCCATCGATCCGCCCATTGGTCTGCTGCCAGATTTCGGGGCCGGTGGTTTCCACATGCGCGCGCCTGTTGGACACATTGTCGAACTGGTTGGCCCAGATCGCGCCTTCCGGCAGCTCTTTATTGAGCTTTTCGGCCAGGCGGCCGGAAATCTTGATATAGTTGTTCGGGTCTTTGTAGGGCTTGGCCGGAACTTCGATCAGCTCGGCGCCATAAAGCCGCAGCGCGTCCTTCTTTTCCTGGCTCTGCGTTTCGGGAATGACGATCACCGATTTGAAGCCCAGCGAATTGGCCACCAGCGTCAGCCCGATACCGGTATTGCCCGCCGTGCCTTCGACAATCGTGCCGCCAGGCTTGAGCGCACCGCTCTTGACCGCATCATGGATGATGAACAGCGCCGCCCGGTCCTTGACCGACTGGCCGGGATTGAGAAATTCCGCCTTGCCCCAGATTTCGCTGCCGGTAAGCGCCGATACGCGGTTGAGACGGATCAGCGGCGTATTGCCGATCGCGGAAATCAGGTCTTCGTGCTTGGCCATGGATCGACAATCTCTGAAGGACTGTCTGCGAACCTATGTGCCGCCACTGATGGCCGCAAGCCTTCGGCAGGGGAATGGCATGCCATTTCGCCGCAAGCCATTGTCAGGCAAGGCTTTTGGCAGATAGCGTCATCGGCGGGAATATCATTCCCGCCATTCGTCCGCTATTCCATCACCTCGGCCAGCGCCTCCAGCGCCGCATTCCACGCTTCGATGGAAAAGATGCGCGATTCCGCATCGGCATGCGCCAGGCCACGCTCGGTAATGGTCACCTTGGTCTGATCTTCGCCCACCGCCTTGAAGTCGATTTCGAGCACGAAGATCATATCGCTGTCGTCTTCGTCCTCGTCCTTGCTGACCCAGGACATGACGAGCTTTTCGTTTTCGACGAATTTCAGCACATCGCCGCTGACCACATGCTGTTCGGGGTCTTCATCGTCGCCAAACGTCACGAAGCGATATTCGCCGCCCTCGAACGCGTCGAACTCGGCCTCGTCGGCCTGCCATTGCTCGATCAGGGCCGGGTCGGTCCAGGCCGCGAACACGTCATCGATATGGGCGTCGATCGTGCGGGTCAGGGTGATCTGGCTTTCGCCGTCGATATCGCTGCCATTGCCGTTGCTGGTCATGAAAGGCGCCTTTCTGTCAGGTGATGTCCTCCCTAAACCCGCGTCTGCGGCGAGGCAATGCCACGCTGGTAGGGAGCAATACAAAAGCCCAAGCCAGGTGACCGGCTTGGGCTTTTTGTATTTCGACCGATTGGCTCCGCGAGTAGGACTCGAACCTACGACCCAGCGGTTAACAGCCGCTTGCTCTACCAACTGAGCTATCGCGGAAGACTTTCGGTGACCTTCTTGCGAAGGCGAGGTCCGTGTACCGAACTTGATTTGCTTTGCCAAGCCCTCTTTGCAGCCCGGTGTGAATAACTTCACATTGCTGTCACAAGTTACGCGCCCGGCGCTGCAGCGCGATCAGGTCTGCCAGCGTGTTGAGATTGGCAAACGGGTCCTGCTCATAGCGGTCGCGCGAGTCGTGGCGGCGGGGATCCAGCTGCCGATGCAGCGCCTTGAGGCTGGGCGCGGAGGTGCCGGTGCGAACCTGGCCGGGCAGGGCGCCGAGCGCTTCAATCCTCCACGCAGCATTGGGCGGATAGAACGCCTCATCCCACGCAGCATAGACTGCCGCCGCATCCCCCAGCGCCGCCGCCATGGCCGCCGCGAATCCCTGCGGCAGAAATGGCGTATCGACCGCCACCGAAACCAGTACGCCGCTTTGCACCCCCCGGCGCTGCAGCGCGTCCACGGCCGCCGCCAACCCAGCCAGCGGCCCGCCCACCGGTCCATCCAGATCGGGAACCGCCAGCAAGCCCGCATCTGCCGACGAATCTCCATCCGGCCCGGTCGCCAGCAGCAGCGGCTCCGCCACATCGCCCAACGCCAGCCGCACCCGCTCGACCAGCCTCACCCCGCCGATCCGCAAGTCCCCCTTGCGCACACCGCCCAGCCGCTGCCCCTGGCCGCCCGCGATGATGACGGCGTAGGGCGCGCTCACATGCCCTCCGGACCCTTGGGCCGCGCAATGCCCAGCCGCAACAGAATCAAAATGGCGATCCCGCCCACCAGCCCCCAAAACGGCGCGCCGACACCCAAAATGGTGATTCCCGAAGCCGTGGTGACAAAGGTGAAGATCGCCGGCAGCCGCGATTCCTCAATCGCGAGGGCTCCCGACAACGCCGCCGCCAGGCTCGACAACAGCGCCAGCCCCGCTACCGCCTGAATCAGTAAGGGCGGCGAGGCCGCGATAAACGCCGCCGCCAAACTCGCCGCTGCCCCCAGAAACAGATAGCAAACTCCCGCCGCAGCCGGCGCCGGCCAGCGCTTGCTCTTGTCCGGATGCGCCTCCGGCCCGGCACAAATAGCCGCGGTAATGGCGGCCAGATTGCTCGTATGCCCGCCAAAAAACGCCGTCACCGCGCTGGCAATGCCCGTCATGACAAACAGCGGCGCCGGCGCCAGCTCAAAGCCATTGGCCTTCATCACCGCCAGCCCCGGCAGATTCTGCGACGCCATGGTCACTATATAAAGCGGCAGCCCGATGCGGATGATCGCGTCCCAGGTGAACACCGGCATCACCGGCACCAGACTCGGCCATGTCCCGTCCAGCGTTCCGGGTGGCAGGTGCGTCGTCGTTGCCAGCACGATTCCCGTCACCACCACCGCAATCGGCACGGCATAGCGCTTGGCAAACCGCAGCCCGATCACCCAGGCCAGCAGAATCGGCAGCGCCAGCAGCGGCATTTCGGCCACCGCATTGATCGGCGCCAGGCACAGCGTCAGCAACATGCCCGCCAGCATGGCATTGGCGATAGCAGCCGGAATCGCTGCAATCAGCCGCGCCAGCGGCTTGATCAGCCCGGTCAGCACAATCAGCCCCGCCGCCACCAGAAACGCCCCGGCCACCGCCGGAAATCCGCCCACCGGCTCGCCCACCGTCAGAATGAATGCCACGCCCGGCGTCGACCAGGCAAAGCTGATCGGCAGCTTGAGCCGCGAGCTGACCACAATATTGAGCACGCCAATGGCCAGGCACACCGAGAACAGCCCCGAGCCCGCCTGTTGTGGGGACGCGCCGGCCGCCGTCAGCGCCGCCAGAACCAGGGTGAATGTGCTGGCATAGCCCACCACGGCGGCCAGCGCGCCGGCCATGATCGGTTGCAGATAGTCGCGCCGGCCATCGGCGATGGCGGCTGGTACATGCGTCACGACGTTCCCCCAGGATAGAGCGGCAATGCGGCCCCGATAGATAAGGCCGGGCAAACCTATGCAAGCTGCCCGCGCGCGTGAAGCACAAAGTGCAGGGCGGGCCATTCGGTAAAATTGCTGCTGTTAAGGTGAACGAATGGTTTTGCTGGCGTTCAGGCACGCCAGGCTACACAACTTGCGGGAGCCCGGATGAACCGGGAACGCCCACGAGAGAGCGGTCCCCGCCGCAACAAGACCGCTCTCTCGGTCGCGCCCCGCGCTTCGGCAGCGCACACCCCCCATAACAATCGCAAAACGATCGAACAGCGCCGATAGCCGGGGCTTTCAGTATGCATTGCAGGGGATTTTCTGGATTTTCTGGAGGCCACGCCCGGAATTGAACCGGGGTACGCGGATTTGCAATCCGCTGCGTCACCACTCCGCCACGTGGCCTCTAGGCGCTGCTATCTACGGCGCGCCAAGGGGTTATGCAATACCTCAGGTTTCTGAAGCGTTATTTTCCGAACAGTGATCTGTGCCGGCTTCGGAATTTTCTGAAATCCGCTCCAGCCATGCTCCGCCGCCAGCGCCATTTGCAACCGCCAGGGCGGGCTGCGGGTTGCTCTTCATATAGAAGCATGAAGGAGGCTATCATGGCCGAGCGGCATTATAGTGACGGCGCGTTTCTCGAACCGTTTTTCCTGGGCGTGGCGGTGCTTTGGGTTGCCGGCGCGTTGTTCTTCATCTCCATGGCGGCCATGGGTTCGTCCCGCGTCGGTGGCGTGTCCCCCGGCGCCAACCAAACCCCGGTCGCCGCCGACAACCAGACGCAATAGGCCCATAGGCAGCCATCGCGCCTTTGCAATCCCCTGTTCATATTGTCGCGGTATAATAAGTGTACTTGCCATCATTTGGGGCGAGGGATATTCACGTCCGGCATATGGTTTGATCCGGCAGGGCCTTGTTGAATGGTGGACTACGAGCGCGCGCGCCGCTTCATGGTGGACAATCAATTGCGCACCAGCCACGTCACCGACCGCCGGATTCTGGCGGAGATGGGGCGTTTGCCGCGCGAACTGTTCCTGTCCGAATCCCGCCGCTCCCTTGCCTATATAGATGATGTGCAGCCCTTGGGCGCCGCCGGTTCGGCGCGCTTCATGCCGGCGCCCGCCACCTTCGCCAAGCTGCTGCAACTGGCCGAGATTGTGCCGGCAGATCGGGTTCTCGATCTGGGGGCAGGGACCGGCTATTCCACCGCGGTGATCGCCGGGCTCTGCGAGGCGGTGACCGGCATCGAGGAAGATGCCACCCTGGCCGCCGCCGCGACGCAAAATCTAGCCAATCTGGGCCTGCTCAATGCCAGCGTGATCCCCGGCACGGCGGCCGCCGTGTCAGGCCAGCGCTATGATGTCATCATGCTCGAAGGCGCCGTCGATGCGGTGCCCGAGGCCCTGTTCGATCTGCTTGGTGAAGGCGGTCGCCTCATTGCTCTCATGCGTGAAGGCAGCGTTGCCATCGCCCATATATTCGTGAAAATTGGCGGCAAAGTTGCGGCGCGGGCGGAATTCAACGCCACGCTGCCACCGCTTTATGCCGGGCTGCGCCCGGTTGAATTTGTGTTCTGAAGGCCGATTGTGGCGCGGGGTGTTGCTCCCCGATCACGTCACAACATTAATCGTGCCTTAAATTTTGGTAGGGCTTGCCGCAGAAGGTTGTGTACCCACATCTGCGGCGCAATAGTGTTGAGTGTCTGGAGACCGGGGCGATGGTTATGCGGAAAAATTTGGTCGCAAGTGTGCTGGCCCTGACTTTGGCGGCGTGGAGTGTTGGCGGCGCTCAGGCGCAATCGATTACCCAGGCACTGACTGCGGCCTATAATTATGCGCCCGATCTGGCTTCGGCCCATCTGGCTGCCAAGTCTTCGGCCGAAAACGTGGCGCTGGCCCGCGCCGGCAAGCTGCCGGTTATCGGCGCTTCGGTCGGCAGCACCTATGATTGGTCGATCGCCGGCGGCGACTTTACCGACAGCACTTTGAGCACGGCCGGCCTCTCCTACAACCAGACCATTTTCGACAACTTCAAGACCGAAGCGCAGATCGAAGCTGCCCGCGCCGGTGCTGAAGCTGCCGAATACCAGATCCGCAACACCGAGCAGAACGTGTTGCTGGCCGTCGTGCAGGCCTATATGGATGTGTTGAGCAATCGCCAGCTCGTCGCCCTGCGCCAGGAAAACGTCAATTTCTACCAGGCGCAGCTGCAGTCGGCCAAGGATCGGCTGGATGTGGGTGAGGGCACCCGCATCGATGTCGCCCAGGCCGAGGCCCGTCTGGCCCAAGGCGACGCGACCTATCGCGCTTCCCAGGCCAGCCTTGAAATCAGCCAGGCGACCTTTGCCCGCTATGTCGGCGCCCCGCCGCAGAATCTCGACGCTTCGCATAATTACAGCCGCCTGATCCCCAACAGCCTGCAGGGCGCCCTTTCGGAAGCCGAAACCGGCCACCCGGCGATCATGCTGGCCAAGGCCGCCATTCGTGCTGCCCAGGCCGGCAGCGATGCCGCCTCCGCAGCCTTCGGCCCCACGGCCACCGTTTCCGGCCAGATCGGCACGGCCCTCTCCGGCACCAATGCACTGCAGGGCATCAGCGGCAAGCTGGGCTTTTCCATCACCGTGCCGATCTATGCCGGCGGCGCCATCGGTGCCGGCGTGCGGCAGGCCAATCTCGACCAGATCAAGTCCGAGGTCGACGCCATGTCGGCCTATGACCAGATCCGCGAAGCCGTCATCGCCGCCTGGGCCGGCATCCAGAGTGCCGATGCGCAGATCTCCGCCGCGACGGCCGCCGTTTCCGCCGGCCGCGAAGTGCTCGAAGGCACCATTCAGGAGCGCGACCTGGGCACCAGCACCACGCTGGACGTGCTCAATTCGCAGGCCGAACTGACCACCGCCCGTGAATCGCTGATTAACGCCCAGACCAACAAGGTCATCGCCACCTTCTCGCTGCTCTCCTCCATGGGCCGCCTCACCGCCAGTAATCTGGGCCTCCCCGTCGAGGTCAAGACAGCGGTGCAGTACAACAACGCCGTCGAGGACGTCTGGCAGGAACTGCGCACCGTCGCCGAGTAACATCTGCGCCACCGCGATCCGTATTTTGTGGCTGGGCTCTGCCCGGCCACAACTTTTAGTGGAAGATCGCAAATCGTGGCGGGTGCGCGATTCCTTATTGTGTGCGGCGGCGTTAAGCTGATGGCAACGAATCAGGTGGGGCCGCGATGGCGGATGGTCCTGTTCCGGTTCCAGCGCGCATGAGTAAGAGGCCCTTATGAACAAGCCGGCAGCAAAAGAACCTTCCATGGACGAAATCCTGTCGTCCATCCGGCAGATCATCGCCGATGACGATGCCGCTGGGGTGCCGCGCCGGCCCGCCATCCAGGCCGCTCCCCCGCCGATGCAGGCGGCCCCGGCCGTCGCCGCTCCCGGCCCTCTCGATCGCGATCTCAGCGACATGCTCGACGACATCGAGCCGCTGGCGCTGTCGACCACCCAGATCGTGGACGACGAAGAGGGCGAGGGCCTGAGCTTCGACGACATCCTGGCCGATACGGAAAACCATGTTGCCCCGCCTGTGGCCGCTGCTGCAGCGCCGCTGGTCGAGCCGGACGACGTGACCTTTGCCGCCGAGGAACCCGTGCCCGAGCTGCCCTCCTTCAATCCGCCCCCCTCCGCCCGCGTCCCTTTCAGGCCCAAGCCGGAACCCGTGGGCGCTGCGCCGGAGCCAGAGCCGGTCCGTGCTGCACTCGAACCAGAGCCGTTCCGCCCGCGTCCGCCGCTGGCCCAGGCGGCACCGCTGCCCGATCCGACCCTCACCGCCGAAATGGCTGAGGAATTGCTGGAGCCCGCCACCAAGGCCGCTGTCCGCAATTCCATCACCCGACTGACCGGCCTGGGTATCGGCAACCCCGGCGCCACCATCGAATCCCTGATGCGCGACATGCTGCGCCCCATGCTCAAGGAATGGCTGGACGAAAACCTGCCCTCCGTCGTCGAGCGCATGGTAGAAAAAGAAATCGCCCGCATCTCCCGCGGCGACTAAGAGAACTTTGCGGTCAGCGATACTGCCAGGACCACAAAACACTCCCTCCCCCTATCAGGGGGAGGCTAGGAGGGGGTATCCTCCGCTTCTTCGGTTGCGCTTTCAGTTGACCCCGCACCGCGCTTTTGCTTGAAGTCTGCCAAACCTTTTATTCGGCCCGCCCGGTATCCGTTGGCGGGTCGTTGCTGTTGCGAGTGACCTGATGCTTGAAAAGACCTATGAGCCCGGCGCCGTCGAGGCGCGCATTTCTGCCGACTGGCTCAAGGCCAATGCTTTTGCGGCCGGGGCAGGGGCCAAGCCCGGCGCCGAAACCTATACCATCGTCATCCCGCCGCCCAATGTGACGGGCTCGCTCCATATCGGCCACGCGCTCAACAACACCATTCAGGACATCCTGATCCGCTTTAACCGCATGTTGAAGAAGGACGTGCTGTGGCAGCCGGGCATGGACCACGCCGGCATCGCCACCCAGATGATTGTCGAACGCCAGCTGATGGAACGCCAGCAGCCGCACCGTCGGGTGATGGGCCGCGAGAAATTCGTCGAGCGCATCTGGGAATGGAAGGGCGAGAGCGGCGGCGCCATTATGAACCAGCTCAAGCGCCTCGGCGCCTCCGCTGATTTCTCCCGCGAACGCTTCACCATGGGCGAAAACGGCGCGGCCGACGACCAGATGGTCCGCGCCGTCACCAAAGTGTTTGTCGAGCTGCACAAGCGTGGCCTGATCTATCGCGCCAAGCGCCTGGTCAACTGGCATCCGGGGCTCGAAACCGCCATTTCCGATCTCGAAGTCGAGAACATCGAGATCAAGGGCCATATGTGGCACCTGCGCTATCCGCTGGCCGATGGCGTCACCTATCAGTTCCCGATTGCCCATGACGAAGAGGGCAAGCCCACCGAGTGGGAAACCCGCGATTACATCATCGTCGCCACCACCCGCCCCGAAACCATGCTGGGCGATAGCGGCGTTGCCGTGCACCCCGAAGATCCGCGCTATGCCTCGCTGGTCGGCAAGTTCGTCACCCTGCCGCTGGTCGGTCGCCGCATCCCGATCGTTGCCGACGAATATGCCGATCCCGCTCTGGGCACCGGCGCCGTCAAGATCACCCCGGCCCATGATTTCAACGACTTCGAGGTCGGCGTTCGCAACAATCTGGAACAGATCAACGTCTTCACCACGCGCGGTGAGATCGTTTCCGCCGAAGCCATCCCCGCCGCCTATCGCGGCATGGATCGTTTCGTTGCGCGCAAGGCCATCGTCGCCGATCTGACCGCCCTCGCCGAGGAAGACCCCACGCGCGGCCTCGACCACATCGAAGACAAAAAGATCATGGTGCCCCATGACGAGAAGTCCAAGCTCGTCGTCATTGAGCCCTTCCTGACCGATCAATGGTGGGTCAAGGCCGATGTGCTGGCCCAGCCCGCCATGGCGTCCGTGCGCGAAGGCCGCATGAAGTTCGTGCCCCAGCAATACGAAAACACCTATTTCGCCTGGCTCGAAAACATCAAGCCCTGGTGCATTTCGCGCCAGCTCTGGTGGGGTCACCAGATCCCGGCCTGGTACGGCCCGGACAATGAGGCATTCGTTGCCTATGACGAAGCCGAGGCGCAGGCCCTGGCCGATGCCCATTATGGCAAGCCGACCCCGATCAAGCGCGACGATGATGTGCTCGATACCTGGTTCTCCTCGGCCCTCTGGCCCTTCTCGACCCTGGGCTGGCCCGACGAAACCCCCGAGCTCAAGCGCTATTACCCGACCAGCGTCCTGGTCACCGGCTTTGACATCATCTTCTTCTGGGTTGCCCGCATGATGATGATGGGCCTCGAATTCCTCGAGGAAGAGCCCTTCCACACGGTCTACATGCACGCCCTGGTCCGCGACGAAAAGGGCCAGAAAATGAGCAAGACCAAGGGCAATGTCATCGACCCGCTCGAGCTCATCGACCAATATGGCGCCGACGCCACCCGCTTCACCCTGGCCGCCATGGCTGCGCAGGGCCGCGATATTCGTCTGGCGATCAACCGCGTCGAGGGCTACCGCAACTTCGTCACCAAAATCTGGAATGCCGCCCGCTTCCTCGAGATGAACGAGTGCCGCCGCGTCGAGGGCTATGACCCACGCGCCAACAAGCTCCCGCTCAATCGCTGGATCGTCGGCGCCACCGCGCGCGGCGCTGCCGCCGTCACCCAGGGCATCCTCGACTACAAGTTCAACGAAGCCGCCAACGCTGCCTATGATTTCGTCTGGGGCACTTTCTGCGACTGGTTCGTCGAATTCGCCAAGCCGGTCTTCAACGGCACCGACGAAGCCGCCAAGGCCGAAACCCGCGCCACCGCCGCCTGGGCGCTCGACCAGATTCTGACCATCCTGCACCCCTTCATGCCCTTCGTCACCGAGGAGCTGTGGGCGGAAACCGGCAAGTTCGGCCCGGCTCGCGAGAGCATGCTGATTCTGACCGAATGGCCTGACCTGTCCGGCCTCGAAGACCCCGCCGCCGATGCCGAGCTGACCTGGCTGATCGACGTGATCACCAATGTCCGCTCCATCCGCAGCGAAATGAACGTGCCCGCCGGCGCCAAGCTGCCCATGGTGGTGGTCGGGGCAGGGGAGACCACCCTGGCTCGCCTCGTCGCCGGCACCTCGCTGATCACCCGCCTGGCTCGCCTCGAGGAAATCTCGCCCCAGGCCAATGTGCCCGGCGGCTCCGCGCAATTCGTCGTAGGCGAAGCCACCTGGGCCCTGCCGCTGGCCGAGTTCATCGACATCCCCACCGAAAAGGCCCGTCTCGAAAAGGAGATCGGCAAGCTCGACGGCGAAGTCGCCCAGATCGACAAGAAGCTGGGCAATGAGCAATTCGTCGCCAAGGCGCCCGAGGAAGTGATCGAGGAGCAGAAGGCCCGTCGTGAAGCTGCCATCGATCGGCGCGATCGTATCGCCGAAGCCCTCAAGCGCCTGAGCTAAAAACCGCCATGGATGATATCCCGCGCCAACCGCCTGCCCGCTCCGTGTTCAACGGCATGGTGGGCGTTGGCGCGCTCCTGGTGTTCGATGGCAAGGGCGGCGTCACCCGCCACGAGCCGTCGGCCACCGCGCCCGCCGTGCCGCTGCGCGGCTTCAAGCTCATCGTGGGCAATTCAAAATCGCCCGAATTCAAGGTCTGGCTGCGCGAAGAACTGGGCGCCTTCAATGCCGATCTGCTCACCGCTCCCAGCACCCGCGCCCGCTGCACGGTGATGGAGGACAAGGCCCTGGTCATGCTCCGCGTCGCCCGCCCCGGCGCCGCGCCCGACGATGTCGGCCGCCAGCTGCTCACCCTCTGGATCGAGAAGGGTCGCGTCATCATCGCGACCGAGCTCAATATTCTCGATTTCCTCGGGCTCCCCCGCTGGGAGCAGTCCCACCACGCCCCAGTCTCGCCCGCCGATCTGGTGGCGCGCCTGGGCCTGCGCGCCGCGGACAGGCTCGAGCCGCTGATCGAAATGCTGGGCGATGGCCTCGACGAAATCGAGGAAGCCCTGATCCTCAAGAATCACACCAAGGCCCAGGATAATCTCGAACACCTGCGCCGCACGCTGATCAATTTCCGCCGCCTGGTCTGGCCGCAGCGCGACGTGCTCAACACGCTCGAAATCGAAGACCTCTCCTTCTTCACCGCCAAGGATCGCCTGCGCCTGCGCGAAGCCTCGGCCCGCTCCGCCCGCATGGGCGATGAGCTACAGGCCCTGTCCGAACGCGCCGTCCTCGTGCACGAACAGATGATCGACGATCGTGCCGAGCAGATGAACCGCATCATGCTGGTCCTCGCCGCCGTCACGGTGGTCTTCATGCCATTGACCCTGATCACCGGGGCCTTGGGCATGAACGTCTCCGGCATTCCTTTTGCCGATCACGACAGCGCCTTCTGGCTCGTCTGCCTCGGGCTTGTAGCCCTTGCCCTCGGCATCATCTGGTGGATGCGCGGCCGTCACTGGCTCTAGCCTGCGACAAAATGTGACGATTCAGCAACAACGTCGGCGATTCACTTGGCGCGGCAGCCTCGTCAACACTTTCGCGATGTTTCCCGCCACAATCTCACCCTAAACGAGACGGCATAGGCATCTGGGGGCGGATGGTCTGTGGCGATGGCGCGTCAGCGCACGCTTCTACATTCCTCCCCCATGCCGGAACCGGCAGCCGTCTATTTGTGGTCCTGACAGCAAAAGAGTCAGGAAACACAGGCAGTTTGAGCCGGGGAGGGTGAGACTTTGGACGTGATTGACCCAGCAGCGACAATTCCTGCCGAGTTTCGGCAAGCCAAGCGCCGAGTTGTGATCGGCACGGCTGGAATCCGGTCACAAACTGGGTTTACCAAAACATTAACGCCTGCTTTCCACGCCGCCTCGCGCGGCAGAAACTGGCTGAAACCAACAAGGGACGCCGCCGGCCGGTCTGGCGCGCCCATCATGAGCCCGGATTTCCGGGCCGCACAAGCGACGCCCGCCTGCGTGACTGCAGGCAAAAGGAGTATGATGCGGACTATTAGGGATGCCTCCCTGATCTCCGTTGCGACGGCACTGACGCTCGCCTTGGCGATGTCGATCACGCCCGCGCACGCGCAGACCGCGGCCGATGCCGCGCTGGATATGGCCAATATGCTCGATGGGGCAGGCGGTGGCGTGTCCGGCGATGCCCTGCTCGCCGCTCTCGAAAATGCCGCCGAAGCTGGCCAGCCCATGGCCATGTGGCAGCTCGGTACCATGTATGAAAATGGCGAAGGCGTCGCCAAGGACCCTGCCAAGGCCTTTGGCTATTTCGCCCAGATTGCCAACGAACATGCCGACGCGGCGCCGCGCGGCGTCGAATCCGACATTGTGGCCCAGTCCTTCGTCAAAGTCGGTGATTACTACAAGGAAGGCTTGCCCGACGCTGGCATACCCGCCGATGCCGAGCGCTCGCACGCCTTGCTGCTGCATGCCGCCACCTATTTCGGCGATGCCGATGCCCAATATCGCGTCGGCCTGCTTTACCTCAATGCCGACGAGCTGGGCGTCAATCCGCTGCAAAGCGCCCGCTGGTTCTCACTGGCTGCCCGCAAGGGCCATTGCCCCGCCCAGGCCCAGCTTGGCCGCCTGCTGTTCAACGGCGTCGAGGGCATCGAAGCTCAGCCCATCGAGGGCCTGATGTGGCTCAACCTGGCCCAGCAGCGCTGCACCGGCACCGCCGATGCCGCCTGGATCAACGACCTGATCAACCAGGCCAATTCCATCGCCACGCCCGAACAGCAAGGCGAAGCCACCAAACTCGCCACCAGCATCGCCCCCCAATTCGCGGGCTTCTGAGCGGCTGAACGGCAACCTGCGCTACCCCAGCCACAAAGTCATTCCGACGCAGGCCGGAATCCATGCTGAAGGCTCACCCCACCCACCGCATCTCCCTCGGGCGCGACCCGAGGGCCACTCCCAACACAGCACCAGCGGCGGACGATCCTCGACTACGCGAACCTCCCAACGCAGCCGAAGGCCCCTTCACTCCGCCGACTTGATCACCAGCGCCGCAGTCTCCGCCGACAGCGCCTTCACAGCCTTATCCGTCTCCGCCGGCAAATCGGCAAAACTGCACCCAAACGGCACCGGCAGGGACAGGCGCTTGTCCGCCTCATCGTCCCACACCAGCTGCACGTAGGACGTTTTCCCGCGCAGATCGTGATTGAGCCCGACAATCGTCGCCGTCGCCGCCATAACTGCCTCCCTTAGAAGCTGAACTGCCCTTCCACCGGCACGTGATCGCTCGGCTTGTCCCAGCCGCGCACATCCTTGTGTATCGTCACCCCGTCCAGCCGATCGGCCGCCTGTGCGGACAGCATCAGGTGATCGATGCGAATGCCTGCATTGCGCCGCCATGCGCCCGCCTGGAAATCCCAGAACGTATAGGCCGGCTCGGCCGTGGTCGCCCGCAATGCGTCGGTCAGGCCCAGATTGGTCAGCGTACGGAATCGCGCCAGGCTTTCCGGGCGATACAGTGCATCGCCCCACCAGGCCTGCGGATCATGCGCATCGATCGGCGCCGGGATGAGGTTGAAGTCGCCCAGCAGCACGAAGGGCTCTTCCAGCGCCAGCCGCTCTTCGACAAAGCTGGTCAGCCGGTCCATCCAGGCGAGCTTATAAGGGAATTTCTCGGAATCGACCGGGTTGCCGTTGGGCAGGTAGATATTGCACACTCGGATCGCCCCGGTTTCCACCGAGAACACGCCCTCGATCAGCCGCGCCTGTTCATCCGAATCGTCGCCCGGCAGCCCGCGCGTCACCTCGTCGAACTTGATCAGCGACAGGATGGCCACGCCATTCCAGCTCTTCTGGCCATGCGTTTCTACATTATAGCCCAGCGCCTCGATCTCGGCCCGCGGAAAGCCCTCATCGACCGTCTTGATTTCCTGCAGGCACACAATGTCCGGCTTTTCCTGCGCCAGCCAGGTCAGCAGGATTTCCAGCCGCGCCTTGATGCCATTGATGTTCCAGGTCGCAATGCGCATGGCGCTCTCCTTTGTGTGCGTGCTGTTATTGCACGAAATCGGCATAGACCGCATTGCGCACATTGGTCGGGAATTTGCCCGTGCAGCCTTCCAGCGCCGTATTGCTGATCGACAGCATCACCAGTTCGTTGGTCGGGTCCACCAGCCAGGAATGGCCGTAAACCCCGCCCCAATTATAGGTGCCGATGGCCGATGGTGTCTCCGCCGCAACCGGATCATCCACGATTGCGCTGAGATAGCCAAACCGCTGCCCCTTGGCGTCGCGCGGCAGGTCCCCGATTTGGTTGCGCGTCGCCAGCGCCACCGTCTCCGGCCGCAAAATCCCCTGGCCGCCCAGGCGCAACGCCTCAAACAGCTTCAACAAATCGCTGGGCGTTCCCGCCATGCCCGCGCCGCCCGATTGGAAAGCCTTCTCGTTGAAAATGCGGCTGGGCGAAAACAGCACCCCATCGCCATTTTCTCCGATCACCACATGGGTGTCTTCCATCGGCACCGGCTCGTGCGTGTCATCGGCATAGGCCGGGGCGAGGCGGGCGCGGTCGGCCACGAAGAACCCCGTTTCGCTCATGTCCAAAGGCCCGGTGACATAGGCGCGCACCGCCTCCTCCAGCATGCCGCCCTGCACCTTGGCCAACACGGCCCCCAGCACATCGATGGCAAACGAATAGCTCCACGCCGTGCCCGGCTTGAACAGCAGCTTTTGTTGGGCCACACGCGTCAGATTGGCCTCGTGATCAAGGTCCGTATTGCCCAGTCCCGTCGTGATCGCCGGATCGTCAGGATAACCGTAGGCCAGTCCCGCAGTATGCGTCAGCAAATGGTGCAGCGTGATCTCGGCAATCGAGCCATCATCCAGCCGTGGCTGAAAATAGGGCAAATAGCGATCCACCCGGTCGCTCAGCTTGAGCAGCCCCTTATCCATCATCGCCAAAGCCGTGGTCGCCACAATCGGCTTGGTCACCGAAGCCAGCCGGTAGATCGCATTTTCCGGCATGGCGATACCAGCTTCGCGGTCAAAATGCCCGGCCGCGCGCCGATAAATCACCTTGCCCGCCTTGGCGACCAATATCTCGGCCCCGACAATGGATTTCTGCGCGATTGCGTCGTCGATAACGCGGTCGACTGAACGGGGCATGGCTATTCTCTATGTGATCAAAAACTAGATGGCTGAGGGCAGGCGGGCAATCATTTTAGCCCGGCATACACAGCGTCGCGCACCTCATCCTTGAACGGCCCGTCGCAGCCTTCAAGCCCTGTATTGGACATCGACACCACGGATAGCCCATTCTCCGGGTCCACAAACCAATTGTGCCCGTAAATGCCGCCCCAGCGATTGGTGCCTCGCGCCGCCGGCGATTGCGCCAGTTTCGGATCATCCAGCCAAGCGCCGAAATAGCTGAATTTCCAGCCCGGCGTCTGCGAAAAAGCCAGTTGCGGCGTCTGGTCGGCAAATCCCGCCCGCAGCGTTTCCGGCTTCAGGATCGGGCCGCCACCATTCCGCAACGCTTCCAACAGCGCCATGAAATCCGTCCCCGTGCCCGCCATGCCGCCACCGCCCGATTGAAATGCCTTGGCATCAAATATCCGGCCGGGATCAAACGTCGTCACCCCGCCAAACATATTGGGCACGCTATGCGGATCGTTCATCAACACCGCGCCCCCCGGGCTATCCGCATAGGCCGCCGCCAGCCGCGCCTTGTCGGTCACGCCATACCGCGTATCACCCATGCCCAGCGGATCGGTCACATAGCGCCGCGTCGCATCCTCCAGCGTGCCATTCACCAGCTGTCCGGCAATAAAGCCCAGCACATCAATGGATGGCCCATAGGACCAAGTCGTGCCCGGCGCAAACAGCAAGGGCAGGGCGCCAATCCGCGCCACAATCTCATCGCCCCCCAAATGCCAACGATTGACCCCAGCCGCCTGCTCATCCGCGCTCAATATCTGCGCTGAGTTCAGCCCCGACGTGTGCGTCAACAGATTATGGATGGTGATCTCGGGCACGCTGCCATCGGGCAGGGCCGGCTTGAACGCGGGCAAATGCGCCGTCACCAGATCATCCAGCTTCAGCTTGCCCGCATCCACCAGCCCCAGCACCGTCGCCGCGATCACCGGCTTGGTCAGCGACGATAGCCGGAAAATCGCGTCGAGCTGCATCGCCCGCCCGGCTTCCCGGTCGGCAAAACCCTGCGCCTTTTCATAGACCACCGCGCCGTCCTTGCGCACGATCAGCACCGAACCGACAATGCGCTTGTCCGCGATTGCCCGTGCAACCGTTTGATCCAGACGCTGTTCGATATCCATGCCGATTCCTCCAATTTTGGAGGACGTTAGCCGGGCATTATCGCCAGGGGAAGCTAAACGGCGAAACTCGTGCCGCAGCCGCAGGAGGCAATAGCGTTCGGGTTGCGAATCTCGAAAGCCTGACCGATCAGGCTATCCACGAAGTCGATTTCCGATCCGCCCATGAATTCCAGACTCATCGAATCGATCAGCACCACCGCGTCGCCCTTTTGCAGAACGATATCGTCGCTGGCCGCCTTTTCCTGTACGAGGTTGTATTCATACTGAAATCCGGAGCAACCGCCGCCAGCCACCGAAATGCGCAACACCGTGCCTTCCGGTTCTTTGGCAAGAATGCGCGACACGCGCTTGGCGGCGCGATCGGTCAGCACGACTTGGGTGGGGGCAACCATAGCTTCGGTCATTTGCAATCCATGCCGTTCGTAATGTCATAACGGTCAGGCTAAAATAGTAACTCTTGCCGAAAATGAAAAGGGGCTTGTGATCACCGATGAGCGAAACCGCGCCCTACGCATCCAAGCCCGAACTCTCCCTCGGCCGCCTCTACGGCACCGGCCCCAGTCCCACCCGCTCCGAATTCCAGCGCGATCGCGACCGTATCATCCATTCCACCGCCTTCCGCCGCCTGCAGCACAAGACGCAGGTGTTCCTCCATCACGAAGGCCGCCACTTCCGCAATCGGCTGACTCACACGCTCGAAGTCAGCCAGATGGCCCGCTCCATGGCCCGCGCCCTGCTTCTCGACGAAGACCTCGCCGAAGCCGTCGCTCTCAGCCATGATCTGGGCCACACCCCGTTCGGCCATGCCGGCGAACGCGCGCTGCATGCCGCCATGGCCCCCTACGGCGGCTTCGACCACAATATCCAGGCCATCCGCACCGTCACGCGGCTCGAAAACCGCTATGCCGAGCATGATGGCCTCAACCTCACCTGGGAAACCCTCGAAGGCATCCTCAAGCACAATGGCCCCCTGATCCACCCCGACGGCTCTCCCTATGGCAAATACGCCCATGAAGGTCTCCCCGCCGGCCTCGACGACATCCCCGCCATAGCCGACCTGCGCCTCTCCACCCACGCCTCGCTCGAAGCCCAGGCCGCCGCGATTGCCGACGACATCGCCTACAATGCCCACGACATCGACGACGCCCTGCGCGCCGAACTCATCGTCCTCGATGACCTTGCCGACGTGCCGCTCGCCGGCCCCGTCGTCCGCGAAGTCCTCGCCCGCTATCCCGATATCGCACCAAACCGCCAGGCCCACGAAGTCCAGCGCCGCCTCATCACCCGCTCCATCGAAGACGTTATCGCCACCACCGCCGCCAAGATCGCCGCCGCTGGTGTCTCCACCGTCGAAGACGTCCGCAATGCCGGCAAAACCCTGCTGACCTTCTCCCCCGCCACCACCGAAGCCGAACGCGGCCTCAAGCAATTCCTTTTCGAGCGCGTCTATCGCCATGAATCGGTGATGGTCCCCGTGCGCCAGAGCGAGGCCGTCGTCACCGAGCTTTTCGTCCGCTACATGCAATCCCGTGATCTCCCCGGCCGCTGGGGGCTCGCCGCCGCCAATACCGCCAGCGACACCGCTCTCGCCCGCATTGTTGCCGACTTTATCGCCGGCATGACCGACCCCTACGCCCTCGATGAATATGCCCGGCTGTTTGACGCTCGGGTGGAATTCCGCTAACCCCGGCGCTCCGCTACTTTCAGGTTTGTCATGGACGTTTTCGCCCTTTTCGCTGCGCGCGTTTCCAACGCCCTCTCGGTTCTCTACCCCGAAGTCGGTGCCGATCTTCTGGCCCGCATCGTGGTCGAGCCGCCGCGAGATAGCGCCCATGGCGATCTCAGCACCAATGCGGCCATGGTCGTCGCCAAGCCGCTGGGCAAGAATCCGCGCGAAGTCGCCACCACCCTGGCCGAGCATTTCGGCAAAGACCCGGACGTCACCGCCGTCGAGGTCGCCGGCCCCGGCTTCATCAATTTCCGCCTCGCCACGCCCATTTGGCATCAGGTGCTGCGCTCCATCGCCCAGCAGGGCGATGATTACGGCCGCTCGACGCTAGGGCAGGGGGAAGCGGTCAATATCGAATATGTCTCGGCCAATCCAACTGGCCCCATGCATGTCGGTCACACCCGCGGCGCCGTGTTCGGCGACACGCTGGCCGCGCTCATGGCGTATTCCGGCTACGAAGTGGCCCGCGAATATTACATCAACGACGCCGGCAGCCAGATCGACACGCTCGCTCGCTCCACCTTCCTGCGCTATCGCGAGGCTCTGGGCGAAACCATCGAGATCCCCCCCGGCTTCTATCCCGGCGATTACCTGATCCCGGTGGGCCAGGCGCTCAAGGAAGAGTTCGGCGCGAGCCTTCTCGACAAGCCGGAGGCCGAAGCTCTGGCTCTGGTCAAGGACCGGGTGCTGGCCGCCATGCTCGAGCTGATCAAGGCGGATCTCGCCAAGCTCAATATCCATCACGATGTCTTCTTCTCCGAACGCACCTTGCACGGGCAGGGCGGCGCCATCGACACCACGCTCGATTGGCTGCGCCAGGAAGGCATGATCTATGAAGGCCGGCTTGAGCCCCCCAAGGGCAAGACCCCCGACGAATGGGAAGATCGCGAGCAGACCCTGTTCCGCGCCACCGATTATGGCGACGATGTCGATCGCCCCCTGATCAAGTCGGATGGCTCCTACACCTATTTCGCCGCCGATATCGCCTATCACCGCAACAAGTTCCTGCGCGGCTTCAAGCACATGATCAACGTGCTCGGCGCCGACCATTCCGGCTATGTCAAACGCCTGCAGGCCGCCACCAAGGCCGTTTCGCTTAATGCGGCCGATATGGATGTGCGCATCTGCCAGCTCGTCCGGCTGATGAAGAACGGCGAGCCGTTCAAAATGTCCAAGCGTTCCGGCGATTTGGTGACTTTGGCCGACGTGGTGGATGAAGTGGGTGCCGACGCCACTCGCTTCATGCTGCTGTTCCGGCGCAATGACGCAGCGATGGATTTCGACTTTGCCCTGGTTAAGGAACAGACGCGCGATAATCCGGTCTTCTATGTGCAGTATGCCCATGCCCGGGCCTATTCGATCTTCAAGACCGCCAATCGCGATCTGCCCGCCCTCGATCTGTCACCCGAAGCGCTGGCCAAGGCCGAAATCGAGCTGATCCAGACCCCCGAAGAACTCGACCTCGTGCGGGTTCTGGCGGCCTGGCCGCGCACCGTCACGGCGGCCGCCGTGGCGCATGAACCCCATCGGATCGCCTTCTATGTCCATGACCTGGCTGGCGCCTTCCATAGCTTCTGGGCAAAGGGCAAGGATGATGTATCTTTGCGGTTTGTTAACGCTGACGATCCAAAGCTGACATTGGCTCGACTCGCGCTCGTCGACGCCGTCCGTCAGGTTCTGGTGAATGGCCTAGCAATTCTAGGCGTTTCCGCCCCGACTGAGCTTTCATAATTCGGGCGCATTACTGTGATGACTCGCGGCAAAATGCCTATATTGGGCGCCGTTGCAGTAACCAAGAAGGCGCTGCTTGATGACAACAGCGAAACCGCAGCCAATGGCCGGACAATCTGACGCAGACGACCTGATCGCAGAACTCGCGAAATTGATGGCGCAGGATGCGCGCACGGATACTCCTGCGCCGTCCGCCCCGCAGCCAGCTCCTCCTCAGTCCACGCCATTCCCGGTGCGTATTCCGGGCGGCGAGTCGCCTGCCGCAGCCAGTCCAACGCCCGTGCCGCGTTTCGACTTCAATCGTCCTGCTGAAGCGCCCCCGGCGCCACAGCCCGCAGCCCAGCAGCCTGTTCCGCCGCGGCGCGAGCCCGAACAAACCCCTGCTGCGCCAGTCGTCACCGCCAAGCCGGTCGAGACAGCAGCGCCCGCTGCTCCGGCCCAGGCCGCGCCGGCTCCCGCCGAAGCGCGGCGCGAGCCCGATGCCTTCAATTTTGACCTGGATTTCGCTCCCAAATCCTCGCCGGTCAGCTCTCCCGTGCCGCAGGCCTCCAAGCCCGCGCCGCAGCCGACCGTTGCCGCTCCTGCTCCGGCCCCCACGCCCGCTGCCGCGGCTTCCGCGCCCACCAGCAGCGACTATGACAGCATTGCCGACCTGATTGCCGCCGAGTTGCTGGGCGATACCCAGGCCGAACCCACGCCCGCTTCTGCACCCGCCGCGCCGGTGGCGACCGCTCCCGCGCCACAGGCGGCCCGTCCGGCCGTCTCGGGCGGTCTTGTCGTCGATCAGGATGAGCGCCGCCAGCCCAGCTTCGATAGCCCGCAGCCCGCGCCTAAGCCGCAGGTCGACAGCTTCAAAATTCCGCCGGTCTTCGGCCTGGGCTCGCGCCCGGCAACGCCTGCTGCCGTTGCGCCCACGCCGACGCCGTCCGAGCCGCGTATCGAGGCCCCGATTGCAGCAACGCCTGCCGCCGTTGAAAGCGCCGCTGACGATACGCTCGGCTCCGATCCGATTGACGAAATCGAAAACCTGATCGGCCGCGCCGTCCGCGTCGATTCCGATGCGCCCGCCCCAGTCAGGCCCGCCGAAGAGCGGCCCCTGGCCAGTCCTGCGTTACGCAGTCTTGCCACGCCCACGCTGGCGCAGCAGTCGGCCGCCCGCTCGCCACGCCCCGTTTCGGACGTCGACGAGACCATTTTGGCAGCCGCCGCTGCGACCGGCGCCGATATCGGCTGGGTCGAAACGGCAGATGCCGAAGAGGCCAAGCCCGGTAAGCGCCGGGTCAAGGCTGAACGCGCTCCGCGCGCGCCGCGCAGTTTCAACTTTTCCCGCGCGCTGGCCGGTCCGGTCGTCGCCGTCGTGCTGCTCGCGCTCGCTGGCTTTGGTCTCTATTGGGTCTTGGGCATGGGCGGGGAAAGTGGTCCGCCACCCGTACTCACGGCCGACGCCACCCCGATCAAGGAAACGCCCGCTGCCCAACCGGCAACGGCCGCTGCCAACCAATCGGTGGTCTTCAACGAAATCGACGGCGTCCAGCCCGGTAGCGACGAGCAATTGGTCTCGCGTGATCAGGCCGACGTCAACGAAGTGACCCAGGTCGCCTCCACCCCATCCGTCAGCGAAGAAGGCCTGGCCAACCGCAAGGTGCGCACCGTCACCGTCCGCCCCGATGGCACCATTGTCAGCGGCGAGGAAACCGTTGCCGGTTCGGCCATTCTGCCGGTCGACCGTCCCAATGTGCCCGCCGTCCCCGGCGCCGAAACCGCCAGTCCCGAACTGCTCGCGGCTGCCGCCCAGCCCGAACCGACGCCCACGCCGGCAGCCACTCCCGTGGTCCCGCCCGTGACGCCGGTAACCCCTGGCTCCACCGTTCCGGCCGTTGATGCCGCCGGTAATCCGATCGCCGGCAAGACCACCATTGTGCCGCGCACCCGTCCGGCCAGCTTCGCTCAGCAGACGGCCTCCGCGGCTCCTGCCACCACGGTCGATGCCATCATCAACAACGCCGCCGAACCCGCCGCAACGCCCGCACCGACCCCGGCACCCGCTGCCAGCACCGCCGCCATCCCGGCCGGCGCCACCGAAGTCGAAGCGCTGCCCAACGACGCTCCCGCCTATGTCCAGCTCGCTTCCCAGCGCAGCGAAGCCGAAGCTCGCCAGACGGCCCAGGCCATGGTCTCCCGCTTTGGCCCGCTCTTTGGCGGCGCCAATATGGAAGTCCAGCGCGTCGACCTTGGCGCCCGCGGCGTCTTCTACCGCGTCCGCGTCCCCGCCAACTCCATCCAGTCGGCCAACGACATGTGCACCCAAGTCAAAGCCGCCGGCGGCGACTGCTTTACCATGTAAATGAGGGTGTCCCGGGCCTAGTACCGGGGCACAACCCAATCAGGAATGGGTGCGGTGCTTGACGCTGCTTGGTCCAAAGGCCAAGGATTGTTGCATATTTTGCAAGGCGGCCACCGACTGACATGACGAGCCCACAGAGCGATTGGTTCGATACGCCGGCGGCGGCAGCCGACGAAGACGTCATGTATGTCGATGTCGATGGCTATGAAGGCCCGCTCGATCTGCTGCTGGATCTCGCCCGCCGCCAGAAGGTCGATCTGGCCGCCATTTCCGTGCTGGCCCTGGCCGAGCAATATCTCAAATTCATCGAGACCGTCCGCGAGAAGCGTATCGAGGTCGCTGCCGATTATCTCGTCATGGCCGCTTGGCTCGCCTATCTCAAGAGCCGCCTCATGGTGCCCCAGGCGCCCAGCGATGAAGAACCGTCTGGCGAAATGCTGGCCGCCATGCTGCAATTCCGCCTCAAGCGGCTCGAGGCCATGCGCCGCGCCGCCAGCCAGTTGATGAACCGCCCGCGCCTCGGCTTCCAGATCTACGCCCGCGGCGAGCCCGAACCCATCGAGATCAATCGCAAGAGCCTGTGGGAAGCTTCGCTCTACGACCTGCTCAAGGCCTATGCCGGCCAGCGCGAACGCGGCGCCACCACCGATTATACCCCCCTGCAACGCACCGTCTGGTCGCTGCAGGAGGCGCGAGATATCCTCCAGCGCCTGATCGGTGATAGTTTCGAATGGGTCGCCATGGACACTTACCTTGCCGAATATCTGGCGACCCCGGCCGAACGCACCACCGTTCGCGCCTCCACTTTCGCCTCCAGCCTCGAGCTGGTGCGCCTGGGCAAGATCGATCTGCGCCAAACCGAGACATTCGGGCCGCTTTTCATGCGCCGCCGCAAGAGTGACACGCCGTGAGCGAAGTCACCGAGCGGCATTTGCGCATTCTCGAAGCGCTGCTTTTTGCGTCTAAGGAGCCTCTAGATGCTAACAGTCTGTTAGCATATTTGGGTGAAGGGGCAGATGTTGCTGCGCTTCTGCTAGAGCTGCAATCGCGCTATGCCAGCCGGGGTGTAAACCTGGTGCGTCGCGCCGATAAATGGGCTTTCCGCACCGCCGAAGACCTCGGCTTCCTGCTCCGCCGCGAAGAACAGGAAACCCGCCCGCTCTCCCGTGCCGCCCTCGAAACCCTCGCCATCATCGCCTATCACCAGCCCGCCACCCGCGCCGAAATCGAAGAAGTCCGCGGCGTCGCCACCGGCAAGGGCACCATCGATCTGCTGCTGGAAGCCGGCTGGATTCGCATGCGCGGCCGCCGCCGCACCCCCGGCCGCCCCGTAACCTATGGAACTACCGAGGCTTTTCTCGATCACTTCGGCCTCGAGGCCCTGGGCGACCTCCCCGGCCTCGACGAGCTCAAAGGCTCGGGCCTCCTCTCCAACCGCCTCCCGCCAAGCCTGCAAATCCCGCTCCCCTTCGAAGGCGCCCTGCGCGACGATGAAGACCCGCTCGAGCCCGGCGACGAAGACCTCGAGGACAATTCATAGTGCCGAATTCCACCGAACTGCGCAGCTGGGGCGCCCGCGGCACCGCCGGCGTCAGCTTCGCCGCCACCCTCGAATTCGCCGAGGTTTCCGTCCATCTCGGGGGCAGGGTGGTGCTCGACCAATTCTCCCTCCGCCTCGAACCCGGCGAGATCGTTTGCCTCCTCGGGGAATCAGGCTCGGGCAAATCCACCGCTCTGCGCGTCGCCGCCGGTATCCAGCCCGTCCATGCCGGCGCCCTGCTGATCAACGGCCAGACAGTCTCTTCCCCGGGCGCCACCACCTCGCCCGACCGGCGGGGAATTGGCCTGATGTTTCAGGACTTTGCGCTCTTTCCGCACCTCACAGTCCTACAAAACGTACTGTTCGGCCTGCGCCGCCTCGGCCGCACCGCCGCTCTCGCCCAAGCCCGCTCGGCCCTCCACCGCGTCGGCCTGGGCGCCCGCGAAGCCGACTATCCCCACATGCTGTCAGGCGGCCAACAACAGCGCCTGGCGCTCGCCCGCAGCGTCGCGCCCCGCCCCGCAGTGCTCCTGCTCGACGAACCGTTCTCCAGTCTCGACGCACGATTGCGTGAAACGGTGCGCGAAGAAACCCTCGCCGTCCTCCGCGAAACCCATGCCACCAGCCTCGTCGTCACCCACGATCCCGAGGAAGCCATGGTCCTGGGCGACCGTGTCGCCTTGCTGCGTCAGGGCCGCATCGCCCAGATCGGCACCGCCGCCGAAATCTATCGCCACCCGGTCGATCTCAACGCGGCGCGCTTCTTTTCCCCGCTCAGCGAAATCGAATCCATCGCCGTCAACGGTCGCGCGCTCACGCCTTTAGGCCCTGTTGCCACGCCGGGTCTGGCTGATGGCACGGCCGTCACCATCGCCATCCGTCCCACCGGCGGCGCTGATTTATCCACCTCCGGCCCCGGCACGCCGGGCCGCCTGGTCGCCAAGCGCGACGCCATCGGCATCGATATCTGCGAGGTCAAGGTGAATGGGATCGAGGCACCATTGGTTCTGCGCCAGCCCGCCAGAGCCGACATTGCTGTGGGCCAAGACGTGTTCATAACTCTCAACGAGGAACACGTTCTTGTGTTTGGCCGAGATTAAACCTATTTCTCGCTATATCTATCGCGTGTCACGCGTCTGAACGTCTAGGGAGTCCAATATGCACGCGCCAGGAATTTGGGGCATTCTCGTTATCGCCGTTGTTGTCGTGCTGCTGTTCGGTCGCGGCAAGATTTCCGGAATGATGGGTGAAGTCGCCTCCGGCATCAAAGCCTTCCAGAAGGGCATGCGCGATGAAGAGACCAAGCCGGCGGAACGGGTTACCACCTCTGCCGAAGTCGATGCTCGCGAAGTAGACCGTAGCAAGGACGCTTGATTGCGTCCTGCTCGCTGCGGCCCACGGCTCGCCCGCGGCCCAAGGGCCGCGCTGCCTTCTAAGGAATAGAACACTATGCTCGGCTTGGGCTGGACAGAGATGCTGGTCATCGGTCTTGCGGCGCTGATTTTCATCGGCCCCAAAGACCTGCCTGTGGTGATGAACCGCGTCGGCAAGGTGATCGGCCAAATTCGCCGCATGGGCAATGAGTTCCAGCGCGAGATCAACAAGACCACTGGTCTGGATGAAGTGCGCAACCTGCGCAATTCGCTGACCAGTCCGCTCAAGAAGACCGCCGAGGAAATCCGGCGCGAATTCAATACCATCACTCCGACCGGGCAGAAGCCGAGCGGCATCATCAAGCCGGCCGACCCCAAGGTCGAAAGCGTGGTCGACGAGATCAAGGCCGCCGCAGGCATCGCGGCGCCTGCCGCCGCGACTGCTCCGCTGATGACGGCAACCGAAGCGGTTGCCGCGCCCAAAAAGGCGCCGGCTAAACCCAAGGCCCCGGTTAAGGCGAAAGCCGCTCCGACCCGCCCGGTGATCACCACCCAATTGGCGCCCTTGCCGACCGAAACCGCCAAGGCTGCAGCTCCGAAAAAGCCGGCAGTGCGCAAAGCGGCAGTTAAACCTGCTGTTGCCGAAGTCACCGCGCCAGCCGAGGCCAAGCCAGCTACGGCCAAGCGTGTCGCTGCCAAACCGGCAGCAGCGGCAAAACCTAAAGCTGCTGCAAAGCCCAAAACCACCGCCAAGCCCAAGCCGCCCGCAACCGAAGCGAAAGCCGGAAACCAATAGACCATGGCCGACGCAAAGCCGCAGATCGAAGACAAGAGCAAGCCGGTCGAAGACGAACTGGCCGGTAGCGAAGCCCCGCTCCTTGAGCATCTCATCGAGCTGCGCAAGCGGCTGATCTATTCGGCGGTGGCCATCATTGCGCTGATGATCCTCTGCTTCATTTTCGCGCGCAATATCTATGATGCGCTGCTGATCCCCTATCTGCGGGCCATTCCCAATGCCGAGCTGATCTATACGGCGCCCCAGGAACTGTTCTTCACCTATCTGAATGTGGCCCTGTTCGGCGCCATTTTCCTCGGCTTCCCCGTGGTCGCCAGCCAGATCTACATGTTCGTGGCCCCCGGTCTCTATAAGCACGAGCGCCGGGCCTTCATCCCCTATCTCGTCGCCACGCCGATCTTCTTCATCGCCGGCGCGGCTCTGGTCTATTTCGCCGTCCTGCCCATGGCGCTGCATTTCTTCGCCAGCATGCAGACCGAAGACATCAAGATGCTGACCAGCGTGTCCGAATACCTTGGTCTCGCCATGCTGCTGATCCTGGCGTTCGGCGCCTGTTTCCAGCTGCCCGTCGTGCTGACCCTGCTGGCCCAGATCGATCTTGTGCATGTCGATATGCTCAAGAAGGGCCGCCGCTATGCCATTGTGGCCATCCTGGTGTTCGCCGCACTGATCACGCCGCCCGATCCGATTTCCCAGATCGGTCTTGCCGTCCCCATGTACCTGCTCTACGAACTCTCGATCCTGTCCGTGCGCATGGTCGAGCGTCGGCGCGCCGCAGCGGCTGCCGCATCTTCCGCGACCGATCTGAGCCCGAGCGACGAGTCTTCGTCCTAGGATCAAAATTTACGGACCTCGTCCAGCGCGTTGCGACGGAGGAGGTCGTGGCAGCGTTCTGCCATGTCCTGATGGTTTCTTGGGCGCGCCATCAGGCCCAGTGCTCCAGCCCTGCAAACCAGAGAGGCGGGCGACGTCCCGTATCAACCGATGTTCGATATCAAGTGGATCCGTGCCAACGCCGAAGCATTCGACGCCGCCATTTCGCGGCGCAAGGGCGTATCGGTCCGCTCCTCCGATCTGCTTGCCATCGATGATCGCCGCCGGGCAATCATCGCCAGCCTCAACGAGGCCCAGGAAAAGCGCAACGCGCTCTCCAAGCAAATCGGTCAAGCCAAGGCCCAGAAAGACGAAGCCAAGGCTGCCGAACTGATGGCCGAAGTCGCCGCCCTCAAGGAGTTCATCCCCCAGGGCGAAGCGGACGAACGCGCCGTCGAACTCGAGTTGCGCAATGCCCTTTCGGTCCTGCCCAACCTGGCCTTCGAAGATGTGCCCGATGGCGTCGATGAGAACGACAATGTCGAATATTTCGGCCCCAATGGTTCGCCAGCTACGGCCGCCAAGGCCCGCGCCCCCAAGCCCAGCTTCTCTTTTGCTCCCAAGGAGCATTACGAGGTCGGCGTCGCCGCCAATGGCGATATGGATTTCGAACTCGCCGCCAAACTTTCGGGTAGCCGCTTCGTCGTGCTCAAGGGCCAGGTCGCCCGCCTCGAACGCGCCATCGGCCAGTTCATGCTCGACCTGCACACCACCGAACATGGCTATACCGAAGTCCAGCCGCCGCTGCTGGTGAAGGACGATGCCCTCTACGGCACCAACCAGCTGCCCAAGTTTGAAGAAGACCTCTTCTTCACGCCGCATGGTGACGGCCGGCTGGCGCTGATCCCCACCGCCGAAGTTCCGCTTACCAATCTCGTCCGAGAATCCATTCTTGGCGAAGAAGCCTTGCCCATGCGCCTCACCGCGCTGACCCCTTGTTTCCGCTCCGAAGCCGGTTCGGCCGGTCGCGACACGCGCGGCATGTTGCGGCAGCATCAGTTCAACAAGGTTGAGATGGTGTCGATCACCACGCCCGAAACTTCGGTGGACGAGCATGAGCGCATGCTGACCTGCGCCGAAGCCGTGCTGCAAAAGCTGGGCCTGCACTACCGCGTCATGACGCTGTGTACTGGCGATTTGGGCTTTGGCGCCAAGAAGACTTATGACCTCGAAGTCTGGCTCCCCGGCCAGGACACTTATCGCGAAATCTCCTCGGTCTCGGTCTGCGGCGATTTCCAGGCCCGCCGCATGGATGCGCGCTATCGTCCCACCGGCGAAAAGCAGGCACCGCGTTTCGTGCACACCCTCAATGGCTCTGGCACGGCCGTCGGCCGCTGCCTCATAGCGGTCCTCGAAAACTACCAGCAAGAGGACGGCTCCGTCCTCGTGCCCGAAGTGCTGCAGCCCTATATGGGCGGCCTCACCTCGATTGGCGGTCGCTAATGGCCCTGCGCATCCTGCTCACCAACGATGATGGCCTGGATGCGCCGGGCCTCGCCGTCATGGCCGATATCGCTCGCGCTATCAGCGACGATGTATGGATCGTCGCGCCCGATGGCAATCAAAGTGGGGCAGGGCACCGCTTCACCCTCGGCCGCGAGCTGCATTACGAGCAGCGCGCCGACCGAACCTTTACCGTGATCGGCGGCTCCCCCGCCGACTGCGTCGTCACCGGCATGACGCACTTGTTGGATCGGCCTGCCGATCTGGTCTTGTCCGGCGTCAACGCCGGCCAGAATCTGGGCGATGTCATCAATTGCTCGGGTACGGCAGCCGGCGCGCGGGAAGGGGCCCTGCAGGGCGCCATCGCCATCGCCATGAGCCAGGCCAACAATTACGAACATGGCCGCGAAGTCGATTGGGCTAATGCCGTCCGCTATGGCGCCGCCACAGTCCGTGCCATCCTCGCCGTCGTCGAGGGTCGGCAGACCTATTACAACGTCAACTTCCCCTGGTGCCCGCCCGACGAAGTCTCCGGCATCGCAGTGGTCCAGCACCAGCGCTTCTCGCGGTCGCCATTCCGCTACTACCCCAGCGACAATGCGGGTAAATTCTTCGTTGCCGTCCCAGAAACGCCGCTGCCACTCGATCCCGCCCACGACTTCGAAGTCCTGCGCCAGGACAAGGCCATCACGGTGACGCCGTTGTTGTTGCAGCAGACGGATATGGCCACCACCGAACGCCTCAAAGGCAAGCTTGCGCTTTAGGCGGCCGCCCACGGCATCATCAGTCGTGCACCCTCCCCCTTGTGGGGGGAAGCGAGATAGGACTTAGCTTCAGCTAAGTCCGTGATCGAGCAGGGTGGGGGTATGCTTCCGCATACGCGGTGGCTGACGCATCACCCCACCCTTGATCCCTCCCCACAAGGGGGAGGGTGTCGACCGCTGATATCGCGGCCCGGCAGAGGACATCACCCCCACCTCTTAACCTTACCCAATCCAGAATCTACCCCATCCGATTTTGCTCAAATCGCATCGGCTTTAAACTCGTCTTTACCTTACCGGCTTAGTCTCAAATTCGTGTTGAGTACCTGCGTACGAGTGAGCTGATGAGTATCCGCGTATCCCGTCGGGCACCGAAAGGTGCAGTTGCGATGGTTGGCCTGGTGGCTGCCGCCGTTGCCCTTTCCGGTTGTTCCAGCTTTGGGAGCCGTACATTCGGCGATCAGACGACGACAGCCTCTGTGCCGCAGAACTCTCCTTCAAGTTATACCCAGCCCATGCCGTCCAGCCTCGGTGCGCCCCAGGTTGCCGAGAACCAGTTCCTGCCCCCGGCCAATGTCGGTGGCGGTTGGAATTCGCCGGTCCAGACGGGTTACACTCAGCCGCTTGCGCCAATGGCGCCAGTTACCGCGATGGGCACAGCGCCGACCGTGCAGTCCCAAGACCTTCCTGTATTGAGTTCTCCGTCTCCAATGGGATCCCAGCCAGCCATGCAAGCTCAGCCCGCCTTCGCTGCGGCGGCCCCGATGCCGTCGCCCTCCACGCTCGGCACCCTGCCGACCAATAGCGCCGTTCCCACGGTTGCACCGGCCGCCACTGGCGGCACGTTCACCCACACCATTGCCAGCGGCGAGTCGCTTTATACCATCGCCCGCCGCTATGACGTGACCACCCAGGCCCTCGTGCTGGCCAATGGGCTCTCGTCCCCCGACAAGATCGTGGTGGGCCAGAAGGTCATCATTCCGGGCCGCGCCGATCTGCTCGCCACCAAGGCGCCCGCACCTGTCCAGGTCGCTTCGACCAATCCGGCGCCCCCTCCGCTGCAGCAGACCTTGCCAACCGCCGCGCCCAATACGCTGCAGACTGCTGCGACGCCCGCTCCGACCCCGCAGCAGGCAGCTCCGGCATCCGCGCCGACCCAGGTCGCCAATGTGCCGGCTGCCGAGCCTGCAATGTCGGGCAATACCAAGTTCCGCTGGCCCGTCAGCGGTCGCGTGCTGACCGATTTTGCCGCCTCGCGCGGCACCGGCATCAATATCGAAGCATCCGAGGGCAGCGCCATCAAGGCCGCCGAAAACGGCACGGTGATCTATGTCGGTTCAGGCGTCGAAGGTTACGGCAACCTGATCCTGATCCGCCATCCCAATGGCTATGTCTCAGCCTATGCCCATCTCAAGTCGATGAGCGTCGCCAAGGGCGCCAATGTCAGCCGCGGTGACACTATCGGCGCCGCCGGCATGACCGGCTCGGTCACCCAGCCGCAGCTCCACTTCGAATTGCGCAAGGGCGCCACTCCGGTCGATCCCATGCCGCTGCTCGCCAGCTAAGCGCGACGAACCGCTCATAAAAAAATCCCCGCCTCGGCGGGGATTTTTGTTTGTGGGGCAGGGCGGCCTAAACAGCCTTCCCCATCTCCCCCGCCAGCGTCCGCACCAGCTGTATCGCCACGCGGCCCGACCTTGCGCCACGCGTTGCCGACCATTCGATCGCCCGCGCCCGCAGCGTTCCCTCGTCCAGCCCCAGCCCGTAATGGTCGGCATAGGTCTGCACCATTGAGAGGAATGTCGGCTGGTCGCAATTGTGAAAGCCCAGCCACAGCCCGAACCGGTCCGATAGCGACACCTTCTCCTCCACCGCCTCGCCGGGATTGATCGCCGTCGAGCGCTCATTTTCGATCATGTCGCGCGGCATCAAATGGCGGCGGTTGGACGTGGCATAAAACAGCACATTGTCCGGCCGCCCCTCGAGCCCGCCATCAAGGATCGTCTTGAGCGATTTGTAGCTGGTTTCCCCGCTGTCGAAACTCAGATCGTCGCAGAATATGATGAACCGCGCCGTCTCCTTGCCGATCAGCCGCATCAGGGCGGGCAGGGTTTCAAGATCCTCCCGCGCAATCTCGATCAGCACCAGCCGCTCAAATCCTTCGCGCGCCGTGATATCCCCATGGATCGCCTTGACCAGCGAGCTCTTGCCCATGCCCCGCGCACCCCACAGCAGAGCATTATTGGCACCATGGCCACGGGCAAACTGCTCGGTGTTTTTGAGCAGGATATCCTGCACCGCATCGATTCCCTTGAGCATGCCCAGCGGCACGCGAGCGACCTTGGGCACCGTCATCAAGAATCCGGCATCGCCATCCCAGTGATAGGCATCCTCGCTACCGAGCGTCGGCGCCACGTCCGGGGCCACCGGCGCCAGCGCCTCCAGTGAACGGGCAATCCGAGCCAGGGATGCAGCAATTTCAGTGAGTTGGTCTTCGCTCTTCAAGTCTTTATCCTCGTCGTCGGCGCGGCAATTTGCGGCTCCGCGAATGCCTTTGCAATCGCTAGGGTGCAAATGTATAGTCCGCGCGATTTTGACCGGGGCGCAAGTGCAGTCAGGCCCATATGCGTCCACTTGCATCGTTACACGATGCCGGTTTCTGGCGCTGACCCCTCCACAAGTTAAAAAGAAAAGATAAGGAGCACGCTTCATGTTTGTAACGCCAGCTTATGCCCAGGCAGCCGGCGCCCCCGCAGCGGGTGGCGGCATGACCGACATTTTCATCCAGCTCATGCCGATCCTGCTGCTGGTGGTGATTTTCTGGCTGCTGATTTTCCGTCCGCAGCAGAAGCGCCTCAAGGCCCAGCAGGCCATGCTGTCGGCCATCCGCCGCGGCGACACGGTCGTGACCACCGGCGGCATCGTCGGCAAGGTGACCAAGGCTGTCGATGGCGAAGACCTCGAAGTCGAGATCGCCACGGGCGTCAAGGTGAAGCTGGTGCGCGGCATGATTTCTGACGTGCGCTCCAAGGCCGAGCCGGTCAACGACAACAAGCCTGCGTAAGCAGCCACCCTTCGCCGGAGCCCAAGGGCTCCGGCTTTTCTGCCTCTAGGACTTGCACAGATGCAATTTTCGCCGATCCGTACTGCTGTCATCGCCATCGTTGCTTTGCTGGGCGTGCTATTCGCTGTTCCCAGTTTCCTGCCACAGGATGTGCGCGACGCCTGGCCGAGCTTCCTGCCCAAGCAGACAGTGGTTCTGGGTCTCGATTTGCAGGGCGGGTCACACCTGCTGCTGCAGGTCAGTGAAGAAGGCATCGTCACCGAGCGCCTGCAAAGCGTGCGCCGTGATGCCCGCAATATCCTGGCAAGCCAGAACGGCATCGGCAATCTGATCACCACCGATCCGGCGACCAATTCGATCGCCATCGAGTTGACCGATCCGACCCAGAAAGAACAGGCCAAGACGCTGATCGAAAGCCTGCAGAACACCGTTTCCAACGGCATGTTCGCGGTTGGCGGCGTCAATGAATTCGCCTTCGGCGAGACGCCCGACGGCAAGCTGACCATCACGCTGACCCCCGAAGGCATCAGCCAGCGTACCTCCTCGCTCGTCGCACAATCCATCGAAGTCATCCGCAATCGTATTGACGAGCTGGGCACCACCGAACCGCAGATTCAGCGCCAGGGTACCAACCGCATTCTGGTGCAGGTTCCCGGTTTCGGCGATTCCACTCGTCTCAAGGACATCATTTCGCGCACCGCGCGCCTGACCTTCCACATGGTCTATCCCGGCATGTCCGCCGCCACGGCGCAGGCCCAAGGCCTGCCTGCCGGCACCATGATCTTGCCCAGCCAGGATGGCGGCAGCGAACTACTTTATGAAGACGTGGCGCTTGGTGGCGAATCCCTTGTCGATGCCCAGCCCAGCTATGACCAGCAGCGCGCCATGCCTGTGGTCAGCTTCCGCTTCGATACGCGCGGCGCAGTGACGTTCGGCCAGATAACCTCGGCCAATATCGGCAAGCGCTTCGCCATCGTGCTCGACAACACCGTCATCACCGCCCCGGTCATTCAGTCGGCCATCACCCAGGGCTCCGGCCAGATCAGCGGCAATTTCACCACTCAGTCGGCCAATGATCTGGCCGTGCTGCTGCGCGCCGGCGCGCTGCCGGCCAGCCTCGATATCGTTGAAGAACGCACTGTCGACGCCAGCCTGGGCGCAGACTCCATCCAGCACGGCCTCACCGCCGGTGTCGTTGCCTCGGTTCTCGTCGTGGCCTTCATGGTCATCGCCTATGGCCTGTTCGGCGTCTTCGCCAATATCTCGCTGATCCTCAACATCGTGCTGATCTTCGGCGCGCTCTCCATGTTGGGCGCAACGCTGACGCTGCCCGGTATCGCCGGTATCGTGCTGACCATCGGCATGGCCGTTGACGCCAACGTGCTGATCTACGAGCGCATGCGCGAAGAGCAGAAGGCGGGCAGATCGCCGCTGCAATCGATCAATGCGGGCTTCGAGCGGGCCTGGGGAACCATTATCGACTCCCACCTGACTCAGCTGATTGCGGCCATCGTGCTCTACTTCCTGGGCTCAGGCCCGGTGCAGGGCTTTGCCGTCACCCTGGCGCTCGGCATTCTCACCTCGCTTTTCACGTCCTACATGGTCACGCTGTATTTCGTGGGCCTGTGGTATCGCTCGCGTCGCCCCAAGACGCTCAAGATCCAGCATTTCCGCTTCGTTCCGGACGGGACCAAAATCCCGTTCATGAAGATCAGCCGCTATGTGATCGCCTTCTCGATCGTCGCGAGCGTCCTCTCCATCAGTTCGGCCTATTTCAAGGGCTTCAACCTGGGTATCGACTTTGTTGGTGGCACGGCCATCGTCGTGCAGCATGAGGGTGGTCCGGCCGATGTCGGGCAGATCCGTGAAACGCTGGATGGCCTCAACCTTGGCGAAATCCAGGTGCAGGGCTTTGGCACACCCGAAGACGTGCTGGTCCGCGTTCAGGCGCAGGAAGGTGGCCAGGATGCTGACCAGGTCGCCGTGTCCAAGGTGCGAGATGCGCTCGCAGGCGAAAACTACACCGTCCGCAGCACCGAGGCGGTTAGCGGCACCGTGTCGGGCGAGCTAGCATGGAAGGGCGCCATCGCGGTCATCGTCGCGCTCGTTGCGATCCTGATTTACATCTGGTTCCGCTTCGAATGGCAATTCGCTTTGGCGGCCGTCACCACCACCACGCACGACGTCATCATGACCATCGGGCTCTACTCATTGACCGGATTGGAGTTCAATTTGACCTCCATCGCGGCGGTGCTGACATTGGTGGGTCTGTCCCTCAACGAAACAGTGGTTGTGTCTGACCGCGTTCGAGAAAACTTGCGCAAGCATCGCAAGATGCCGCTGCCGGAATTGATCGATATGTCGATCAACCAGACCATTGTGCGCACCACGCTGACCCAGTTCACCGTGTTCCTGGCGCTGATCCCGCTGGTCATCTTCGGTGGCGAAGTCATTCGCAGTTTCACTATCGCTATGACCTTCGGCTGCTTTGTCGGCATGTATTCCTCGATCATCGTCAATGGCCCGATCCTGATCAATTTTGGCCTCAAGTCGAAGACCGACGCCGATGACGCGGACAAAAAGAGCAAGCCTGCCGATGGGGCAGCTGTCTAATTGTGATTGAGGCGGGACACTATCCCGAGCAGGTGGGCCTCGATGCCTATGGCAATGGCGGGTTCCGCTTTGCCGGCATGTCGCATCGGGGCTCGCTGCTCTGCCTGCCCAATGGCATGTTCGCTTGGGACGTCACTGCCCCGGCCCAACTGACGCTGGAAAGCCTGGCGCCGGTACTCGCCGTGGCCGACGATATCGACGTGCTGTTCATCGGCCTGGGCCATGACATCGCCGCGCTCGATCCCGCTATCCGCCAAGCCTTTCGCGACCGCAATGTCATTGTCGAAGCCATCGGCACCGGCGGCGCCGTTCGCACCTATAATGTGCTGTTTGGCGAACAACGCGCCGTCGCTGCGGCACTGATCGCCGTGGATCGGGCGCGCTGATGGCTGCCGAGAGCTTCGTCCACGCCGCGGCGGACCTGCGCACCAATGACCGCGACCGCTACCTTGCGACCTTGGTCCTGAACGGAGCAGGGCGCGACGCCGTCACCGCGCTCTACGCCTTCAATGCTGACGTCGCCTCGGTGCGTGACCGCGTCACCAATCCCGCGCCCGGCGAAATCCGACTGCAATGGTGGGCCGATGCCGTCGATGGCGAGGGCCATGGCGATGTCAGGCAAAATCCGGTGGCCGATGCCTTGCTCGATACCATGGCGCGCTATCGCATTCCCGCCGGCACCTTGCAGCGCCTCATCGCTGCGCGGCGCTTCGATCTCTATGACGATCCCATGCCGGATCTGGAGAGTTTCGAGGGCTACGCGGGCGAAACCACTTCGACGCTTTACCAGCTCGCCGCGATGATCCTCAATGACGGCGAACCGGTCGAAACCGGCGATGCCGCCGGCCATCTGGGCGTCGCCCACGCCATGATCGGCCATATCAGAGCCTTCGGCTACACGGCCTCGCAGGGCCGGATCATGCTGCCCTGGTCGATCTTGACCGCCAATGGCGTGCAGGAACGTGAAATCTTCTCCGGCCAGGAAAGCGAAGGTCTGGTCGAGGCTCTGGGCCAGATCACAGAATTGGCCCAAGGCCACCTCGCCAACGCCGAAGCCGCCATCGCCGCGCTTCCCAGTCACCTTAAGCCCGCCTTCGCTCCGATAGCGGTGTTGAAAGCGCAACTGGCGCGCCTGGACAAATCCCCAAACGCCTTCGTGCCAGCCGCTGACGAGCCAGACTGGCGCAAAATCACGCGCTTGATGTGGTGGGCGCTGCGGAACCGGTAGTGGGATGAACGGTTGGAGGGAAGGGCGCTTACGCCCAGCCCTTCAAATCTTCCAGCGCCCGCGAGGTAATTGCCTTGCGCTTGGCAATCGTCCGGTCATTGCCGCGCCAACGTCCAGCACCTTCTGGCTTGGTCACCGTCACCTCGGGAAATAGCCCGAAATTGACATTCATCGGCTGGAAGCTGCGCGCCCCGCTATAGCCTTCCGCCTCGATATGCCCGCCGGTAATATGCGCCACCAATGCGCCAAGCGCCGTCGTCAGCGGCGGCGTCGCCAGGCTCTCGCCCCGGCTTTCCGCCGCAGCCAGCCGTCCGGTGATCAGGCCCACCGCCGCGCTTTCCACATAGCCCTCGACGCCCGTGACCTGTCCGGCAAAGCGAATGCGCGGATCGGCCTTGAGTTTTAGGTCAGGGCCCAACACTTTGGGAGAATTGAGGAATGTATTGCGATGCAACCCGCCCAGCCGGGCAAATTGCGCATTCTCCAGCCCCGGGATCATGCGGAAAATCTCAGCCTGGATGCCGTAGCGCATCTTGGTCTGGAACCCGACCATGTTCCACAGCGTGCCCAGCGCATTGTCCTGCCGCAGCTGCACAATGGCATAGCTCTTGACCAGCGGATCGCGCGGATTGGTCAGCCCCACCGGCTTCATCGGCCCATGCCGCAGCGTTTCGACGCCGCGCTCGGCCATGACTTCAATGGGCAGGCAGCCGTCGAAATACGGCACCTTTTCCCAATCCTTGAACTCATGCAGCGGCGCCACTTTCAGCGCTTCGACAAAGGCGTAATACTGATCCTTGTTCATCGGACAGTTCAGGTAATCGGCCCCCGTGCCGCCTGGACCCGCCTTGTCATAGCGCGACTGCGCCCAGACAATGTCCATATTGATGCTGTCCTTGTGGACGATCGGGGCGATGGCATCGAAAAAGGCCAGCGCATCCTCGCCCGTCTTGGCCAGGATCGCATCGGCCAGCGCTGGCGAGGTCAGCGGTCCACTGGCGATGATGACATTCTTCCAGTCCTCCGGCGGCCAGCCGGCAATCTCTTCGCGAACCACCATGATATTGTCGTGGTTGTGGATGGCGCGGGTGACTTCGTCAGAAAAGCCATGCCGATCAACGGCCAGTGCGCCACCTGCTGGCAGCTTGTGCAGGTCGGCCGCGCGCATGATCAGCGAGCCGCGGCGTCGCATTTCTTCGTGCAGCAGGCCAACGGCATTCTGCTCGTGATCGTCGGAGCGGAAGCTGTTGGAGCAGACGAGCTCGGCAAAGCTGTCGGTGCTATGGGCGTCGGTCGCTTTGACGCCGCGCATTTCGTGGACGATAACCGTGGCGCCGGCTTCAGCAGCCTGCCATGCGGCCTCGGACCCGGCGAGACCCCCGCCGATAATATGAATAGGTTCGTTTTGCATGGCCGTCAGGTAGCAAGCACCAAGGCCGAGCGCAACAACTGTAACTGTGAGATTACCATACCGGTGATGCAGCGGGGATAAGTTGGCTAAGCTGTTGATCGGATTTCGTGTGGCGCATCGCCAGGCAAAAAGCAAAACACCCGCGTCTCAGTGAGAAGCGGGTGTTCGATTTGCTATGTCTGAAAGTTCAGTGCGGCAAATCTTAGAGCGAGCTGGCATGGTCACGAGCAATCCGATTGATGTCGGTGCGCGAAATACCAAGGTCGTTCAGCTGACGATTGTCGAGAGCGGCAAGCTCACGGACGGTCTGCTGGTAGGCGGCCCACTTCTTGAAAGTCTTACGGATGTCCATTTGGTAGTCTCCTTTGTTTACGAGCTTATATTTAGGGCAGGGCTCGCAAGATGAGCAGTGGGAGATTGGTCAAACGAGCTATGCATTCTGCGCGGGGCATTAACCGGGCTCGTTCATTTCCGGTTAAGCGGTGCGGCGGGCATATGGCTGGCCAGCGGCAAACCGGCGACCGCCCCTGCTGCCGTCTGCAGCGCCGCTCAGCGATCGAACAGCGCCTTGGTCATCTGGGTGAAGTCGGGGGCGCAAATCCCCAGTAGCCCAGCGTCTCGCGCAGATGGCACATCCGTCTCACGCAATGTCTGCTTGATATCGACCAGGCGCTTCTTGCGCCACACGGCTCGGATAAACATCGGTCAGCTCCTTCATGGAGGTCTGCGACAAACCGGAACATGATCCTGTTCGCTGGCAAAGGCCATGGCGCAAACTACAGACGCATCATGCAGTCGGCGCATGGCCTGATCCGCGCTTCGTCATAATAGTGTTAGACTTAGGTCTGATGCGCAGGAATTGGCGCTTGATGACATGCAGCGGGGATTGGTTAGCGGACTGCTAGCGTTGAGCGCGGATAATGCTCACGCGAAGATGAGGATGGCGCACGGAACTGCCATCCTCACCCTTGAGGCCAAAATTATTCCGCCGCCTGGCTCGTGCGCATGGGACGCCGCGCCATGATCTCTTTGAGGAAAGTGCCGGTATGCGAGCGCGGATTGGCGGCGATATCCTCGGGCGTGCCGACGCCGACGATCTCGCCGCCGCCATCGCCGCCCTCGGGACCCAGGTCGATGACCCAGTCGGCGGTCTTGATGACTTCGAGGTTGTGCTCGATGACAATCACGGTATTGCCGCCATCGACCAACTCGTGCAGCACTTCGAGCAGCTTGGCGACGTCGTGGAAATGCAGGCCTGTGGTGGGTTCGTCCAGCATATAGAGCGTACGGCCAGTGGCGCGCTTGGAGAGTTCCTTGGAGAGCTTGACGCGCTGCGCCTCGCCGCCTGAGAGGGTCGTGGCCGGCTGGCCGACCTTCACATAGCCCAGGCCCACCCGCTGGAGCGTGGCGAACTTGTCGCGGATGATCGGCACGGCCGAGAAGAAATCGACGCCTTCGTCGATGGTCATGTCCAGGATATCGGAGATCGACTTGCCCTTGAACTGCACTTCGAGGGTTTCGCGATTGTAGCGCTTACCCTTGCACACATCGCAGGTGACGTAGACGTCAGGCAGGAAGTGCATCTCGATCTTGAGCACGCCATCGCCTTCGCACTTCTCGCAGCGGCCGCCCTTGACGTTGAAGCTGAACCGCCCCGGCCCATAGCCGCGCGCCTTGGATTCGGGCAGGCCGGCAAACCATTCGCGCAGCGGCGTGAAGGCGCCGGTATAAGTGGCCGGATTGGAACGTGGCGTGCGCCCGATCGGGCTCTGGTCGATATCGATGACCTTGTCGAGGAATTCGAGCCCCGTCAGGCTGTCATGCGGGGCAGGGACCACGCGGGCGCCGTTCAGCCGTCGCGCAATGGCCTGATACATGGTGTCGATCATCAGGGTCGACTTGCCGCCGCCGGATACGCCGGTGATGGCCACAAACATGCCCAACGGCACATCGACCGACACGTTCTTCAGATTATTGCCCGTCGCGCCTTTGACGCTGAGCGCCTTGCCCTTCTTGGCGACGCGCCGTTCTGCCGGCAGAGGAATGCCCATGCGGCCGGAGAGATATTTGCCGGTCAACGAGTCAGGGTGATTGAGAATGTCCTGCGGCGTGCCTTCGGCCACGATATGGCCGCCATGCACACCCGCGCCCGGCCCGATATCGAGCACATAATCGGCGGTGAGGATCGCGTCTTCGTCATGCTCGACCACGATGACGGTATTGCCCAGGTCGCGCAGCCGGCGCAGCGTATCGAGCAGGCGGGCATTGTCGCGTTGATGGAGGCCAATGCTCGGTTCGTCGAGCACATAAAGCACGCCGGTCAGCCCCGAGCCGATCTGGCTGGCGAGGCGAATGCGCTGGCTTTCGCCGCCCGACAGCGTGCCGGAATTGCGCGACATGGAGAGATATTCCAGCCCCACATCGTTGAGGAAATTCAGCCGCTCGGTGATTTCCTTGAGGATGCGCTCGCCAATCTGCTTCTGATTAGGCGTGAAGCGCTCGGGCAGGGCGGCGAACCAGTTCGAGACATTGCGGATCGACTGCTCGGTGACCTGCCCGATATGCAGGCCATCGATCTTGACGGCCAGCGCCTCGGGCTTAAGTCGATAGCCGCCACACGCCACGCAGGGCTTGGCCGACATGTATTTCTCGATTTCCTCGCGCATGCCGGCGCTTTCAGTTTCCTTGTACCGGCGCTCGAGATTGCCGATCACCCCTTCAAAGGGCTTGGTCGTCTTGTATTGGCGCAGGCCATCGTCATAGACGAAATTGATCGGTGTCTTGTCGGTGCCATAGAGCACGGCATGCTGCACCTCAAAGGGCAGGTCCGACCAGGCAGTGCCGGTCGAGGCGCCGAAATGCTTCACCACGGCCGAGAGGGTCTGCAGGTAATAAGGCGCACTGGTCTTGGACCAGGGCAGAATAGCCCCGTCCTTGAGCGACATGGTCGCATCCGGCACGATCTGGTCGGGGTCGATCTTCTGCTCGGTGCCCAGGCCATCGCAAACCGGGCAGGCCCCGAATGGGTTGTTGAACGAGAACAGGCGCGGCTCGATTTCGGCAATGGTGAAGCCGGATACGGGGCAGGCGAATTTTTCCGAGAAGGTGGTCTGGCGCGGGGTGCCATCCTCGTTTTTCTCATCGGCATATTCGATCAGCGCGATGCCTTCGGCCAACTTCAGCGCGGTCTCGAAGCTTTCGGCCAGGCGCCCGGCAATATCGGGCCCGACCACGACGCGGTCCACCACCACTTCGATATCGTGCTTGAACTTCTTGTCGAGCGCCGGCGCGTCTTCGATTTCGTGATATTCGCCGTCGATCTTGACGCGCTGGAAGCCCTTGCGCATCAAATCGGCCAATTCCTTCTTGTATTCGCCCTTGCGGCCGCGGGCGATCGGCGCCAGCAGGAACAGCCGGGTGCCCTCGGGCAGTTCCAGCGTGCGATCCACCATCTGGCTGACGGTCTGGCTCTCGATGGGTAGGCCGGTAGCGGGCGAATAGGGAATGCCGACGCGTGCATAGAGCAGGCGCAGGTAATCATAAATCTCGGTGACAGTGCCAACCGTAGAGCGCGGGTTACGCGACGTGGTCTTCTGCTCGATGGAAATCGCGGGCGACAGGCCCTCGATATGCTCGACATCGGGCTTCTGCATCATTTCGAGGAATTGCCGCGCATAGGCGCTCAGCGACTCCACATAGCGCCGCTGCCCTTCGGCATAGATGGTGTCGAAGGCCAGCGAGGACTTGCCCGAGCCGGACAACCCCGTCATCACGATCAGGCTGTCGCGCGGCAAGCGGACGTCGATGCCCTTGAGATTGTGCTCGCGGGCGCCGCGCACGACGATCTCTCGGTTCTGGCTGGGCTTTTGCATCATTGTCGGACGTCCATGGCTGGCTGCGCCGTGTGGGCACAGGGCGGCAAATTAAATTCGTATCGTTGGGTTGGCAGCTTGCAGAGATAGGAGCCAGCCGCCTTGGCCGCAAGCGGCCATCTTACCGGGCGCTTGAGCGCCGGCGTCACCTTATCGTGTCAGGGCAGACTTGCGCAAAACGCCTTTCCTTATCGCACAAGAACGTAAAAGGAACAAACTGGATTCGGTCAAGTCCCGACATGGCCGAACACGCCATGCCAGGCGGCGAACGCCGCCGCCAGGATGAACAACACGCCAGCGCCCCGGCCGATCCATTGGGTAACCTGCGGGTTGCCGACCAGCGCGTCGCGACCCTTGGCCGCGGCCAGCGCCAATCCGCCATAAATGAGCATCTGCATCAGCACCGTCATCACGCCCATCACCAGCGCCTGCCGCCAGAGCGGGCCGAATTGCGGCCGGATGAATTGCGGAAACACCGCCACCACGAACATATAGGCCTTGGGATTGAGCAGGCAGGTGATCAATCCTTGCCGGAACGCCACCCAGCTCGATCGGCTCGGCGCCTTGCCGATATGATCGACCGTGATCGAGCTGCGCGCCAGCGTGTAGCCGATCCAGGCCATATAGGCCGCGCCGACGAGGATCATTGCCCGGAACACTTCGGCCGGCAGTTGCGTCAGCACGCCAACCGCCAACGCGCCAAACAGCGTATGCACCGCGCCGCCCAGCATGATCCCGGCCGTCGCCATGAGGCCCGCCCGCCGGCCGCCGGTCAGCGCATTGGCCAGCACGAAGAACATATCCATGCCGGGCACGATGATGATGCCGAACAGCAGGATAAAGTAGAGCCAGAGCGCCTGGGCGTAGTCCAATCATGGTCTCGCGTGGGGTGAGGAAGGTCCGTGCTGGCTTGGCCGAGCCCTGCTGACAAACTGTGTCAGCAGTGGTCTTGACGCCTATGCCGAAATGGAACATATAGAGAACATACATGCAAGGCCCAGATCACTTCTGTTCAAAACGCCAAGTTTGGCGCGCGGGACGGGGCGGGGCGGAGTAAGGTCTGGCGATCACGGGGCTTGTCGCCCCGGCAACGAGATATGTGAGCGTCCTGGCGGCACAGCGGCCCGGGACTGAATTGAAAGGATTTTTGCTATGGCAGGCAGCGTCAACAAGGTGATCCTCGTCGGCAATCTGGGTGCCGATCCCGAAGTGCGCAATCTGCCGAGCGGCGGCAAGGTGGTGAACCTCTCCATCGCCACCTCGGAGCGTTGGAAGGATCGCACCAGCGGCGAGCAGCGCGAAAAGACCGAGTGGCACCGCGTGGTGATCTTCTCGGAAGGCCTGACCCGGGTGGCGGAAAGCTATCTGCGCAAGGGCAGCAAGGTCTATATCGAAGGCCAGCTGCAGACCCGCAAATGGCAGGACCAGTCCGGCCAGGACAAGTATTCGACCGAAATCGTGCTGCAGGGCTTCAATTCCAACCTGACCCTGCTCGATGGGCGCGGTGAAGGCGACAATGCCGGCGGCGGCGGTGGCGATGGCGGTTTCCGCAGCGCCGACAATAATGGCGGCTTCCGTGGTGCCCGTCCTGCGGGTGGCGGCGGCGCCCAGCGCCCGGCCTCCAACGCCCCGGCTTTTGAGCCCGGCGGCATGGATGATGATATCCCGTTCTGAGGAATGGCGGGGCAGGTAGAAATTGAGAGGGAGGTCATTTCGGTGGCCTCCTTTTTCTATTGCTCGGGCGTGGCCACGTCCACCGGGTTCACCCTCCCCTTGATGGGGAGGGTAGGGAGGGGGGACGAGAGCCACGATCTCTGGGTTATCTTCAGAGGGGCCGAACGACGGTCAGGTCTGGGGACGGCATCTCAGTACCCCCACCTAGCCTCCCCCTGACAGGGGGAGGGATCTCTCCACTCTTGAAGCTCGATCGAGTCCCAATCACAAGGCGGTCCCGCCCCCTATCAGGGGGAGGTTAGGAGGGGGTAATGCGGGCCCCGATGTCGGAAGAAGCTAATTTACCGTATACGGCATGCCGGTATGAAACGTCCTGCTGGTATTCCGTCCGGCGGCCTTGGCGGCGTAAAGCGCGGTGTCGGCGCGCTTGAACAGGTCGGGGGGCGGGGCGCCGTCGGCGCAGGCTATGCCCACCGAGGCGCTGAGCGCCAGGGATTGGCCCAGCCGCATGAAGGGGCGGCTGATTTCCAGCACGATCTGTTCGGCCACTTCATCGATATGGCTTTTGCCAGCCTGCCCGAGCAGCACCGCGAATTCGTCGCCGCCGATGCGGGCGACGAGTTCGGCGCCGGGGCAGGCGTCGCGTAGGCGCGAAGCGGCTTCCTTGAGGCATTCGTCGCCCAAGGCGTGGCCATAGGTGTCGTTGATCTGCTTGAAATTATCGAGATCGACCAGCAGCAGCGCCCCGATGGGGGAATGGCCGGAACCGCCATCGAGATCGGCCAGCCGCGCCTGGAACAGGCTGCGATTGGCCAGGCCCGTCATCACGTCGAATTCGGCGAGATAGCGTGTGCGGTCGGCGAGCAGCTTTTCCTCGGTAATGTCCTGCTTCATGCCGAAAATCCGCACGGCCACGCCGTTTTCGGCCTCGACCGTGCCGGTCAGCCGCATCCAGCGCCGGCGGCCCAGCACCGTGGTGATTTCCGCGTCGAGCGCAAAATCGCTGCATTCGGCAATGGCCTTGGCACGGGCGCGCTCCATGGCCTCGCGCGAGGCCGGTGAATAGCAGGCGACGGTCTCTTCGCGGCTCACCTTGGCGCCGCGGGGAAATTCGAACAGGTCGTAGACGCCGTTGCTCCATTGCAGGCTGTTGTCGCTGAGATCGCATTCCCAGATGCCGATCCGGGCGGTCTCGGAGGCGCGGTCCACCAATTGCATCTGGCGCCGTCGCATGGCGAGCAGCTCGGCAACGGTCCGCTCGCGCTCGGCCAATTCGGCCTCGAGCCGGGCAATCGTCGCCTGCGCGCGTTGCAGGGCATCGCCGCCAAACACTTCCTGCGCCAGGGCGGCAAGCTGATCGGCCATGGCCGGGCCGCGCGGGCTGGTGTCGAACAGGCTCAGCAGCAAATGGGGGCTATCCTCGCCCAGCGTCAGCGGAATGCCGGCGTAAAACCGCACAAAGCCCGGGGAGCCTTCGGCGGCAATATCGGGAACGATCAGGGGCGTGGTGCGCAGGCCGGCGCGGCGGTGCAGTCCGGCCAGTTCGCCCTCGATTTCGGCGGAGGCGCCCGCATGCCAGAGCACCTGCATGGTCTCGCCGCCGGCCAGGGCCAGCAGGGCGCCGTCAATGCCAAGCAATTGGCGGACCCGCTCAAGCCGTGCCTCTAGCGCCGTGGGGCCGCCATCGCCGGTTGGCGGATTGCCCATAGACGCGGCGGATAATTGCATGGGGCGCACGTGCGCTCGTCCTGGGTGTTCAAGTTCTGTCGAACGCTATCTCACACACGGTTAAGACTTCATGCTTTCAACAGCTTGTGATCGCGGCCGATTACTTGCTGAACGGCACCTCGGCGCGCAGATATTCGCCCGTCGCGATGTACATGACCTCGAAATTGACGTCGATGGCGTTGGCATTGAGCGCGATCTGCGCGGTGATGCCGATTTCCTTGCCTTCTTCGTCCTGGTCGCGCTCGCGCAGGTTGAAAATCAGCCCGCCGCCGCGCTTGAGGCCAACGGCAATGCCCGAAAAGGCGACATTGGAGGTCATGGCCGCTTCATAGCGCTTGCTCGCATCGACATAGGCAATCGTGCCATTCATCGAGAGCTGGCTGCCGGCCACCGTGCAGCGGCCGGTGTAATTGACCTTGTCCTGATTGCCCGGCTTGAGCGAGAGACGGCACACCACCGTCTCCGAATTGGCGCCCGTGACTGTGCCGCGGCCGCGCCATTCCCCGATATAGGATTTGAGCAGCGCCACATCGGCCGGCGCCGCATAGGCGGGCAGGGCGGGGGCGCCCGCAATGAGCAGGCCCAGTGCCAGCGCACGCGACAGAGGTCCAAAAAAGGTCATTGCAGCAAGGCTCCACTCAGAAGGCCGAATCATCGTTTCATTCTTGTAATCGGGCGGCAAATTTGCGCGCAAGGCGGGGCACTAAGTCGTGCTTGGATTAGGGCGGATAACTTCGGTGGCCGCATCCCCGCTCGGATCGTCCGGCGTCGAGTCATGATCGGCCATGCGCACGCGGATGCGACCCAGCGGCTGGAAGAACTTGCCACCCGCCGCCAGCAGCGCCGGCAGGATGAACAGATCCCCAATCAGCGCAAAGCCCAGCGTCGAGACGAACAGCGTGCCGAACAGCGCCACCTGCGGCAGGTCGGAAAACACCACGATCATGACGCCGGAGCACAGAATGATGGTGGTGGCGACGATGGCGCCGCCGATCCGCTCCAGCGTGTGCTTGACCGCCTCGATATGCGAGCGCCCTTCCTCCCGCCGCGCATGCAGATAATGCGACAGGAAATGCACCGTATCGTCCACCGCAATGCCGAAGGCGATGGTGAGCGCGATCACCGTGGTCAATTGCAGCCCGGCCCCGCTGAAGTAAAGCCAGGCTTCGGTGCCCAATACGGGGAACAGGTTGGGAATGGCCGAAGCCAGCGCCACCCGGAAGGATTGGAAGGCAAAGCCGATCAGCGCCAGATTGACCAGCACGCTCAGCGTCAGATCAAGCTGCAATCCGCGCACGATCTGGTCGGTGGCGAAGGTGGTGAGAACGCGAAACCCGCCAATCTCGGCATTCTCGACGCCGGCTGCGACCAGTTCGCTATCGACATCCTCGACGAGCTGCTTGAGCGCGTCGGAATCCACGATTGTCGGCATGAAGCCGGTTATCAGTGCCTGGCTGCCATCATCGGTGACGAAGCGCCGCCGCATGAAGGGGCCGACCGATTCCAGCACGTCCTCGCGGCTGAAGCCGGCATCGGTGTAATTGCTGACGCTGGCCGCCGAGATGACTTTGTTCTGCCCCAGATGGCGCTCGAGAATCTGATGGGCCGCCTTGATGGTCTCGAAATCCTCCGCGCCCACATTGGGATCATGCTGCTTGAGCGGCACGCGAATGTAGATCGGCGCCACTCCGCCCACGCCGCTATCGATCTCTGCGGCGGTGGCCAGTGCGCTTGAATCCCGCGCCACGAAATCCTCGAAGGAGAAATGCGGCTGGATCAGCGCATAGGGAATGAACAGCAACAGCGTGACGATAACGGCCGCAATGGCGATCGGCCGACCGAACCGGCTGGCGAGAAACCAGCTCAGCGGCAGTGGTGCAGTCAGCACCGGGCTGACGCGGCGCGGCGCCTTGAAGCCGATGCGGATCGCGGCTTTCAGCATCAGCGGCATGAAGGTCATGAGGCAGACGAAGAGCAGGAACGAGCCGATGGCACCGGCAATAGAAAATTCGCGAACGCCCTGGCCCGGCGTCAGCGCCAGCGAGGCAAAGCTCACCAGCGTCGTCAGCATGGTCAGCGCCGTCGCCGGCCCCACCAGCTTGACCGTGGCGTCCACGGCCTTGTTGGGCTCCATACCGTCGCGCCAATAGGCCAGCCAGTTGAAGATGAAGAACATCGATTCCGCGAAGGAAATCACCAGCACCAGGGTGGTCACGATGATGGTGAGGAAGGAGAACGACCCGAAAAACAGGATCACCATCCCCATGGTCCACATCACGGCGAGGAATGGCGTCGCCGCCACCATCAGCGCGCCGGGCACCGAGCGCAGCGCGAAGAGCGCGATCAGCGACCCCAGCCCGAAGCCCCATAGCGTGAACTTGATCTGGTCGGACACAGCGGCATTGACCATTTCGGTGGTCCAGATCGGCGGCCCTGTCAGTTCCACATTGATGTCGCTGCCGGCATAATAGGCGATGGTGTCGCGCACCGACGCGATCAGCGCCTTGTTGCCATGCTCGCGCACCATGTCCTGATTGGGGAACAGGATCAGCACCACGCCGGTCAGGTCCGGCGTGATCAGATTGCGCATCATCGGGTCGTTCTGCTGCAGATCGGTCAGCGCCCGCGCGACCTGGGCAATCTCGGTCATGCCCTCGGGCACGGCGGGCACCGAAGTGCCGGCGCCTTCCGGCTTACGCAGGGTGAAGGGCGACATGGTGCCTACGGCGAACTCGTTGAGCTCGAGATCGAATGCCAGCTCGCGCACCTGCTCCAGCGTTTCCGGCCGCGTCAGCGTGGGCGAACTGACCAGCACATAAAGGTCATTCTCGAAGGTGCCGAACGTGTCGGAGAGGTGCTCATAGGCATCGTAATAATGCCCCGAATGAGCATAGATGCGCAGCAGATCGCCATCGACCCAGGCGCGCGGCACCTGAGTGAAGCAAAGGGCTGTGAAGGCCAGCACCGCAAGCGCCACGGCGCGCGGATAGCGCAGCGTCGTCAGCCCGATATGCTCAAGCCCGAAGCCGATCGAGCGGTCGTAAACCAACCGCGCCCAAAAGCGCTTGAACCACGAACCAATCAAAGGACCAGACTCCGCAACGAGCACGCCGTTGCCGCAGTCCTACGGGTTTGGCGCGGGAGCGTCCAGCGGTGGCGGAAGAGGGGCGAGGTTGTCACCAGCATGCTGAGACAAGTGGGGCACCTCTCGACGACGACCGCTTGATGCTGCCATGTTGAGCGTGGCCCCGACACCTGCGCCCATGCCTCTCAAACAAGCGGTAAGCCATGCTCGACATCTACCTCGTGCCGTCTTCCTGCGCAGCCATGCCCGAGGACCCGCGGGGCTTGGTCCATGCGGGCTCTATCGACCTCGAGGCGCATCGCGCCTTGGCCAGTGTGTTCGACCAATGCAGGCAAGCGGGAGCAGAACTCGGCTATTTCGAGGACACGCTGCTGCGCCCCGACCAGGTCATGACGATGCTGGGTGTGTTCGATGCGCATGCCGGCACGCCTGGCATTGACGGCGGGCGGGCGGCTGCGTTCAAGACGATGCGGGGGATGCTTGCCCGCGCTGCAGAGCAGGGCGCGGGACTTGCGGCGTTCTGCGACTGATGCCGGAGAGAAGCACGTTGAAGATCATCCAGTTTTCTCAGACCGATGACGGCTACGCGATGGATAGCGCCGACTACCCGGCCTATGTGGCAGAGGTCCGCCACCGTGTGCCGGCGGACGCCCTCGCGTTCATGAGCGCGCCATGGCATTACGCGCACAGGGACGAGCGATGCCCTCACGATGCGCGCCTGCAAAAGCTGGTGGTGCTGGAGTTCGAAGAGGGTGACGCGCGAGCCAATGGCATCGAGATTCACCTCGCCGGCGCCTATGGCAAAAGGCTGCTGCTGACCTACAGCGACGTGCAGTCATACGCGGTAGAAAAGACCAAGAGTGACTGGCCCGCAGCAGACCGGTCGCATGGCGATTGGCTGATTGACGAGATACTGGTTCTGGAAGACGACTTTCTGAGCCACGAGATCGTCTTTACCCATGCCATCATCCGCATCAAGCACCGTGACATGAAATACGTGGTCATGTCGTGATGCTCGCTTCCATCGGTTCTGGCGGGGAGAGCCGTCGCACGGGGCAGGATGGCAATGTCCACCAAACCCGCCCCATCCACGATGTCACCCCGGCCTGCGCCGGGTGACACCGTGGGTGGGGTAGCGTCAGGTGCAAAATGGGTTGGGCGGCGTCAGGCGTAAAAGCGAATGCCGCCGGCCTTACCCCACCAACGCCCCACGATTGGTCTCAAGAAACGCGCTCAGCGTTTCCGGCTTGCGGCCGCTGAACTGCTCGACCGTGTCGGTTACGACGGCATGGTAGCCTTCGGCGGCGTCCACGTCGAAGGCCACCATGACATCGGCCATGCCTTCGGGAAGGCCGGCGGCGATCAGGCCGCCGCGCAGCTGCTCGCCGGTCAGCCCAACGCGGGCTACGGGCTTGCCGCTTGCCTTGGCGAATTCGGCTGCCAGCTCTGCCTGGGTCACGGCAGCCGGGCCGGTCACGTCGAAAATGGCCTGGCCTTCGGCCGTCAGCAGCGCACCAGCCGCGGTGCGGGCGGCGTCGGCCCGCGTCACATAGGAGCGACCGCCGCCATTGGTGGCGTCATAAAGCTGGCCCGAACCGATGGCGGGAGCAGCGCCGAGCAGGCTGATTTCGGCATAGATGTGATTGCGCAGAAAGGTGAAATCGAGCCCGGCAGCGGCAATGGCCACCTCGGTCCAATAGTGCTCGGGCGAAACCCCGGTGCCCGGATTGGGGCGCGGATTGGGTGCGGAAGTATAGACCACGTGCTTGACGCCGGCGGCCTTGGCCGCTTCCACTGCATTCTTGTGCTGCGCCACGCGGTTGCCCACCGCATCGGTGCTGATCAGCAGCACGCGTTCGACCCCGGCAAAGCCGGCGGCAAGGCTGGCCTTGTCATCGAAGTCGAGCTGGCGCACTTCAACGCCGCGGGCGGCCAGATCTGCCAGCTTGGCCGGATCACGCGTGCCAGCGATGAGCTTGGTAGCGCCAAGCGCCAGCAATTCTTCTACCGCGAGGCGCCCGAATTGCCCCGAGGCGCCGGTTACCAATAGCATGCTGTTCTTGAAGTCTGCCATGTCTCTCTCCTTGGTCAAAACACCGCTCCCTTGCAGCACAGGCGCTGAGAGAGTAAGTATCGAATAGAGAGTGCTATCTAGTGCGTCTGCTCACGACGCGAAAGGAGGCACTTTGCCGGGACAACGTCACCTCAAGGTAACCACCATGCGCGCCGCACTCGAAGAAGCCACCGTCTTTGTTGAAAAATGGAGCGCCAATGTGGGCCAGCCGGTCGGCAATTGCCCGGTGCGCGGTGTGCTCGACAAGATTTCCGACAAGTGGAGCATGCTGCTGGTGATGACGCTGGCCAGCGGCCCCAAGCGCTTCAATCAGCTGCGCCGTGAAATTCCCGATATTTCCCAGAAAATGCTGACCCAGACGCTGCGCGACCTGCAACGCGACGGCATGGTTTCCCGCCAGGTCTTCGACACCAAGCCGCCATCGGTGGAGTATCGGCTGACCGCTTTGGGCGAATCCGTCATCGTTCCCTTCGGTCATTTAATCCGCTGGGCGGACGAGAATTTTGCCGATATCGACCGGTCCCGCACCGAGTTTGACCAGGCGGCGTGATCGCTCGCGTTTTTTTACGAATAATAGTCGAAGCTATAGGCGCCCACGCGTTGAGGCGGTGAACCGGCCATTTGCCGGCCAGCCAAATCGGAAGGGAATTCCCCATGCGCCTGAATGCAATCGAAGTCGTCACCCTGTTTGTCGAAGATATCGCCGCCGCCAAGGCCTTCTATCAAAAGGTCTTCGCCGCCGAAATTATCGGTGAAGACCCTGTCTCGGCGCTGCTCAGATTCTCCGGGGCCATGCTTAATCTGCTCGCAGCCAGTCAGGCCCCCGAGCTGGTCACCCCTTCGCCGGTCGGCGCTGCGGCCTCGGGCGCCCGCATGCTGCTCACCGTTCGGGTCGATGACGTCAACGCCACCTACGCCGAGCTGCAAAGCCGCGGTGTGACTTTCCTCAATGGCCCGATGGATCGGCACTGGGGCCGCCGCACGGCCGCCTTTGCAGATCCCTCCGGCCATGTCTGGGAAATTGCGCAGGAGATTTAGCGCTGGCTAAAGCGCCACCCGCGGCGGCCGGACGCGTAACGAAACCGTTGCCGATCTGCGCCGCCGTTCCTCTGCCTTGCAACTGCGGATGATGCCGCGAACCCGCCGGATGACGCCGACGCCGAGCCCCGGCAGCTTCAGCAGCTCGGGGCCCTCCATTTCGTCGATTTCACCCAGCGTCTTGAGGCCCGCCGATTGCAGCATCTTGCCGACGCCATCCAGTGACCGCAGATCGATCACCGCAATGTTCTGCCACTTTTCCGCCCCGCGAAGCCACGCCCGATAAGTATCTGCCATGGCCCTGCATAGTGTAGTGGTTGTGTAATGACCACCCTCGGTGGCTCACTGCACCCCGGCTTCGAGGATACTCATCCGTCCCGAAGTGCAGTCGATTTGCGCCTGCACGCCATAGGGCAGGGTGAGCATGGGCTGGGTATGCCCGAAATCGAGGCCCGACAATACTGGCAGGTCGGTCAGCCCGGCCTCGGCCAGCGCCGTGATGAGGGTCTCTTCCAGCTTCGTCTGATAGGCCGCGTCGCCCTTGGGGTCCGGCCGCGCCAGCACGATGCCGTTCACCACGCCTAAAATGCCCTGCGCCGCATAATTGCGCAGCCAATAGCGGAGGAACTCGGGCGGAGGGGCCTCCTCAGAGGTCTCTATGAAGAGGATCGCGCCGCGCCACGCATCCGGCCCCGGCCACCACGCCGTGCCCTTGGCCATTTCCAGCACCTCGGCACATCCGCCCAGCAAATGTCCCTGCGCCACGCCCTTGCCTTGCAAGACCCGTACCGGATCGGCCGGCTGCAACACACGCCGCCGGCGCTGCAGCACAGGATTGCCCCAGTCCAAACGCTCGGCCGTCCAGCCCTCGCTATTCACCGGCACGAGGCCGGGTGGCTCAGTGCTGAACAGCGCCCGCCGCACCCCATCCGCCGTATAGTCATGCATGCCGCCATTTTCGGCAAAGCCGGCCATGATGCTGGGGCCATAAAACGAGGTCAGCCCGGCGGCAAAACAAGCCAGGTGCAGGCTCGTCGTGTCTGAAAAGCCCAGAAACACCTTGGGATTGTCACGGATCACCGCCAGATCGAGATAGGGCAGCAGCCGAATGGAATCGTCCCCGCCAATGGTGCAGAAAATGCCCGCAATGGACGGATCGGCAAAGGCCGACATCAGATCATCCGCCCGGGCGCGCGGATTGGCCGAAATCCAATCGGCATCCGCCAATGTATGCGCCATCTCGACGACGCTCACGCCGAACGCGGCCTCAAGCTGCCGCTTGCCGGCTTCGTAGCGCTGCGGAAACGTGCCTGGCCCACCCCATGAGGGCGACACCGCCGCTACCCGGTCTCCGGCCACAAGGGCCTGCGGCTTTCGCAATGCGTTCGGCATCGTGCTGATATCCCCCACAGTGCCGGTACTATAGCGTTCGATTTCGCCAAGGCGCTACCTGCGGGTGAATTCGCAAATAAATCTTTGCAAAGACTTGTTTGCAATGTAATATTCGGCCTCGAAACGAGGTTCGCCATGCCTGAACGTCAGGTTAGCCAGGTCAGTCCCGATCCCACCGCGCTCAAGGCGCTGGCGCATCCTGTGCGGTTGCGCATGTTGGGATTGCTGCGGGTCGACGGGCCGGCGACGGCGTCAGGCCTCGCGGCGCGGCTGGGGCTGAATTCGGGCGCGACGAGTTATCATTTGCGGCAACTGGCGCTGCACGGCTTCATCGAGGAGGCCGTAGGGCAGGGCAACCGGCGCGACCGCTGGTGGCGTGCGCGGCACGAGGTGACGTCCTTTCTGGGCGAGCATGTCGAGGGCGAAGCGCTCGATGCCGGCTTGGCCTTCCAGCAGGCCGCCTTGCATTGGCAAATGACCCAGATGCAGGCGGCACACGATGGCTATGCCAATCTGCCGCCGGCATGGCGCAAGGCATCGAGCGTCAGTGACTATACTATCGCCATGACGCCGGAGGCGGCGGCCGCGCTGATCGGGCAGATTCAGGCGCTGATGGCTCGGGCCTTGGCGTCGGCACCGCCGCTGGGAACGCCCTTGCCGCCGGACCATCGACCGTTTTCGATCATTCTCAATGCCGCCCCGCTGGCGACAGAGCAAACGGAGCCAGATCAGCCGTGACCATGCCTCGCTCCTTTGTGGCGCTATCCGTCGCCACCGTGCTGTCCACCTCGGGTACCCGCCTGTCGGCCATCGCCATTCCATGGCTGGTGCTGACCACCACAGGCAGCCCGGTGTTGACCGGGTTGGTCGGCTTTGCCGAAATGCTGCCCTATGTGCTGGCCAAGGCGCTGGGCGGTCCGTTGATTGACCGGCTCGGCGCAAGGCGGGTGGCGGTGTGGTGTGATTGCCTGTCGATGTTCGCCGTCTCGCTGGTGCCGTTCTTTTATTGGGCCGGGCTGCTGTCGATCTGGGTGCTGTTGCCGCTGGTGGCGCTGATCGGGGTGCTGCGGGCGCCATCGGATGCGTCCAAGATGGCATTGGTGCCCGCCGTGGCCGCCATGGGGCAATTGCCGCTGGAGCGGGTCACCGGGGTGGTAGGGGCAAGCGATCGCCTGGCCGGCACTTTGGGCGCCGCCGCCGCGGGCGTGCTGATCGGCCTATTGGGATCGGGGCCCGCGCTGCTGGTCAATGCACTGGCTTTCATGCTTTCGGCGCTGGTGCTGGCGGTGGGATTGCCGGCCCGCATTGCGACAGCCGAGCCCAAACCAGTCATTGCCACCAGTTACGGCGCCGAACTGGCCGGTGGCTGGCATGTGCTGCGGCGGGACCCGGTGCTGCTCGGGCTGACGATCATGATCGCCTTTACCAACCTGTTCGACCAGGCTTATTCCATAGTGCTCCTGCCGGTCTGGGTGCGCACGGCGGGGCTGGATGTGGCCTGGGTGGGCATTCTGCTCGCGACTTTTTCGGGCTCTGCCATTGTCGGCGCGGCCCTGGCGGCAATCTACGGCCCCCGTCTGCCGCGCCTGCTGCTCTACACATTGGGCTTCTTCTGCGCGGGTCCCTTGGCCATGGGCATCTATGCGGTCAACCTGCCGCTGCCGGCCATCGTGGCGGTCCTGCTGCTGGGGGGATTGGCCGCCGGCTTCATCAACCCGATCATTTCAGCCATTCTGTTCGAGCGCACACCGCAGGCCATGGTGGGGCGCGTGGTGGCGCTGGCGGGCGCCTTGAGCTGGGCGCTGATCCCGTTTGGCGGGCTCTATGCCGGCGTGCTGGTCGACAATTGGGGCATTGCCACCGCATTGGGCGTTACCGCTTTGCTCTATCTGGTGGCCACATCGGCGCCCCATCTGGCGAAAGCTGGGCACGGCCAGGGGCGCCGATGTGGCCACC
>UCAU01000012.1 GCA_900470445.1 Hyphomicrobiales bacterium | reverse complement strand
GAGGAAGCGGGAACCTCCGTTTCAGTGGCCGAAGTAGGAAGCAAACAGATGTTCCCGCTTTCGCGGGAATGACATTGTGGTTGAGCCACGCTTTACTGCGCCCAAGGCACCCGCTCTGGTCCGCCTGCGGCCCGGATGACCTGATCGATGAAGTCCGACTTGCCCCGGGAATAGGCTCCACGATCTTCGCGGAAACGCGTTGCCAGATCCTCCTTGTGAGCCAGATAGGCGGCCCTGACCTCGGGGGCGTTGCGCAGGCAATCGCGGAACATGACGTGCCGGTGGACTTCGTTGGCATTGTCATGGATGTGGAGGTGATGGGTGCGCTGTCCGGCCAGGTCCAGCTTGCGCAAAAATTTCCGATGGGCGCTCGACACTTCCGGCCGAAACTCAAAACCGGCGCGTTCGAGCGCGGCAAGCGCCAGGGCTACTTCCCCCATATCCGCGACCAAGACGATGATATCGAGGATCGGCTTAGCGGGCAGGCCGGGCACGGCCGAGGAGCCGATATGGTCGAGCAGCAGCGGCGGCGGATCGAAACAGGCGGCAATGATCGGGGCGATGGTATTAAACGCCCGCGGCCAGTCATCCGAATAAGGGACGAGCTCGACCGCCTCGCTCACCCCGCAGCCCCGTCACTGTCCTCGTCAAATCCGTTATTGACCAGCTCGACAATGGCCTCCAGCGCCTCGCGCGCCTGTTTGCCGCTGGCTTGCACCAGGATCGTACTTCCCGGCCCGGCGCCCAGCATCATCAGGCCCATGATGGAATTGCCGGCGACCGAAGTGCCGTCCTTGATGACGGCAATGGTGGCGTCAAAGCATTCGGCGGTGCGTACGAAGCGGGCCGAGGCACGGGCGTGCAGGCCCTTGCGGTTGACGATAGTCAATTGCTGGGCGACGGCCCGGCCGGTGCTGGCAGCATCCATATGGGTCTACCCCGCACTCAGGATCGAATTGGCGACGGTGATATATTTGCGGCCCGCTTCCTGCGCCAGGTTGACCGCTTCCTTGATGCTCATGTCGGAGCGGACGCGGCCGAGCTTCACCAGCATGGGCAGGTTGACCCCGGCAATCACTTCCACATCGCGGTTCTGCATCACGGAGATGGCCAGATTGGACGGCGTGCCGCCGAACATGTCGGTCAGGATGATGACGCCCGAGCCGTTATCGGCCTTGTCGACGGCCGCCAAAATGTCGTTGCGGCGGTTTTCCATATTGTCGTCGGGACCAATAGCGATGGTTTCGCAATAATCCTGCGGGCCGACGACGTGTTCCAGTGCCGACTTGAACTCATTGGCGAGCGCACCATGCGTCACCAGAACCAGACCGATCATGCAACGTCCCCAGCCTGCCGAGATGCGCCTGCGTCGTGGCGCTGACGGCATTCCAGTATTGTCTGCCCCCTGCCCGCGCAAGGCCTTGTTTGGATAACGCGCTGAGCCGAACCCGGCCCGAAGGCGCGAGTGAGGGGCAGTCTTGCCCCGGAGCGACAGGGATTCAAGTGGTTTTTTGTCACGGCCGGCCCGCCGGCGGGTCCAGCGCGGCCAGAGCCTCACTTACCAACAGCATTTGATGGTCGAGCCCGATCAGCCCGGCCTGCGGCACCGGCGCGCGGGGCACGGAAAGTCCCAAAAGCGCGGCCGTAAACGCATCGGATTCGGGCATGCGGACCAGCTCGGGCACCAGATCAATCAGCAGATGCAGCGGCACCGGACTGCGATGGGACCGGGTGAGAATGCCGCGCCCGCGCAGCTCGATCAGCCCGGCAATCGTGGCTGGAGCGGCCATTGTGAGCCCTTCGGGACCGGCACTGAGATCGACCCGATCATCGGAGACCAGCGCCGCGGCCAGCTCCCGCGCCGCCCAGCGGTCGAGCAGGGACAGAGCCAGCAGGGATTTGCCCGAGCCGGAAGGGCCGCGCAGCAGCACGCCGGCGCCACCCAGCACGATCGCCGTGCCATGAATATTGAGGTTTTGGCGCATGGTGGGGTCTATTTGCGGGCTCGGGGCAACACAATCGTGAACACCGCGCCCGAGCGATCCTGCCGGTTGGCGGCTCGGATGGTGCCCTTATGGGCGTCCACGATCTGCTTGGAGATGGACAGGCCCAGCCCCGAATGGTCGCCAAAGCTCTCGGTATCGGGCCGGTCGGTATAAAAGCGCTGGAAGATCTTGCCGAAATCCCCGGTAATGCCGCGCCCCTCATCCATTACCGTTATGGTGACATCGTCGGCGTCGGTCGCCAGCGTCACGGTCACCACGCCCCCTTCGGGCGAGAAGGACACGGCATTGTCGATCAGATTGGCAAAGACCTGCGCCAGCCGGCTTTCATGGCCATTGACGATGGCATTGCCCTTGCCGCTGCGCTTGCCGAGCACCACCGTGACATTGCGGCCCAGCGCCATGTCCTTCTGGATGCCGACCATGACTTCGGCCAGCTTTTCCACATCGATGCGGTCCGAACTTTCGCGCGCCAGTTCGGCATCGAGCCGGCTGGCGCTGGAAATATCGGTGATCAGCCGGTCGAGCCGCTTCACATCGTGCTGGATGATGGCGTTGAGCCGGTCGCGATCCTCGGCCCGCTTGGCCAGCGGCAGGGTTTCCACTGCCGAGCGCAGCGAGGTCAGCGGGTTTTTCAGTTCATGCGCCACGTCGGCAGCAAAGCGCTCGATGGCCTCGATGCGGTTATACAGCGCGTCGGTCATGCGCCGCAGCGCGCCCGACAGATGCCCGATTTCGTCGGGACGATCGGAGAAATCGGGGATTTCGGCGCGGGCATTGCCGGCGGTCTGCACCCGCTCGGCGGCTTCGGACAGGCGTCGCATCGGCCCGGCAATGGTGCCGGCCAGCAGCAGCGACAGCGCGATCTGCACCGCCGCCGCGATCATGGCGATGCGCAGAATGCCCCAGCGTTCCTGCGACACGATGGAATCGATATCGCCCGGCGCGGTGGAGAGCAGGATGGCGCCCACCACGGCGCGCACGCGCTGCACCGGTACGGCGACCGACACCACCAATTGGTTCTGCCCATCGACGCGCACGAAATCGGCCGGCGCGCCCGCCAGCGCCGAGGCGACTTCGGGATAGCGCATGCCCTCATCGACGCCATATTCCTGATATTTCGGGAAATTGTCGCCCGGCACCCAGGCCAGCACCGCATTCCACCAATGCCAGAGGAAGAAATCATCGTCCTTCTTGGTCTCGATGATCTGCCGCATCACCTCGCCGCGCGCATAGATATTGTCGCTATCGAGGATCATCAGCCCGCCCTGATCATAGATACGGGCGCGGGTGCGGGTTGGCGTGATTAGGTTACGCAGCAGCGGGGCAACCCGCTCGGGGCTGATCGGGAATTCCAGCGACGGATCGAAATAGGACAGCGAAGAGACAGTGCCGTCGCCCTGCAATTCCAGCAACCGATCGGGATTGACCGAAATGACGTCGCTGTCGACCGTAGCCGAGGCGGCGACGGCGGCGGCGATGATTTCGCCCTGTACGCGCAGCGATTGCACGCGCGCATCGATCAGGCCGGCCCGCCATTGGTTGAGGTAGAGGATGCCCACCACCAGCACCAACAGGCCCGCCAGATTGAGCACGATGATGCGGCGGGTGAGGCTGGAAAAGATCGTGAAATCGAGAAAGCGGCTGATGCCGCTGGCCAGTCGATAGAACGGGGCCAGCACCAACCGCCAGCGATGGGTGCGCCGCGGCGCGGCCGGCTGGTCCTGCTCGGGCTCGGGCAAAGGGGTGGCCTTGCCGGGCGCCTTGGCGTCCGGCTTCTCATCCATATCGGGGTCGATGATGGCCACTTGGGTGCTTATTGCTCCTTGAAGCGATAGCCGACGCCATAAAGCGTCTCGATCATTTCGAAGTCGTCGTCGGTCGCCTTGAACTTCTTGCGCAGCCGCTTGATGTGGCTGTCGATGGTGCGATCGTCGACATAGACTTGATCGTCATAGGCCGCATCCATCAGCGCGTTACGCGACTTGACGACGCCGGGGCGAAGCGCCAGCGCCTGGAGGATGAGGAATTCGGTGACGGTCAGGGTGACCCGCTGGCCCTTCCAGGTGCAGGTATGGCGCTCTTCGTCCATCACCAGCGAGCCGCGTTCGATCAGCGCCTTGCCCGGCGAGGATTCGCCTGGTGCGCCGGCAGGTGCAGAGGGATCGCGCGGGGCCGAGCGGCGCAGGATGGCCTTGACGCGCTCGACCAGCAGGCGCTGGCTGAACGGCTTGGTGATGAAATCGTCGGCGCCCATCTTGAGGCCGAACAGCTCGTCGATCTCTTCGTCCTTGGACGTCAGGAAGATCACCGGCACATCCGACTTCTGGCGCAGGCGGCGCAGCAATTCCATGCCATCCATGCGCGGCATCTTGATGTCGAGGATGGCAAGGTCCGGCTTGTCGGTGGTGAGACCTTCAAGACCCGATGCACCATCGGTATAGGTGGCGACCTGATACCCTTCGGCCTCCAGCGTCAGCGACACCGAGGTCAGAATATTGCGGTCGTCATCTACCAGGGCAATCTTGGGCATGAGCTGCCTTTCTTGTTGTGACGCGTGTGGCCAGCCAGAACTATAGCCGGTTCGGCCTCGCGTTGCAGGCGACAATTACGCATTAAATAAGGCGCGGCCAAGTCTTGCGCAATGGAAGCCGCTTTCCGCAGGCAGATGCAACTTCCGTCTTACGACCCATTTCGGGATGGTTGGGCCGCTATTGTCCACCCTAATCTAGGCGCCATTGAGGGCCGCATCATGGTGTTGCGGCGACCCTTGGAGAGTAAGCCAGATGAGTGTGTTCGACCATAGCGCCCTGCGAGACCGGATTGGCGCGGCAGCCGCTTCGCTGTCCCTCAACGACATCGCCCCGGCCCTGGTCGCCCGCGCCGTTGCCGATGGCAGCGCCGTATTGACGGCCGATGGTGCCGTCTCGGTGCGCACCGGCGCCTTTACCGGCCGCTCGCCCAAGGACAAGTTCATCGTGCGCGATGGCCTGACCGAAAACAGCGTCTGGTGGGACAATTCGGGCGCCATGAGCCCGGCCCATTTCGATGTGCTGCTGGCCGATGCGCAGGCCCATCTGGCCGGTGGCCCGCTCTACCGGCAGGACCTCCTAGCCGGGGCCGATCCGCGCCATCAATATGGCGTGACAGTGCTGACCCCCAGCGCCTGGCATGCCCTGTTCATCCGCAATCTGCTGATCCGCCCCGGCGAGATGGTGGAGGCAGCGGCCAATCCCACCGCCGTTACCATCGTACACGCGCCGGAGTTCAAGGCCGATCCGGCCCGCCACGGCAGCCGCACCGATACGGTGATCGCGCTCGATATGAGCCGCAATATCGTGGTGATCGCCGGCACGCTCTATGCCGGGGAAATCAAGAAGAGCGTGTTCAGCCTCTTCAACTTCCACGCACCGCGCCAGGGCGTGCTGCCGATGCATTGCTCGGCCAATCTGGGTGCCAATGGGGAGAGCGCATTGTTCTTCGGATTGTCGGGCACGGGTAAAACCACGCTTAGCAATGATCCCGATCGGCCGCTGATCGGGGACGACGAACATGGCTGGAGCGAGGATGGCGTTTTCAACCTCGAAGGCGGTTGCTACGCCAAGACCATCAAGCTCAGCCCTGCGGCAGAGCCGGAAATCCATGCTGCGACCAAGCGGTTTGGCACAGTGCTGGAAAATGTCATTCTCGATGCTAACAGTCTGCCAGCATTTGACGACATTAGCCTCACCGAAAACACCCGTGCGGCCTATCCAATTCACGTGCTGCCGGCCATCGCCAAGGGCAGCGTGGGCGGCACGCCGCGCACCGTCGTCTTCCTCACCGCCGACGCTTTTGGCGTGCTGCCGCCCATCGCCCAGCTGACGCCGGAACAGGCGGTCTACCATTTCCTCTCGGGTTACACCGCCAAGGTTGCCGGCACCGAACGCGGCGTCACCGAGCCGCAGGCCACCTTCTCGGCCTGTTTCGGCGCGCCATTCATGCCGCTGCATCCGACGGTTTACGGCGCCATGCTGGCCGAAAAACTGAGGGAAAGCGGGGCTTCGGCCTGGCTGATCAATACCGGCTGGACCGGTGGCGGCTATGGCGTGGGCAAGCGCATCGACATCGCCTCGACACGGCGTCTGCTGAGCGCCGCACTCAATGGCGAGTTGGATCAGGCCGAGATGCGGACCGACGAGCTCTTCGGCTTCGCCGTGCCGGTTGCGGTCCCCGGCATCAACCCGACGCTGCTAACGCCCCGCGCCACCTGGGCCGATGCCGAAGCCTACGATCGCCAAGCCACCCACCTGGCCGGCCTGTTCCGGGCGAATTTCGAGAAGTTCGGCACCGGCGCAGATGCCGCGCCGGGGCCGAGGATGGCGCAGGCAGCGGAGTAGGACTTCGTCCAATCGACGTAAGAAAGGGCGCCTTCGGGCGCCCTTTTATTTGGGTGTGGGCCACGGCAGAGGCCCCGGAAAGCCGCGATCTACGACACTTATCCCCGCGTCCAAAACTTCAGGCACACTTCACGTTCGATCAACGGCGATATGGGGACGCATCCCGCAAAGCTCAGAACCGAAGGCTCGAGCTGCGGACCTCAGCGTATCAGTTGGGGGAATAAAAGATATGCGAGCCGATTTCGGCGACCGCATTATAGGTATTGGCCCAGGAGGGGCGCACTGCGGTGGTGTGATAGTAGAGCGCGGAGCCCGGCACGGCGCCGACATTCTCGCCCAGGGCGAACTCGGCATAGACCTGTTGCGCCAGCTCCTTGGAGCGGCCCCAGGCGCGGCGTTCGGCCGGGGCGTCGTCGCGACCGTCGCAGGCAAAGGTGAACTGGCAGCGATAGCGGCCCTTATTGGCGTTCTGGTAGATGACGCCGCAGAGGGTCGACGGGAACTTGCCCGAACGCGCGCGGTTGACGATGACATTGGCGACGGCGAGCTGGCCGGCTTCGCTTTCCCCGCGAGCCTCGTGATAGATGGCCTGCGCCAGGCACCCGCGCTCGGTATTGGCGTGATCGAGCCGCTGCGGCGTGGTCTGGTAGCCGCTTTCGACATAGGCGGCGAGCACTGAGGGGCTCAGCGCCCGCTCGGTCGGAGCGCTGGAGGTGGCGAAGCTATCAATGGCCGAGAGCGCACCATTGCCGCCAAACGAGCCGCGGGCGATGTAGCCCAGCAGCACTTCGGAATTGAGTTCGAGCTGCGGCAGGGCGGCGTTGACGTCAAAATCGCGCAGCGCCTGCTGGCGGGCGACGTAATTGGACAGGAGCGCCGCGGTCAAAGGCTGCTGGCCGGGCTCAAGCGGCGCCATAGTGGCGCCGAGCGCCGGCTGGGCGCGCAGCGCTGCCAGGTCGGCCGGCACATCGAGCGGGGTGACGTCGGCGACGAGCAGGTTTTCAGCGTGAGCGGGAACCAGGGTGACGAACAGCACGAGCGCAACCGCGCACAGGACCAGTACATGCGAAACCGCACGCACAGCGATGACCTGCCAGGTTTGCGTCAATGCCCCGTCCTTGCCCCTGAGCCCGTCCGGCCGTTTCCGGCGGGCCTTCGCATTCATCCGTTCCGTCGTTGCGGACCGGCTTCGTCTGATAACGAGCCGCACCCTAACCGGGCTTGGCTCGGCTGGGAAGCCAAAATTTACCGCTGGTTAACCATAGCCGTTAGCTTCTTAAAGTAGGGTTAATCCAGCCGGCGCGACTTGAAAACCCTTAGCGTACAAAGGCTTGGGACGTAACAAATGGGAGTTTAAGCAGATCGATAAAAGTTTACGGGCTTCGAGCACCCGAAAACTATTAACGGCGGGCTGGCCCACGCCCGCGCAAACAAAAGGGCCCCGAGTGAGACTCGGGACCCTTGGGCGGGCTCAAAGGCAGATGCGATCAGCGCGGCGCGAAGGCCGCCAGCCGGACCTGATCAAGGCTCTCCATCACGGCAATGCCGAGGGCGCGCAATTCGTCATTGGGATGGACCAGATCGGGCACCATGATGGTCTGCATGCCTGCCGCATGGGCCGCGCGCACGCCGGCATGGCTGTCTTCGAGCGCGAGGCACTGCGCCGGATCGATACCCAGCCGCCGTGCCGCCGTCAGGTATGGCTCGGGATGGGGCTTGGGATTGACCACATCGTCGCGGGTCACGACGGTCTGGAACAGATCGAGCAGGCCCGCCGCCCCCAGATGGGTATGGGCATGGGGCGTGCGCGAGGAGGTAGCGACGGCAATCGGGATTTTCCGCTCGACCAATTCGGCCAGAAATTCGCGGGCGCCCTGCTTGACCGGCACGCCGGCATGGGTGCGCTCGCGCATGCTAACGCGGCAGCGTTCGTCGAACAGGCTGTAGGGAAAGGACACGCCATAAGCTTCGAGCAGCAGTTGATTGGTGCGCTCATGGCTGGAGCCGACCATGGAACTATGCACCACATCGGTCATCTCGAAGCCCAGATCGGTGCAGACTTCAAAAACGATGGTTTTGAACACCGCTTCGGTATCAAGCAGCGTGCCGTCCATATCGAAGATGGCGGCCTGGAAGGGCGCGAGGCGCAGGATGTCGCTCTGGGATGTCATTAGTGGGCATATAGGGCGATTTGCCGGCTTGCGCTAGGCGGACAAACGAAAGGCTGGGTTGCACACTGGCGCCGGGGCGGGCCAATTGCTAGCTTTGGCCCATGCCCGCATTCAAACCAGCCACAGCCCACGAAACGCTCGGCGACGCGTTCTTCGACCGCGTCAGCCCCGCCGATTTTCCCAAGACCATCTTGCGCCATCGCGACCAGCGTTGGGCCAAGCGCATGGGGCTGGACGGGCTCAGCGACGAGCAATGGATCGCACATTTCGGCCGCTTTGCGCCCCTGCCCGGCTCGCTCAACCAGCCGCTGGCACTGCGCTATCACGGCCATCAATTCCGCAGCTACAATGCCGATCTGGGTGATGGGCGCGGCTTCCTGTTTGCCCAGGGCTATGACCATAAGGATGGGCGCCTGCTCGATTTCGGCACCAAGGGCAGCGGGCAAACGCCGTGGTCGCGCGGTGGCGATGGGCGGCTGACGCTGAAAGGCGGGGTGCGCGAAGTGCTGGCCACCGAAATGCTCGAAGCGCTGGGCGTCTATACGTCCAAGAGCTTTTCCTTGATCGAAACCGGGGAAGAGCTCTATCGGGGCGATGAGCCCTCGCCGACGCGGTCGTCAGTGCTGGTCCGGCTCAGCCACAGCCATATCCGCATCGGCACCTTCCAGCGTCTGGCCTATCTCGAAGACTATGACGCCATCGGCCAATTGGTCGATTACACCATTGCCCGTTATTATCCCCAATTGGCGGACGCCCCCGATAGGCCGGCAGCCCTGCTTGAAGCAGTGGTTGCCGCCGTGGCGAAACTCGGCGCACAATGGATTGCTGCCGGGTTCGTGCATGGCGTGCTCAATACCGACAATATCAATGTCACCGGCGAGAGTTTCGATTATGGGCCGTGGCGGTTCCTGCCGACCTATGACCCCGATTTCACCGCCGCCTATTTCGACGAGACCGGGCTTTATAGCTTTGGCCGGCAGCCCGACACCCTGGCCTGGAACCTGACCCGGTTGGCCGAGTGCCTCGTGCCGCTGTCCAGCATCGAGGCATTGGAGCCGGCGCTCAATACGATCTGGCCGCAATTCCGCGCCGCCCTGCCCGCCGCCATGCTGGGCCGCCTGGGACTAAACCCACACGATGTAGAGAGCGACAGCGCGTTCATCACCGCGCTGTTCGGCTTCCTCAACCAGTCGCAGGCGCCCTATGAGCAGTTCTTCTTTGATTGGCGCGGCGGGGCGCTGAGTGCCAAGCGGGCAGCTTCCAGTCCGTCAGCCGAGTTTTATGCAACAGACGCGTTCCGGCCGATTGCCGATGCGTTGGAAGGCTATTCAGCCAGCGACAAGGTCAATCTCGATCATCCCTATTTCGCCCGGACCAAGCCGCGCACCATGCTGGTCGAAGATGTCGAGGCGATCTGGGCGCCGATTGCCGAGCGCGACGATTGGGGGATATTTGCCCAGGCACTGGCTGAAATCGCCGAGATGCGCGATGCCTATGGCGTGGCGAGCTGAGGAGGATTGTTGATGAGCCTATATGAACTCGATGGCGTCGCGCCGCGACTCGATCCCGATGTCGCCTGGATTGCACCGACCGCCGTGCTGGTGGGCGATATCGTAGTGGGCGCCGATGCGGGCATCTGGTTTGGCGCGGTGGCGCGCGGCGACAATGAAACCATCACCATCGGCGCACGCAGCAATGTGCAGGACAATGCGGTGCTCCATACCGATATGGGCTTTCCGCTGACCATCGGGGAGGGCTGCACCATTGGCCACAAAGCCATGCTGCATGGCTGCACCATTGGCGACAATACGCTGATCGGCATGGGCGCCACCGTGCTCAATGGGGCAAAAATCGGCAGCAACTGCCTGATCGGAGCGGGCGCCCTGATCACCGAGGGCAAGGAAATTCCCGACGGTTCGCTCGTCGTTGGCGTGCCGGGCAAGGTGGTCCGGGCGTTGGATGCTGAAGCCATTGCCGGGCTGACCCGGTCGGCCGATGGCTATGTCAAGAATGCCCGCCGCTTTGCCACGGGGCTCGCCGACGTGACCGGCCGGGCCTCCGATTTCGAGCCGGCATAGGGACCGCAGGTGAACGACACCCAGACACGCCAGCAGGCGATCCTGGAACTGACCCGGCTCGAAGGGCGGGTGCTGGTCGATGCCCTGGCCGAGCGCTTTGCCGTGTCGGTGCAGACCATCCGCAAGGATCTCAACCAGCTCTGCGACCAACGTCTGCTCAAGCGCATGCATGGCGGGGCCGTGCTGCCCGCGGGCATCGAGAACCTCGAATATGAGGCCCGGCGGAACATTGCGGCCGCGGAAAAGCAGGCCATCGGCAAGGCGGCCGCCGCGCTCATTCCCAATGACGCGTCGCTGTTCATCAATATCGGGACGACGACGGAGGCGGTGAGCCAGGCCCTGCTCGATCATTCGGGCCTTCTGGTCATCACCAACAACATCAATGTCGCCAACCGCATGCGCATCTATCCCCAATTCGAGGTGGTGATTGCCGGCGGCGTGGTGCGCGGCAGCGATGGCGGCATTGTGGGGGAGGCGGCGGCCGGTTTTTTCTCGCAGTTCAAAGTGGACTACGCCGTCATCGGCGCCTCGGCCCTGGACGAAGACGGCGCCCTGCTCGATTTCGACTATCGCGAGGTCAAGGTGGCGCAAGCCATCATCGCCAATGCGCGGCACATAATCCTGGTCGCCGATGCCGGCAAATTCGCCCGCACCGCGCCGGTGCGGATCGCCCGGATCGACCAGATCGACACGTTCGTAACCGACCGCAGTCCCTCCCCGGCCTTCACTGCGCTATGCGCGGCGGCGGGCACGATCCTCGTGGAAACCGGGTAGATACCGAAGCCGAGTTTAGCCCGCCGCTAACCACAAGACGATAGAGCTGGCGCGGGGTAGGCAAACATAAAGGTTGTGCCGCCAGGCTCACCCGGCCCGGACAGAAGACCGGGAGGCGGGTGATATCGGTGGTGAATTCAACTGCATCGCAGGACAATAGGCTGAGCTGGCTGCGCCCCATTGCCATCCCGGCCGTGATTGCGCTGATTGTGCTGGTTACCGGCGGGCTGTTCCTCGACAAGCAGACCAGCATTCTCGCCCGCGAGAGACTGCGCGCGGATGTGCAGGCCGAGCTTTCCCTGGTCCGCGCCAAGCTCGAAGGCAATATCAACGGCAATATCCAATTGGTGCGCGGGCTGGTATCGACCCTGGCGACCGAACCCGGAATGGACCAGGCCCGCTTTGCGGCGCTGGCGTCGAGCATCCTGGCCGAGCGCAGCCAATTGCGGCTGGTGGCTGCGGCGCCGGGCCTGGTGGTCACCATGGCCTATCCGCTGGCGGGCAATGAGGCGGTGATCGGGCTCGATTATGTGCTCGACATTGCCCAGCGCGATGCCGTGCTGCAGGCCCGCGACACCGGCCGGCCGGTCTTGGCGGGGCCAGTGGATCTGGTGCAGGGCGGGCAGGGTTTTGTCGGCCGGTTCCCCGTCTTTACCGGCAATGGCACGGAGCGCCGCTTCTGGGGCGTGGTGTCGGCCGTGGTCGATATGGACCGGCTCTATGTCGAAAGCGGATTGTTTGCGCCCTCGCTGGGCAGCGATATTTCCATCACCCGCCGGGATGCGCGCGGCGTGAAAGGCCAGCGGTTTTTCGGACCGGACCTCGATGGCCAGGATCCCGTGCTGTCCACCGTCACCTTGCCGTCAGGATTCTGGGAGGTCGCCGCCCGGCCCAAAGGCGGCTGGACCAGTGATTCCGGCATCTGGGTGCTGCGCGGCACATTGATCGTCGCGGGGGCGCTGATTCTGTTTCCCATTCTCATCACCGGACGGCTGATCGGCGAGCGGCAATTGCATATTCGCGTGCTCAAGCAGCGCGAAGCCGAACTCGAGCGGCTGTCCCACCGGCTCGCTCTGGCGCTGGACAGTTCGGAGGTCGGCGTCTGGGAAATGGATATGGCGACCAGGGACCTCGTCTGGGACGAACGGATGAACGAGCTTTACGGCCTGCCCAAGGACGGCGGGCCGCGCCATTTCAAGCATTGGAATGCGGCGCTGCATCCGGCCGATTTCGCGGCGGCGCAGACCGATTTTTCCAAGGGCATGCGCACCGGGCAGTATAAATCGGTGTTCCGCGTCACCTGGCCGGACGGCACTGTGCGCACCATCAAGGCCATCGGCGCCGTCTATAGCGAGGCCGGCAGCAATCCGCGGCTGGTCGGGGTCAATTGGGACATTACCGAGGATGTGGCCCGCAGCGAGGATTTGCGGCGTACCAAGCTGTTGACCGAGGCGCGCAATCGGGAACTCGAAGCCGCCAAGAGCCGCATCGAGCACAATGCCTTGCATGACAGCCTGACCGGACTGCCCAATCGGCGCTATCTCGACGACATCCTCAAGGCCAATGCTGGGGATGGCTATGCCGGCAGCGGCAGCATTGCCCTGCTGCATCTGGATCTCGATCGCTTCAAGCAGATCAACGACACGCTGGGCCATGCGGCGGGCGACGCCATGCTGGTGCATGCCAGCGCCGTGCTGCGGGCCAATTGCCGCGCCAGCGATTTCGTGGCGCGGATCGGCGGCGACGAATTCGTGGTGGTCTGCCCGGCTGCCGATGGCGACCAGTATCTGGGCATGATGGCCGAGCGGATCGTGGCGCAGATGCGCAAGCCGGTGAGCTACCAGGGCCATCAATGCCGCTTTGGGGTCAGTATCGGCATTGCCGCCGAACATGGGCCCGACATCGACGTGGGCCGCCTGCTGGTCAATGCCGATATCGCGCTCTATCGCGCCAAGGGGCGCGGCCGCAACCGCTTCGAATATTTCTCTGAAGCCCTGCAGGCCGAGGTGGTGCATACCAAACGGGTGGCCGACGAAATCCTGAGCGGGCTCGAGCGCGACGAATTCATCGCCTTCTACCAGCCCCAGTTCGACGCGCGCAGCCATGACCTGGTGGGCGTGGAAGCCCTGGTGCGCTGGCGCCATCCGGTGCTGGGCCTGCGCGCGCCCGACGCGTTCCTCGCGACGGCGGAAGACCTCAATGTCATGGCAACAATCGATCGCATCGTGCTCGAACATGCGCTGGCTGACCTCGACCGTTGGGAGAGCATGGGCCTTAAGGTGCCGCGCGCTTCGGTCAATGTCTCCCACCGCCGCCTGCATGATGACGCGCTGATCGAGAGCCTGGAAAAACTACATATTCCGCCGGGGCGGATAGCGTTCGAACTGGTGGAATCGATCTATCTCGACGAGGACGATGCGGTCATCGCGCACAATATCGACCAGCTCAAGGAATTGGGCATCGAGATCGAAATCGATGATTTCGGCACGGGCTATGCCTCTATCGTGTCACTGCAAAAACTGCGCCCGGCGCGGCTCAAGATCGACCGGCAATTGGTCGATCCGATCTTGGACGATATCGGGCAGCGCCAATTGCTGGCCTCGATCGTCGATATCGGCAAATCCATGGGTATCGAAGTGATCGCCGAGGGCGTCGAGAGCATGGCGCATGCCGCGATCCTGACCGAACTCGGCTGCGACATCCTGCAGGGCTATGCCTTTGCCCGCCCGATGAGCCGGGATGATCTCGAGATTTTCCTGGGCGAGCAGCGCTGGCGCCGCGCCTCCTGAGCGGAGGGGCGACGCCGGGGATCAGGAGGCCAAGGCGGCCTTTTTGGCGATGCGTGCGCGGATCGATTCGACGTCGGATTTGGGCGTCGCGGCAAACAGGGTCTTGGTATAGCTGTGCTGGGGATTGCCGAACACGTCCTCGCGGCTGCCATGTTCGACGACATCGCCGAAATACATCACCATGACTTCGTCGGCGATGTAACGCACCACGCTCAGGTCGTGGCTGATGAACACATAGGTCAGCCCGAATTCGTCCTGCAGATCCTTGAGCAGATTGAGAATCTGCGCCTGCACGGAGAGATCGAGCGCCGATACCGGCTCGTCGAGCACCAGGAAACTGGGATTGAGCATCAACGCGCGGGCAATGGCAATGCGCTGGCGCTGGCCGCCCGAGAACATGTGCGGATAGCGATTGAAATGCTCGGGCCCCAGCCCGACCTTGAGCAGCATGGCCATGGCGCGTTCGCGCCGCTCGGCAGCCGGCATCTTGGTATTGAGCAGCAGCGGCTCGGCCAGCACGTCGCCGATCTTCTGGCGCGGATTGAGCGAGCCATACGGGTTCTGGAACACGATCTGCACCTTCTGGCGCATGTCGTGGGTGACGTGGCCGGCGTCGACCGGCTTGCCATCGATCAGGATCTCGCCCGCGGTGGGCGGATCGATCAGCGTGATCATGCGCGCCAGGGTGGACTTGCCGCAGCCGCTTTCGCCGACCACGGCCAGGGTGCGGCCCTTGGCGAGCGAGAAATTGACGCCCTTGACGGCATGCACGACCTTGGCCGGCCGCAGGAAGCCGCCGGAGGAGGTGTAATCACGGGTGAGATTGCGGACTTCGAGAACGGGTGCGCTCATCATGCCACTCCCGGCGCCGGTTCGAAGACGAAGTCGGAAACCGTGGGCAGGCGATCGCCTACCGCGTTTTCCGGCAGCGCCGAAAGCAGTGCCCGCGTGTAATTGGATTTGGGGTTCTCGAACAGGGAGAGTACGTCGGCCTCCTCCATTTTGTGCCCCTTATATTGCACGATGACCCGGTCGGCTGTTTCGGCGACGACGCCCATGTCATGAGTGATCATGATCAGGCCCATGCCATGTTCGGCCTGCAGCCGAACCAGGAGATCCAGGATCTGCTTCTGGATGGTCACGTCGAGCGCGGTGGTCGGTTCGTCCGCGATCAGCAATTTAGGATTACAGGAAATAGCCATGGCGATCATGACGCGCTGGCATTGCCCGCCGCTCATCTGGTGCGGGAAGGCATTGAGCCGGTCGGCACCGTCCTTGATGCCCACCAGATGCAGCAATTCGATGGCCCGCTGCCGCGCCGCCCGGCCGCTGAGCCCCAGATGCTTGGACAGCACTTCCTCGATCTGGAACCCCACGGTGAAGCAGGGATTGAGGCTGGCGATCGGCTCCTGGAAGATCATGGCAATGTCCTTGCCGATGATCTTGCGCTTGTCGGCCGGCGACATGGCGAGCAGGTCGAGGCCTTCAAATTCCATCTTGTCGGCGGTGACCGTCGCGGTGCTGGGCAATAGCCCCATCACCGCCAGCATGGCCACCGATTTGCCGGAGCCGGATTCCCCGACAATGGCGAGGACTTCGCGGGCGTCGACCGACACATCGATCCCGTCCACGGCCTTGAACAGGCCGACCGAGGTATCGAAGGAAACGCTCAGGTTCTTGATTTCGAGCAGGGGCATGTCTCAGCTCCGCTTGAGCTTGGGATCGAGCGCATCGCGCAATCCGTCGCCGATGAGGTTGATGGCGAGCACGGTGATCAGGATCGCCAGACCGGGGAAGGTCACGACCCAGGGTGCGCGCAGGATGAATTCGCGGGCCGAGGCCAGCATGGTGCCCCATTCGGGGGTCGGCGGCTGCGCACCCATGCCCAGGAAGCCCAGCGCGGCGGCTTCCAGAATCGCATTGGAAAAGCTCAGCGTCGCCTGAACGATCAACGGCCCCAGGCAATTGGGCAGGATGGTCACCAGCATGAGGCGCAAGTGCCCGGCGCCCGAAAGCCGGGCGGCCGTGACATATTCGCGGTTTTTCTCCGCCATCACCGCGGCGCGGACCAGGCGGGCAAAGTGCGGTTGCAGCACCAGCGCAATGGCGACCATGGCATTGAACAGGCCCGGCCCCAGAATGGCCACCAGCACCAGCGCCAGCAGCAGCGATGGGAAGGCCAGGATGATGTCCATGACGCGCATGATCATGGCGTCGATCCAGCCACCGAAATAGCCGGCGAGCACGCCCAGGATCACGCCGACGAACAGCGCGCCGCTGACCACGAAAAAGCCGATGAACAGCGAATAGCGGGCGCCATGGATCAGGCGGGACAGCATATCGCGGCCCACCGGATCGGTGCCCAGCAGGAAGCGCGGGTCGCTACCGGCATCCCAGAACGGGGGCTTGAGGATGGCGTCGCGATATTGCAGGTCGGGCGAATAGGGCGCCAGCAGCGGGGCAAAGATGGCGATCAGCACCAGGAGGGCAAACACCACCAGCCCGATGACGGCGCCGCGGTTGACGGAAAAATAGTGCCAGAATTCGCGCAGCGCGGCAGCGCGGTCGGGCTTGGCGGGGACGATTTTTGGAGTCTGGGTCATCTTACTGCACCCTGATGCGCGGGTTGATGACGGCATAGAGCAGATCGACCAGCAGGTTCACCGCCATGACGATGAGCGCGATCAGCAAGAGCCCCGATTGCACGACGACATAGTCGCGCTTGGAAATGGAATCGATCATCCATTTGCCGATGCCCGGCCAGGAAAAAATGGTTTCGGTGAGGATGGCGCCGCCCATGAGCAGCCCCACCTGCAGGCCAATCGTGGTGACCACCGGGATCAGCGCATTGCGCAGAGCATGCACATTGACCACGCGGCGGGGCGACATGCCCTTGGCGCGGGCGGTACGCACATAGTCTTCGCCCAGGATTTCAAGCATGGCCGAACGGGTCTGCCGCGCGATGACCGCCAGGGGGATGGTGCCCAGCACCACCGCGGGCAGGATCAGATGGCGCAAAGCCGAAACGAAGGCCGGCCAATTGCCGTAGAGCAGGGTATCGACCAGCATGAAGCCGGTAATGGGGCGCAGGAAGAAGGAGAGCGCGATGCGTCCCGAAACCGGCGTCCAGCCCAGATAGCCGGAAAAGAAGATGATCAGCAGCAGGCCCCACCAGAAGATGGGCATGGAATAGCCTGTCAGCGCCACGCCCATGGTCAATTGATCGAACCAGGAGCCGCGCTTGACAGCGGCAAAGATGCCGGCGGGTATGCCGATGATGACCGCCAGGAACATGGCGACCAGGGCCAGTTCGATCGTGGCGGGGAACAGGGTCATGAATTCGGTGATGACGGGGCGCTTGGTGGCCAGCGAGACGCCGAAATTGCCCTGCAGGACGCCGCCCAGATAATTGAAATATTGCTGCCAGATCGGCAGATTGTAGCCGAACTGTTCGCGCAGGATTTCGTAGCGCTCCGGCGTCACGCCATGCTGGCCAGCCATGGCCAGGATGGGGTCGCCCGGCAGCACCCGGACAAAAGCAAAAGCACAGATGGAAATGCCGACAATGGTCGGCACGATCAGCGCAAGTCTGCGCAGAATGTAATTGAGCATGCGGGTCTTTACCCTAATGCGCCGCGCCGGCAAACCGGCAGGGTGCGCGTTTCCTGTTGTGGCGAGGCAATTGTCGGGGTGCCGTTGGCCGGCGCCTCCTTACCCTGCTCTAAAATGAAAGGGGAGCCCCGCACCGGTAAAACCGGCGTGGGACTCCTTGGATTTACGTGGCCTCAGCCTTACTCGGCGACGTCGACGCCGTCAAAGCGGTGAATGCCCAGCGGGTCCATCTTGAAGCCGATGACGCGCTTGTTCATGGGCATGAACACTTTCGAGTGAGCCAGCGTCAGGGCGGGCTCTTCGGCCTTGAACACTTCCTGGGCCTTTTCATAGAGCGCGGTGCGCTCGGCCTGGTCGGGAGTGGTCTTGGCCTTCTGGATCAGGTCTTCGAATTCCTGATTGCACCAGCTCGAATAGTTGGACACGCCAATGGCCGAGCAGGAGAAGAGGGTCGCGAAGAAGTTATCCGGATCACCATTGTCGCCGGTCCAGCCGATCTGGAACGGACCCTTGCGGTCGGGCTGCTTGCCGCGCTCGCGATATTCGGTCCATTCGTAGGAGACGATATTGGCGGTAACGCCAATCGCCGCCCAGTCGGCCTGGATCAGTTCGGCAACGCGCTGGGCGTTGGGATTGTAAGGACGCGACACGGGCATGGCCCAGAGATCGGTGGTGAGGTTGGTTACGCCGGCTTCCTCGAGCAGCTTCTTGGCGGCTTCCGGATCATATTTGTCGGCGGGGATATTGTTGTTGTAGCTCCACATGGTGGGCGGAATCAGGTTCTTGGCGTCCTGGCCAGCACCCTGGTACACCGCCTCGATGATGGCAGCCTTGTCGACGGCCATGGAGAGGGCCTTGCGCACGTTGACATTGTCAAACGGCGGCTCGGTGGTGTTGTAGGACATGTAGCCGATATTGAGGCCTTCCTGCTCCAGAACCGTCAGGTTCGGATCAGCCTGCAATTGAGCGATATCGGCAGGCGCCGGATAGGGCATGATATCGCATTCGCCGGCCAGCAGACGCTGGGCACGCACCGACGGATCGGTGGTGATGGCGAAGATCAGATCGTCGATCGGCTGCTTGCCGGCCCAGTAGTCGGGGAAAGCCTGGTAGCGGATGACGGTGTCGAGCTGGTAGTCTGAGAAGACGAACGGGCCGGTGCCGATCGGCTGGGTCGAGAAGGCGGCCAGATCGCCGGACGCTGCGAGCTGATCGGCATATTCCTTGGACACGATGGACGCGAAATCCATGGCCAGGTTGGCGATCATCGGGGCATTGGGTTCGTTGAGCACGAACTTGACGGTCAGATCGTCAACCTTGACGATTTCCTTGATATATTTGGGCATGTCCATGCCCTGGAAATAGTCCCAGGTCATGCCTTCGAGATAGGCGAACCACGGATTGTCTTCCTTCCACTGGCGCTCGAAGCTGAAGATCACGTCGTCAGCATTGAGATCGCGGGTGGGGGTGAAATAGGACGTGGTGTGGAACTTGACGCCGGGGCGAAGCTTGAAGGTGATCTCCTTGCCGTCCTCGGAGGTGGCCCAGCTTTCGGCCAGGCCCGGCTCGATGGCGGTGCCGCCCTTTTCGAACTCAACCAGGCGATTATAGATGGTGCGCGAGGAGGCGTCGAAATCATTGCCGCCGGTGGTCGGACCGGGATCGAAGTGAGCAGGCGAAGCTTCCGAACAGAATACCAATTGCTTGGCCTGGGCGGCGCCCGCGGCCAGCGCCAGCATGGCCGAAGCCGCCAGCAGGGTGGTCATCAATTTCATGATTGTTGTCTCCCGAGAAAGTTTTTTGCGCGTTCGGTTTGCCGGCCGAAGCTTGGGCGCCAACAAAGCGTAGAATTTAGGGGAGCGCAATGGGTCAGTTTGACCATTTGGTCAATTCGATGACGGTCCGGACGCCATTCCACAGTATTGGACGGTTTTATTGCGATCCGTTCGGCTGGCCCGGCGCCGCTTGACGCCCCGCAGGAGGGAGTGATCCAACAGGATATGACCAGTTCAATCGCCACAATCGCCCTGCTCGTCGCAGAATATGATGAAGCCATAGTCTTTTACCGGGATCAGGCCGGTTTTGCCCTGCTCGCCGACACCGATATGGGCGGGGGCAAGCGCTGGGTCCTGGTGGCGCCGCCGGGCGGGAATGGCGCGCGGCTGCTGCTGGCCCGCGCCGATGGTCCCGAGCAGCGTAAAGCCATCGGTAACCAGACCGGCGGAAGGGTCATGCTATTTCTCGAAACTGACGATTTTTCGGGCACCCATGCCGCCATGACGGCGCGCGGCGTCCGCTTTCTCGAAGCACCCCGGCATGAGCCTTATGGCAGCGTCGCCGTATTCGAAGACCTCTATGGCAATAAATGGGACCTTATCGAGCCCAGGTCCTAGCCTCAGGCGTTTTGCGCACCACCTATACAAGGGGGCGAACGGAAAGCCGCCCAACGCGTTTAGTCAGCATCATAACAGGAGAAGACCTATGGATCGCCGCCCGCTCGGACGCAGTGAACTTGTCATCGAACCGCTTGTGCTGGGGGGCAATGTGTTCGGCTGGACGGTCGACGAAAAACAGGGCTTCGACATTCTCGACGCCTATGTCGATGCCGGCTTTACCGCCATCGACACGGCCGAAGGCTATCCCAATTGGGTGCCGGGCAATCCGCCGGGCATGAGCGAGACCATTATCGGGAAATGGCTCAAGGCGCGCGGCAATCGCGACAATGTTCACATCATCACCAAGGTCAATTCCGGCAAGGTCAAGAACGGGCTGAGCGCGGACAATATCAAGACCTCCATCGAAGCCTCGCTCAAGCGGCTGCAGACCGATTATGTCGATCTCTATTTCAGCCACTGGCCCGATCCCGATGCCAGCCACGAGGAAACGCTGGGCGCCTATGATGTGCTGATCCGCGCCGGCAAAGTGCGGGTGGTCGGGGCGTCGAACTACACCCCGCAAATGATCCGCGATGCCGAGGAGATTTCGGTGATCAAATCGCTGCCGCGCTACGAAGTGCTGCAGCCCAAATATAATCTCTATGACCGGGCCGATTTCGAAGGCGAGCTGCAAAAGCTCGCCATCGAGCAGGAAATCGGCACCATCGTCTATTATAGCCTCGCCGCAGGGTTCCTGACCGGCAAATACCGCTCCAAGGCGGATCTGGGCAAAAGCCAGCGCGGCGGCGGTATCGAAAAATATCTCGATAAAAAGGGCGAGGCGATCCTGGGCGCACTCGACAGCGTCGCCAAGGCCAATGACGCCACACCGGCCGAAGTCTCGCTGGCCTGGCTCGTCGCCCAACCCGGCGTCAGCGCCCCCATCGCCTCGGCCACTTCGGTGGACCAGGTCAAAAGCCTCGCCAAGGGCGTGCGGCTGAAACTGAGTGATGCGGATTTGAAGACGCTGAGTGCTGCTGGGAAATAGCAGACGGGTTCTGTGGCTCACGCCACCCCACCCTCATTCCCTCCCCATCAAGGGGAGGGATGCGCTAGAACCACCCCCTCAGTTCCATCGTCTCCCTCCCCCTTGTGGGGAGGGATCAAGGGTGGGGGTGAGAGCCTCGATATCAGAGCCTACCACTCAAACGCCGGCCCATTCACCCGCGCACCCAGCAAGAACACATCTGCCATCAGCCGCAAGGGCGCGGCATCGACATCGGTTTCGTGCCGATCCAAGAGGGTCGCGAAGCGCTCATACATCAGGCCATATTCCTCGTCACCATGCTGGAGCACCAGCTCGTCATTGACGCGCAGGCTGCGGCCGCCATTTTCCAACTTGAGCACATCGCCAGCCATGGTCTCGAAGCGGATGGTCCAGATTTCTCCGCTCTCTTCGAGCCAGTTGAACCCGGCCGAGAGGCTGGGCTTGTGCAATTGGCCGGACTTGAAGACGATTTCGACATCGACCGGGGTTTGCCGGTTGGCTGGGAAGGTCAGCTTGCTCGATTCCACGAAGACCGGGAAGGGCATGACCTTGGTGAAGATCGACATGGCATTAATGCCCGGGTCGCAGACGCCGAAACCGCCGGGCTCCCACACCCAATCCTGTCCCGGATGCCATTTGCGCACGCTTTCGCGCCAGTCGATGCGCACCGATTTGACGCCGCTTTCAGCCAGGATATCGCGGGTGCGATCGACCGCGGCGTTATATTGGGAATGCCAGGTCTGGTAGAGCACACGGCCCAGCCTTCCGGCATAGGCGACCAGATCGTCCAGTTCGGAAATCGTGGTGGTGGGCGGCTTTTCCATTATCACGTCCTTGCCCGCCTCGAGCGCCTCGCGGACATATTGATGGCGGATGCCGGGCGGGGTGCAGATCGAGACCAGCGACACCTCGGGCAGGGCTTCGTAAAGCTCGGCCGGGGTCTTGAACACGGGCAGGCCATTATGGCCCAGGCCTCGCGTCGACACCGTCGCCGCCAATTCGAAATCTTCGGACCTGTCGATAACCGGCAGGTGCTGATCCTGCGCAATCTTGCCTACACCGATAACAGCGATTTTGCGTTTGGCCATGTCGATTTCCCCGAGCCGCTTTTTGCGGGGTGTTTAGAGCAGAGACCGGGCAGACCGCCAAGGTCTGTCGCCATAAAAGTATGATTTTTATTGCGGCTGTGGCTCCGAAGGCTCCCAGAGTTCGATCTGATTGCCCTCGGGATCGTGAATGCGCGCAAAGCGTCCAGTCTCGGGCGTGTCCCACTCGTCCGGCCGCGTCTCGACGGCAATGCCTTCGGCCCGCAACTGCGCCATCATGCCATCCAGGTCATCGACGCGGAAATTGATCATCCATTGCTTGTCGGCCGGAAAATAGGTGCTGGTCTGCTTGAACGGCGCGAAGACGGTGAGCCCGGCATCCTGGTTCCAGAGTTCGGTCACGCCCAGATGCTTTTCATACCAAGCGGCAAGCGCCGGAGTATCATGAGACCGGAAGAAAAATCCGCCAATGCCAGTCGTTTTTGCCATAACTCCCTCCTATCGGATCAGGATTGCGCGGAAGTCATTCACATTGGTGCCGGTCGGGCCGGTGACCAGCAGGTCACCAATGGCGGAAAAGGCAGAATAGGCGTCGTTGTTGGCCAGGGCCACCAGCGGGTCGATACCGGCATGGCGCAGCCGCGTGGCGGTGCCGCCATCGGCAAAGGCGCCGGCATTGTCCTCCGAACCATCAATCCCGTCCGTATCGGCAGCCACGGCCGAAATACCCTCGACGCCATCAATGGCGATGGCGAAGGCAAGCAAGAATTCGGCATTACGCCCGCCCCGCCCCTTGCCGCGCAGCGTCACCGTGGTTTCTCCGCCCGAGAGCAGCACGACGGGCTTGTTGAAGGGGCGATTGCGCACGGCGATTTCGCGGGCCATGGCGGCGTGCACCTGCGCCACATCGCGCGATTCGCCCTCGATGGAATCTGAGAGGATTGCCGCTTCGATGCCTTGGGACCGCGCAATGTCGGCGGCCGCTTCCAGTGACAGGGCTGCCGAGGCAATGGTGCGTACGGTGTGTTGCGCGAAAACCGGATCGCTGGGCAGGGGCGCAAGATTGTCCTCGCCAGCCAGCAGCGCCTGCGCCGCTGGCGGCAGCTCGAGCCGATAAAGATTGGCATATTTGCGCGCCAGTTCGCGCGTTCCGGGCAGGGCAATGGTCGGGCCGGAGGCGACAATGGCCGGATCATCCCCCGGCACATCGGACACGACCAGCGTTGCCACCCGGGCCGGCGCGCAGTGCGCGGCCAGGCGCCCGCCCTTGATGGTCGAGAACTGATTGCGGATCAGGTTCATCACCCCGATCGGCGCGCCCGAAGCCAGCAGCGTGCGATTGATCTCCTGCTCGTCATCGAGCGTCAGGCCCAGCGCCGGCGCGGGCAGCAGCGAGGAGCCACCGCCCGAAATCAGCGCCACGACCAGATCATCGGCGGACAGGCCAGACACCGTCTCCATGATCCGCCGCGCCGCAAGGAACCCCGCCTCGTCGGGCACGGGATGGGCCGCTTCGACGATTTCGATGCGCTCGCAGGTCTCGCCATAGCCATAGCGCGTGACCACCAGCCCGCTCAGCGGCCCGTCCCAGGCCGCTTCAAATGCTTTGGCCATTTGCGCGGAGGCTTTGCCCGCGCCGATGACCAGAGTGCGCCCGACCGGCTTGGGTGGCAGGTTGAGGCGCACGGCCAAAGCGGGTTGCGCCTTGGCGACAGCCGCCTGAAACAACGATTGAAGTAGGATGCGATCCATGGGCTGGGTTGCGACTCGATACGGCCAAGGGTAGCCAACTTGTGGCGCAGCCATTTAGGGCTGTCCAGTTATGCGCTGTCAAACGACGGACATAGAATACCGATAGCGGCTGGCGGGCGCTGATTGCAAAGGGGCAAAAAAATGACTGAACGATACGCGATTTATTTTGCCCCTCCGGCCACGGGGAGCCTGTGGGAACGCGCCGCAACCTGGCTGGGCCGCGACGCCGCCGATGGCGATCTGTTTGATGGACCCGTCGCCGGGATCGATCGGTCACGCCTGCTCAATCTCACCCAATCGGCCAATCGCTACGGCTTTCACGCCACGATCAAGGCGCCGATGGCGCTGGCCGATGGCGCCACCGAAGCCAATCTGCGCGCCGCCCTCACAAGCTTTACCGCCGAGCATGCCCCCTTCTCTATCGGCAAGCTCAAGCTGGCGTCGCTCGATGGTTTTCTGGCGCTCACTCCCGAAAACTCCAGCGAAAAATTGCAGGACTTCGCCGCCCATGTGGTGGAAAGTTTCGAAGTGTTCCGCGCGCCGATGAGCGTCAAGGACCGCGCCGCCCGCCTCGGCAAGGGCCTGACCGAGCGGCAGGTGGAACTGCTCGATGGCTATGGCTACCCCTATGTGTTCGAGCAATTCCAGTTCCACATGACGCTGACCGACCGGCTGAGCGCGGAAGACGCCACCGATATCGCCAAGGCCGCCACGACCTGGTTCTCGCCCATACTGGACGATGAGCTGGTGATCGATAGCCTGTCGCTCTTCGTCGAGCCCGAGAAAGGCCGGCCGTTCCGCCGCGTCGCCGAATTTGCGCTGGGGGGCAAGGATTGATGGAAGGGCAAGTCTTGCGCAATGCCAGGATCGTGCTGGCCGACGAGGTGATCGAGGGCAGTGTCGCCATCGCGGATGGCGTGATCACCGCAATCGACAGCGGCCCCAGCCAGGCCGGCGAGGATTTCGCGGGCGATTACCTCATCCCGGGCCTCGTCGAACTCCACACCGACCAATTGGAAAGCTATTATCGCCCCCGCCCCGGCGTGTTCTGGGATCCTTTGGCCTCCTTGCATGCCCATGACGTGCAGATTGCCGGCTCGGGCATTACCACGGTGTTCGACGCGATACGGATCGGCTCGGACCTCGACATGCCCGAAATGCGCGAGCATGCCGGTCGCCTGGTTGGCGCGGTACGGGATGCGCGCTCGGCGGATTGGCTGCGGGCCGACCATCTCATCCACCTGCGCTGCGAACTGCCCAGCGCCGATGTGATCGACCACTTCGAGAGCTTTGTAGATCACCCGACGACGCGACTGATTTCGCTGATGGATCACACGCCCGGTCAGCGCCAGTTCACGTCACTGGAAACCTACAAGGTGTTTTATAAAAAGCAGTTGGGCGTGACCCAGGAAGAAGTGGAACGCTATCTAGCCGCCGCACTGGCCAGGCATGAGCAATATGCTGGACCCAATCGCAGGCATCTGGTCGAGCGGTCGCGTGCCATGAACCTGCCGCTGGCGAGCCACGATGATGCGACGCTGGCTCATGTCGAAGAGGCACTGGCCGATGGCGTTGCCATTGCCGAATTTCCCACCTCGCTCGCGGCAGCCGCTGCCGCCCATGATGCGGGCCTTGCCATCCTGATGGGCGCGCCCAATGTGGTGCGCGGTAAGTCGCATTCGGGCAATATCTCGGCGACCGACCTGGTGCGGGCCGGGCTCCTCGATATTCTGAGTTCGGATTATGTGCCATTTGCCCTGTTGCAGGCGGTGTTCATCCTACCCGAACGGGTTAAGGGGCTCAGCCTCTCCCAGGCATTGGCCATGGTCACCCTCAATCCTGCCAAAGCGGCGGGGCTTGAGGATCGCGGGCAGATCGCCATCGGCAAGCGGGCGGACCTGGTGCGGGTGCGCCGGGCTGGGCCACTGCCCGTCGTGCATGGCGTCTGGCGCGAGGGCCAGAGGGTCAGCTAAGCCAAGGGAGTGAACCACTTGGGCGCCAACGCGTTGTGTTTGAACAACAAGCGTCAAGCGTCCGGAGTTTTCATGAATCGCAATGGTCTTTATGCCGTGATCGCCATCCTGCTGGTCGCGGTGGTAGCGTTTGCCATCTATACCTATCAGCAGCAGAACCGCCCCGGCGTCGAGGTTCGGCTGGACGAACAGGGGATTTCCATTGATGGCAATGGCTAGCGATTATGACCTCGCCCCGCTGCGCGACACCTTGATTGCCGCGATTGCGGGGGAACTGGCCCGGCAGGACGCGCGCAATGTCGATGTCACGGCCCTGACGGACGCCATCATGGCGGCGATCAATGCGCCCCCGGCTCACGATGCCGAAGAGGGCAAGCGCCCCGAGGACCTCAACGCCACCAATGACGATTGAGGCAAACAAAAAGGCATTCCCGCTCATGGGAATGCCTTTTTTGTTTTTAGTTTTCGTGAAGCTGAATTCAGGCCGCGTCGGCGCTGCCCTTGCGGACAGCCTGCGACACGGCAAAATGCGCCTTTTCGACGGTTTCGAACTGCTGGCCATCGATAGCGAAAGCGGGCAGGCGAACGGCGAGGAAGCGATAACCCGCTTCATGCGGCACGACGACGCCCAAAGGCTCGCCGCCCACTTCAATGACGATAGGCTTGTGGGCCTTGGCCCGATCTAGACTGTTTTCCTGCATCAGTGGATGCTCCACTTGGCGTCGACTCGTTCACCACCCTGGAGGTTGGTCCGTGTGGACCACCGGGGTGAATCAGCAACGCTGGGGTTCTATCGGTTATTTGAGACGAGGTTGTGACGAGGTCACATTCGTTTGGAGCGACAGATCCGTTGCCAGCGTTTTGAGGCTTGCATGGAAATACGTACATTCGCGCAGCCAGCATGGATGGTGAAGGTATTCGATGATGTCATCTTCAGTCCTCTCCTGCGGGTTGAACGATAAGGCCGCCGGGGCTCTGCCAGCGGTGAAGGCAAGATAGGAGCGTTCGAGGCAGATTTCCAGCCCGGGCAACGCCATAGAATGACGATTTCTGAAAAAAGCCTACTCGACTTTGGGCGCAGAACGAAAACTGGTGTAGTTTTGTCATATTATGACAGAGCCATGACACCACCACCGTGCTTGCAGTGGCCGTGACAATCTGGTGATGTCCGCCCCCGATAGATGATCGCTGCCCGCCAGGGTGGCCAGAAGGGGTGCCGCGTGCCTGACGACGATATGCCGGCCGAACCGGCGGCCAAGCGGGGCGTCAAGCCATCCGGCAAGCCGACGCTCAAGACCATTGCCGAATTGACCGGCTTTGCCGTGACCACCGTGTCGCGCGCGCTCAACAATGCGCCCGAGCTGGCGCAGGACACCCGCGACAAGGTGCAAAGGGTGGCCGCCGAAATCGGCTATCTGCCAGATCGCGCCGCTTTGCGGCTCAAGACCGGCCGCACCAATGTGCTCTCGCTGGTGCTGGAGCCGGATGAACAAATCTACGGCTTTGGCACCTCCATCGTCAGCGGGTTGACCGAGGCGATGCGCAACACGCCCTACCACCTGGTCATCACCCCGCTGTTCCGCAATGTGTCGCCGATGGAGCCGATCCGCCATATCGTGCGCAATCGCATGGCCGATGGGGTGATTTTCTCCAAGGCCGAAATCTATGACGAGCGCGCCCGCTTCCTGCTCGACAATGATTTCCCCTTTATCAGCCATGGCCGCAGCCGCTGGCCCGACGCCCATCCCTGGGTGGATTTCGACAACGAGGCTTTTGCCTATGGAGCGGTCAAGCGCCTGGTGCAGAAGGGCTGCCGGCTGGTGTCCATCGTGCTGCCCGACAGCGCCCTGACCTATACCGAACACCTCAAGGCCGGCATTGCCCGGGCGGCCGGGGAAGCCGGCATCGCCTACGAATTTGCCGCCGACATCAATCTGGGCAGCCCCACCGACGCCATCCGCACCCATGTCGCCAAACGCGCCCGCCGCCCCGATGGCGGCCCCGACGGCTATGTCTGCGCCTCCGAGATTTCTGCGCTGGCGGTGATCGGTGCGCTGAACGAAGCCGGCAAGACGGTCGGGCAATCGGCTCACGTGGTCACCAAACAGGCTTCCCAACTCTTCGCGCAGTTCCAGCCGGGCGCCGAAACGGTCTTTGAGGATTTCACCAAGGCTGGCCACAGCCTGGGCACGCTATTGCTGCGCAGGATCGGCGGGGAGAGCGCGGACACCCTCACCGCGCTCGACGTGCCGCGGTTTGATTGGGACTAGCTAACTAACCACCGGCCCTCCCTCGCCCCTTGAGGGAGAGGGACAGATTATTCTTCGTCCAGAAGAATAATCAGGGTGAGGGGTACTGCGCTCTCCCATGCCAGAAGTGCAGAAGCCCCTAGCGCAACCACCCCTTCGGACTGGGATGCAGCTCCATCTGCCCATCCTTGGTCGCGTCATCGATCTGCGCGATCTCGTCCGCACTCAGCTCCAGATTATTGAGCACGCCCAGATTGTCCTTGAGCTGATCGAGCGTGCGCACGCCCACTAGCGCCGAGGTCATTTCCTTGCGCCGCAACGCCCAGCTCAGGGCCAGTTGCACCATGGACTGGCCCCGCGCCCGGGCAATGGCGCCCAACTTGTCCACCGCCTCCAGCACGCGCGGCTCGACATGGCTGGCGCGCAGCGTCGTATTGCTCGATGCCGCCCGGGTGCCTTCCTTGGCGCCGGTATTGTACTTGCCGCTCAACACGCCCTGCGCCAGCGGCGAGAAGGCGATGATGCCGATGCCCAGCTCGCCACAGGCGTCGATGGTGCGGTCATTCTCGATCCAGCGATTGAGCACGGAATAGCTGGGCTGATGGATGGTGGTGGCGACGCCCATTTCCTTCAAAATCCGATGCGCCTCGCGGGTTTCGGCCTCGGGATAGCTCGAAATCCCGACATAGAGCGCCTTGCCCTGCCGCACCACCTGGGCCAGCGCGCCCATGGTTTCCTCGAGCGGGGTATTGGGATCGTAGCGGTGGGAATAGAAAATATCGACATAATCGAGCCCCATGCGCTTGAGGCTCTGGTCCAGGCTCGCGATCAGATATTTGCGGCTGCCGAATTCGCCATAGGGGCCGGGCCACATATTGTAGCCGGCCTTGGTGGAAATGATCAGCTCGTCCCGATAGGGCCGGAAATCGCGCGCCATGACCTGGCCGAACAGCTCTTCGGACGAGCCGGCGGGCGGGCCGTAATTATTGGCCAGGTCGAAATGGGTAATACCCGCGTCGAACGCATGACCCAGGATTTCCATGGCGCCGGGATAATCCCGCGTACCGCCGAAATTCTGCCATAGGCCCAGGCTGATGACCGGCAGCTTGAGCCCCGAGCGGCCCGAATGGCGATATTGCATGCTGTCATAGCGTGCCGGATCGGCCCGATAGGTCATGACGTCCTCCTGAGAATTTGCGATTTGCCCATGCGTGACGGGCGGCGCGACGAGTGGTATGAGCGGGGCCATGTGCCCGCCCGATAATACGCCCATGTCCAGTCTGCCCCAAGCCAATCAGCCATACAAGGTGATGGCGATCTATAAATTTGCCGACCTGCCCGACTGCGCCGAATTGCAGCCCAGGCTCGCTAAATTCTGCTGCGGGCTCGGCATCAAGGGCACGCTGATCCTGGCGCCCGAGGGCATTAACGGCACCGTGGCGGGCAGTGTCGAGGCCATCGATGCGCTGGAACGCTATCTCTCGGACGGCCCCGATTTTGGCACCCGCCTCATCGGCGCCGAGATCAAGTTCTCGACCGCCGCCACCATGCCCTTCCTGCGCATGAAAGTGCGCCTCAAGCCCGAAATCGTCACTCTGCGGGCGCCCGAGGCCAATCCGGCCAAGGCGGTGGGCACCTATGTCGAGCCGGAAGACTGGAATGGCCTGATCGAGCGCAATGACGTGGTGCTGGTCGATACCCGCAATGATTACGAAGTGGGCCTGGGCACGTTCCAGCGCGCGCTCGACCCCGCCACCAAGAGCTTTACCGAGTTCAAGGACTATGTCGAAACCCATCTCGATCCGGCGCGCGACAAGAAGGTGGCCATGTTCTGCACCGGCGGCATTCGCTGCGAGAAGGCATCGTCGTATCTGCTGAGCAAGGGCTTTGAGGAAGTGTTCCACCTCAAGGGCGGGATTCTCAAATACCTCGAAACAGTCCCCGCGGAAGAGAGCCGCTTTGCCGGCGAATGCTTCGTCTTCGACGAACGCGTCTCGGTCGGCCATGGCCTGGTCGAAGGCGGCGCCACTTTGTGCCGGGCCTGCCGGCATCCGCTGACCGCAGCCGACCGCGCCGATCCCAAGTATCGCGAAGGCATTGCCTGCCCCCATTGCAGCGATGACCTGGCCAAGCATGCCGCTGCCGCCGAACGGCAAAAACAGATGGACCTTGCCCGCCAGCGCGGCAGCACCCATCTGGGCGACGATGCCGCCCAAGCCGCCACCCGCGCCCGGGCCCGCAAACGCGCAGAGGCGGAAGCCTCGCGCGAGCGCAACAAGGCGGGTTGAGTCTGCTTCCCCATCGCAAAATGCAATGCTAGGCTGAAAATTACTCGCAATAGCTCCAGCCGCATAAGCATTCCCGATGGACCTCGACCAGCTTCGCACTTTTGATCGCATCGTTCGCGACCAGAGTTTCACCAAAGCCGCCGCGTATCTCCACATCACCCAGGCCACCGCCTCGATGCGCATCCGCGCCCTCGAGCAGCTATTGGGCGTCACCCTGTTTCAGCGCGGCCGCACCGTGACGCTGACCGATCAGGGCATGACCTTCCTGCCCTTTGCCCGCCGCATTATCGGCACCGCGCAAGAAGGCCGCGAGGCGCTGCGCCGGGTCGAGCGCGGCCGCATCGCCATTGCCTCGCTGCGCAGTCTGGTCTCCCCGCTGATCACCGAGGCATTGCTACGTTTTCAGCAGAAATATCCCAGTGTCGATGTGGTGGTGCATGAGGGCAGGCAGGCCCAGATCGCCGCCATGCTGCATGAGCGCGACGCTGAAATGGGCATATTGTGCTGGCCCAATATCGATCCGCTGATCGTGGATCTGGTGCCGCTGGTCATCATGCGCGAACGCGTGCCCCTGGTCGTAGCGCCCGAAATCGCCGCGCGGCTGCCCGCTCAATTCAGCATCGAGGATGTGCTGGCGCTGGTGCCCCGCGTCATCTCGCTGCGCTGGTGGCAGGCCGAACCCGAAACCGCCGCCGCTTTGGTGCGGCTGGCCAAGACCAGTGTCGAACTGCCCACCGGGCCGGCGAGACGCCTCGCCATCAAGGGTGAGGGCCTGGGCTTTTTTGTCAGCTCTGCCGTGGCCGACGATATCGAGGCGGGCCGGCTGGTCGAAATCGCCCCACCCGATTTTGAGCCGCTGCATCGCGACACCGCCATGGTCGTCCGCTCGCTCGCCGCGCTCGATCGCGACATGCTGGCCGATTTCATCGCCGAAATCGCGCAGGAATGCGCCAAGGTCGGCGTCATCCTCGACAATCGGCTGGCGGCCCTGGGCAACAAGGTCGCCTAGGACCAGAACCGCAGCAACGCCGCACGCCAATCCGCGGTGGCGTCCAGATTGGCGCAATGCCCGCCATAGGGCAGGTCCACAATGGCGAGATTGTCCCGTGCCCCAATGCGCGCCAGGGCCGGCCTGAGCGCCAGATTGACCGCCCGGTCGCGCCCGCCGACCAGAACCAGCATTGGTCCGGTAAACCCCGTTACGGCATGGGACAGATCATAGCGGCTGATACTGGCGGCGATTGTCGCAATTGTCTGCGGGTCGATGGCTTCGGCCATAGCGGCAATGACCTTGCGGGCCGACTTGTCGCCAGTCGTGGACCAGGCCGTCAGCGCTGCCAGACGTCGCGGACCAAGCAGAAAGTGGATCGGCGGCAGGACCCGCCCCAGCGCCTGCGGCAGGTTCAGCGAAAAGGCCGTGCCGAACATGGCAAGCGTTTTGAACCGCTCCGGCGCCCGCGCTACCAGATCGAGCGCCACGATGCCGCCCAGCGAATTGCCCACCCAATGGACCGGCCCGAGCTGGGCGTGATCCAGCATGGCGACCAGATCATCGGCCAGCGTCGGGATGGCAAAACTCCGGCTATTGCGCGTGGCCGGAACGCCCGATTGCCCATGGCCGCGCAAATCGGGCACCAGCACGCGAAAGCCTTGCGCCGCAAAGAATTCGGCATCGGCAGCAAATTGCAGCCCGCTTGCCGCCAGCCCATGGCAGAGCACCAGGGGTTGGCCATGCGCGGGACCATGCAGGCGGTAGGCCAGCGGCGTGCCGTCCGCAGCGCTCAGAGTTCGAACAGAAATCAGCCTTCTCCTGCGCCGGGTTCAGCCCAGCCGGAACCTGTCACGCCCTAGCAGAACCGGCAAGTCAGGCATTGCCGATCAAAATACCTGCAGCAAACACCAGCGAGCCGCCCAGCACGACCTGCATGACGGCGCGCCAGAACGGGGTTTGCATATAGCGGTTCTGGATGAAGGCGATGGCCCAGAGTTCGATCAGCACGATGACGATGGCGAGCGCGGTGGCGGTGAAGAAATCATGGATCAGATAGGGCAGAGCATGCCCCAGCCCGCCCACGGCCGTCATGATGCCGGCGGCCAGCCCGCGCTTAACAGGCGAACCGCGCCCCGTCAGCTTGCCATCGTCGGAGGCCGCTTCGGTAAAGCCCATGGAAATGCCGGCGCCGATGGCCGCGGCCAAACCCACCAGAAAAGTCTGATGCGTGTCCCCGGTGGCAAAGGCGGCGGCAAAAACCGGCGCCAGCGTCGAAACCGAGCCATCCATCAAGCCGGCCAGACCCGGCTGTACATAAGTCAGCACGAACTGGCGATGGTTCTCGCTTTTTTCGACATCGCGCCCTTCGGCGCCCAGCACCGCCTCGTCGATCCGGTCGGCGGCATCGGCATGGCGGCGTTCCTGCGCGGCCAGATCGCCCAGCAGCTTGCGCGTGCCGGCATCACTGACCTGCTTGGCCGCCTCCATATAAAAGCGATAGGCGCCCTCCTCCATCTCCCAGACCTGCTGGCGCACGGCCTCGAGCGTGAGGTTTTTCAGCAGCCAGATCGGCTTGCGATTGATGAAGCCGCGCACATGCACGCGCCGGATCGGCACCAGCCTTTTGCCGAAGCGCTCGACATAAAGATCGAGCAGGCGGCGGCGATGCTCGTCCTCCTCGGCCGCCATGCCCTCGAACAGAGCCGCCGAGCCGGGATAGGTCGGCGCCAGCCGCGTGGCGAATTCGGAATAGATGCTGCCATCCTCTTCCTCTGCCGCAATCGCCAAAGCCAGGATTTCGCGTTCGGAAAGGCTGGAAAAAGAGCGGCGGGCATCGGGCAGTAGGGAAAACATGACGCGATCTCGTTTAGAATGGTTCTAAACATTGTCTAGAACCATTCTAAACTGATGGCAAGCCTCGCGACCGCTATTGCAGCATGGATTGCTGGGCGAAAATCGCCGCCATGGCCCCGCTGGAAGAGGCCAATGTCACGCTCGCCATGGGATTGGCCAGATCGCCGGCGGCATAGATGCCCTCCATTGAGGTCTGGCGGCGATCATCGACCTTGAGGAAGATGCCCAGCGGCGCCTCGACCGTTTCCAATCCCAGAGCTCCATGCAGGCTGGCGGATGGCCGATTGCGCGGATGGGCGAACAGCACGTCGACCGACGCCGCGCGACCAGTATCGAGATGGATCGCACTCAAATGGCCATTGTCATGTGCGATGCTTTCCAGTCTGCCATCGATCACCGGCACATTGCGCCGCGCCAGATCCGCCCGCGCCTCGGCATCCAGTTCATGCCCATCGGCGAACAGCGTCAGTTTGTCGGTCCAGTCACCAAACAGCGAAATGGCATGCAGGCTATGCGGCCCGGAATAGACCAGGCCCCAATGCTGGCCGGCCACTTCAAACCCATCACAATAGGGGCATGGCACGATCGACTTGCCCCAGCATTCGGCAAAACCGGGAATGGCCGGCATCTGGTCGGCCACCCCATAGGTCAGCAGCAGGCGCCTCGCCTTGAGCGTTGCGCCATCGTCGGTGAGGACGGCAAAATCATCCAGTGCACCGCTGACACTAGCGGCCCGGGCATTGACCAGCCGCACCGTTGGATAGCGCTCAAGCTGCTGGCGGGCGGCCGCCAGGATATCGGCGGGCGGTTTGTGGTCGTGGCCGAGCAGGCCGTGGGAATGGCTGGCAAAGCGATTGCGCGGCAGGCCAGTGTCAAGCACGGTGACCTTGCGCCGCGCCCGCCCGAGTTGGAGAGCCCCGGCTAGGCCGGCAAAGCTGCCGCCGATGATGATGACGTCATCCATGATGATCTCCAGAAGATAGGCAGGGTGCGACGTCGAACGCGCACGTTTCATGTAACTTTATTTGTTACATTAAGCCTGCGGAGTCAAGGTCGGTTCCGTCGCTGGCGATTTGCGGCTAGGATCGCGCCAGTTTCCGCTGGAGTAGTCCATGAAGATCCCACTCGCCGCCGCATTGCTGCTGCTCGTCGCCACATCGGCAGCCTTCGGTTTCGACAGCAGGACGCAGGGGATCATCGACCAGTACAAGCCCGGCAAGCTGATCCGCCTTGCCGATGTGGCTCACCTGATGGCTGCCAGCGAGCGCTGGTGCTATCTCGAGCAGGACGGCACCTGCTCATGGTCCGATATCTATCTCGATGTCGGCAAGAGCGGCGCCGAGTTCGAAATCGGCAATGCCTGGAACGAGGATGTCGACATCGCCTTCACCGATCGCGGTGAGTTTCGCGACGGCCGCTATATCTGCGAAACCGGCACCGATTGGGTGCCCAACCTGCGCGCCACCAGACGTTCGGACGGCAGCGTGATCGGCGGCCGCGACCTGGCAAAACTCAAGGCCGAAATAGCCGACCTGCGCTCAGAGGACAGCCTGGATTGCTTTGACTATGTCTACACTTCCGCCGATGCAGAAAACCAGACGATCACGCTGACCCAGCGCCAATATGTGGACGACGTACACGAAACCGGCAAGGACACCGAGGTGACGGTCCATTTCGACGCGACAACAGCAGGTGCACTCAGCTATCGGTGGTAGGTCCGCCACTATAATCAAGTGACACAAAAGCGGACCCGTCGCGTCTTTAGGGGAGACCTCTCATTTGCATTCACTAGATGCCAAGCAGCTTCCGGCTTGGCGTAACCGGGCCGCGCTGGTGGCCGGTTGCGGCACAATTTTCGCAGTAACCATGCTTTGGGCCCCGCTCGGCAATACCGCCGCCTATGTCGCTATACCCTTTGCACTGCTTGGCACGATCCTGAACTGGAACCAATCGACAGCGCATGCACTGCTGAAACAAACGTGGCTACGGATGTTTGCGCTTGGTTTCGTATTGCTGGCCATTGCATTCGCCAGTATCGGTGACCGTCAAAACCTCGCCTCCATTGGCGACTTCCTGTACTTTCCCTTGGCTTTTCTGTTTGCCGTCGCTTTGACCAGCCTACGAGGCCGCATTGGTACGATGGGTTTTTGCTGGCTGTTGTTAGCCGGCGTGGCCGCCGCGGCGATCGTCGGCATTTGTGACGTCTACCTGCTTGGAAAAGGCAGGGCCAACGGGCTGAGCAACAGCCCCATTCATTTTGCGGATTTTTCGGTCATTCTCGGTTTCATGGCGATGGGAGGAACGTTGATCCCCAAGGCTCGCCGCACCTGGCCATTGTTGGCCGGCCCTATCCTTGGCTTGGTAGCGGCTACTCTTGCGGGGACGCGCGCTGCCTTTGTGGTTGCACTTGTGCTTGCCGTGGTCTTCGCGCTCTTCGTTTTCCTTCGAAGACCGGAAGCACTCCGCCTCAAAACAGGTGCAGTGATAACAGTTGCATCCGGGTTGGTTTTGATCGCCGTGCTTGGACATCTTGCCGGCTACACGCGCCCCTATGAAACCCTTGTCGTGCTGCGAGAGCTTGTGTCCGGCGAAGCCGTTGGGGATGCGTCAAGCGCATATAGACTGGAAATGTATCGCGCAGGGCTAATGGCTTTCTGGCATGCTCCGATCTTCGGCTATGGCTGGCATAATCAAATCGCGGCCGCTCTGCCCTATATGAGTGAGTTCGGCCGAGAGGGTTATGCCACCGAGCAATGGTCATATCTGCACAACGATCTGCTTGGCTTTGCGGTCTCGGCCGGCGTCTTTGGCATTGCCGCCTATCTCCTCTGGCTATTCGCGCCCTTTGTCGCGCTGAAGCAGGTACCAGACGACAACCATAGCACGGTGCGGTTATATCTGGTCACGACGCTGGTATTTGGCTTGGTTGCGAGCGGCACAACGGACGTGCTGTTTATGACGGAACTGTCCAAGATGTTTCTGGTTGCCATGCCAGCGGCCATCGTGATGCTCTGCCGCGACACCGCCTCCAGGACTACGCCAAATGAATGAGGCCCCCGCCGCCTTGATCGACATCGCGCTATGCTTTGACGACAATTTCTGGGCACCGGCCTATGCAGTGATGCGCTCGGTTTGCCTCACCACGCCCAAGCCCGAGCTATTGCGCTTTCATCTTTGTCAGGACGGATTGAGTGACGCCCACCGGGTCGAACTCAACGATATAGCCCGCGAGTTTGGTGCACAAATCCTGCATTATCGGCTGGATTCTCATGCCGACCTGGCAGCCATCAGCGCGCGCCTGCCGATGGAGCGTCGTTTCCGGCGCATCATCTACGCCCGGTTGCTTCTCGACAAGATTTTGCCCTCAGACGTCAAGCGGGTGCTTTATCTGGATAGCGACACCATGGTCGTGGGAGACATCGCCCAGATATGGAACACGCCGCTGTCGGGACGCACGCTCGGCGCGGTCAGTGATCCTATGCGTCTTTTCAGCATGCATGGTCGGGACCTGAGAGAAAAACGTGACCTGTTCGCTCCCGCCAGCCCCTATTTCAACTCCGGTGTGCTGCTGATCGATCTCCCCCGCTTCTCGGCAGCCAATATCGAGGGACGTCTGCAGGAGTTCGAGCGCACAGGCATTCTCAAGCGCCTTTACTACGACCAGGACATCCTGAACCTGGTGTTCAAGGACGATTGGCAGTCGCTGGATTGGCGCTTCAACATCGTTGATCCACACATGGCGCATCAGGCCATGGAACCGGTGGTGCTGCACTACACACTGCAGGCCCGCCCCTGGACATTGCGCGCCGGCGTGCTGCGCACCATTGCCTTCGCCAGGCTTTACCGCCATGTGATGACCAACCGCATCTACTACATGTTTCTCCGGCGACGCTGGACCCGGTTCTGGCGCGCCAAGCTGGGTCTGGGGCGCCGCTAGCAAGGTCTGTCATGTCTCAAGCCACTGGCCAATCCCTGCATATCGCGCTGACCTTCGACGATAATTTCTGGGCGCCGGCCTATGCCACGATGCGCTCAGTGTGCCTGTTTACCCGGCGGCGCGAGGATCTCGTCTTTCATCTTTTTCACCGGCCGCTGCTGGAAGCCCACCGCAACGATCTGGAGGGCATAGCAAGCGAGTTCGGCGCGCAGCTGCGATTCTACGACCTGGACGGTTCCCCGCTCTTTGCCGACATCGCCCTGCGCATGCCGGAGAACCGGCGGCTATCCAACATCGTCTATGCACGGCTGATCATCGACCGCTTCCTGCCCCCAGAGGTCGAGCGCATCCTCTATCTCGATTGCGACATGATGGTGCGCGATGCGATCGAGAAGCTTATCGAATGCGATATCGAGGGTCACCCGATTGCTGCGGTGCGCGACACTGGCGGCGCCTTCATCACCGGCGGGCGGGACCTGCGCAACAATCGCGATATCTTCGACCCGGCGGATGCCTATTTCAATGCCGGCATGGTGCTGATCGATGTCGCCAAATGGCGCGAGGCCGATATTGTCGGGCGGCTGGAACAGGCGCTCAAGGATGGGGTGATGGCCCGCATCTATTACGACCAGGATTTCCTCAATCTGGTGTTTCAGCGCAATTGGCTGCAATTGCCCTGGCGCTGGAACACGATCGATGCACGCCATGCCCATGAGGGGCTCGACCCGGCCATCCTGCACTATACGGGCGAGGCTAAGCCCTGGGGCATTTTCTCGGGCATGCTGCAAAGCGTGGCCTTTGCCCGGCTCTATCGGCACGTGATGACCAATGAACTGTTCTATCGCTTTGCCCGCCATCGCTGGAAGCGCTGGTGGAAGAAGCGACTGGGCCTGGGCAAATAGACTAGCCGGGCACGACCCCTTCGCGGGCGCAGAGTTCGGCCAGCGCGCTGCCAGGCACGGGCGGTGGCATGTCGGCCCGACCGCGACGGGTCAGCTGGCTGCGCCAAATGTGAACCGCCAGCGTGTCGGAGCCGATCGCCGCATCAATGCTGGAGCCAGGCTGCATCAGGGCGGGGATGCCCTCATAGGGGATGGGATAAAATACGCTGCTAGGGCGCACCAGATGCTGCAGTCCGCGCTGGCGCACATAATGGGTCAGCGCAAAAGGTCCCGTCGCGCCATATTGCATATCTTCGGGCGCGATTTTTTCGCCCATGAGACGCCTTGCGGCGACTTCCAGCCGCCGGAACGGGGGCAGATGCGGCTCCAAGAGCGGACGTTTGGTATCGGTAAAAATGGCGAGCAGATCATCAAGCAGCGGTGCATCCGCCGGAATATGCAGCACCGCGCCATTGACCGAGCCGGGGCGCTCATAGGCCATCAGATAATCGGGCGGCCCTTCAATGGGGCGCACGCAATAGACGTCGAGATCGGCATAGACCCCGCGCCCCTGCCGCAGCAGGCTCATGCGGAAATAATCCGAAAACACGCCGGGCGTGCCTTTCCCTTTGTAGAAAACCAGCTTGTCGCGCGGCAGCACTTCGGCGGCATCCATCGCCACCGCGCCCTCGGGCAGGCCGGGCACGGGGTCGAAGGAATAGACCTCGACGCGATGACCGTGGCGGCGGAACGAGGCGATGGACAGCGCTTCGAGCCAACTCATCGGGCCATGCCAGAAGCTGACAATGGTGGGCAGGCTCATTGCTTGGGTTCCGGGCCGAACACATCGGCGAAGGTCTTGATCATCAATGGGTCCCGCACATGCAGTTTAGGGTCGAATACGATCTTTTCGGTGCGATCCCAATACCAGGAATGCGAGATGCCGATGAAGTGGTAGCCGTAAAAGCGATCCGAGGAACCCGCTAGATTAAGCCAGCCCTTGACCTGGTGGGTCCAGGGCTGCGCGCGCCAGCTGGCAAAGAATGCCCTGCCCGGCGCCAGCGCCCATTTCTTGCCGCGGTCGCGGGCGGCGATACCCTTCTTGCGGATGACGAACTGGCGATGGCGCGGCGGCCCCTCCTCCTCGCGCGCATTGAGCACCCAGACCCGGTTGAAGCGCAGCAGCCCGAAGGGAGAACGCTCGACCGCCTTGAACACCGATTTGCGGAACGGGGACATCACCAACTCGTCCACATCGACATTGAGGATGGAACGCGCCTGCATGGCATATTTACGGAAGAACTGAACGAACAGGGTCGGCTGCGCAAACTGCGGCCAATGCCCGCCGAACTTGTGCTTGGTATAGACATCGCCCATCGAGCCGTACCGATAGGGCCAGGGAATGACCAAGAATTTCTTGAGCCCTTCGACGGCAGAGAGAGTTCTGCGAACATCGTCAAGGCCGTATTCCGTCGAGCCGTTGTCGTAGACGACTACAGCGGTGGCGCCATGTTCCCTAACGTAAAAGCGCGCCCAATCGGCGATCCATTGGAGATCGTTGTCTTTGTTGATGGTGAAAATGGCGCGATCGCCGGCAAGCGCCTGGCTCTGGTTCGGCTGAATGGCCAGTTCGAACTGCTGATCGCCAATGCTGAGCCGCAGATGGGTATCTGCTTTGGGCAATGTTGCGCGCAAGATGATTGCCTGCACGCCGTGATGTATCTTTGGCCGGACGATAGTCCCGGTTTGAACACCTTCGAGCACGAGCCCATCGATATGGGGCGCCAGATTGAGCGCCATTGGCCCCATCAGGTAGACATGCCGCCCCGTGTGGTCGCGGAACACGTCATAAAACACCGCCCAGTCATCGAACCGGTCATAAAAGCTCTGCGGCCGTTCCAGCTCGGGACCCAGCGGCAATCGCCGGAGCGATCCTGCTTCGGACAGCAGGACTGGGGAGGACGCGGCAATGGTCGCGTCGGATTGCGCAATGTCGATAGCCATGCCGTGCCATAACCCACCACAAGCGGCTAGGCTAGCGCGAACCCGTCTAGTGCTGTTGGCTGGCCAGCCAGTCGGCGTCGGGTTCGATGGGGGTGATGATGTCGAGCAACACCCCATTGGGGTCCGCAGCGATGAAATGGCGCTGGCCGAAAACCTCGTCGCGCAGCGGTTGCGCGATGGCCACGCCGGCACTGCGCAGGCGCTCATATTCTGCCCCCGCGTGTTCGACTTCAAAGCTCAGGATCAGGCCTGCGGTCGGCATGCGGCCGATTTCGGGGATGGTTTGGTGATCATAGGCAATGACGGCAAGCTCGATATGCTCCTTGGCAGTGGAGCGCATATGCACATACCAGTCGCTGTCGAAGACCGGGGCGAAACCGAGATGGGTCTGGTAGAAAGCCGCAGTCGCCGCAACGTCTTCGACCTGGAGAAGCGGATAGGCATTGAGCATTTTCATGATAAACATCCTTGCATGGGATGAAGTTTACGTGCAATCTGTCTGTAATATCACCTAACATACAGTCTGTACGTATGCAAGAGCGCCGAAGCCAGGCCGAGCGACGCAGCGGCACCCGTGCCGCCCTGGTCAGCGCGGCCCGCGCCCTCTTTGCCCAAAACGGCTATGCCGGGACGGGTACGCCGGAAATCGTGCAGGCGGCCGGGGTGACGCGCGGCGCGCTCTATCACCACTTTGCCGACAAGGCGGCTTTGTTTGCCACCGTGGTCGAGGAAGAGCACATGTTGCTGGCCATGGCGATCAATGCTGCCACCGAGGGCGAGGACGAACCGGGGCCGGTCAAGGCGCTGATCGCTGGCGGGGATGCATTTCTCGATGCCATGCAGGACAAGGGAAGGCGGCGCATCCTGCTGGTGGATGCGCCGGCCGTGCTTGGCCGGGCAATTGTGGACGAGATCGATGGCCGGCATGGCCTGCGCACCCTGGTCGAGGGCGTGACGGCAGCGATGGACGCCAAAGCGATCCGCGAGCTGCCCGCCGTGCCGCTGGCGCATCTGCTCAATGCGCTGTTCGATCGGGCGGCGCTGGCCCCGCCCGAAGAGGTCAGCGATTATCGCAAGGCTATCAAGGCCTTGATCCGCGGACTCAAGATTTAGCGCGTTCCAGGCGCTCAACGCGGCCGGCCAATTGCTGCATCGCTGCGATCAGCGGCCCGATAAAAGCGTCATAGCGCAGACCCTCCTCGCTTTCGGCATCGGCAGGATCAGCCTTCACATGTCCGGCAAAATCCGCGCAGCCCGCCGCCTCGAGCGCCGATTTCACCTGCTGCGCCAGGAGCCCATAATGGGTGCGGCGGCCTGGGCGCGCGGCGCCGTCTTCCACCCCGCCGGCAATCCAGCGATATTTCACCGGCTGCAGTGACAGGATGAAATCGAGGCCGAGATCGCTGGGCGCAATATCGGTTTTCTGGCGCGCGTCCGAGGTCTGGATGGCGCCCGTTGCCGACCAGACCGAGGCCCAGCGCGCACCGCTGGCGCCCAGCGTCACCGCATTGTCGGCGGCAGGCCGCACGGACGCGGCAAAGCTGGCGGCGCCGCTCGCTGCGTCAATGGCCAACGCATTGATCCAGCTCGAGCCATCGGCGCTGACCTTGAGCCGCCAGTGATCGTCCCCGGCCAGCCCCATTTCGGCGCGGCCCGACCAATTGCTCTGGAACAACAGGCTTGCCGTATCGCCGGCAGAAGCCTTGTTGAGCTTGAGCTGGTGGCCATTGCCGGCATGGTTGAGCAAGGTCGCCGGGCTGGAAACCGCCAGCCGGTTGGTCGCATCGGCGGAGGCATTGATGCCCAATTGCGGCAGGCCCGAGCCGAGCGAGGCCAGCGGCACCCAATCCCCCGCGTCGAACACACAGAATGTGTGATCGGCTTTGACATAGGCCTGCCAGCCGGCGGCCGGATCGTAGAACATCCAGGCGCCGGACTGGAATGCGGCGATTTCATTGGCGTGGCCGGCCCAGGCCCCCGTCGCGGCGGCGGGCACGATATAGGCCTCCCCCGCCAGCGGGCTCGCGGGCGGGGTCGCCAATGTGCGGCTTTCCACGATCGGTTGCACCAGCGCATCGAGCGCCTGGATCGCCTCGTTATGCGTCACGTGTTTCTGGGCCTGCTGCGGCATGATGAGCGGCAATGACAGGCGCGGGCTTTGATCCATGGGGAAACTCCTTTGCCGGCCAGTCTAGGCCGGCCGGCAAAGGCGGGGATAAGCCGTACAGATCGGCTAGGCGCCAGCCGCAGCCAGCGGCGCCGGCCGTCGCATTGTCGTCACCACGAAGGTCACGATAAACGTCGCTGACATCAGCAGCACGATGGTCGGCGCGGGCGCCGAGTCGATGAAGAAGCTGGCATAGATGCCCACCAGCGACGACACCACCGACACTGTCACCGCAATCAGCATCATCGGCGCGAAGCGCTTGCTGATGAGATAGGCGATGGCCCCGGGCGCCACCAGCAGCGCGATCACCAGCACGATGCCCACCGCCGTCAGCGCCGCGACGATGGTCAGCGAGAGTAGCGCCAGCAGCCCATAATGCAGCACGCGCACCGGCAGGCCGATGGCCCCAGCCTGCTGCGGATCGAAGGTGAAGAGCAGCAGGTCCCGCCATTTGGCGAGCACGATCACGGTCACCACCAGCGCAATGACACCGGTCTGGATCAGGTCCCCAGTGCTGACGCCTAGAATGTCGCCGAACAGGATATGGTCGAGATGCACCTCGGTCTGGATCGAGGTGTAGAGCACGATGCCCAGGCCAAACAGGCCCGAAAACACCACGCCCATCACGGTGTCTTCCTTGATGCGGCTATTTTCCTTGAGATACCCCACCGACAGGGCGCAGCCCATGCCGGCGGCAAAGGCGCCGATGCCGAGCGGCAGGCCCACGATATAGGCCAGCACCACGCCCGGCAGCACGGCATGGGAGATGGCGTCGCCCATCAGCGACCAGCCCTTGAGCACCAAAAAGCACGAGAGCAAGGCTGTAGGGATGGCGACCATGACGGCAATCGCCATGGCCGAGGTCATGAAGGGGAAGTGGAACGGCCAGAGCGCGTAGACGAGGAATTCGTTCATTTGGCGATTTCCTCGGCGGTGCGACGCTTGGCAGCCAGCAGGCCATGCTTGGGCGCAAAGAAGAAGGCGAGGAGGAACACCCCGGTCTGCAGCACGACGATAACGCCGCCGGTCGCTCCATCAAGGAAGAAGGAGATATAGGCGCCGAAGAGGCTCGATAGCGTCCCTACCGCCACGGCGATCAGGATCAGCCGCGGAAAGCGATCGGTGAGCAGATAGGCTGTCGCCCCCGGCGTCACCACCATGGCGATGACCAGGAATGCTCCCACGGTCTGCATGGCCGCGACCGTGCAGGCTGCCAAAAGGGTGAAAAAGATCACCCGCAGCATCGGGGGATTGAGCCCGATGGTGCGGGCATGGCTTTCATCGAAAAAGGTGACCATCAGATCCTTCCAGATCACCAGCATGATGGCCAGCGTCACCACGGCAATGATCACCAGCTGCAGCGTATCCTCGGGCGTCACCGCCAGGATATTGCCCATGACAATGGTCTGGATATTCACTGCCGTCGGCGACAGCGAAATCATGAACAGGCCCAGGCCGAAAAACGCAGTGAAGATCAGCCCGATCACCGCATCTTCCTTGAGCTTGGTGCGCTGGGTCAAAAACAGCATGGCCCCGGCCGCCAGCCCGCCGGAAAAGAAGGCGCCCAGCGAAAAGGGCAGGCCCAGCATATAGGCGCCGGCAACGCCGGGAACGATGGAATGGCTCAGCGCATCGCCAATCAGCGACCAGCCCTTGAGCATGAGATAGGCCGAGAGGAACGCACAGACGCCGCCGACCAGGGCCGACACCCAGATGGCGTTGATCATGTAGTGATAGTTGAAGGGCAGCAGCAGGGTTTCGATCATTTTTCGACCGGGTCCGACTGCCGGGTTTTCATCTTGCCCTCTTCGCCATACATGACGAGCGGGCGTTCATCGTCGGTCAGCACCGAGATATGGCGCGGATCGTCGTCATCATGCAGGTCCGAACCCGCCAGCACGAAGTGGCGCAAGGCGCCGCCAAAGGTGATTTCCAGCCATTCGCGGGTAAACACTTCCGCGGTCGGGCCGGAGGCCAAAACCGTGCCCTTGACCAGCACCGTGCGGTCGCAGAATTCGGGCACCGAGCCCAGATTGTGGGTCGAGACCAGCATCACCTTGCCTTCGTCGCGCAGCGCGCGCAGCAGGGCGACGATAGAATCCTCGGTCTTGACGTCGACGCCGGTAAACGGCTCGTCGAGCAGGATGACCTCGCTTTGCTGGGCCAGAGCCCGGGCGAGAAAGACACGCTTTTTTTGCCCGCCGGAGAGTTCGCCAATCTGGCGGTGGCGGAATTCGAGCAGGTTCACCCGCTCCAAAGCCTCTGTGACCATCTGGTGGTCGATGGCGCGGGGGCGGCGCAGCATGTTCATGTGGCCATAGCGCCCCATCATCACCACGTCTTCGACCAGCACCGGGAAATTCCAGTCGACATCTTCGGATTGCGGCACATAGGCGACGAGATTGCGCTTGAGCGCCTGCCCGCCCGGCACGCCCAGAATTTCGACCGACCCGGCGGCCAGCGGCACAAAGCCCATAATGGCCTTGAACAGGGTGGATTTGCCCGAACCATTGACGCCCACCAGCGCAGTTATGGAACCGCGCGGGATGGAGAAGCTGGCATGCTTTATCGCGGTCGTCCCGTTGCGGTAAGCGACGGTGATGTCGCTGACCGCCAGGCCCGGTTGCTGGGCGGCATTCATGGCTCGAGGCCCTTTACAATGGTGGAGGTGGTGACTTTGAGCAGGTCGAGATAGGTCGGCACCGGGCCATCGGCCTCCGAGAGCGAATCCACATAGAGCACGCCGCCATATTTGATGCCGGTTTCGCGCGCCACCTGTTCGGCAGGCTTGGAGGAGATGGTGGATTCCGAAAAGATGGCCGGCACGTCATTGGTGCGCACTTCATCGATCACATGGCGCACCTGTTGCGGGGTGCCCTGCTGGTCGGCATTGATCGGCCAAAGGTAGAGTTCCTTGAGCCCGAAATCGCGCGCCAGATAGCTGAAGGCGCCTTCCGATGTCGCCAGCCACCGCCGCTCCTCGGGGATCGCGGCAAGAGCGACGCGGATCGGCTCGACCGTCGCGGTAATCTCCGCCGAATAGGCAGCGGCATTGGCATTATAGGTCGCTTCATTGGCCGGGTCGGCCGCGACGAACGCCTTGCGGATATTTTCCACATAGATCAGCCCATTGGTGGGCGACATCCAGGCATGCGGGTTGGGCTTGCCCGCATAGGGTCCCTCGCCGATGCCCATCGGATCGACGCCCTCGGTGACCACCACATTGGGCACATCGCCCAGATTGGCGAGGAATTGGGCGAACCATTGTTCCAGGTTCAGTCCGTTCCACAGGATCAGGTCGGCATCCTGCGCCGCAATCAGATCGCCGGGGGTTGGCTGGTAATTGTGAATTTCAGCGCCGGGCTTGGTGATCGACACCACATCGGCCGCGTCGCCCGCAACATTGCGCGCCATGTCGGCGATGATGGTGAATGTAGTGACGGCTTTCAGACGATCCTGAGCGGAAGCCGGCAGCGAGGCGAGGACAAAAGCGGACACAGCAAGCACACAAAACAAGCGACGACGCATCGGGCACTCCAGAACAGAACGCCCTATCAATAGTGCAATTGCAAATCATTCGCAACAAAGAAGTGCGACCGGCCCACGCCATTCAAAGACGAACGGCTTAACCTGAGAGCTGTCAGACACTACGATACCGGCGCCGCTCCGATCTGTTGCATAAGACCCAAGAGGTCCGGCTGCCCGCGCTCCTCGACGATCTTGCCATTGGAAACGCGGTAAAAATTCACCGCCTGGACGGCGATCGATCGCCCGGTGGCGGGAATCCCAAAAAAATCGCCCTGGTGCGTTCCCCGCATGGTGAAGCGCGCTGCGATCCGCATATCGCCGGCTCCGCGCTCTTCGGCAATTATCTCTTCCAGCGCCCATTGGATGTCAGGGAAACCGCTGCGCATCATCCCGATGATGCCAAGATAGCCGCCAAGGCCCTGCATGGGCTCGCGCTGGTTCGGGACGTGGAAGATTGCCTCACTGGCGATCAGCGCATTGCCGAGCGTCTCGTCGGCCGTGTTGATGAACTCGACGAAGCGCCGCATGAATGCGTCGGCAATGGCAGACATGATATCTCCGTTAAAAATCGTTGGCGCGGTCGGCCGCCCGCACGCCAGGCGTTTCGTCCCAAGCTCGGGTCACCGCGAAAGCGTGCTAAGTGGTCAGGACAACGATCTTTCCAGCCGCCTGGTTTTGCTCCATCCAGCGATGGGCCACGACGATCTCGCTGAGCCGGGCGCTGGGGCCAAGCGGCACTTTCAGCTTGCCGGCCGCAATGTCTGCCAGAATGCTGTCGAGCGGCATTTCTATGAACTCGGGCACACCGCCCGAATAGGTGGTCAGGCGCACATAATTGGGAATGACATCCATGGGCGCAAAATTGTCGAAGGCCCAGCGGTCGCCGACCATGCCGGCCATGCAGACGACACCGCCCGGACGGGCGCAGAGGAGGGAATCGGCCAGGGTGCCTGTGCCCACCAATTCGAGGACCTTATCGACTTTTTCGATGCTGGCGCCCAGATGCCCATCATCCACGACAGCCTCGTTGGCGCCGTGCTCAAGCAGCAGAGCCGTACGCGTTGCCTGGCGCGTTGTGCTCAGCACATAAGCGCCGTGATTGCGGGCCAGGCCCGCCGCGGCAAGGCCGACCGAGGTCGACCCGCCTCGAATGAGCAAGCGTTCACCGGGCTGCAGGTCGAGTGCCTTGAACACCGAACCCCAGGCGGTCTGGAACATTTCGGGGATGGCTCCGATAATTTCCCAGGGCAGTTCGGATGAGAATTTTCGAACCTGGTGGGCAGGCACGCAGGTGAATTCGGCATAGCCGCCATCGAACTGCCGGCCCATGCCGCCCATGACGGTGGCAATTGTGTCGCCAACCGCGAACTCGCCACCAGGCGCCTGCTCGACGATCCCGACTGCCTCGATGCCCAGAACACGTGGGAACTGAACGTCCGGGGAATGTCCCTGGCGAGTGAACAGCTCGGATCGGTTGAGCCCGAAGGCCTTTACCTTGATCAGAACCTGGCCGGGCTTGGGCACCGGGACCGGGATGGTCTCAATGTGGAGGACTTCTGGGCCGCCGGGGCCCCGCATCACGGCTGCTTGCATCATCGACATTGGGCTACCTGCCTGCGTTCAGGCACGCCAGGACCAGCGCGGGTGCCATTTGCGTTGAAAGAGCGCCGAGCAGCCCCCGCATGACAGCTTTGGAGTTCAGCGCGGCGAACACCGCAGCTGCGGGCATCAATCTCTTGTACATCATCGGCACCTCTTGCGAGGCCCAGACATAGCGCGCTGCCTTTTGGTTCGGTATTGGGCTATAAGTTGGTTCAATCGTGCATGGGAGTTTGGAATGCAGGAGCTGACCGAACTGGAGACCTTTGTTGCGACGGCGCGGCTTGGCAGTTTCGCTGCGGCCGCACAGCAACTCGGCATCTCTGCCACCATGGTCGGCCGCCGTATCCAGAACCTTGAAGACCGCTACGGCGCTCGCTTGCTCGAGCGGACGACGCGGGTTCATAAGCTGACAATGTTCGGCACGCAGTTTCTGGAGCAATCGATCCGCATTCTCGATGAGCTTGCGGTCCTTGATGAATTGTCCAGTCCGGCTGCCGCGCTCAAGGGGAGCCTGCGCATCTCGGCCCCAACCACGCTGGGCGTTACGACACTGGGACCGGCGATATCAGAATTTGCCAAGGCCCATCCGGCACTGTCGGTGGAATTGTCGCTGTCGAACCGGCGGGTAGATCTTGTCGCCGAGGGCTATGATCTGGCGATCCGTGTCGGCGATCTTCCCTCGTCCACGCTGGTGAGCCGGCGCATCGGCACCTATCGCCTCATCTGCTGCGCCGCACCATCGTGGCTGGCCCTGCATGGGCGACCGGCTGCGCCCATGGATCTGGCCACGGGCGGCTGCATCGTGAACAGCAATTTCAACCCGCCCGATGTCTGGCACTTCACCGGTGCCAAGGGCGAGGCGATTGCCGCCAGGATTTCGGGCGCCTTGCAGCTGGATAGCGACGAAGCACAGCGGATCATTGCACGGCAGGGCGGCGGCATCGCCTACCTGCCGGCCGATCTGGTGCGGCCAGACCTGCAGGATGGCAGCCTGGTCCAGTTGCTAGAGGACTTCGGCACGGATTCCATGTCCATCCATGCGATCTACCCGTCGCGCCGGCTGCTGCCCAAGCGCGTTGTCGCGGCGATCGATGCACTTGCCGCAGCGCTCAGCCGCAGCGATTTTGCGATCTCCCGGCGATGACTCAGGAGCGCGCCTCGAAGTCCGATTAGGGCCTGGTGTGAGGACTGGACCCACTTCAGGTACGTGCCGCCGCATTGGCCGCGAGGCTTGCCGGCATCGCCCCAGTGCCGCGGGAACACCGACATAGCCTTGAGCGCGCGAACGCATTAATGAAGGCGCGCGGGGGCACGCGGTCTTCGCCAAATGCAGGGAATGCCATGTCTGTCCAGAGCCAGGCCAAGCGCCTTACCACGCGCGATATACGGGCCAAGAAGCGCAGCGGCGAGAATCTCGCCATGCTCACCGCCTATGATTATGTGACCGCGGCACTGCTCGATCAGGCAGGAATCGATATCCTGCTGGTCGGCGACAGCCTGGGCAATGTGGTACTGGGACATGAAACCACCCTGCCCGTCACCCTGGACGACATGATCCGCCATGCGGCCGCCGTACAGCGCGGCACCAATCACGCGCTGGTGGTGTGCGACCTGCCCTTCGGCACCGCGACCGATCCCGACACCGCCCTGCGCAATGCGGTCACCCTGTTGCAGCAGACCGGGGTCCAGGCCGTCAAGATCGAGGGCGGGGCAGCAGCCGCACCGATCGTGTCCCGCCTGGTCGGACAGGGCATTGCCGTCATGGCCCATATCGGGCTGACGCCGCAATCGGTGCATCAATTGGGTGGCTATTACCGCCATGGCAAGCAGGAGGAAGAGGCGCGCGAGCTGATCGCATCGGCCAAGGCGCTGCAGGCGGCGGGGGCCTTTGCCATCGTGCTGGAATTCCTCGTGCCCGAACTGGCCGCCGAGATTACCCAATTGCTGGACATTCCCACCATCGGCATCGGCTCGGGTGCCGATTGCGCCGGGCAGGTGCTGGTGATCAATGACCTGATCGGGCTGAGCGTCACCCCGCCGCCCGGCTTTGCCAAGCCGAAAGCCGATGTCGCTGCGATTGTCCGCGCCGCCGCCACTGCCTATATCGCAGAGGTCAAAACTCCAAAGGACCCCTCCCTTGGCCAGTAACATCCTCATTGCCGTCACCGGCAGCATCTCGGCCTATAAAATTGCCGATGTCGTCTCCGCCCTCACCAAGCAGGGCCATCAGGTGCAGTGCATCCTGAGCGCCAGCGCGCAGCAGTTCATCACCCCGCTGGTGCTCGAAACGCTGAGCGGACGGCCGGTCAAATCGGACCTGTTCGGCGCCGACATATCCGGCACCGAGCATATCGACCTGGCGCGCTGGGCCGATGTCTTCGTCGTGGCCCCGGCCACGGCCAATGTGCTGGCCAAGCTGGCGCTGGGCCTGGCCGATGACCTGCTGACCACGGTGGCACTTGCCACCAAGGCACCCATGCTGATCGCCCCGGCCATGAACACGGTGATGTGGGAGCATCCCGCCACCCAGGCCCACCTGCAGACCCTGCAGCAGCGCGGCGTCGGGGTGATCGATCCCGCCGCCGGAACGCTGGCCTGCGGCGAAGTGGGGATCGGCAAATTGGCCCCTATCCCCGCCATTGTCGCCGCCATCGAAGCGGCCCTCGTCCAGCCCGCCACCGATCTTGCCGGCACCACCGTGCTGATCACCGCCGGTCCCACCACCAGCCCGATCGACGCGGTGCGCTACATCACCAATCACTCGACCGGCCGCATGGGCGCGGCCATGGCCGAAGAAGCGCTGCGGCGCGGCGCTTCGGTGCGCTATGTGCTGGGCATGGACAAGGGCGTGGTGCGCCCGGTTCCACCCAGGAACAGCGCCGGCCGCCTCACTCTGGTCGAGGTGCAGACCGCCGAGGAGATGGCGCAGGCCGCGCTGGGTTTCCTGCCGCAGGTCAATGGCGTGATCGCCACCGCCGCCGTGCTGGATTATCGCGTGGCCGCCCCTTCGGCCAACAAGCTCAAGCGCGCCAACGAAGCCGTGGCGCTTGATATGGTGCCCTCGGTGGACGTGCTGGGCGCCTTGAAGGACGCTGCCACCAGCCAGTGGTTTTTAGGCTTTGCCGCCGAAACCGATAATGTCGAAGCCAATGGCCGCAAGAAGCTCGAGGGCAAGAAACTCGATTTCCTGTTTGCCAATCCCGTCGCCCGCAGCGGAGAAACCAGCGCCACCGGATTTTCCGTGCCCACCAATGGCGGCACCCTGTTCCGCGCCGGGGGCGAGGCGCTCGCCCTGCCGGTGATGAACAAGACCGAGCTCGCCAAACGCCTCTGGGACCTGATTGCATGATCACCATATTGCGGACCATTGCCGAGGTCCGGGCCTGGCGCGACAGCCTGCCCGGCACCGAAAAACTGGGCTTCGTGCCCACTATGGGCGCGCTCCATGCCGGCCATATCAGCCTGATGGAGCTGGCACGCCGCCATGCCGACCGCACCATCGCCAGCATTTTCGTCAACCCGCTGCAATTCGGGCCCAATGAGGATCTGAGCAAATATCCCCGCCCCATCGAGCAGGATCTCGCTCTACTCGAGGCGGCGGGCGTCGACGCGGTGTTCCTGCCGCCGGTGCATGAGCTTTATCCGCCGGATGCTTCCACCTTCGTCACCGAGGACAGCGTTTCGAGCCATCTCTGCGGCGCGGTGCGGCCCGGCCATTTCCGGGGTGTCACCACGGTGGTGCTCAAGCTCTTCAATATCGTGGCGCCGGACCTTGCGGTATTCGGCCAGAAGGACGCCCAGCAATGCGTGGTGATCGAGCGCATGGTGCGCGATCTCAACCTGCGCGTGCAGATCCTGCGCGGCCCCATTGTGCGCGAAGCCGATGGCCTGGCCCTGAGTTCGCGCAATATCTATCTCGAACCCGCCGACCGCCAAGCCGCCCCGGCGATTTTCAGGAGTCTTGAGGCCGCCCGCAAAGCCTTCGACGGCGGCGAACGCAACGCCGCCACGCTTGCTGCCATCGGCCGGGCAAGCCTGGCCAGCGAGCCGCGCATCGCCCAGCAATATTGGGAAGTGCGCCACCCGCAGAGCCTTGAACCCATCGCAACGATCGGCCCCGAAGGCGCTCTCCTTGCCGTCGCCGCACATCTGGGCAGTACGCGGCTCATCGACAACCTGTTGCTAAGCTAGCAGCGAGCCGCCATCAGCGCGTCGACGCGATCCCGTAGATGCGCTCGATATCATCGAGCGCCAGATGGGCCGCCAGGATCCCGCCGGCGGTTGCCCACACAGTGTCGGACACGCCATAGACATGGCCGGCTTTGGCCACTGCCAGGTTCTGCCAGAGCGGATCGCTCAGCCAGTTCTGTTCTTCCTCGAGCGCCAGCCCGTCGCCGGTCTCGTAGGAGAAATACAGCAACCGGTCGCCATCGAGTTCGGGAATGCGTTCCTTGGTGATCGGCTCGGCCAGGCCGGGCTTGTCCTGGGCCTGCGGCCGTCCGAAGCCAATGTCGCGCAGGATCGAGCCCGAGAAACTGTCATTGTCATAGGCATAATTCTGCCCGGCGATGAAGCGCACCAGCCCCACCTTTTCGGCGCGGCGCTCGCCCAGGGCCGCCTGGATGGCGGTCACCCGACGCTGATAGTCGGCCAGCGCCACTTCGGCTTCCGCGGTCTTGCCGGCGGCCTCGGCATAGACTGCCAGGTTTTCCCGCCACTGGCCGGTAATGTTCTCGACAAACACCGTGGGGGCGATGGCCGAAAGCTGGTCGTAGATCTTTTCGTGCCGCTTCTTGTTGCCGATGATCAGGTCGGGCTGCAGCGCGGCAATGGTTTCCATGTCCGGGGCCAGTTCTTCGCCGACCAGTGTCGTATCGGCCAATTGGGCCGCGACATGCTCGAACCATGGATTGGCATTGGCCGAACGCACCGCGCCGACCGGCACGATGCCCAGCGCCAGCAGGTCCTCGGTTGCCTCATTGGTGAGGGCAACGATGCGCAGCGGCGCGTCGGGCACAGTGGTCGTGCCCATGATGTGGGTGACGTCGCGGCCAAAGGCTGTGGGCGCGAGCAGGGTCAGCATGGCCGGGATGGCCAGAAGCGAAAACAGGCGGCGAGTGATCATCTTTGGTCCATAAAAATGACAATAGAAGTCATGTTTGGACATCAATCCTGCGGCGCCGGTGAAGTCAAGCCGTCTCGCGCCGCCGCAGCCGCCGCATGATCGGCACCATGGCCAGCCCGCCCAAAGCCGGCACCACGGCCAGCGCCAGCCAGGGAATGGCCGCCGCCGGCGAGGGCACCAGCGATAGATCGAGAATCGGCCCCAGCAGCACATTGCCCACCAGCACGGCGAGCCCACCCATTGAGGCCAGCGCACCGTAATAAATGCCGGTCGGCCGCCCTTTGGCAAAGCGGGGGATAATGTCCATGGCAATGGGCTTGACGATCATCTGCCCCAATATCAGCAGCACGACCATGGCGATGGCCGGCAACAGCCGCAGCATGCCAGGCGGCGCCGGCAGGGTGGCACACAAGGCGGTAACGCCAAAGGCCAAAGCCATCAGCAGGAACCCGGTGGACAGGCTCGCCGTCCAGCTGATCTTCTGCGCCAGCCGCGCAATCGGCATTTGCAGCACCACGATCATCACCGAGGCGATCATGAACAGCGGCGCCAGGTCCATATCGCTGCCGCCGGCCCGGGTCACCTCGACCGGCAGGGCAAAATAGAGCTGGTTATAGCTGAACAGAAATCCCGCATGGGCCAGCGTGAAGGCGAGAAACAGCCGGTCGGTAAAAGCATGCCACCAGACGCCGTCCTGCTTGGGCACCACCAATGTATCCGCCCGCGGCAGACAGAGATGCAGCACGATATAGGCCAGAAGGAACACAGCGGCGCCGGCAAAGGCCATGGCCTGAAAGCCAATGCCCAGCAGCAAGGCCCCGAGCAACGGCCCGACCACTGCGCCCAGTTCGCCCCACACCGCCAGCCGCGCAAAAAACTGCACCCGCGTGCCCTTGCCACGGCGCGCCGCTTCCTCGCCCACCTGGGCGGCCAGCGTCGATATGGCGGGCGAAAACAGCGAACCGGCCAGCCCCGTGAGACAGGCGCCGATCAGCACGGTGACGAAATTGTCGCTCAGGCCCAGCGTGACAAAGCCCACCACCCGCAGCATGCAGCCGAGCAGGATCAGCCGCCGGGCGCCGAGCCTGTCGGCAAAGCCGCCGCCGATAACATAAAGCCCCTGCTGGGAAAAGGTCCGCAGCCCGAGCACCAGCCCGATGGCGGCGCTTTCGAGCCGCAGGTCGTCGCGCATGAAGGCCGCCAGAAACGGCACCACCATGTAGAATCCGACCATGAAGATGAACTGATTGGACAGCAGCAGAAAAGGGGCAATGGGCACGCGGCTACCGGACTGGGCGGATCACTATCGCCCAGCCATGGCCGATTGCCGGCGCGCGAACAAGGCCAATTGCGTCAGGCGGGGCTGGCTTTGGCGCCCTCGCCATTCAGGTCGTCGTCATCCGGACCACCGGCATAGGCCGCCGACAGCTGGCGGTAATATTTCGAGCGTAGCGCCAATATAGTCACCACCACGCCCACCACGCCGGCCAGCGTAAAGACCAGCGCAATGCCCCGCGCCGGCCCGGTGCCGAACCAGCCGCCAATGGCGTCGGCCCCCGCGCCATCGGTCATGAATGGAATAACGATGAATTGGGTCAGCGGGCCGATCAGGAAAGCGGTCAGGGGCGAAGCCGACTGCTCCACCGATTGGGCAAAGCCGAAAACCCGGCCTTGTCGTTCGAGCGGCACCACTTTTTGCAGCGTCGTATGTTCGGCGGCCTCGGCATAGGGCCCCAGCAGCATCCAGATGAAACAGCCGCCCGCCAAAAGCCAGATCGAGGGCTGGATGGTAAAGACGCAGCACACCGACCAGGTGATCAGATTGACCAGCAGCAGCGTGCGCAACGGATTCCTGCCCAGCCCCGTCTTGGCGATGATGATCCCGCTCAGGATGAACGCCGTCGACAGCACGCCAAACAGCAGGCCCCAGACCTGCACCGACACCAGCGACAGGCCATAGGCATCGAGCAGCGCCATGAATATGCCGCCCAGGAAATTGTTGAAGGTGGCAAAAAAGATCAGCGCGAACAGGCCCGGCACGGCGGCGATTACCGCAATCGTGCCCTTGATATCGACCCGCTTGGGCGCGGCCGGTTCACCCGGCACGGCTTCCACGCGCCCTTCATCGATCCGCACCGGAAACAGATGGGCAAAGGTCAATAGCGTCAAGACCAGGGCCAGCGCCAAAGTCGCCACCATGCCGCCCCACGCCACGAGGAACCCGCTGATCACCGAGGTGGTCAGAAAGCCGATGCCGGTGACCATGCCGACCAGCCCATTGGCCTTGTCGCGGCGATCCTCGGGAATAAGGATGGTGACCAGGGTGGGCAATGCGATGGAGCGGATATTGCCGGCAATGACGCCCAGCATGACCAGGAGCACCAGGATCCAGAGCTGGGGACCATAGGGATTGGTGAAGGCCTCGGCTGGCGAGAGCAGCAACAGCGCCAGCGACACGGCATAGAAGGCCGCCGACACCACGCTCGAGCCCAGCATGGCGAGCTTTTTGGGATTGTGGTCGACAATGCTGCCCAGCCAGAAGCCGAACCCCGCCGTGAACACCAGATAGACGCCGGCAATCATGCCGGTGGCGAACACCGATTGGGTCTCGATATAGACCCAGAAGGTCAGTGCGAACCACACGGTGAAGTTGGTGATGTTGGCAATCAGATTATTGCCCAGCAGATGATAAAACGGGGTCATCGGCGCCTCTCCTTGCCGGCGCGGCAGGCTAAGACGGTGCAGCGCGATGCTCAACCCCATTTACCCGCGCTCGTAACAAGAGCGTAAGCATTGCTGGTGCATTGATCGTGCCTGGCCGTCCGGCCGCAGCATCACCCGGAGCTTGCATGCCTCTTCATCGCCGCCTGATGGCCATCCTGGCGCTGGGCGCCGCTTTTGCCGGCCCCGCGCAGGCGGCAAATTTCGACCTCTATGGCGCGGCTCCCGCTGAATTGGCGCCGATCCAGCCGGACTCCGATTTCATCGTCATCCTGGGCCTGGGTGTCGGTACGGCTGCCGCCTATGAGGGCGCTTCGGACTATACGATGACGTTCAAGCCCATCATCAAGGTCGAAAAGCTGCAATGGGGCTGGATCGATATCGATGGCGAGAAAAGGCCCGGCGGGTTCAAATTTTCGCCTTCGGCCGGCTATGAAGGCGAACGCCGCAGCGAAGATCATGCGGCCTTGACCGGGCTCGACGATGTCGGCGCCACTTACGCGCTGGGCGCCCGCATCGGTTATGAATTCGTGTTCGACGATATGCTCTCGGCCGAAATCTATGGCGCGGCGCGCTATGCCTTTGGCGGCGCCAGGGGCTGGGTCGGGGAAGCAGGTGTCGATATCACCGCCAAGCTCACCCCGGAGCTCGAGATCATTGGCGGTCCCGTCGTCAATTTCGCTTCGGAAGGCTACATGGACACCTATTTTGGCGTCACCCCGGCCGAATCAGCCGCATCGGGCGGACGCCTCGAGGCATTCGATCCCAGCGGCGGCGTTAAATCGGTCGGGGTCAAGCTCGAGGCGCGCTACGAATTCGTACCCGACACCTTTGTCAGCCTCAATGCCTCCTATAGCAGCTATGTTGGAGACATCAGCCAGTCGCCCGTGGTCAAGGCCGGCAGCGAGCAGCAGTTTACCGTCGGAGTGGGTTTGGCGCGGCGCTTCTCGTTCTAGGCTTGCTGCGGAACGCCAAACCGGCAGACCGGCACGCCGGGCACGGCGACGCGGAATTGCACCACGCCGTCGCGTCCCTCCGTGTCACTGCCTGAATTGAGGCTGGTGACAAAGATCGTGCGCATATCGGCCCCGCCGAAACAGGGCATGGTGGGGTGGGCCAGCGGCAGGTCGACCCAGCCGGTCAGTGTGCCATCGGGCGCAATGCGGTTGATGCGGCTGCGGCTGGGCGCGGCCGACCAGTAAAAGCCATCCATATCGCAGGCGGCCCCATCGGCACGGCCATTGGCCTCGTCGCGATCGCGCAGCCGGCGGCGATTGGCCACATGCCCGGTGCCGGCATCGAAATCCCAGGCATCCACCCACATCTGCCCACGCGAATCGGAGTGGTAAAGCGTGGTCGCCTCCCGGTTCCAGGCCAGCCCATTGGTAATGGTCACCCCGCTTGCCAACACACTGACCTTGCCCGCCGGCGTGACGCGATAAAGCCGCCCTTCCGGCTCGCCGGGACTGCCAAAGTCCATGCTGCCGACATAAAAGGCGCCGTCCGGCCCCACCTTGCCGTCATTGAACCGCATATTGGGCTTGGCATGCTCGACCGCGGCAAGCGGCGTTCTTGTGCCGGTGGCAATATCGACCAACTCAATTGTCCGCCGGTACGCCACCACCAATTGACCGGGGCCGGCGAGGCCAAAACTGCCCACCGGCTCGTCAAAGCGCAGCGCCTGCCGCGTGCCATCGCCCAGCGAGAGGGCATGGATCACCCCCGCTTCGATATCGCACCACCAGAGCCGATTCTGTGCAGCGTCCCAGACCGGGCTTTCGCCCACGCCGAAGCGCTCGCGCACCAGAAATGTCACCGGCCCCAGGGCCAATTGCTCACGCGCTGTCTCGCTCACGGCACACTCCCGATTCGGGCCAGACGCCCTGATGACGCTATCTTGCCTCACGGCCCGATTAGTCATACCAACTTTTGCACCGCTCAATCGGCAATCGTGCCATGCCAACACTTTCCGGCGCGCATAAGGGCTTCGGTTCCATGTCCCGCATCCTGCTCACCGGAGCCTCCGGCTATCTGGGAACACAGCTTCGCCCAGCGCTCGTTGCGCAGGGCCATGCCGTGCTGGCTACCGATATGCGCCCCGGGCCCGATGGCACGCCAATCGAGCTTGCCGACCTAGCCGATGCCGCAGCCATTGACGCGCTGATGGCGCAGCAGCCCGATGCCGTGCTGCATCTGGGCGGCATGGCCAATGAGGGCGATTGGGACCTGATCCTGCGCGCCAATATCATGGGCTGCTACAATATTTTCGAGGCCGCCCGTCGCCATGGCGTGCGCCGGGTGATCTATGCCTCGTCCTATCACGTGGCCGGGTTCTACCCCACGGCGCAGGCGCCGCTGCCGGTGGATGTGCCTTTTCGCCCCGACACCCTCTACGGCGTCTCCAAGGCTTTCGGGGAGAACCTGGCCCGGTTTTATTTCGACAAATACGGCGTGCAGTCGCTGTCGATCCGCATCTGCTCGGCCCATAGGCCGAAAACGCCGCGCGAATCCCGCAATTGGTGCGATCCCACCGATCTCTCCCGCATGGTCGACCGGGCGCTGAGCGTGGACGATCTGGGCTGCCAGACCCTTTACGGCATCTCGGACAATCCGGGCGCTTTCTTCACCAACCCGCCCGACAACGCGCTGGGCTGGGCGCCCGAAGGCAGCTCGCTGCTGCACGATTTCCCCGATCCGCGTGCCTCCATCGATCTCGAGGATCCGGCCAATATGTTCCTGGGCGGCGGCATGGCGCGCCGCGTCGTAGAATGAAGCCGGTGCAGCACAAGAAGGTCGGCTTCAAGGAAATCGCGCAACAGGCCGATGTGGCCATTTCGACCGTGTCGCATGTGCTCAATGGCACGGCGCCCATCTCGCCCGAGGTCCGCTCCCGCGTGCTCGATGCCGCCGGGCAATTGGGCTATCTCGCCAAGCGGCGCGAAAAGGCATCGATCGCCGTGCTGCGCTCCATCCTTTTGGCCGTGCCCAGCGATACGCTGCCGCATAATGAGTTCAACCTGTTCTCCTGGACACTGCTGAGCACGCTGATGCGCGAATGCGAGCGGCGCGCCATTCGCGTCGTCCCCATCGAAATCGACCGGCCCGATATCAGCGGCGATAGAATCGTTGCCGAAGCCCGCGCCGCCGAGGTGGACGGCATCTTGCTGCTCAGCGAAGACCGCCGTGAGGTGCTGCGCGACATCGCGGCCTCGGAAATCCCGGCCGTGCTGATCAATGGCGAAGATCATGAAATGCAGATCGACAGCGTCACGCCGGGCAATCGCTTTGCCGCGCGCTACGCCACCAATTGGCTGATCGAGGAAGGCCACCGCTCGATCCTGCACCTGACCTGGGAAGGCCGCTCGACCATCCGCCGCCGCCGCGACGGTTTCCTCGACGCCTTCCGCGCCAATGGCCTGCCGCTCGATACCGCCCATATCCATCTGGCCGAAGGCTTTCTGCCCGATCAGGGCGAAGCGGCGCTTACCGCGTGGCTCGCCGAGCACAATGGCCTGGGCGGGGTGACGGCGATTTTCTGCGCCGCCGATAACCTGGCTTTGGGCGCGCTCGCCGCGCTGAGCAAGGCCGGACTGACCCCGCCCCGCGATGTCTCCATTGTCGGCTTTGACGGCGTGGCCATCGGCGAATTGACCACGCCCAGCCTTACGACGGTCAGCGTGCCGCTCGAACATATGGGCACCGCCGCCCTGCACCTGCTCGAGCAACGCATCGTCAATGCGGCCCAGCACCCCCCCGCCCACCGGCTGGAGCTAGGCTGTAGGCTGACCGTCCGCAACAGCGCACGGCGGCTGGTTTAAGGCCCCCTCACTCCTCTCCAAACAAATCTGCCAGCAAATGCCGCCGCGCCATTTCCAGCGCCCCGGCCAGCCCGGCCCGCGAGCCGGTATTGCTCGCCACAATCGGCACCGGCCGCTCGAAACGCGCCGCCAGTTCCGCCTGCACGCGCTCGATCAGTTCCGGCCGCGCGCCAACGCTGCCGCCCAGCACCACCAGTTCGGGATCGACCAGCGCAATCAGCGACACGATGCCCAGCGCCACATGCCCCGCCAGCTCATCAATGGTCTGCAGCGCCCGGGCATCGCCCGCGGTCGCCAGATCGAAAATCGCCCGCACCGACGCATCCGCCGCCCCACCGCGCCGAGCGAAAGCTTCGCGAATGCCCGCCTCGCCCACCATGGTTTCAAAGTGCCCCTGCGCCAGCGAGCGCGCGGTGGTGCGATGATCGGGCAGCGGCAGATAGGCGATTTCCCCCGCCCCGCCAGTGGCGCCGCGCAGCAGCCTTCCATTGACCATCAGCCCCGCGCCGACCCCGGTGCCCAAAGCGATAAAGGCGATATCGCGCTTGCCCTGGCCGCTGCCGCTAGCAACTTCCCCCAGCAGCGCCAGATTGACATCATTCTCGATCGAGACCGGACAGCCCAGCGCCCTGGTCAGCCGGGCATGTAGATCAACCGCCTCGAGCCCCGGCAGATTGGCCGCTAGGTTCAAAATGCCCGTCGCCGGATTGACCGCCGCCGGCACACCCACGGTGCAGGCCTGCACGCGAAACCGTTGCACCGCGCCAGTCCGCGCCAGTGTCTCGGCCAACTCCACCAATTGCCCGACCAATTGATCGAGCCCACCCAAAGCCGTCGGCACCACGGTTTCGGCCAGCACCTTGCCGCGCAAATCGACCAGGGCCGCGGCGATCTTGGTGCCCCCGATATCAAAACCCAGCGCCAGAGCCGCATCGGGCCGTAGCGCATAGCTCAGGCTCGAGCGCCCCGGCAGGCCATTGAGGGGCCCGGCCACCTGCACCAGCCCGCGCTGTTCCAGCACCGAGAGCAATTCGGACACGGCCTGTTTGGAAATCCCGACCCGTTTGGCCAGAGCGGGGCGTTGCAGCGCTCCCGCCTCGATCAGCACCTCGGCCAATTGGCGCAGCTGGCGCGGCGCGGAATTTGAGGCACGTACCTTGGTTAAATCTGCCGGATTCTGCCGTTGTTCGCTAGGCGATTGATTTATCTGCCAATCTTCCATTCAAGATAGACTCCTTCCCCTCCACTCGGCCGCATAATGCCATTCGTGCAAAATTTTTCTAGTTGATTCATACGACGAGTGACGCAATTATGAAAGTGTAGCGGCAGAAGCCACCGGAAAGACGAGAAAATCGCGCCGGTTCCAAATGCCCTGCCGGCGGGAGAATCTAACTCATGCAAATATTTTCATTGTAGCGAGGCTGCTTCCGCACAAAATCACAGGCTGAGCATTGCGCCCGGCCAAGGGAACCCGGTTCATGTTGGGGAGGATTGAGACGATGAATTCCAAGAGATGGGTTGCCGCTTTGGCAACCGGGATCCTGTGCACGACCGGGCTGACAAGCCTGGCCTGGGCCTTCCAGGAAGCCCCAATGCTGACCGAGTTGGTCGAAGCCGGCAGCCTGCCGCCGGTCGATGAACGCCTGCCCACCAAACCGACTGTGGTCAATGCCCTCGAGGTTGGCCAATATGGCGGCACCTGGCGCCGCGCCTTCAGCGGCCCGGGCGATCGCTGGGGTCCGACCAAGCTGATGGAAGAACGCGTCCTCAAATGGACCGCCGATGCCAATGGCGGCGCCGTGCTGACCCCGGGCTATATCGAAAGCTACGCGGTCAACGAGAACTCGACCGAATTCACCTTCACCCTTTTGGATGGCCTAAAATGGTCCGATGGCGAGCCGGTGACCACCGAAGACGTCGCCTTCTGGTACAATGACATCTTCCTCAACCGCAAAATCGTGCCCACGCTGGAGCCGACCTTTGCGCCGGGCGGCGTGCCGCTCGAACTCGAAGTGGTGGATGCGCGCACCTTTAAGGTGAAATTCGCCCAGCCCTATGTGTATTTCCTGCAAATCCTGGCCAAGGATTCCACCGGGGAGCCGAGCCTGGACCGCCCCAGCTTCCTCTTCCCCAAGCATTACCTGAGCCAGTTCAACAACAACTATGCCAGCGACGAGGAACTGGCAGCAGCGGCGAAAAAGTTCAACGTCGCCGCCTGGACCGATCTATGGGGCTCCAAGGGCGCCGCCACCGCCTGGTGGTCCAATCCGGACCTGCCCGTCATCACTGCCTGGAAGATCGAGACCCCACCACCGGCCGACACGGTGGTGATGGTGCGCAATCCCTATTATTACGCCGTCGATCAGGCGGGCAACCAGCTCCCCTATATCGACCGCATCGAGCACCGCCTCTATCAGGACCCCGAAACGCTCAACCTGATGATCGCGCAGGGCCAGCTCGACATGCAGGATCGCGGGCTGACCCTCACCAATTTCACCTTCTACAAGGAAAACGAAGCGCGCGGCGGCTATCACACGGTCAATTGGAAGGACACCAATGTCTGGTCGCTGGTGCCCAATATGACCGTCAAGGACGAGGTACTGGCGGCCCTCTTCGCCGACGAGAAAGTGCGCGAAGCCTTCTCCATCGCGGTCGATCGCGAACTGATCATCGAATTGACCCAGTCGGGCATGGCCCAGCCGATCCAGGCGGCGCCCGTGACCGGCACGCAATATTACAATGCAGAGTTGTCCACCCATTGGACCGAATACGATCCGGACCTGGCCAATCAATTGCTCGACGAAGCGGGCCTTGATCAACGCGACGCCCAGGGCTTCCGGCTGCGCCCGGATGGCAAGCGGTTTAGCCTTGTGGTCGAAACCAGCGACGCGGCCCATGCCAAGACGCTGGAATTGCTGACCGAAAACTATGCGGAGGTGGGCATTGAAATGCTGCCCCGCGTCATCGACCGCACCCAGTGGGACAATAACCGCGCCAATAACGACTTCCAGATGCACTGGATCCCGTTCGACCGCATGACCTATCTGCCCGCCGACCCGCGCCGCCTGATGGGTTGGGATGGTTACGGCAACGAATATTTCAAATGGTACAGCACGGACGGCGCCGAAGGCATCGAGCCGCCCGCCGACGATCCGGTCCGCGAGATCTGGGCCCTCTGGGACAAAGCCTCCCAATCAGCCTCGATCGAGGAGGCCGATGTCTCGGTCAACGAAATGGCCCGCATCTTTACCGAACAGGGTTGGGTGATCGGGGTCTATGGCGAAGGCCCGGTGGTCAATATCGTCGGCAATACCATGCAGAACGTGCAGCCTGATCTGGTGCAGGACGACATTTTCCGCGGCATTGGCCTGGCCCGCACCCAGCAGTTCTGGCTCAAGCAGCCCTGATAGGCGCAACGGCGCGCGGAGCTTTCGCCCGCGCGCCATCTTGGCCCCACGGCCCGGACTCCAAGCCGGGCCGTGGCGTGCCGGCAAGGGGAGAGAGCTGCAGTATGATTGCCTTTATCGGGCGGCGTGCGCTTCTGGCGATACCGACGCTGATCTTTATCTCGTTCATATCCTTCGTGATCATCCAGCTGCCGCCGGGCGATTATGTCACCTCCTATGCGGCCCAGCTGCGCCAGCAGGGCGACTATATTTCCATCGCGCAGGAAGCGATCATGCGGCAGAATCTGGGGCTCAATGACCCCATTCTGGTGCAATATTGGCGCTGGATTTCCAATATCGTGTTCCGCGGCGATTTCGGCCATTCCCTGGAATGGAATGCCCCCGTGGGCAGCCTGATCTGGGACCGGCTGGCGCTCACCCTCGCCATTTCCTCGCTCAGCCTGGTCTTTACCTGGATCATCGCCATTCCGGTCGGCGTTTATTCGGCCACGCGGCAATATTCCATTCTCGACCACCTCTTCACGGTCTTCGGCTTCCTGGGCAAGGGCGTGCCCGATTTTCTGCTCGCGCTGATCCTGATGTGGATCGGCTTCATGTATCTGAATATCGATGTGGGCGGGCTGTTCTCTCCGCAATATCAGAACGCGCCCTGGAGCTGGGACAAAGTCGTCAACCTGCTCTCGCACCTGTGGATTCCGCTGGTCGTGCTGGCGACGGGCGGTGCGGCTGGCCTCATTCGCGTCATGCGCGCCAATATGCTCGATGAATTGGGCAAGCCCTATGTCGAGACCGCCTATGCGCAGGGCCTTTCCGAGCGCCAGGTGGTGTGGAACTACCCGGTGCGCGTCGCGCTCAATCCCTTCATTTCCACCGTCGGCTGGTCGCTGCCGGCCCTGTTCTCGGGCGACGTGATCACCGCCGTCGTGCTCAACCTGCCCACGACCGGCCCATTACTGCTGCAGGCCCTCAAGATGCAGGACATGTATCTGGCGGGCAGCTTCATTCTCATCCTCAGCGTCTTTACCGTCATCGGCACGCTGGTCTCCGACATCCTGCTGGCGTGGTTCGACCCGCGCATCCGCTACGCGTGAGGAGTGCGCCCATGACCGATTCCGCCCTCGAAGCCCCCAAAGTCCGCGACCACAAGGAAGACCTCTTCACCGCCAAGCCCTGGCAATTGGTATGGCGCCGCTTTTCCAAGCATTTGCTCGCCGTCATCTCGCTGTGGTTCCTGATCCTGCTGGCGCTGACCGCAATCTTTGCCGATCAGGTGGCGCCCTATGATCCGTTCAAGGTGCAGCGCCTGCGCACCCTCGCGCCGCCGACCGGCATTCACCTGTTCCACGAAGGCCAGTTCGTCGGCCCCTTCGTCTATGGCCTGTCGCGCGAACGCGACCCCGAAACGGCCCGCGTGCTCTACGAGGCCGATCCCGAAACGGTGCTACCGATCCAGTTCTTTTACCAGGGCGACGACTACAATTTCCTCGGCCTGTTCAAGTCCAATATCCACCTGTTCGGCGTCGATGACCGGCGCGAGCAGATCAACCTGCTCGGCACCGACGATCTGGGGCGCGACGTCTTCTCCCGCCTCATGCATGGCGGCCGCGTCACCCTCTCGGCGGGTCTGGTGGGCGTGATCTTTGCCTTCGTGCTCGGCCTCACCCTGGGCTCGATCTCGGGCTATTTCGGCGGCTGGATCGATTCTTCCATCCAGCGCCTCATGGAATTCATCCGCTCCATCCCCACCATCCCGCTCTGGATGGGTCTGGCCGCGGCCCTGCCCATCGCCTGGGACCCCATCTTTGTCTATGTGCTGATTACCCTCATTCTGGCGCTGATCGGCTGGACCCATCTGGCGCGCGTGGTGCGCGGGCAATTCATGGCCATCCGCAACGAGGATTTCGTGATGGCGGCCCGCCTCGCCGGCGCTTCGGAATACCGCATCATCACCAAGCATATGCTGCCCTCGATGACCTCCTATATCATCGCGGCGCTGACGCTCGCCGTGCCTGAAATGATCCTGGGCGAAACTGCGCTCAGTTTCCTGGGTCTCGGCCTGCGTCCCCCCGTCGTCAGCTGGGGCGTGTTGCTGCAGGATGCACAAAATCTGCGTTCGATCTCGATGGCGCCCTGGCTGCTTTCGCCGGGTCTGGCGGTGGTGCTCACCGTGCTGGCCTTCAATTTCCTCGGCGATGGCCTGCGCGACGCGGCCGATCCTTATGGGCAATAGCATCATGACCAATTCCATGCCTGCAAACCGGCTGCTCGAACTGGACAATGTGCAGGTGCAGTTCCCCATGCGCGAGGGCCTGGTCAAGGCCGTCAATGGCGTGTCCTACCACGTCAACAAGGGCGAAGTGCTCGGGATTGTCGGCGAAAGCGGCTCGGGCAAATCCATCACCGCCCGCGCCATCATGCGCTTGCTGCCCAAGAACGCCAAAGAGACCGGCGGCAGCATTCGCCTGCGTCCCCGCACCGGCGAAGAATTCGAACTCTCCGCGCTCGATCGCAATAGCCGCGCCGTGCGCAAGGTGCGCGGCAATCATATCGGCATGATCTTTCAGGAGCCGATGACCGCGCTCTCCCCGGTCCACACCATCGGCACCCAGATCATGCGCACCGTGCAATTGCACAAGGGGCTGAGCAAGGCCGATGCCCGCGCCCGCGCCATCGAACTTTTGGCCAAAGTGCAGATGCCGCGCCCCGCCCAATTGGTCGATGCCTATCCCCACCAACTCTCGGGCGGCATGCGCCAGCGCGCCATGATCGCGCTGGCCATTTCCTGTGATCCCAGCCTGCTGATTGCCGACGAACCGACCACTGCGCTCGACGTCACCACCGAGGCCCAGATCATCGAGCTGCTCAAGGAGCTCAAATCCGAGCTGGGCATGGCCATCGTCTTCATCACCCACAATTTCGGTGTCGTCGCTGATATCGCCGACCGCGTCTCGGTGATGTATCTGGGCCGCATTGTCGAAACCGCCGATGTCGACGACATTTTCTACGCCCCCAAGCATCCCTATACCCAGGCGCTGCTCCGCTCCATTCCGCGTCTCGGCGTCGATCAGGGCCGGCGCCTGCCCACCATTCCGGGCATGGTGCCCGATCCGTTCAGCGTGCCCAATGGCTGCGCCTTCAACCCGCGCTGCATCCATGCCGTGCCGGGTCTCTGCGACACCCAAGTGCCGCCCGAGCTCCGCTTTGGCAGCCAGATGTCGCGCTGCCATATTGCCGAGCAATTCGCCCAAACCGAACAGCAGGAGCCAGCCCATGTCTGATCCCGGCCTGACCCTTGCCGATGACACGCTGATCTCGGTGCGCGGGCTCAAGAAATATTTCCCCATCCATGCGGGCTGGCGCAAACGCCATATCGGGGACATCAAGGCCATTGACGACGTTTCCCTCGATATCAAAAAGGGCGAAACCTTTGGCCTCGTCGGGGAAAGCGGTTCGGGCAAATCCACCGTCGCCAGGCTGATGCTGCGCGCCTATAGCCTCACCGATGGGCAAATCCTGTTCCGCCGCGCTTCGGGCGAAGTGGTCGATATTTCCAGCCTCTCCGAGCGGGGCATGCGCGAGATGCGCCAGGAAATGCAGATGATTTTCCAGGATCCCTATTCCTCGCTCAATCCGCGCATGACCCTGCTCGAACTGGTGGGCGAACCCATGGTCATCCATGGCGTGGGCAATCAGGCGCAAATCCGCGACCGGGTCGCCGAATTGCTCAGCGTGGTTGGTCTGCGTCCCGAATTCCTCAGCCGCTATCCGCATGCCTTTTCCGGCGGCCAGCGCCAGCGCATCGGCATTGCCCGGGCCCTCGCGCTCAATCCCAGCTTCATCGCCGCCGACGAAGCGGTCTCGGCGCTCGACGTGTCGGTGGCCGCCCAGAATATCAACCTGCTGCAGGATTTGCAGGAGCAGTTCGGCCTCACCTATTTGTTCATCACCCACGATCTGGGCATGGTCGAGCATATCGCCGACCGGATCGGCGTCATGTATCTGGGCCGCATCATGGAGATCGCGCCCACCCACGATCTCTTCAGCAAGCCGCTCCATCCCTATACCGAAGCGCTGATGGCCGCCGTGCCGCAGCCCGATCCGCGCGGCAACCGCACCCGCAAGCGCGTGCCCCTCAAGGGCGAAATCGCCAACGCCGCCAACCCGCCCTCCGGCTGCCTGTTCCATCCCCGCTGCCCCTATGCGCAGGAGCGTTGCGCCAGTGAAGAGCCGGCGCTGCGCGCCCTGCCATCGGGCCGCCAGGTGCGGTGTCACTTTGCCGACGAATTGAGCCTGACTGGCGCCGTTGCGGCCGCTCAACGTTAACAGTCCGCTAACCAAATCGGGTCCTATGTCAAAACCGCTTCTCATCCTCAACCGTGGCGAAAGCCTTGCCGCCTGGGCCCTGTCGCCGGTCATCGCCACGCCCTTTCCGGGCATTCCGGCGCCCGCCGAGGACAAGCAAAACTACAAATATATCAATGGCTTCGTCGATGTCGGCGACCTACCCTGCCGCGTCGCCACCTGGCGCGACGTCGCCACCCGCACTGTCACGCTCGACACCAGCTGGCCGGTCGAAAGCCTCTATCTCCCCGGCGCCAATCGCCGCGTCGAATTCAGCCAATTCCGCTCCACGCCAACCCGTTTGGCCCGCTGGTGCCGCACCAGTCTGAGCGCCCCGGTCGACCGTTATTGCTCGTTCCGCCTCTCAACACGAGGCGGCGTGCATATCTGGGTCGATGGCGAAATAGCTGCGCGTTTTGAACCCTTTACCCGCAATTCCACCGAGCAAAGCGTCGTCCACTTGCCCATCAAGGCGGCTGGCAGCGACATCGTCGTGCTGACCGAAGACATGGCCGAGCGCGACACCAATTGGTTCTTCGAACTCACCCTGCTCGACGACGTCCCCCTCGCCGTCCACCTCCCCGGCGCCCCCGCTGACGCCCACCTCGACAGTCTCAAGGCATTGGCCGCAGAAGTCCGGCCAGCCGGGGAATTTACCGGCCCAAACGACCCGCTGGTGCTCGAATTCGACACGCCGGCAACCCTCGCCGTCGCCATCCACGCCAAGGTCGGCTCGACCTCGCACGCCAAGCACACCATGCTCGACCGCACGGTGACCCTCAACGCCGGCGAGACAAAAGTCACCCTCTGCCGCGGCGACGAATTGCCCGAGGGCTATCACATTCTCGATCTGACCTTCATCGTCGACGACACCCGTGTCTCCCGCCAGATCGCCTGCGCAATCATCCATGACATCGCCCCCCAGCCTCGCCATCCCGACATTGCCGAGCGCAAGCGCGAAGCCCTGTTGCACAGCGCCAGGGAAGGCGAAATGCGCATGGGCACCGCCCTTGCCATGCTGGCTGCAGGCCTTGAGCCCGACCAGCGTTTCCGCGACATTCTCGAAGAAACCCTGACCCTTATCGAGGAGCGCTGGGACTGCGCCGATTTCGTCAGCGTGCCCCTGCTCTGGGCCTATGCGCGATATGCCGCCCAATTCCCCGTGGACTTGCGCACCCGGACTAAAACGGCGTTGCTCAATTTCCGCTATTGGGTGGACGAGCCGGGCAATGACGTCATGTGGTTCTGGAGCGAGAACCATGCTTTGTGCTTCCACGTCTCCCAGCTCATGGCCGGGCAGATCTTCCCCGATGGCCACTTCACCGCCGCCAATCGCAACGGAAACGAACAAGCCCGCCTCGCCGCCGAGCGGCTGCATCTGTGGTTCGACGCGGTCGAGGCCGAGGGCCTCGCCGAATGGAATTCGTCGGCCTATTACCCCGTTGATTTCATCGGTCTTTTGGCCTTGGTCGACTTCGCTCCCACTGACATTGCCACACGCGCCCGCCGCGTCACCGACCGCATCTTCACCATGACGGCGCTGCACACTTTGGGCGGGGTTCCCGCCGGCAGCATGGGCCGCGCCTATGACAAGGAATTGCGCGCCGGTCCGCTGACCGAACTCGCTCCCTTTGCCACCGTGGCTTTCGGCAAGGGCTGGTTCAACCAGGGCGTTGCCTCGCTTCCCCTTTTCGCCGCCGGCAATTATCTGCCGCCGCCCGAACTGGGCGAACTCGCCTGGCCCGAGCCGGGCAGCGCCATCACGGCGCATTACACCCAAGGCTATGACCACGCCGCCCATCTCTCGCTGTTCAAGACTCCGGCGGTGCAGCTCTCGAGCAATGCCGGCGCCAAGCCGGGCGGCTACGGCCATCAGCAGCATGTCGTCGACGTGCTGTTCTCTGCCCATCCGCTGGCCCGGAGCTGGATCAACCATCCCGGCGAAGACGACCCTTGGGGCAGCCAGCGCCCTTCCTATTGGGCCGGCAATGGCGTGCTCCCGCGCGCCGCCCAGCACGAGAACGTCGCCCTCCTGCTCTACGACCTGGGCAGCAATCCCCGCCTCGATTTCACCCATGCCTATATCTCGCAGGCGGGCGTAGAGGCGCATCTGATCGATGGCGCGCTGATCCTGCGCTCGGGCAATGGGCTACTCGCCTACAAAGCCACCGCCCCGCTGGAGCCCGTCACCAAAGGCGCCAGCAAGGGTCGCGAATACCGCTGTTATGGCAAGGTGATGGGCTGGATGGCCCTGGTCGCAGAGGGCGATGATATCGCGGCCTTTGCCCGCCGCATTGCCGGGCTAGAGCTCAGCCTCGACGGCCGCCACCTAACCCTCACGGGCCTGCCCAGCGGCAATATCGAGCTGGATTGGAGCACTGGGTTGTCGGTGGACGGCAAGGCCGTGGCCCATCCCAATATGAGCATTGAGCCCCTGATCCAGCGGCGAAAACTCAGCGAGACGATGGCGGGGTAAAGCAGCCCCGCTATTTCGGCCCCGGATCCATCAACACATGGATCCGGTCCGCCCCCAATCGCGCCAGCTTCAGCATCAGCGCCTTGCGCCGTGCGGGGGCCATGGGCGTATCCGGGCTATCGCGCAGGATCGCGCCGTCATGCCCATCGGCCACGATCAGGCCCTCGCTCTCGGGGAAAATCCCCGCATCCAGCTCCGGCGGCTTGGCAAAGAAGAACCGGTCGGAAAATTCCCGGTATTCGTGCCATTTCTTGTCGACCTGGAAATCCATGAGGCTCGACTTGATCTCGACGATCCAGATTTCCCCCTTGGGCCCCACCCCCAGCACATCGGCCCGCCGGCCGCTGCGCAAGGTCACCTCGGCATAGCAGGCCATGTCATAGGTTTCGCGCAGCAGCCGCATCACACCGCGCTGCACGCGCAGCGCGGTGGCCGATTGGCGCAGGTCGACAATGGGCGGCAGCTCAGCCATGGGGCGGTACGGGCTCGGGCGGCAGGCCATGCGGATTGTCCACCTTGCGCGGACCCAGGGCGAAGCTGGCCGCCCACAGCCCGGCCACCAGCAACGGCAGGCAGATCAGGTAGGAATTGCGGATGCCCAGATATTCGGCAACGAAGCCCAATAGCGGCGGCGCGAGGAAGAACACCACGAAGCTCACCTGTCCAAGCGCCGCCACATTGACCGCGGCCGGCCGGTCGGTGCGCTGCGCCGCCGCCGAAACGGCCAACGGATAGACCGCCGAGCAGCCAATGCCCATCAGCGAGAAGCCAGCCAGCGCTATCCAGGTTTCGGGCGCCAATCCCACCATCAGCACGCCGATTGCCGCCAGCACCAGCAGCACCATGGCCACATTGCGCGGACCATAGCGGGCCACGACCGGATCGGCAGTGAGCCGCATCGCCGCCATGAAGAAGGCGAACAACGTCAGCCCCATGCCGCCGACGAAGGGCTGCGCCGAAAACACGTCGCGCATATAGATGGCCGACCAGTCGATGCCCGCGCCTTCGACGAGGAAAGCGGCAAAACCGATAATGCAGAGCGGCACCAGACCCCAATTGGGAAAGGCGATGCGGTGCGCGCCGGCGTCGTGGCCCTGACCCTTAGGCTTGGGCGCCGCCACCATACCGAAAAACATGTAGCCGCCCACCAGCACGACGATCACCGCGATGATCCCCATATGCCATTGGGCGCTGAGCCCCGATTGGCGGATCATGGCGCCGAACAAAGCCGTGACGAAGAAGCCGACGCTCCAGAACCCGTGGGCACGGTTCATGTAGCGCTTGCCGCTGGCCGTTTCGAGCCGGTCGGTCTCGACATTGAGATTGATTTCGAGCGCCCCGGACAAGAGCCCGGTGAAGAACATCACGACGAACACCGCTGGCGCCACCGGCAACCACGGGATCAAAGCAAACAGCAGGGATGGCCCCAGCACAGTGACCAGGGCGGTGGTGCGCGGCCCGACCTTTTCGATCACTGGGGAGCCAAAGGTCAGCGAAATCAGCGAGCCGAGCGACATGCCGATCATGGTCAGGCCCAGCTGGCTTTCCGAAACCCCCAGATGGGTCTGGATATCGGGCAGCCGCGCCATCAGGGCGCCGGTGGTGATGGCAAACAGGAAAAAGCCCGCATAGATGCGGTATTGAGGCGCGATAATCATGGGGTCACGGTCGATCTGATAGGTTTGGGGCCCAGGGCCGAGGCGGCGAACAGGCTCAACGCGACGAGCGGCAGCCCGATGCCAAAGGCCCAGCGAATGCCGAAATGCTCGGCAATATAGCCCAGCAGCGGCGGTCCCAGGAGGAAAGCGACAAAGGAAATCTGCGCCAAGGCCGCCACATTGACGGCGGCCGGCCGGTCGGTGCGCTGCGCCGCCGCCGACATGGCCAGCGGGAAGATGGCACTGGTGCCCACGCCCATCAGCGCTAGGCCCACATAAGCAGCCCATTGCGCGGGAGTGAAAAACACCAGCAGCGTGCCGATGCCCAGAATGGTCAGCAGGCCCCGCGCCACGATCACCGGGCTCCAGCGCTCGACGAAACTATCGGCGAAAAACCGCGTCACCGCCTGCGCGCCGGCGCCCAAGGCCACCCCGAAACCGGCCCAGAACGGGGCCGCGCCGAACACATCGCGCATATAGATGGCCGACCAGTCGATACCGGCGCCCTCCATGATCATGGCCGACAGGCACACCGTCACCAGCACGAGAATGGCCAGGGTCGGGCGGGCAAAGCGCGGTCCCGGTTCGGTGCTGCCGCCGGTGCGGTGCTCGGCCGGCTCGAAGCGTCCCAGGAGCACGGCCGTCGCCAGCGCGATGACCGGCACCATGATCAGCAGATGCAATTGCGGCGACAGCCCGGTCTGGGCGATCAGCGAACCTACCAGCCCGGCGCCAAAAATGCCGAAGCTCCAAAAGGCATGCGAGCGGTTCATGATGCGCCGGCCGATGGCATGTTCCACCCGGTCGGCTTCGAGATTGACGATGATTTCTACCGCGCCGATGGTCAGCCCGACCGGCACCAACAACAGGAACAGCATGAGCGGCGTGGTCGCCCAACTGGCCAAGGCGTAAAACGCCGCCAGCAGCGGCAATGCCGTCAGCAGCGTACGGCGATAGCCGATGCGCTCGATGATCGGGCCGGCAAAGGTCAGCGAGATCAGCGTGCCCATGGCGGCCCCGATCAGCGCAAACCCCAGCGCGCCTTCGCCCACGCCCATGGCGCGCTGAATATCGGGCAGGCGGGGATAAAGGCTCCCCATGCAAAATGAATAAACAAAGAACGCCCCATAGACCTTGATCTGGGGCGGCAGCTCAATGCCGAATCTCATAATAAAAGCTACTCGCAAACAGAAGCGAGGCGCACGCTAGTGCATTTCGCCAAGGAGTAAAATAGGGCCTGCAAGCGCTTTAGCGACATTATTATAACGTTGCAACTCGATCACAGCGCCATTGTGGCGCTCACTGATGTCCCGGCCGCTCGCCCCGGAACAGCGCCCCGTGCTCACCCATCAATTTGCCGATCCGATCGGCCACCGCGCGCACGGCGGGGGTGTGGCGTTCCTCATGGTGGCTGACCAGCCATTGGTCGGTTTCGAGTTCGGTGATCAGCGGCGCCACGCGGATCAACCTTGGGTCGCTGTCGCCCACGAAACATGGAAACACCGAAAGCCCGGCTCCGGCCGTCACCAATTCGCGCACGCTCATCGAGTCATTGCCGCGGACCGCGATGCGATCGCCATGGCGCGCCTGCATCCAGCGGGCCGATTGGGTCTGGGCGCCGTCGCCGGCAATGCCGACGAAATATCCGGCGGCAATGCCATTGACCAGGTTGAGGCCCGAATAGAGGCCATAGGCCACCTTGCCGATCAACCGGCCGGCCAGCCATTGCTCGGAGGGGCGCTGGTTGCGGATGCCCAGATCTGCATTGCGCCGGCCGATATCGATCTTCTCATTGGCGGTGACCAGTTCGAGCCCGAAGCGATCCTCCACGCTCCACAGCGTTCCGATATGGGCGGCGAGAAAGGCCGAAGTCCAGGCGCCGGCCGAGACCCGCACCACCCGCTCGCCGATCGCCCCCTCCTTCCAGCGCTTGAGCGAGAGCATGGCCGTCTCGACATCCTCGGCGCGGGCCAGCAGCGCCTCGCCCGCCGGGGTCAGGCGATAGCCGGTCTGCGAGCGGGCAAACAGCGGCTCGCCCAATTGGCGTTCAAGCGTCGTGATGCGGCGACCCAAAGTGGCGGCGCTCAGGCCGGTCGTTCCCGTAGCGGCGCTCAATCCGCCCAGCCGCGCGACGTCCAGGAACAGCCTCAGATCGTCCCAGCTGAAATCCATTTTTCATTTCTGCAAAGTGCGTTGCGTTCTTGAGCATAGCGGCTGGCCGCGAATTTGCGCAAGTATGGCTGCAACGGCCCCAGAAAAGGCGCCGAGCGGAAATCAAAACAGCCAAACCTGCAAAGCCGGTCGCCACGCTGCCGGCCACGGGTTCGGCTTTGCCTGAAGGAACCTTGCAATGCTGCAAACTCTGCTCCGCCGGGTCCGCGCCGTCTGGCTGGACCATGTCGCCCTGCGCACCCTGCGCGGCATGGACGACCGCCAGCTCGCCGATCTGGGCACCAGTCGCGACTGCCTCGCCGATTTCATCCGCATTCACGCCTGTCACTAAGGAACCCATCATGACCTTCTCCAAATTCCGCTCCATCGGCCGCTCCGGCATCAAGGCCAGTGCCATCGGCATGGGCTGCTGGGCCATTGGCGGCCCCTTCCTGCTCAATGGCAAATCCGATGGCTGGGGTGATATCGACGATGCCCAATCGATCCGCGCCATCCAGGTGGCGCTCGAACTGGGCGCGACCCTGTTCGACACCGCCGACGCCTATGGCACCGGCCACAGCGAAAGCGTGCTCGGCCGGGCTTTGGCCGGGCGCCGCAGCGAGGCGGTCATTGCCACCAAGTTCGGCTATACCTATGATTCCAGGGCCAAGGCGCTGCTCGCCACCGATGTGAGCCCAGCCTATGTGCAATGGGCCTGCACCCAATCGCTGGCCCGGCTGGGTACCGACTATATCGATCTGCTGCAGATCCATGTCGGCGAGCTGGCCGACGCTGCGGCCGACGCCGCCGGCGAAGCGCTGGAACAGCTCGCCGAGAGCGGCCAGATTCGCGCCTGGGGCTGGAGCACCGACAATGCCGCCGCAGCCGCCCGCATGGTCAAATTCCCCCATTTTGCCGCCGTGCAGCAGGAATTGAGCGTGTTCAAGGACGGGCCCGACATGCTCGAGCTCTGCGCCGAACAGAACCTTGCCAGCCTCAATCGCTCGCCTTTGGCCATGGGCATGCTGACCGGCAAATTCACCGCCGCTTCGGTGCTGCCTAGCTCGGATGTGCGCGGCGCCGGGCATGAATGGGTGCGCTTCTTCAAAGAGGGCAAGCCATTGTCCGAAGCCCTGGCAAGGATCGAGGCCATTCGCGAGCTCCTGACCAGTGGCGGGCGCAGCCCGGCGCAGGGCGCGCTGGGCTGGATATTGGCCCGCTCGCCACACACGCTGCCCGTCCCGGGCTTCAAATCCGAGGCCCAGGTGCGCGACAATCTGGGCGCGCTTGAAAAGGGTCCGCTGCCCGCCGCCACCATGGCCGAAATCACCACCATCCTGGATGAGCTCGCAGAGCCTGCCCTCGCCTGATCGCAAAAACGGAGCACCACAATGCAACACAATATCTTGGGCCCATTCGGAAAGGTCAGCCGCCTCACGCTGGGCGGCGGCGGCATCGGCATGGTCTGGGGCCCCGCCTCGGAAGAGGACGCGATCGGCACCCTGCACCGTGCGGTCGAGGCGGGCATCGATCTCATCGACACCGCACCCGGCTACAAGACCTGCGAGGCGATGATCGCGAGGGCTTTTGAGGGCCGCATTCCGCAGGGCGTGCGCATCACCACCAAATACGGCCTGGGCAATCCGCAAGCCGCCGAGGTCTATCCCCGCCTGCGCGCCTCGCTCGAAGCCAGCCTTGCGGCGATGCGCATCAGCCAGGCCGACATGATGCTGCTGCACACCGAAATCCGGCCCGACGATTTCGTCTATCCCAACAATGATCGGCCGCGCGACGAACGCTCCACCAGCCTCAGCCTCTATCGCGACGCGGTCGTGCCCGCCTTCGAGCGATTGGCCGCCGACGGGCTGATCGCCACTTGGGGCATTACCGGCTTCAACCATACCGGGGCGACCATCAATGCCATTTCTTTCGGCACCCGGCCGGCCGCTCTGCAGGCCATCGCCAATTTAATGGATAGCGCCGGGGAAATGAACGGCACCGGCACGCCCGGTCGGCCGCGCGATATCATCGCCGCCGCCAAGGCAAATGGCGTTGGCGTCATGGGCGTGCGTGCCGCGCAGGCTGGTGCTTTGACCGCGGGCCTTGACCGGCCGATCACCGAAGACCAGCGCGCCACTGGCAATGACTTTGATCGTGCCGCGCCCTATCGCGCGCTGTGTCAGCGATGGGGCGAGGATCCCGCCATCGTTGCCCATCGCTATGCCTTGGGCCTCGACGGCGTCGATACGCTGGTGCTGGGCGTCAAAACCGTCGCCGAACTGGAACAGGCGCTGGCGGCGGAGCGAGCCGGCCCGCTCGAGCCCGATCAGGTCGCGGCCATCGATGCGCTTGGCCTGCGCTCGGCATAAAAAAACGGGCCGCTCCAGCTGGGCGGCCCGTTACACAGTCAGTTATGTCTGTGTCAGATCTGTTCGATGCAGACCGAAGTGGTCCCGCGATTGCGGAAACCGAGCTGGCCGGCAGCGGCTTTGGACAGATCGATGATGCGGCCGCCGATATATGGACCACGATCGTTGATGGTAACCTGGATTTGCCGGCCGGTGCGCTGGTCGGTAACGCGCAACTTGGTGCCGAAGGGAAGGGAGCGATGGGCCGCCGTCATGGCGTTTTCGTTGAAGGTCTCACCCGATGCGGCCTTTTTGCCATTGAAGCCAGGGCCATACCAGGAAGCGCCGCCGCATTGGGCATAGGCTGCAGTGGAAAGCGAGAGCAATGCTGCAGCAATTGCGGCGGCGGAAACGACTTTTCTAATCAAGCTGAAAAACTCACGTAGTTACGGTGAGCAATCGATTAATGGCCCCGCCCGGCCATAATGTGGGCATCAAGCCCAGGACTGGCCTCAAAGCACCTGCTGTTGCGCATATGCCGCAGGATTCCGCGCTGCATTACCACCCTATTGGCAAGATTTGCGCCGCAATTGCAGGAAATGAATCCTCGATTCGCCGATCTGATAAAACGCAAGACGAGGATTCCATCCAATACGGGATTCATCTTGCCCGCTGTGGCCGATGGGTCACGGTTCCATGCCTTATGCCGAAAAATCGCATTTTCACGAAGGTTCCGGCAAGAATTCGGGAGATCACAAGGCAGAACAGGATGTAATAGGGCGAGAAAAAGGCAGGTTTTGTGCCGTTTTGGGCCTGCGCGCTGGTGCCCTGAACCATTCCTCCTGTCCACCGCATCTCCCTCGGGCCCGACCCGAGGGAGACCCGGTGATATTGGAAGCAATGGTGGTTGCACCGCACTCCCCACTTATCCCACTTATCCCTCTTATCCCCGCCCCACGCGCCTCATGCCACTATCCCTCCATCACCCCGCCAGAGCGCGGTCATGACGAGTGGATGGGCTGGGTGAATGCCGGGGGTTGGAGGTCGCTCCGGCCACGCAGAGGTACGACGGCTCGCCTCATAACAAGGCAAGCTCATCCGGCCCTGTGAAAAAATCCCGGCGCGATGGCGAGGCCGACGTTTCACCATCTACCAAACCCTAGAGACGCCGGTCTCGCCATCGTCGCTCAAACCGCAACCGGAAGCCCCCGCTTTCCGGCGCTTTGCCACGCCTGCCGTCCATGTCCTCCCCAGCGCATCAACTATTTTGTCCAGCCATGGCGATAGCGGGCGTCATGCTGTCGAATTCTGTCAGCGTCGAGCGTCATAGCAGCATTACCCACTCTTCATCACAGGACTTCGCCATGCCAACCGATCTGACTTCGACACTCATCCTGCTCGCCCGCCTGCTGCTGGGGGGCGCCTTTCTGGTTTTCGGTCTCCGCAACATTACCAATATCGGCCCGCTCACCGCCGGCCTCACCGCACGCGGGCTGCCTCTCCCCCGCATCGCCGCCATTATCGGGGTGGCGTTACAGATCATCGGCGGGGCGCTGACCGCGATCGGGCCATTCGGCGCCTGGGGTGGTGCCGGCCTGATTGTCTTCGTCGTGCTCGCCACCGTGCTGTTCCATAATTTCTGGGACTATGAGGGTGCCGACCGCGCCAACCATGTCAACGCGACCATCATGAATGCCGGACTGGCCGGCGCGTTCCTGCTTGTTGTCGCCGTAGGCCTCTGACTCGGGGGCCATGGCTTGGGCAGCAACTTCTAGTCGTCGCCGGTGCGCTCTAAAATAGCGCCCGGTCAAGACTCCAGCCACCAGCACCCAGTGCCGCCAAGGCCAGCAGCGCCGCCGCGAGGATGGCTTCGGGGGCATAGAGCAGGTTTTCGAGCTTGTGGATGCCGCTTCCCTTGGCGTTGGGAATGCTCGTCGTGACCATGGCGCCGACGCTGATGACGAACAAGACCAGCGCGGCGGGCAGGGTGAACAGACCCAACACCACGCCGACGCCGCCCAGAAGTTCACCCAGCGCAATCACGGGTGCCAGCCCGGTCGGCAGGCCGGCATCAGTAAGCGAGCGGGCCATCTTTTGGCCGCGCTCGGGCTTGGCGAGCTTGAAAAAGCCCGACAGGGCAAACATCACCCCGATGGTCAGGCGCAGCAACAGGAGGGTGAAATCGACAAGGACGGGAGCAGCGGCGGGCCAGATCATGCTGGATCTCCTCAAAGCCATGCCTGTCGAATGCCCGGCCGGACGTTTCGTTGCGGCGATCAGGAGAATTCACCGCATTTCAGGGCAGGCAATGCCGACTAAATCAGGATTTAGCCACGCGATAATCCATGTGGGTGGCAAACCTGGTGGTCCGGGCGCCAATGGGTTCGAGCTTAGCCGTCAGGCCGTCCCACAGGCGCTCGCCCTGGCCGCAGATCAGCGTCGACACTTGCAGGTGCAGGAGATCGACGGCGCCGGTATTGAGATAGTGCCGCAAGGTGCTGACCCCGCCAGCCACCGCGACGTTACGCGCACCCGCCGCTTCGCGCGCCCGGGCCAACGCCACTTCGGGCCCCTCGGACACGAAATTAAACATCGTACCGCCCTCCATGGTGATCGGCGGCCGGGCATGATGGGTCAACACGAATACCGGGGCATGATAGGGCGGATTGGGGCCCCACCAGCCCTTCCATTCCGGCTCCCAGACATCGGGACCGGGGGCGGCAAACATGTTGCGCCCCATGATGAAGGCGCCGTAATCGCAGATGGCGTCGAGCTCGGCCCGGCTATTCTCGCCGTCCTCGAACCGCCAGCGGGCCAGCTGTTGCAGGTCCATATCGCCGAAGGGGCGCTCACGGGTCTGGTTGAGGCCAGTCCCGAAGCCATCCAGAGAAAGCATCATATGCGCGCCAACCTGCTGGGTCATTTCCCGCTCCATCACTTAACTTATTACTTAAGTAATAGAATGATGCAACACCTCTGTCAAGCCACGCTGAGCCGTCAGCGCTTCGAGCGCGGTGTCAGTCCATAGAGGAACAATTGCTCGAGATAGCGCGCCGCATCTTCAAAGCGCCCCTCGCCGCCGCGCGCCGGGCCGAGCACGGCCCGCACCTGCACGTCGAAATCGGCATAATGCTGGGTGGTCGCCCAGATCGAAAAGATCAGGTGATAGGGATCGGTCCGCGCGATGCGGCCCTGGTCCATCCAGGTGGTCAGCACCGCGGCCTTTTCATCGACGAGGTTTTTCAGATCAACCTCGATCATCTCGATAATGCGCGGGGCGCCTTGCAGCATTTCATTGGCAAAGAGCCGGCTCTCGCGCGGAAAGTCGCGCGCCATCTCGAGCTTGCGCCGAATATAGGAGCGGATTTCGGGGAAGGGATCGCCATCGGCATCCATTTCGCGCAGCGGTGCCAGCCAGGTAACCAGCAATTCGGAGATCAGGCGGCGGTGAATCTCTTCCTTGCGCGGGAAATAATACAGCAGGTTCGGCTTGCTCATGCCCGCCACCTCGGCGATCTGGTCGATCGTGGCGCCGCGGAAGCCGTGCAGAGAAAAAACGTCAAGCGCGGCTTCCAGGATAATGTCCTGTTTTTCCCGCTGAATCCGGGTCAGCGGCCGGGGTTTTTCCTTTGGCTGCGTGGCTGCTTTCGCCGCCGCCTTGTGCTGGCGTTTGGCGGCGGCGGGCGACGGAGAGCTTTTCAACTTGATCGGCGGCATTTTCGCCTTGCGGGAAGTTTTGGGAGTGCTAACATTTTTCCAACTGGTCAAAATTCTTGGTAACGCGTTCCCACGTCAAGAGCCAAAAAACATGACCAATAACGTCATATAAGAATTCGGGAGCGAGGCTATCGTGTCCACCTCAACAAACAATGCGCCAAACGATCTGAGCGCTTTCTGGATGCCGTTTACGGCCAACCGGCAATTCAAGAAATCGCCGCGCATGTTTGTGGCGGCCAAGGACATGCATTACACCACCTCGGACGGCCGGCAGGTGCTCGATGGCACCGCCGGGCTGTGGTGCGTCAATGCCGGCCATGCCCGCCCGCTGATTGTAGAGGCCATCGCCAAGCAGGCCGCCGAACTCGATTATGCGCCGGCCTTCCAGATGGGCCATCCCAAGGCGTTCGAATTGGCCAATCGGCTGGTCGATATCGCGCCCAAGGGGCTCGATCATGTGCTGTTCACCAATTCGGGATCTGAGTCGGTCGAAACGGCGCTCAAGGTGGCGCTTGCTTATCATCGTGTCAAAGGCGATGGCAGCCGCTTCCGCCTGATCGGCCGCGAGCGCGGCTATCACGGCGTCAATTTCGGCGGCATTTCGGTGGGCGGCATTGTCACCAACCGCAAAATGTTCGGCACGTTGCTGACCGGCGTCGACCACCTGCCGCATACCCATAACCTAAGCAAAAACGCCTTTACCCGGGGCGAGCCCGAGCACGGCCTGGACCTAGCGGACGAGCTCGAACGCATCGTCACTCTGCATGATGCTTCTACCATTGCCGCGGTCATCGTCGAGCCGGTCGCCGGCTCCACCGGCGTATTGATCCCGCCCAAGGGCTATCTGCAGCGCTTGCGCGACATCACCAAAAAGCACGGTATCCTGCTGATTTTTGACGAGGTCATTACCGGCTTTGGGCGCCTTGGCACCCCATTCGCCGCCGACTATTTCGGCGTCACGCCCGATATCATGGTCACCGCCAAGGGCCTGACCAATGGCATTATCCCAATGGGCGCCGTGCTGGTTTCGCCGGAAATCCACGATGCCTTCATGGGCGGCCCCGAGCATGTCATCGAGTTCTTCCACGGCTATACCTATTCGGGCAATCCGGTGGCTTCGGCCGCCGCGCTCGCCACGCTCGAAACCTATAAGCAGGACGACCTGCTGACGCGCGGCGCGGAGCTCGCGCCCTATTTCGCCGATGCGCTGCACTCGCTCAAGGGCGAGCCGCATGTCATCGATATTCGCAATATCGGCATGGTCGGCGCCATCGAGCTTGATCCGATTGCCGGCTCGCCCACCAAGCGCGCCTTCTCGGCTTTCCTTGCCGCCTATGAAAGTGGCTACCTGATCCGCACCACCGGCGACATCATTGCGCTCTCTCCCCCGCTGATCATCTCCAAGGGCCAGATCGACGAATTGATTGACGGTATTCGCACGGTGCTGCGGGGGATTGCATAATGAACGTTATCGAAAACGCCGTTGCCGGAAAACGCTATGTCTCGACTGGCCGCCGTGTGCCGGTGTTCAATCCGGCCACGGGCGAAGTCTCCGCCGAGCTGCCGCTCTCGACGCTGAGCGAGCTCAACGACGCTGTCGCTTCCGCCAAAAAGGCGCAGGTGGCCTGGGGCAACACCCCGCCGATGAAGCGCGCCCGAATCATGTTCAAGTTCAAGGCGCTGCTCGATCAATATGCCGATGACCTGGCCCGCGAAATCTCCCGCGAGCACGGCAAGGTGCATGACGATGCTTTGGGTGAAGTCGCCCGTGGCATTGATTGCGTCGATTTTGCCTGCGGTATTCCGCAGCTGCTCAAGGGCGAATTCAGCCGCAATGTCGGCCCCAGCATCGATTCCTATTCCGATCGCCAGCCGCTCGGCGTGGTTGCTGGCATCACCCCGTTCAACTTCCCGGCCATGGTGCCGATGTGGATGTATCCGGCCGCTATAGCCTGCGGCAATGCGTTCATCCTCAAGCCGTCGGAACGTGATCCCAGCGCCTCGATGCTCTCCTGGAACCTGTTCATGGAAGCCGGGCTTCCCGAGGGCATTCTCAATATCATCCATGGCGACAAGGAAATGGTCGACGGCATTTTGGACCATCCCGACATCAAGGCCGTCTCCTTCGTGGGCTCGACCCCGATCGCCGAATATGTCTATCAGCGCGGCACCAAGGCCGGCAAGCGCGTGCAGGCTTTGGGCGGCGCCAAGAACCACATGGTGATCCTGCCCGACGCCGACCTCGACCAGGCCGCCGATGCCCTAATGGGCGCCGGCTACGGTTCGGCCGGCGAGCGTTGCATGGCCATTTCCGTCGCCGTGCCGGTGGGCAAGGAAACCGCCGATGCGCTGGTCGCCAAACTCAAGCCGCGCGTCGAATCGCTCAAGATCGGCCCCGCCACCGACAAGGACGCAGAAATGGGTCCGGTCGTCACCAAGATGCATCGCGACAAGATTGTCGGTTACATTGATTCAGGTGTGGAGCAGGGCGCCGAGCTGGTGGTCGATGGCCGTGGCTTCACCTTGCAGGGCTATGAAGGCGGCTATTATGTCGGCGGCACGCTGTTCGACAATGTCACCCCCGATATGACCATCTACAAGGAAGAGATCTTCGGCCCCGTTCTGTCGGTCGTTCGCGCCGAGAACTACAACGACGCGGTCAAGCTGATCAACGACCACGAATATGGCAATGGCACTGCCATCTTCACCCGCGACGGCGACGCCGCCCGCGAATTTGCCGACAAGATCGAAGTGGGCATGGTGGGCATCAACGTTCCCATCCCCGTCCCGGTCGCCTACCACTCCTTCGGCGGTTGGAAGCGGAGTCTCTTCGGCGATCACTCCATCTACGGCCCCGAAGGCGTGCATTTCTACACCCGCCTCAAAACCGTCACCACCCGCTGGCCCGCCGGCATCAAGGGCGGCGCGGAATTCTCGTTCCCGAGCGTCAAATAGTCTCTCGTCCATAGGAAGTGCCCATGTCTGCCCCCGGAGAAAACCTCAAGATCAATGGCGACCGTCTGTGGGACAGCCTCATGGATATGGCCAAGATCGGCCCGGGTATTGCCGGCGGCAATAATCGGCAGACGCTGACCGACGAAGATGGCGAGGGCCGCCATCTGTTCCAGCGCTGGTGCGAAGCCGCAGGCCTCAGCATGGGCGTCGACAAGATGGGCACCATGTTCGCGACCCGCGCCGGCAGTGATCCCGATGCGCTGCCGGTCTATGTCGGCAGCCATCTCGATACCCAGCCCACGGGCGGCAAATATGATGGCGTGCTGGGCGTGTTGGCGGGGCTCGAAGTCATCCGCTCGATGAACGATCTGGGCATCAAAACCAAGCATCCCATCGTGGTCACCAATTGGGCCAATGAGGAAGGTGCGCGCTTTGCGCCGGCCATGCTGGCCTCGGGCGTGTTCGCCGGCATGCATAGCCTCGACTACGCCTATGGCCGCAAGGACATGGACGGCAAAACCTATGGCGACGAGCTCCAGCGCATTGGCTGGCTGGGCGCCGAGGACGTGGGCGCGCGCAAGATGCATGCCTATTTCGAATATCACATCGAACAGGGCCCGATCCTTGAAGCCGAGAATAAGCAGATCGGCGTCGTCACCCACTGCCAGGGCCTGTGGTGGCTCGAATTCACCCTGACGGGCAAGGAAGCCCATACCGGCTCGACCCCCATGGCCATGCGGGTCAATGCGGGCCTCGCCATGGCGCGGATCATCGAGGCGGTGCAGGCCATCGCCATGGAAAACCAGCCGGGTGCTGTGGCCGGTGTGGGCCAGGCGAAATTCTCGCCCAATTCGCGCAATGTGCTGCCCGGCACGGTAGTGTTCACCGTTGATCTGCGCACGCCCGACCAAAGCAAGCTCGATCGCATGCGCGCCGCCATCGAGGCCAAGGCGGCAGAGATCGCGGCTGAGCTGGGCGTTGGCTGCTCGGTCGAGGCCGTCGGGCATTTTGATCCCGTCACCTTCGACCCCACCTTGGTCGCCCGCGTCCGCAAGGCGGCCGAAGATCTGGGCTATAGCCATATGAACATCATTTCCGGCGCCGGGCACGATGCCTGCTGGGCGGCCAAGGTGGCGCCCGCCACCATGATCATGTGCCCCTGCGTCGGCGGGCTCAGCCACAATGAGGCAGAGGAAATTTCCAAGGAATGGGCAGCGGCCGGTGCCGATGTGCTGTTCCACGCGGTCGTCGAGACGGCGGAGATCGTGGAGTGACGCCTTTAATATAGTCATCTGACCGCGCCCCCATTCTGAGGGGAAGAAGGGGCGCGGGACGTGCATTTCAGAGGGAACGGAAATGAGCAAAGTCATCAAGAACGGCACGGTCGTCACCGCCGACCTGACCTACAAGGCCGACGTCAAGATCGACGGCGATATCATCGTCGAGATCGGCCAGAACCTGTCCGGCGATGAAGTGCTCGACGCATCAGGCTGCTACATCATGCCTGGCGGCATCGATCCGCATACGCATCTGGAAATGCCCTTCATGGGCACCTATTCGGCCGATGATTTTGAATCCGGCACCCGCGCGGGCCTGGCCGGCGGCACCACGATGGTGGTCGATTTCTGCCTGCCCAATCCCAATCAGAGCCTGCTTGAAGCCCTGCAGATGTGGGACAACAAGACTTCGCTGGCATCGGCCGATTATTCCTTCCACATGGCCATCACCTGGTGGGGCGAGCAGGTGTTCAACGAGATGGCCGAAGTGGTGGATCGGGGCATTACCAGCTTCAAGCATTTCATGGCCTATAAGGGCAGCCTGATGGTCAATGACGACGAGATGTTCTCGTCCTTCCAGCGCTGCGCCGATCTGGGCGCCCTGCCATTGGTGCATGCGGAAAACGGCGACGTGGTTGCCGCCATGACGCAAAAATTGCTCGAAGCGGGCAATAATGGCCCCGAAGGTCATGCCTATTCCCGCCCGCCGGAAGTCGAGGGTGAAGCCACCAACCGCGCCATCATGATTGCCGATATGGCCGGCGTGCCGCTCTACGTGGTCCATGTCTCGTGCGAACAGGCCCATGAAGCCATTCGCCGCGCCCGGCAAAAGGGCATGCGGGTTTATGGCGAGCCGCTGATCCAGCATTTGACACTGGATGAAAGCGAATATTTCAACCCCGATTGGGACCACGCCGCCCGCCGTGTCATGTCCCCACCCTTCCGCAACAAGACCCATCAGGATTCGCTGTGGGGCGGGCTGCAATCGGGCTCGCTCTCGGCCGTTGCCACCGATCACTGCGCCTTTACCACCGCGCAGAAGCGCAATGGCGTCGGCAATTTCTCCAAGATTCCCAATGGCACGGGCGGGCTCGAAGATCGCCTGCCGGTGCTGTGGACCAAGGGGGTCAATACCGGCCGGCTGACCATGAACGAATTCGTCGCCGTCACCTCGACCAATATCGCCAAGATATTGGGCCTCTACCCCAAAAAGGGCGCCGTGCTGGTGGGCGCGGATGCCGACCTCATCGTCTGGGACCCGGCGCGCAAAAAGACCATTACGGCCAAGGCCCAGCAATCGGTCATCGACTACAATGTCTTTGAAGGTTTCGAATTGACCGGCCTGCCCCGCTATGTGCTGAGCCGCGGCAAGGTCTCGATCGTTGAAAACGAGATCAAGGCCGAGCCGGGCCATGGCAAATTCGTGGGCCGCGAGGCCAAGAATCCGGTCAACCGGGCACTCAGCCAATGGAAAGACATCGTCGCCCCGCGCAAGGTGGAACGCACCGGCATTCCGGCGACGGGGGTTTGATGATCCGCTTCCCCCACCACTTCCCGACCTGTTGAGAAAGGCCTGCCCTTGTCCGTGACGACCGATTCTTCTGCCGCCATCACCGACAAGGCTCCGCCCAGGGCGGTGGTTTCCGCCGCCGGGCTCGGCCTCACCTTCAAGACGAATGACGGGGACGTCGTTGCACTCAGCGACGTCAATCTCTCCATTGCCAAGGGCGAGTTCGTCTCGTTCATCGGCCCCTCGGGCTGTGGCAAGACCACATTTTTGCGCACCATTGCCGATCTCGAGCAGCCCACTTCAGGCACGCTGACCATCAATGGGCAGACGCCGGAAAATGCCCGTAGGGATCGGGCCTATGGCTATGTGTTCCAGGCACCGGCGCTTTATCCCTGGCGCACCATCGAGAAGAACGTGGCGCTGCCGCTCGAGATCATGGGCTATAATCAGGCCCAGCAGGCCGAGCGCATCCAGCGCACCATGGAGCTGGTGAACCTCTCGGGCTTCGAGAAGAAATATCCCTGGCAGCTGTCGGGCGGCATGCAGCAGCGGGCGTCAATCGCGAGGGCGCTGGCCTTCGACGCCGACCTGTTGCTGATGGACGAGCCGTTTGGCGCGCTGGACGAAATCGTGCGCGATCATCTCAACTCCGAGCTGCTCAAGCTGTGGGAGCGGACGCAGAAGACGATTTGTTTCGTCACCCACTCCATTCCCGAGGCGGTCTATCTCTCCACCAAGATCGTGGTGATGTCGCCGCGCCCTGGCCGGGTGACGGATGTGATCGAGAGCACTTTGCCACGAGAGCGGCCGCTCGATATCCGCGAAAGTCCGGAATTTTTGGCGATTGCCGCAAGGGTGCGGGACGGACTGCGGGCTGGGCATTCTTATGAGGAGACGGTGTGATGGGGCCGTGTGCAACGCCATGACCCGCACCTTCCCCATCCTCATTGTCCTGCTCGCCATTGTGGCCGTCTGGTATGCCGCTGCGATTGGCATGAATGCCCAATGGCAGAACGATGTTTATCGGCGTGGCGACATCACCAATGTGCCCGCCACGCAGTTCGTGCTTGATACCTGGAACCAGGACAAGCCCGTGCTGCCCACCGCCCATCAGGTGTTTGGCGAGCTGTGGAATTCAACCGTGCTGGTGGCTCCCAATAAGCCGCGCAGCCTGTTGTTCCATGCCTGGGTCACCTTCTCGGCCACCGCGCTCGGCTTTGCCATGGGGTCGGCGCTGGGCATTCTGCTGGCCGTGCTGATCGTGCACAATGAGGCGATGAACCGCTCGTTGATGCCTTGGATCGTGGCCAGCCAGACCATCCCCATCCTGGCGCTGGCGCCGCTGATCGTGGTGATCGGCTTCAATATCTTTACCGGCACATTGGGCGTTCCGACCGATCCGGCGCGGCTGATCAGCAAGGCGATCATTTCGGCTTATCTCAGCTTTTTCCCGGTCGCGGTTGGCATGGTCAAGGGGCTGCGCAGCCCCGAGGCGATCCAGCTTGATCTGATGCACACCTATAATGCCTCGCCCAGCCAGACTTTCTGGAAGCTGCGCTGGCCGGCTTCGGTGCCCTTTCTCTTTGCTTCGCTCAAGGTGGGCGTGGCGGCGAGCCTGGTCGGTGCCATCGTGGGCGAATTGCCCACCGGGGCCGTGGCCGGGCTCGGCGCGCGGCTGCTGGCCGGCTCCTATTATAGCCAGACCGTACAGATCTGGGCGGCGCTGGTCGCCGCCTCCATTCTCGCTGCCATTCTGGTACTGGCGGTCGCCCTGGTGGAACGCCTCGTCAACAAGAGCATGGGGGCGCGACCGGCATGAGCCAGCTGCAATTCTATCTGGCGCTTGTCGTGGGTGGCCTTTGTGCCGCGGCTTTGGCCCTGAGCTTTGCGACGCCCTTTGAAGCCGGGCTGCTGCTCAAGGCGTTCCTTGCTTTAGGGACGCTGTCGCTGATCCGCTTTTTCGTGCCGCTCGGGCTATGGGCCGATGGCGCCTTTGCCGTGCTCGGGGCGGCCGCCCTGCTCACCAGCATTGGCGTCTTTACCCCTGCGCCCGCATTCTTCTGGATGGCGCTGATTGCGGCGTGGCTATTTGCCTGGCTGTTTGTCGAGCGCCTCTCCAAGGCTATCGCGCCGGGCTATGCCGACAATGCCGGGCTGGGCCTGCTCATTCCCGTCGTCTTCGGCCTAACCATCCTTGTCGCCTGGGAGGTCATCACCCGAGCCGGCAATGTGCCGCAGGTTATCCTGCCGCCGCCATCGATGATCTGGACGCGCATCACCAATTCGGTGCCGACGCTGCTGGCCGATTTCCAGCAGACCTTCAAGGCCGTGCTGATCGGCTATGCTTTGGGCTGTGGGCTGGGCTTTATCGTCGCCATTCTCATCGATCGCTCGCCCTTTCTCAAATCGGGGCTTCTGCCGCTGGGCAATTTCGTCTCGGCGCTGCCCATTGTGGGCGTCGCGCCGATCATGGTCATGTGGTACGGCTTTGACTGGCAATCCAAGGCCGCGGTCGTTGTGATCATGACCTTCTTCCCCATGCTGGTGAATACCGTGGCCGGCCTCAACGCATCTTCCGCCATCGAGCGCGACCTGATGCGCACCTATGCCGCCGGCTATTGGCAAACCCTTATGAAGCTGCGTCTTCCCGCTGCGGGGCCCTTCATATTCAACGCCCTAAAGATCAACTCGACTCTGGCCTTGATCGGCGCAATCGTAGCGGAATTCTTCGGGACGCCCATTGTGGGAATGGGTTTCCGGATCTCAACCGAAGTCGGCAGAATGAATGTCGATATGGTGTGGGCCGAAATCGCGGTGGCGGCTGTCGCGGGATCGGTCTTCTACGGGGTGATTAGCCTGATGGAACGGGGCGTCACCTTCTGGCATCCATCTGTGCGCGGTGCATAGGCGGGGCAAAACTCAGGGGAAAGTCGACTATGAAGAAACTTCTTATCGGCACGATGGCCGGCGCAATGGCGCTGGCCGCAGCGGCAGGCGGGGCCCAGGCGCAGGAGAACGTGACACTCCAGCTTAAATGGGTCACCCAGGGGCAGTTTGCCGGCTATTACGTGGCCCAGGCCAAGGGGTTCTATGAGGAAGAGGGTCTGACCGTCGAAATCAAGCCGGGCGGGCCTGACATTGCCCCCGAGCAGGTGATTGCTGGCGGTGGCGCCGATGTCATCACCACCTGGATGGCAGCGGGCCTGGCTGCCCGCGAACGCGGCGTGGCTTTGGTCAATATCGCCCAGCCGTTCAAGCAATCGGGCCTGTTGCTGACCTGCCGCAAGGATGCGGGGGTGGAAACCACTGCCGACTTCCCCGGCAAGACGCTGGGCGTGTGGTTCTTCGGCAATGAATATCCCTTCTATGCCTGGATGGCCAAACTGGGCCTTTCCACCGAAGGGGGCGCCGAGGGCGTCGAAGTGCTCAAGCAAGCCTTCAACGTTGATCCGCTGATCCAGAAGCAGGCCGCCTGCATCTCGACCATGACCTATAATGAATATGGCCAGGTGCTGAAGGCCGGGCTGACGCCGGAAGAGCTGACCGTCTTCAACTATCGCGATGAAGGCGTGGGCATGCTTGAGGACGGGCTCTATGCGCTCGAAGACAAGCTGGCTGATCCCGCCTTTGTCGCCAAGATGACCAAGTTCGTCCGCGCTTCGATGAAGGGCTGGGAATATGCCCGCGCCAATCCGGAAGAAGCCGCCCAGATCGTGGTCGACAATGACTCGACCGGCGCCATGACCCTGGAAGACCAGATCTATCAGGTCAGCGAAATCAACAAGCTGACCGAAGGCTCGACCGGCGTGCTCGACGAGGCCGATTACCAGCAGACCGTCGATACGCTGCTCTCGGCTGTGTCGCCTGACAATCCGGCCATTACCAAGGCGCCCGAAGGCGCGTTCACCCATGCGGTGACCGACGGGCTGTAAGCCTTGGATATGAGAAATGGGGCGGGGAGTGATCCCCGCCTTTTTTTAGTTAAACACTCGCCGGCATTTGAACTGGCCGAACTCGACCCAGCCGGTGGCGAGCACTTCGCCCTTGAAGCTCACCCAGCACTCGTCCAGCGACACGGGCGAGCCAGCGCCGGTCAGCAGCACCGCATTGCCATGCCGCACGGCGGTCGCCTGTTGTGCATCGAGCCGGATTTCCGGCAGATCCGTGAAGCCAGCCGAAACGCTTTTCAGCAGAGCGTCGCGCTCACCGATCTCCAGCGCTTCCAGCTGCTCGATGGTCAGTGCATCGGCATCGTTGAACGGACCGACGGCAGCTCGATGCAGCATCGAAACATGGCCGCGCGTGCCCAGCGCCTCGGCGATATCGCGCGCCAGCGAGCGCACATAGGTGCCCTTGCCGCAGGTGACTTCGAGCACGGAATGTTCGGTGCCATGGGACACGAGGACAATGGTATCCACATCGATTTCGCGCGGCGCCAGTTCCACCGCCTCGCCGGCCCGGGCCAGATCATAGGCACGTTCGCCATCGATCTTGAGGGCCGAAAAGATCGGCGGGCGCTGCAGGATCGTGCCGGTGAAGCTTGGCAGAACTGCCAGCAAAGCCGCCTCGTCGGGCCTGGTATCAGAGGTCGCGACCACGCTGCCTTCGGCGTCGTCTGTGGTGGTGGCGCTGCCCCATTGAATGGCGAAGCGGTAAATCTTGGTGCCATCCTGCACCTGGGGCACCGCCTTGGTGGCCTCGCCCAAAGCGATGGGCAATATGCCGGTGGCCAGCGGGTCGAGCGTGCCGGCATGGCCGGCCTTGGCAGCGCTGAACAGCCAGCGCACCTTGCCCACGGCTTGGGTCGAGGTCATGTCATAGGGCTTGTTGAGGACGACCCAGCCCGAAATCGCGCGCTTGATGCGCTTGGGGGCACTCAATCTTGGCTCTCGTCCTCGTCGCCATCCAAATCGCGCTGCACGCGGTCCGAGCGCAGCAGGGAATCGATGCGGCCGGCTTCCTCGAACGTGTCGTCGACGTAGAAGCGCATTTCGGGGGCGAATTTCATGTTGATCTGCGGCGCGACGCGGCCACGGATAAACTTGCGATGCCGGTTCAGCGCCGCGACGATTTCCTCGGCATGCATGCCGCCCAGCGGCATGATATAGGCGTTGGCAATCTTGAGATCGGGAGTCATGCGCACTTCGGGCACGGTGATGACCGAGCCGCGCAGGGCGTCGTCCTCGACATCGCCGCGGGCGAAGATCGCCGCCAGCGCGTGGCGGACGAGTTCGCCGACGCGCAGCATGCGCTGGCTTGGGCCAATTGGCTTGTTATCTTTGCTCATGGCGAGGCATTAGGCCCTCGTCGCGCGCCCGTCAATCCGCCAGTGTCAGGCTGACTTCGGCCTGCAGCTGGCGTGAGCGTTCTTCCACCACATTGGTGGCGACCGGCCAAGTGGCCGGCTTTGACGGATCGAAGGCCGGGCCGCGCCAGGTCTGGTAGAAGACAGCAACGCCCTTGGCGCTTTTGCGGAAGCTCATCACGGCGATCTCACCGCGGCCGGCCAACCCGCTCAGACCATCGAAAAAGGCACCGCAGGCAAAGCCGAGCGGAGCCAGATTGTCGCCGTCATCCTGGCCGAACTGGAAGAAGGCCATGGCATTGGGCTGGCAGCTCTGGCCATAGCCGGCCATGACGCTGCGCCGGAAGCCGACCAGCGTGCCGCTGGTCTGTTCCTGCAAATGGGCGCCATAGGCGATTTTCCAATCGGCCTCGGTTTCGCCCTTGGGCCGAATGTCCAGCCGCACCTGGCCGTTCTCGACGCTGTAGCTCAAATCAACCAATGGCTTGATATCGCTGCCGCCGACATCGCCGGCATTGAGCCAATCGGGCATGGGCATGGCGAGGCGCTGTTCGGGAACGTCAAGCACCAGCTTGCCATCGGCCGCGCTCAGCGCCGGCTCGCCCGCGTCCTGGGCCCAGGCCGGTGCGGCCAGCAGCAGTGCGGCGGCAACCAGCAAGAGTGGTTTGGTAAAAGACAAGAGGGCAACTCCTCACCCGTATTGGCGCGCGCTGGCCGCGCCTGCCCCCGCTGGGCGCCGCCTTTGCCCACGATTAGGGGGCAAGCGGGTTCGAGAGCAAGAGGCAAGGCAATTGCTAGTGCCGAAGGGCGGCGAGGTGCTGTGTTGGCGCAACACTCTGGCAGGAGATCAGGCGCTTTGGCTGCGACCGACGCCGCGCGGCCCTTCTGGCAACAGGCGATGGGGCGGCTGGTGCCCATCCATGAAGGTGCGGATATTGACGATGACGGTCTCGCCCATTTCGATACGGGCTTCGAGCGTGGCCGAGGCCATATGGGCGGTCAATACCACCTTGTTGTCCTCAGCCAGCGCCAGCAGGCGCGGATCGATGCCATGCTTGTTCTCGAACACGTCCAATGCGGCGCCGCTCAGATGCCCGTTCTCGATCTGGCTCACCAAAGCCGCTTCGTCGATCAGTTCGGGCCGGGACACATTGACCACGAAACTGCCCGGCTTCATCGCGGCAAGCCGTTCGGCCGAGAGGATGTGGAAAGTCTCGCGGGTGTGGGGCGTATGCAGCGATACGATATCCACCGCCGCCAACATGGCGTCCAGATCATCCCAATAGGTGGCTTCGAGCGGCGTTTCGATAGCGGGCGGGCGGCGGTTGCGGGAGAAATAATGGATATTGAGGCCAAAAGCCTTGGCCCGCTGGGCGACGGCGGTGCCGATACGCCCCATGCCGACAATGCCCAGCGCCTTGCCGCGCAGCCGGTGGCCCAGCATGGAGGTGGGCGACCAGCCGGCCCAGACTCCATCGCGCACCAGCATCTGTGTGCCCTCGACCAGCCGACGGGGCAAAGCCAGCATCAGCACCATGGCCATGTCGGCGGTGTCTTCGGTCAAGACGCTTGGCGTATTGGTGACGGTTAAGCCCGCCGCCAGGGCGGCTTCGACATCGATATTGTCCACGCCATTGCCGAATTGGGCGATCAATCGCACCGATTTAGGCAGGCGGGCGACCAGGTCGGCATCGATGCGGTCGGTGATGGAGCTGACCAGCACATCCTTGCCGGCAAGCCCCTCGATAATGTCATCGGCGGTGAGCGTAACGTCAGCGTCATTGACGTCGGTTTCGAACAACGTCGCCATCCGCGCCTCGATGGTTTCGGGCAGGCGCCGGGTGACGAGAATCTTGGGTTTGGAGCTGGTCATCAAGTTCCGGAGCGCGGCTGACTGGGCTTGTGGAAAACCACGCCTTCAGCGACCATTAAGGATCATGGCGTAGTGATAGGGCAAATCCAGATCTTCTGCAAAGTCATGTTTGACGAGACCACTGGCGCCCTGCGCGTCCGCCATATCCGATCCTCCCAAAGCCTCGTCCTTCGCATTGTTATGGTGTGCCTGGCGCTGCTGGCGATGATATGCGCCACGCCGGCCTGGGCGCAGGCGGACAATCCAAGCGGGCTGCCCCTGCCCCGTTTTGCCACCACGCGCTCCACGCCGATCAATGTGCGCGTCGGGCCCGGCACCAAATATGAAGTTTCTTGGACCTATCTCAAATCCGGCATTCCCATCGAGATCATCCAGGAATTCGATACCTGGCGGAAGATTCGCGATGTGGATGGCGATGAGGGCTGGGTGCATCAGAACCTGCTATCGGGCACCCGCGCCGGCTATGTCACGCCGATCATGGCCAATAGCGAGATTGCCCTGCGCAGCGACAAATCCGACACGTCCGGCGTGCGCGCCCAGCTCGGCCCTGGCCTGCGGGTGCAGATCAAGGAATGCGACGGGGAGTGGTGCGAGGTCAGCGCGGCCCAGCCGGGCAATGAACATCGCTCCTATTCGGGCTATCTGCGCCAGGAAGAAATCTGGGGCGTCTATCCGGACGAATCGTTCGACTAATCCAATTCGGCGACTGCATTGGCAGTCTGGCGAGCAATGCGGGCCGCTTCGCCCTGTTTGGGGCAGGAGGCGCAATAGGCTTTGGGCTCGATCAGATAATCCAGGCAACAACCCTTGCGCGTCACGATGACCACCTCGCGACCTCCGCCCACGCCGATCCGGTCTAGCCTGCCCTGGCCGGTCAGCCCCAAGGCCGCCAACCAAAGCTGGGCGTAATCCTCCGCCATGGCTGCAGTGACATCGGGCTGCCATTGCGGCAGCCGGGCGATAATCGAAAGCATGCGATCGGCCAGCAGCCGCCGTGCGGGCAGCGGCTTGAGCTTGACGAGAGTATTGATCTCTTCCAGCAGGCTGGCGCAGAACGGGCGCAGCGCTGTCGCCGCAATGGCAATCAATTGCTCTGGTGTGCCCGCCTGTTGCGGCCCGGCCGGCAGGCGGTAGCCGTCGGCATAGATACCATGGACGCGCTGCGACAGCTGCCCGAGATCGGGCATGCTGGAGTGGATATGGGCGGCGATGACAGCCAGATAGGCGGGTTGCCAAAGAAGATTCGTCCACAGCCGCACCGCCCAAAAGGCTGGCCCCGCCTTGGGATAGGTTTCGGCCAAATGTTGATAGAGCTGGCCCAGTACTGCGCTATTGTCGGCGCCCGGCCCATACCAACCGGGTCGGTGCTCGCCTGGCGCGCCCTTCATGAAGCCGGTGACGCGCGCGGCCGTAGCAATAAGCTGCGTGGTCTGGCTCGAAGCATCGTCGGCGGCAAAGAGATAATTGCGGGTCGTCACCGTGACAGCGTCAGGCAGCTTTCGCCGCCGCAATGGTGGCGCGCACGGCGTCCTCGTCGGTCACGATGATCTCGTATTCACGCTCGATCGCCGTGCCACCCATGCCGACATGGGGATTGCGGAACGCCATGCCGCTCTTGAGCGTCTTGAGCGCCGCAAAATGCATTTCGTCGACACCGGTGGCACGCCGCACCTGGGCGATATTGCCTTGATCCAGAGCTCCACACGCCATGACCACGATGCGGCCATCGGCAATGGCGGCGGTATCCTTGAGGATATCGATGCCTTCAACAGCCGTGTCGCGTTGCCCGCTGGTCAACACGCGATCGACGCCAGCCCGGACAAGGGCCTCGATGGCGGCGCGATAGTCGCGGGTCATGTCGAAAGCCCGGTGACAGGTAACTTTCATCGGCCGGGCGGCATCGACCAGCGCCTTGGTGCGCGCTTCGTCGATCTCGCCATCGGCAGTGAGGCAGCCGATGACCACGCCGACCACACCCAGATCGCGCACGGCCTTGACGTCTTCGATCATGCTGGCGAATTCGAGCTCGGAATAGAGGAAGTCGCCACCGCGCGGGCGGATAATGACATGGAAGGGAATGGTGCCCACGCGCAGGGCTTCGCGCACCACGCCCAGGCTGGGCGTCAATCCGCCTTCGAGCAGGCTGGCGCAGAGTTCCACCCGGTCGGCGCCGGCCTGCTGGGCGGCAACCAGACCATCAATGCCCTCAACGCAGATTTCGATCTTGAACGGGTGGTGCGGCATTATTGGTCTCCTATTGGTATGGATTGGTAGCCGCCAACGCGCTGGGCAGCAAGGAGATTTCGGGCCGGGATTGATGCCTATATTTTGGGCATAGGTAATAGTGCGCTGTGGATATTGACGAAGCATCAACACATGCGGCGCAGGCTTTAGCCAGAAATCACGTGCTGGGAGGCTTATTATGCGGTCCCGTTTTGTCTCGTGGGCTCGCGACGACCGGGCGACCTCCGCTGTGGAGTTCGCCATTCTGACGCCGGTTTTCCTGTTGCTGCTGACCGGCATGCTGGCCTATGGCATTTATTTCGGTGCTGCTCATTCCTTGCAGCAATTGTCCGCCGATGCGGCGCGGACAGCGATTGCCGGGCTCAATCAAACCGAACGCAACCGCCTGGTCGGGGAATTCCTCGACGACAATGCCGCCAGCTACATGCTGATCGAGCGGTCACGGCTGACCTATACGATTGGCGACAGCACGACCGATCCCAACCAATATCGCGTCACCCTGCGCTACGACGCTTCGGACCTGCCGATCTGGAATCTTTATGTACCGCTGCCCCTGCCCAGCCAGGTGATCGCCTATAGCTCGACGATTCGCCGGGGCGGTATATGAAACTTTGGCGGCGGTTCTGCGCGGACCAGCGCGGCAATATGGTCGTGATGTTCGCGGCGGGCTTTGTCGTCGCCAGCGTGGTCGCCGCCATCGCGGTGGATGCGGCGGGGATTTACCACGAGCGGCGGGCCATTCAGAATGGGGTGGATCTGGCGGCCCTCGCGGCAGCCAACAATCCCGCCGCCGCCCAGAGCGTTGCCTATAGCGCCCTGATGGATGCCGGTTTGATGAGCGCCGGCTCGCAAGCGGGCCTCGTGGTGGTGACCGGCAATTATAACCCCAATCCGGCAGTCGCGGTCGAAAGCCGCTTCGTCGCGAATGCTACTCCGGCGAACGCCGTCCGAGTTTCGTTCAGCAAACCGGGCACGCTATATTTTGCCAATGGCTGGGCCGAACCGCCGACGCTGGGCGCCACCGCAACTGCAACAGCGACGCCGCAGGTGGCTTTTTCGGTGGGGTCACGGCTTACCAGTTTCAAGGATGGCGTGGTCAATAGCCTGCTGAATGGCCTGCTCGGCACCAAAGTCACACTGACGGCGCTAGACTATAATGGCCTGGTCAATGCCCAAGTCGATGTCTTTGCGTTTCTCGACAAGCTGGCGATCAAGCTGGGCGTTAGCGTAGGCACCTATAACGACCTATTGGCCATGCGCGCCAATCATGGACAATTGGCAGCAGCATTGGCTGATGTGCTCACTGGCGTGCAGCGCACCGCCATGCTCAAGCTGGCCAATACAGCCGGGCACAACGGGACTTTGCCGCTCGGCAAGCTGTTGCAACTGGGTGGGCTCGGCGATTTCGACATCGGCACCGGCGCGGCGAATGGCCTCTTCACCAAGATTTCGGCGCTGGATCTGCTCTCGGCTAGTGCGGCAATCAGTGACGGCAAGCATCAGGTCCAGCTCGCCGTACCGATAAACGTGCCGGGCCTTCTCGCTTTTGACACCCAAGTCGCCATCGGCGAGCCGCCTCAGGGCGGGAGTTGGTACGCGATCGGCCCTGCCCAGACCGTCGTCCGCACGGCTCAGGTGCGCGCAACCATCACTACCCGACTCTTCATCAAGCTACTGGCAATATTGCCGCTGGCCGATGTGAATTTTCCGCTCTACCTGGAGGTGGCACATTCGGAAGCGATCGTCGGTTCGGCCACCTGCCCCACCAGCGCCAATCCGAAGGGCTCGGCAACCATACTGGCCCGCCCCGGTGCGCTCCGGCTCATTCTGGGCGAGGTGAATCCCAATACATTTGGTGCCTTCAATACCACTCCCACTATCGGCGTCGCCACTTTGATCAGACTGTATATCCCGCTGATCGCAGACATTACGGTGACCGGCGTAGCGCATGCTGAAATCGCCCAGAGCAACCCGGTCGCGCTGAACTTTTCTTCGGCGGACATTACCGCCGGCACAATCAAGACCGCCAAAACCACAACCATCGTCACCTCGCTGGTGGGGTCGCTCCTGAGTTCCCTCAAGCTTACCGTGGCCGGCATCGGGCTAAACGTTGTCACGGGTCTGCTGTCGGTACTGCTGACACCACTGGGCCCGGCAATTGACCCGATCATCGCTGGTTTGCTGGACACTTTGGGCCTGTCAATCGGCGAGGCTGATGTGCAGGCCTATGGCGTGCGTTGTACGCAGCCCGTGCTGGTCGGCTGAGCTACAACTCCCTCCCAATTCTCCGCCGCGCCTTCCCCTTGACATCATCGTTTAGTGTGCTACAAAACTAACACACTACACAGGCACAACACATGGATGATTTTCACACCAGCCAGCCGATCTTCGTGCAGATCCGGCAGCGGCTTATCGAGATGATCCTGCGCGGCGCGGCGGCGGAAGGGGATGCCCTGCCATCGGTTCGCCAGATTGCCGGCGACCTTTCGGTCAATCCGTTGACGGTCACCAAGGCATTCGAAGCGCTGGTCGATATCGGGGTGGTGGAAAAGCGAAGGGGACTGGGCATGTTCGTCAAAACCGGGGCGCGGGCCGAATTGCTCGCCCATGAACGGGACAAATTCCTCAAGGAAGACTGGCCCCGTATCGCCGCTCAAATTGCTGCGCTCGACCTGGACGTGGCCACTCTGCTTGCAAAAACTCCCACTCCTCCCGCACAAGGGCTGATCAAAAATGACTGATCTTTCCGCTTCGGTCGAACCCATCGTCTCCGCTCGTGGCCTGCGCAAGAAATTCGGCGGCAAGGAAATCCTGCACGGGCTGGATTTCGATATTCCGCCCGGCCGCATCTATGGCCTGATCGGTCACAATGGCGCTGGCAAGACCACCACTCTCAATGCCATGCTGGGTCTGACCAATTGCGAGGGCACCATTCGCGTGCTGGGCGAAGACCCCTTTGCCAGGCGCGCCAAGCTGATGGAGAATGTCGCCTTCATCTCGGATGTGGCGAGCCTGCCGCGCTTTCTGCGAGTGCGGGAGCTATTTGCCCTGCTCTCCAACATCCATCCCAATTTCAGCCAGGCAAAGGCACAGAGCTTCCTGCAAGGCACCGACATCAAGCCCGACATGAAGATCAAGACCCTGAGTAAGGGCATGATCGCACAGCTGCATCTGGCCGTGGTGATGGCGATCGACGCCAAGCTGCTGGTGCTGGACGAGCCCACGCTGGGCCTCGACATCACCTATCGCAAACGCTTCTACCGGCGGCTCTTGGAAGACTATATGACCGAGGAGCGCACCCTGCTTATCACTACCCATCAGGTGGATGAGATCGAGTTCATGCTCTCCGACATCATGTTCATCCGCGATGGCGACTTGATCCTGCATATGCAGATGGAAACGGTGAATGACAAATTCACCCAATTGGTGGTCAACGACGCCGCCGCGCAGGAACAGGCGCGGGCGCATGGGCCGGTCTATGAAGAAACCCGCTTCGGGCAGACCGTGATGATCTTTGACGGGGTCGACCGCGCCGTGCTCGAACCCTTGGGCAAGCTATCCACCCCGACCCTGTCGGACCTGTTCGTGGCGCTGATGCAGCGGCCCACCGCCAATCCGGAGCCCGCCCAATGAAGGCTTTCATTGCCCTCGTGCGACGCGAGTTCATCGAGCACAAGGGGGCCTTTCTCTATGGCCCGCTGCTGCTGGTCGTGCTGCTGTTCGGCGCGACGATCCTGGCCTTTACCGTGGGCCGCGTTGACGCGCGGTTCTCGGGGGCCATGTTCACAATCGCTCCACTGCGCATTTACGAGCTGGGATTCCTGGGCTTCGGCATGGCCTGGTCGCTCTATCTGATCGCCACGCTGTTCTTTTATTGCGCCGACGGCTTTGCCGCCGACAAGCGCAACAATTCCATGCTGTTCTGGAAATCCATGCCGGTCACCGACTTCAAGGTGCTGCTCAGCAAGCTTGTCGCCGCCATCACCATCCTGCCCGGCACGGTCTATGGCGTGGCGCTGCTCAGCGGGTTGCTGCTCTATGGCGTGGCGTTCGTCACCACGCTGATCAACGGCACCGGCAGCTTTGCCGCGCTGGGCAGCATTGCGGCGGTCTATGGGCATGTGGCGCTGGCGATCCTCGTCACCATGATCTGCGGCCTGCTCTGGTATCTGCCATTCATGGCGCTGGTCGGCGCGCTGGCCACGGCGATCGGCCGCTGGGCCATTCCGGTGTCGCTGCTGCTGCCATCCATCGCGGCCATGCTCGAATGGGTGACCCTGGGGGGCTTACACCCCTTCACCACCCACACCTGGGACTATATGGGCTACCGCACCACTTTCCCGCTGACCGAGGACGGCTATATCGACGTCTGGTTCCTGGGCAAGGAGCCCTTCAACGCGATCAGTTACACAACCGACCTGATCGCCCGCATGGATTGGGCGCAAGTGGGCATCGGGGCCGCCTTTGCACTGGCTTGTCTTTATGTCGCCAGCGAATACCGGCGGCGCAGCAATGCCAACGGCTAAGTCTTATGGCTAGACACGAAAAGCCCCCGCAATGCGCGGGGGCTTTTTCTTTGCGGTTGGGGGCAATTGACCTAGCCCTCGATCTCTTCCCGCAGCATTTCCAGTTCCAGCCATTGCTCTTCGGCCGCTGCGCGCTTGGCTTCGGCGGCTGCCAAAGCCTTGGACTTCGCAGCGAAGCCCGCGGGGTCTTTGGCATAGAGGCTGCCATCGGCGAGCGCGGCATTGAGCGTCTTGATCTCGGCTTCGAGCTTTTCGATATCCTTGGGCAGCGTCTCAAGCGCGTGCTTTTCCTTGAAGGAAAGCTTGCGCTTTGCGGTGGCGGCACTGGTTTGCGCCAGAGCCGTCTTGCCGGCCCGGTGGGCCTTGGTGATGGCGGCGCGGGCGTTGACCCCTTCGCCGCGCTGGATGACCATGTCGGAATAGCCGCCGGCATATTCGGTCCACACACCCTCGCCCTCGGCAATGATCACCGAGGTGGCGACACGATCGAGGAAATCACGGTCGTGGCTGACCACGATGGCGGTGCCGGAGTAATCCGAGACCATTTCCTCGAGCAGATCGAGGGTTTCAAGGTCCAGATCATTGGTCGGCTCGTCCAGCACCAGGAAATTGGAGGGCAGCGACAGGGCGCGGGCTAGCGCGACACGGGCGCGCTCGCCGCCGGAGAGCTTGCCGATCGGGGTATTGGCCTGTTCGGGGGTGAACAGGAAGTCCTTCATATAGCCCACCACATGGCGCGCTTCGCCATTGATGTGGATGGTGTCGCTGCCCCCGCCGGTCAGCGCGTCCTTGAGGCGGGTCTCGGGCACGAGCTTGGCGCGGCCCTGGTCAAGCATGGCCAGTTCCAGCGCTGAACCCAGCTTGATCTTGCCGCTATCGGGCTCAAGCAGCCCGGTCAGCATCTTGATCAACGTGGTCTTGCCCGCGCCATTGGGGCCGACAATGCCGATGCGGTCGCCGCGCAGCACGCGGGTCGAAAAATCATTGACGATGACGCGGTCGCCGTAGGTCTTGCTGATATTTTCGGCTTCCACCACCAGCGCGCCCGAAGTGCGGCCTTCCGATACATTCATATTGACCGCGCCGGTCACGCGGCGCTGTTCGCGCCGGTCCTGCCGCAGATTGCCCAGACGTTCGAGGCGGCCGACATTGCGCTTGCGGCGAGCGGTGACGCCATAGCGCAGCCAATGCTCTTCGCGCACGATCTGGCGATCCAGCTTATGGCGATCGCGCTCTTCTTCTTCGAGTACCGTGTCGCGCCAAGCTTCAAAGGCAGAAAACCCCTTGTCGAGCCGGCGGGTGACGCCGCGGTCGAGCCAGACGGTGGCGCGGGTGAGATCGGAAAGGAAGCGCCGATCGTGGCTGATCAGCACCATGGCCGAGCGCAGGGAATTGAGTTCCGCCTGCAGCCATTCGATGGCGGGGAGATCGAGATGGTTGGTTGGCTCGTCCAGCAGCAGGATATCGGGCTTGGGCGCCAGAACCCGCGCCAAAGCGGCGCGCCGGCCTTCGCCACCCGAGAGGTTCTTGGGGCTTTCCTCGCCGGTCAGGCCCAACGAATTGAGCAGATATTGCGCGCGATAAATATCGTCGCCCGGCCCAAGGCCCGCTTCGACATAGGCAAGCGTGGTCGCAAAGGCTGACAGATCAGGCTCTTGCGGCAGGTAACGCACGGTGGCACTGGGCTCGACAAAGCGTATCCCGCCATCATGCTGCACATCGCCAGCGGCAATCTTGAGCAGGGTCGATTTGCCCGAACCATTGCGGCCCACCAGCGCAATGCGCTGGCCGGGCGAGACGATCAGCTCGGCGCTTTCGAGCAGCGTGGTGCCGCCGAAGGTCAGGTGAATATTCTGAAGCGATAGAAGTGGTGCAGCGGCCATGGGGATCCCAGATTTCCGGCCCGGATAGAGCACAGGCAGCCTGCCAGATCAATGCGCGCAAAAAAGGCTGGTCAGGGCGTTGAGGACCCTGACCAGCCCGGGGAGACGGTAGCAGCAAGCCCCGTCGTGCCGCTCGCAGCGCCGGCGGGCCTACCCCTCAGGCCAGTGTCAGCGCGCTTGCGATGACTGGAGAAAACCATATCTAATCATGACTGTCAAACTCATATTTATAGGATTTATCGCTGAACGCAAAACGCCGCCCCAGCGGACCGGAGCGGCGTCATGACAAGATAAAAGGCCAAAAAATTATTCGGCGGGGGCCATCATGGCTTCGATGACATTGAGGCCGAGGCGGTCGCGGATCGAGCGCTTTTTGCTGGCCAGATCGGCAATGGTATATTTCTGCAGCACGGTGAAGAAGGCGCCGAGCGCCTCGCGCAGCGCGCCATTGAGATCGCATTCCCCGATCAGCGGGCAATCGGCCCCATCTTCGAAACATTCGGCCAGGGCGAAATTTTCTTCGGTGAGGCGGATGGTGTCGAGCAGGGTGATCTGTTCGGCGGGCTTGCCCAGCTTGATGCCGCCATGGCGGCCGCGCACGGTTTGGATCAGCCCGTTTTCGACTAGCGGCTTGATCAGCTTGAACAGGAACAGCTCGGAAATGTTGTAGGCCTTGGCGATATCGGCGACGCGGCTGAGCCCGGGCTCGTTGACAGCGCAATAGACCAGGGCGCGAATGGCATAGTTGGATTGACGCGTCAGTCTCACGGATGAACCTTTCTGCCGAGTCGGAACCCGGATCGTATGGTCTGCGGCGGCCAAAAATGGCGGGCAGTCAGGGCGTTAACGGTGCTGCAAGCACACTTGATCTGCTCGCTAGCTTATAACCATTCTAAAATAAGTCAACTAAACCTGAACGATCAATTCAACTTTGTGTCGGACGGCGCAACGCTGGACAGCGACTTAAATTCCTCCTATGAATTTAATAGGGCAGGGAAGGATAATCGTGAGCAAGACCATTACGCGTGCAATGCTCAGCGAAGCTGCAGCTCGAAAGACCGGCATTTCCAAGCATGAAGTGGCTGCCATTGGCGAAGCCATGTTTGCCCTGATCGGGGAAGCGCTGATGGCGGGCGAAGGGGTCAAGCTCACCGCCTTCGGCTCGCTCCAGGTCCGGGCTCGCGCGGAGCGGCTCGGTCGCAATCCCCGCACCGGCACGGAGCATCGGATTTCCCCGCGCCATACGGTAGTCTTCACGCCCAGCATGCAATTGCGTGACCAGCTCGACCTGGCGATCAGCAATGCCGCAGCCAAACCAAGCCCGCGCAAGCGGAACTGGGACGCCGAAGCCGCCCATCCGCGCTGAAACCAAGTCTACATTCAGACATCTGTGAGAATTATGCGACCGGCGCTCGCCTAATGGGCCTGCGCCAGGTTCGCGATATCGGCCAGGCTGAAGCCGGCGGCAGAAACCGCGCAGGTGGTCGCCACGACGATGATTGCCGCGATCAGGCCATATTCGATGGTGCTGATACCGCCATCATCACGCAGAAAACTGGATATGGCCGAGATCATGGGCAGTCGCCTTCCGCACGCAATATCAATGGGCAGAGTTTGCCGGACAAGGGCTGAACCCAATCTGAACAGCGGGACACTTTTTCACAGCGGGGGACAGGGCGTCTTGCGAGCGCCAAACCGCTGAAATATCTGTTATTTTTGGTAAGCTCGGGTGCAATCCGGCATTGCAAACGCAGTGTTAACCAAGCCCGTAAAGGTTAATGAACGCTTTACGTGGCGCCGAGCGGGCGATGGCTGCAAGCTGGTGTCGAGCCCGGAAGAATCCGGGAACGCCCACGAGAGGGTGACCCCCGCCGCAACACGGTCGCCCTCTCGGTTCCCTCCCGTGCTCAAGGTTACCCCCATGCCCCTCTACAAGGTAAAACTGCGGTCCGGCGAACTCATCACCATCGAAGACGGCCGCGACCTCACCACCCTCAGCAAGACGCTGCGCGAACATGGCTTCCTGCAGGTGGAGCGCCGCGATTCCGATTATGCCCCGGCCAAGATGACCCTGGTGTCCCTGATGGAACACGCGGTCAATTCGATCGAACGGGACTAGGATCGGTCCTGGGCTTCCGGCACCTTTAGAATGACCGTCTCATCGGAACCGATGGCTCGGCCGTCCTGGGTTTTGACCTCGAGGTGAACCGGCCGGCCAGTGGCCCGCTCGACTAGAACCGAATGTTCTTCCTGTGGCGCGAACAGGTGCCGCTCGCCGAATTGGCGGAGCGCGACCATCACCGGGAACAGATCTTTGCCCTTTTCCGTCAAGAGATAGTGCATGCGCGTACCACCCTCGGCGGCGGGGACGAGCTCCAGAATGCCGCTATTGACCAGCGTCCGCAGGCGTTCGGTCAGGATATTCTTGGCGATGCCGAGGCTTTTCTGAAACTCGCTAAAGCGCGTCAGGCCGTCGAAAGCGTCACGCACGATCAGCAGCGACCACCAGTCCCCGATCACATCCAAAGACCGCGCGCTGGGGCAGTAATCGCCTTTCAGACTCTTGCGAGCGACCATGGCCTAGCTCCGCCTGTGCAAATTTGGTTGCATTATTAAACCCATCCTGCTAGCCGATCATTGGTTTTATAATTAAACTAATGTCCGGAGTTTGCAATGACGATCAGGCAAGACGCGGCGCCTTTTGGTGCCGTGGGCGAAAATGCACGCGTCCAACCGGTGTTGACGCGCGCCACCGTGTTCCTCTTCGCGCTGGCGAGTGGGCTGGCCGTGGCCAATGCCTATTTCGCTCATCCATTGCTGGATGTGATGGCCGACGATCTGGGGCTCTCGCGAAGTATTGCGGGCCTAATCGTGGGTGCAACGCAGCTTGGCTATGGGCTGGGTCTTATTCTCCTCGTGCCACTGGGCGACCTGGTCGACCGGCGCAAGCTGATCGTAGCGCAGTCGCTGCTCTCGGTCCTGGCACTGCTCTGTGCCGGCTTTTCGACATCGGCGGCCATGTTGCTGGGCTCAATGGTCAGCGTAGGATTTCTAGCTGTGGTGACCCAAGCTCTGGTCGCCTATGTCGCGAGCCTGGCGCAACCGTCCGAGCGGGGGCACATCGTGGGCATGGTCACGAGCGGCATCGTGCTGGGCATTCTGTTGGCGCGCAGCGTGGCCGGGACGCTGACCGACCTGTCAGGGTGGCGCACGGTCTACATCGCCTCCGCACTGCTGACGCTGCTGATCGCGCTGCTGCTATGGCGCGCCTTGCCTCGGCAGACCAGACCGCCTGCGCGCCTGTCATACCGGGCGCTTCTCGTGTCGCTGGCGACGCTGTTCCTCGAGGAGCCGGTGCTGCGCATCCGCGCGGTGATCGCCATGCTGATCTTTGCCAATATCACGACGCTGCTGGCGCCACTTGTGCTGCCGCTGACCGCGCCGCCCTTTTCCATGTCGCACACGCAAGTGGGCCTGTTCGGCCTCGCCGGAGCGGCGGGTGCGCTTGGCGCCATGCGGGCAGGCCGTTGGGCCGATCGGGGGCATGGCCAGGCCGTCACGGGGATTGCGCTGGGGCTGATGCTGTTCGCCTGGTTGCCGATGGCCCTGCTGGATCACTCGATCCTGTGGCTGGTCGCCGGAGTTCTGATCATCGATTTTGGTCTCCAGGCCACCCATGTCACCAATCAGGGCATGATCTATCGCGTGCGGCCGGAGGCGCAGAACAGGCTGACGGCGGTCTATATGGTCTTCTATTCATTGGGCAGCGCGCTGGGTTCCTCGACATCGACGATCATCTATGCCCATGCCGGACGGACTGGCGTCTGTTTCTCCGGCGCGGCGATCAGTCTTGTGACCATCGTCTTCTGGGCGCTGACCTTGCGCGCAACGCCACTAGCGGCAACGCAGCGCGTGGCGTGAACGGCCATTGCTTGACAGTTCCGGCGCCGCCTCAATAAATTGGCGGCGCGCCGTGTTGCGCCGCCAAACCGTCTAGAGGTTCCGATGCCCCGATTCACTTCTCACGAAAATCACATGCGAAATTCTGAGAAGATGATGGTTCATGCGCACCTTGAATCTGGGCATTCTGGCCCATGTAGACGCAGGCAAGACTAGCCTTACCGAAAGACTGCTTTTTAGCGCCGGGGTGATCGACAAGCTTGGCAGCGTCGATTCCGGCAATACCCAAACCGATAGTCTCGCCCTTGAGCGGCAACGCGGCATTACCATCCGGGCCGCGGTGGTTTCGTTCATGCTGGGCGAGACAAGTGTCAATCTGATCGACACGCCCGGCCACCCCGACTTCATTGCCGAAGTCGAACGGGTGCTCGAATTGCTGGATGCTGCCGTGGTGGTGGTGTCGGCCGTCGAAGGCGTGCAGGCGCAGACGCGCGTGCTCGTGCGGGCGCTGCGGCGGCTTGGTGTGCCGATAGTGTTTTTCATCAACAAGATCGACCGTCTCGGCGCGCAATATGAGCGGGTGCTGGCTGAAATCGCCCAGCAATTGCCAGTTCGGCCCATTGCCATGTCGGATGTGCTCGAAGCCGGCAGCAAGGCCGCGCAGGTGCAAAAGCGCGATCTATGGCATGCGCGCTCGACTCTGTGCGAAACTCTAGCAGAGAATGACGAAGCCCTACTGTCCGATTACGTGATGGCGCCGCACTTGGTAACGCCGGCCCGGCTGAAAGCCATCCTGGCCGGACAGGTCGCCAACGGCCTGGTGCAGCCAACCTTTGCCGGTTCGGCAACAACCGGGATCGGCGTGCCGGCCCTGACCGAGGCCATCGAAACCCTGCTGCCGGCCCGCTTGCCGGACGCCGGTGGGGAGGTCGCGGGCAAGATCTTCAAGATCGAGCGGGGCTGGGGCGGCGAGAAGCTGGCCTATCTGGCATTGCAAACGGGCACGATCTATACGCGGGATCATGTCGAGTTACCCGGTGGCGCCGAGCGGGTCACGGGCATCGAGCTGTTCGAGCATGGCCGGGTTCACACCGTGACGACTCTTGTAGCCGGGCAGATCGGCCGGATCGCTGGGCTCAAGGCGGCCAGAATCGGCGATGCCATCGGCAGGGGCCTGCCCGGTGGCAATCGCGCCTATTTTTCACCACCCACGCTTGAAACCCGGGTGATGGCACGGCGTCCCGCCGAAGGTGCGGCGCTGTGGCTGGCGCTGGGCCAATTGGCCGAACAGGACCCCCTGATCAACCTGCGCCGCAATGAGGACGCCAACGAGGTGTTCGTCTCGCTCTATGGCGAGGTGCAAAAGGAGGTCATCGAGGCCGGCCTGCTGACGGATTTCGGGCTTGAGGCCAGCTTTGCCGAAAGCACCGTGATCTGTGTCGAGCGGCTGATCGGCATTGGAGAGGGGTTGGAAATCATGTTCAAGGAACCCAATCCCTACATCGCCACCATCGGACTGCGGATCGAACCCCGACGGGCGGGCACCGGGAACAGCTTTGCGCTGGAGGTCGATCCGGGGCATATGCCGGCCAGTTTCTATCGCGCCGTGGAGGACGGGGTGAGCGAGACGCTGCGGCAGGGCCGGTACGGATGGCAAGTGGTGGATTGCCACGTCGCCATGATTGCCGCCCGGCATCGCGAGCCGATGAGCGTGGCCGCCGATTTCCGGCAATTGACGCCGCTGGTCTTGGCGGCGGCCCTGTCGGCAGCACAGACCCAGGTGTGCGAACCGATCAACCGCTTCCATCTCGAGGCTCCTGCCACAGCACTGAGCGGTCTGCTCACGCTATTGACCCGGGCCGGCGCAGTCGTGGCTGATACGGAGATAGCGGAGGGGATTGTGCACGCAACTGGCACGCTGGCCGCCGCGCAATTGCAAGGCGTGCAGCAGCAATTGCCAGGGCTGACCAGCGGGGCCGGCGTGCTGGAAGCCAGCTTCGATCATTATGCGCCCGTGCACGGCACGCCGCCGACCCGCCCGCGATCAGGCGCCGATCCGTTCAACCGGACGGAATATCTGCTCCGGGCGCGGCGGAACCTCGCCCTTACCCCTCCGAGCTAGCGGAGGATATTTGCAATGGTTTGACCGCCGCACACGTGGCGGTCAAACCAGGTCACAAGCCGACCATTCTGCGTGAGGCGCCCCGGGTAGCGCTTCTTTTTCCGGGCGCCACCGGATTCGTCATGTTCATTTTCCTATATCCTATAGATTTAGTGGATATTAGAACTTACCGTTCTGCTTGACCCTAAGTTGAGCGGATGGACCATGAAGCACCTTTCCCGATATCTGGCCGTAGTGGCGGCGATGATCATGCCGGTGGCGAGCGGAAACATCGCCGCCCGGGCCCAGGAGCCCGCCCCCCTGCTGGCCACCGTGCCGCCGGGCACCAAGCTGGTGGTTGGCGACCCGCAGACCAAGGTCGCGCTGCAATTGTCAGGGCTGATCGACCAAATCCCCTTCGAGATCGAATGGACCAATCTCAGCGGCGGTCCCCAGACCTCGGAAGCCTTCCGGGCGCGGGCGCTCGATGTCGGCTCGGTCGCCGAAATTCCCTCCATCTTTGCCAATTGGAATGATCTGCCGGTCCGCAACATCGCCTATCGCGAACGTGAAGACCCGGTCGGTCATCCGATCTATCGCTTCGGCATCGCGCCGGGCGTGGACGTCAAGACGCTGGCGGACTTCCGTGGCAAGCGCATCGCCTTCAGCCCCGGCCAGGCGCAAGGCGCGCTGGTGCTGCGGGCGTTGCAGGCGGCAGGTCTCGCCAAGACCGATGTGACGCTGGTAGAACTGCCCAGCACCGGCGACGCCTATCCGATCGCCCTGGCGAGCCATCAAGTCGATGTCGCCCCGATCGGCGGCGTTCTGATCCGGCGCTATCTCAATCAATATGGGGCCGACGGCGCGACCGTGATCGAACACGGCCTGCGGGACGATCCCAGCCATCTCTATGCCCCCCAATGGGTGCTCGACGACCCGGCCAAGGCCGCGGCGCTAGCCGTCTATGTCGAGTTCTGGGCGCGTGCCACGCAATGGGTCAACGATAATCCGCAGGCCTGGGTCGAAGGCTATTACGTCAAGGACCAGGGGCTGAACCAGGAGGACGGCGAATATCTGGTCGAGCTGACGGGCAAGCAGATCGTGCCCGCCAACTGGGATGAGGTGGTCGCCCGGCACCAGAAGACCATCGACCTGCTCGCCACCGAACTCGGCTACGAGCCCTATAGCGCCGAGCAGATTTTCGATCGCCGTTTCGAGCCGCTGGGCGCGACCGCGCTGGCGGCGCGATAGCCGCGCAATTTTACTCAGGAGATCCATCATGACCTATCTGGGCAGTATCGATGGCCGGGGACCCAAGCTTCTCGAGCGCGAGGGCATTCCCAACCGGCCCGCACCAAGATCGTTTGAACCGCGACATGCCGGAATTGCGCCGGCCAGCACGACACGAAAGCGGCGCCGGCTGGGGCCTGGGCCCGCCATTCCCTTCGGCCTGCAGATCGGGCCGCTGGTTCTGGTGCTCATCTGGGTGGCAGGATCTGGGCTGAGCCTGATCGACCCGCGTGTGCTGCCTTCGCCTTGGGCGATTGCCAGCACCTTTGGCGAGCTGATTGCCGATGGCCGGCTGCAATCGAACTTTCTGACCTCGTCGGTTCGGGCACTGCTCGGGTTGGGCTTCGGCATCGCCATCGGGCTTCTGCTGGCCATTGCCTCGGGCCTGTCGCGGGTGGGTGAGGCGCTGATCGACGGGCCCATCCAGATCAAGCGGGCCGTGCCGACCCTGGCCATGATCCCGCTGCTGATGCTGTGGCTGGGCATCGGGGAGACCATGAAGGTCACCATCATTACCCTGGGCGTCATCGTGCCGATCTACATGCATACCCACAACGCGCTGCGCGCCATCGACGAACGCTATGTCGAGCTGGCCGAGACCCTGCGCATGAGCCAGCGCGACTTCCTGTTGCAGGTCGTGCTGCCCGGCGCCGTGCCCGGCTTCCTGCTGGGCCTGCGTTTTGCCGTCACCCTGTGCTGGGTGTCGCTGGTGGTGGTCGAGCAGATCAATGCCACCAGCGGGCTCGGCTACATGATCGAACTCGCCCGCAGCTATGGCCAGACCCAGGTCATCATTGTCGGCCTGGTCGTCTATGCCTTCCTCGGTCTTGCCTCGGACGGAATTGTCCGCCTCCTCGAAAAAAGGTTGTTGTCATGGCGCCGCACGCTCGCTCATTGAATGCCGTTGAAGTTCGCCGCCTGACCCGCCGCTTCGGCCAGACCACTATTCTTGACGATGTCGATCTTGATATCGCGCAGGGCGAATTCGTTGCCCTGCTCGGCAAGAGTGGTTCGGGCAAAAGCACCTTCCTGCGGGCATTGGCCGGGCTCGATTACGAGGTCGAGGGGACGGGAACGCTGCACACGCCGGACAAGCTGTCGGTAGTGTTCCAGGATGCCCGGCTGCTGCCCTGGCGGAATGTTATCCAGAACGTCACCCTCGGCCTGCGCGGCGCAGGGCAAGAGGCTGGTCGCAAGGCACTGGAGGAGGTGGGCCTGGCGGGACGCGAAACAGCCTGGCCGATCCAGCTCTCCGGCGGCGAGCAGCAACGCGTGGCGCTGGCCCGTTCGCTGGTGCGCGAACCGGCTCTGCTATTGGCCGACGAACCGTTCGGCGCACTCGACGCCCTCACCCGGATCAAGATGCACGATTTGCTGCGCGAATTATGCGCCCGCCATCGCCCGGCCGTACTGCTGGTGACCCATGACGTGGACGAGGCCATCTCGCTGGCCGACCGCATCCTGGTGCTCGATCAGGGGCGGTTCGTCGAGGACCTGCAGGTGGACCTGCCCGGCCGCCGCCGGCATGGCGATGCGCGCTTCGGCGCCATCCGGGCCCAATTGCTGTCGCGGCTCGGCGTCGATGTCGATGACCGCAACGCCGCCTAGATTTGAGGGAGATGAATATGGCTAAGCAAAGACAGATCAAGCTCGGCGCCTTCATCATGGCGACCGGACATCACGTTTCCGCCTGGCGGCACCCGGATTCGCAAGCCGATGCCGGGCTCAATATCGATCATTACAAGGAACTGGTGCAGACGGCGGAGCGGGGCACGTTCGACCTGGTCTTCGTCGCCGACAGCCCGGCCGGCTGGGACCGCACCAAGGACCCTGAAGCGCTGCGGCGCTCGAGCCAGGGCGCCCATTTCGAGCCGGTGACGCTATGGGCCGCACTGTCGCAGGTAACCAGTCATATCGGCTTTGTCGCCACCGCCTCCACGACCTATGAGGACCCCTATCTGCTGGCGCGCAAATTTGCCTCGCTCGACTATATCAGCAAGGGGCGGGCGGCCTGGAACGTGGTCACGACGGGCGCCGATGTATCGAACAACTTTTCCATTCCCGGCCATCCCGCCCATGCCGACCGCTACAAGCGGGCCGAAGAATTCGTCGATCTGGTCAAGGGCCTGTGGGATTCCTACGAGGACGATGCCTTTATCCGCGACAAGCAGAGCGGCATCTATCTCGATCCGGACAAGGTGCATCAGCTCAACCATTCCGGCACGTTCTTCACCGTTAGCGGCCCACTCAATGTCGGGCGCCCGGTACAGGGCTATCCGGTGATCGTGCAGGCCGGGGCGTCCGAGCCCGGGCGGGAACTGGCGGCGCGCACCGCCGAAATGATCTTTACTGCCAACCAGACACTGGAAGATGCGCAGGAATTCTATGGCGATGTAAAGGGACGGCTGGCGCGCTACGGGCGCAGCCAGGAAGACCTGCTGATCAGCCCTGGCATTTTCCCGGTGCTGGGTGGTACCGAGCGGGAGGCGCAGGACAATTACGATTACATCCAGTCCCTGATCCACCCATCGATCGCCTGGAGCATCCTGCAGCGGCACTATAAGGGCGTGGACCTGTCCGGCTATTCGCTGGATGACCGCGCGCCGCCATTGCCGGCCGATACCGAGCTCAACAAGAGCCGGCTCAAACTGGTGACGGACCTGGTCGAGCGCAACAATCTGACGCTGCGGCAATTGTATCTCGCCGTGGCGGGAGCGCGTGGCCATCGCACGGTGGTGGGCACGCCCGAGCAGATTGCCGACGCCATGGTGGAATGGTTCGAGAACGGGGCCGCCGACGCCTTCAACATCATGCCACCCATCCTGCCGACGGGCCTCACCGATTTCGTCGACCAGGTGGTCCCGATCCTTCGTCGCCGCGGCCTGTTCCGGCATGAATATGAAGGCACGACCTTGCGGGAAAATCTAGGCCTTGCCCGCCCGGCCAATAGTTTTGCCCTGGCGCGCGACCAGCGGGAAGCCGGCTAGGAGCGAGCGCCCCGGGGATGCGGGGCGCTCCTTTGGTCAGGCGAATAGCGCCGGAGCGTTTTCGGGCGGCGGCACGCTATCGCTCATCTGATCAAGCTGGCAGAGGGCTGCCTGCAATTGATCGACCGAGACGGTGACGCCGGCCTTGGAGCGGCGAAGCCCTGGGGCGCCACGCACTGCATTGACGTCGGACAGCCAATAGGCCAGCAGCGCCCGGCGCCGGCTCAGCGTCAGACTGGCATCGGCGACGATTTCACGCGGATGATAATAGCCAACGAGATCGGCCCGGCGCACATCGAGATCGTCGTCGAGCATGAAGGCTGGAGTGCTCATCGTCAGTCCCTCACATGCGGTCGCATCAGCGCGACAGGCCTGTGCAGCTCGGCCCTGCACCGGGCCAGATCGGGTTTCCATGCCAAGCCCATGGCGGCGTAGTCGAAGCGCGATGATGTCCTTATATCCTGTGTTTCCATAGCATTTTCACCAATTCGCAGTGCACCTCAAGTGCAGGGGGATCAGCGTCGAAACCATGTCGACGAGGATGAATTAGGAGCGCGGCGAGCTTGGTTCAAGATGCCACACCCGGCTCTCGTGCCGGGAACTTCTCGCGCCGCCGGCAATTACCTGCCGATGGGCGAGAGGACCAATAGATGACGACTCCCAACGATCTCAGTGACAAGGCATTGGCGGTCTTCGCCTTTGCCGTCTATCACCAGCTCGGCAGCGGCGACGCGGTGACGGCTGTCGTGGCTGCTGACGATGCCGGGCACCGGGTTGATCCGGAGGCAGTGGCGGAGCTGGAGCGGTACGAACTGGCGCAGCGCCATGACGGCAAGATCACCTTCACGCCGGCGGGACAGCTCATCCTGAGCCAGATTCTGGATCGTATCCGCGGGCGCTACTGACCCCTAGAGCTGATCGGGATGCGGCCGCTTGGTCTGCCCGACCAAGCGCGCCAGTTCGGAAAAGCTCGCCGGATCCGAGGCTGCCCGATCATTGGCCAGCAGCAGCAATCTTGGCGCAAAAGCCACGGCCTCCCGCTCGGCACTGCTGAGTTCGTCCATGCGATCGTCGCCGACCGCGATCTGTTCGGCACGGCGCAAGGCCAGGCTCATTTCTTCCCGGCTCAACACGCCTTTCTCCACCAAGGCATTGTTGATGGCGGCAAGAGCCAGATAAAGGCCTTCCAGCTGCAGGTTCGCAATGTTCATTGGCGGCGTCCATTCTCGGCATTGCGCGGCCGCGGTGGCGCCTTGCCATCATGCTTGCCGGGATTGGGACCAATATCGTGGCGCGGCGGATTGGCGCCGCCCGGCTTTTGGTTGTGGTGGAAACCTTCCTCCGTTTCAGGATGCGGATCGGCGACATCCCGATCCGGCCCGGCGGTTCCTGACCCTGTCGGCAGTCCATCGCGGCTCATTTGTACCTCCTCGTGTCTCTGCATAACCTTGATGGCCTGCGCCGGTTCCAACCAACCTGGGTTAAGCGCAAGAGGCAGGCCCGGCCAGGGGAGCAACCGGATGACATGGCTGGCGTTGGTCGGCGGTTCACTGGATGACAGAAATGCGTAAACCCCCGACCCGCCCGGAAACCGACAGCAGCATAACCGAGCTCGGCCGCGGCAAGGCCGAGCGCGTCGTGCTGGGCAGCAAGCCTTATGGCAGCATGGTGCGGATCGTGTTGGCAGTGCTGGTCTTCGTTCTGGTGTTCGGCACCATATTCTTCCTCGCCCAAGGATAAAGCTACATCTGCCCCAGCGCGGCGCGGCGGAGCACATCGGCGTGGCGGCGCAATTCCTGGCCCTTGCGGGCGAAATCGCGGGCGCTGTGGCTCCGGCCGGCGGCGTCGGAATCGCGAGCAAGGCGATCAATCAATTGGGCGCGTTCCTCAACGATGCGCAGTGCGATCCGCACAGCTTCGTCGAGCGCGCCTTCCTGTTCCTTGGCCAAAATGTCGGCGGTGAAGGCATGGCCGACCTGGCAGCGGAAGCGCAATGGGCCGGTACGCACCTGTGACAGCACGCCCCCGCAACTGGGGCAGGACAAAGCCACTGGATCGGCAAAGGTTTCGATATCGGCCGTCAGGCAGGGCCGGCCCAGGGCAATATCGATCTCGAGCAACACGGCATCAGGCACGGGGAGATTGGGCCCGGGCGGTTCGGCCAGCAAATCAGCGAGGGCTCCGCCCAACCTTCCGGCGGGGGCGCGATAGTCTATGGCGCTGGCGTCCAGCGCACCGATGGGCATGTCGGCCGCGACGGCGTCATTGGGGTTCTGCACCATGGTGGAGCCGCCGCAACGCTTGAGATCGGCAAGGCCGGCCGCCCCGTCATTGAGCCTGCCACTGAGCACGACGCCGATGGCGCCACCGCCATAAGAGGCGCCAACGGATCGCAGCAGCGGGTCGATGGCAGGACGAGACAGATTTTCACGCGGACCCCGGCCGAGCCGGATCACTCCATCCAGCACCAGCAGGTGCCGGTCGACCGGCGCCACATAGACGCAGTTTTCGGAAATTGGCTGCTCGTCCTCGGCGGTCAGCACGGTGCGAGGCCCGGCATCGCTGAGGGCATCGGCCAGAAAGTTGCGGCCTTCGGCGCCGATATGCAGCACCAGGAAGAGTGGCGCCGAGACGGTATCGGGCAGGTCCTGCAGGATTTGTCGAACGGCGGGCATGGCGCCGGTCGAGCCGCCGATGGCGACGGCGCGGCGTGGCGGGGAGGTTGGAACCGGGGCGGAGCTCACGGCCGCGCCAGCAGGACGATGAACACCAATGCCACGGCGATAGCCAGAACCAGCGCCGCATAGATGAAGCCGCCGGCCAACTCATGCCCCCTTTCCGGTCGCGCTGGGGTAGCAGCAGCGTCCATGGCGCGCTCCTGCGCCGTTGGTGGATTGCCGGCCGCCTCGGCATCGCTGCCCAGGGGCGCGGCCGCAGGATCGGGCATGGCGATCTTTTCGCCGGTCTGGCCAGCGTCGATGCGATCGCGGATCTGCTCACTTGTGGGTGCTTGCATATTCGATGAAGCAGCAGAGAGCGATCTGGTTCCTTGCATCGGTCACGGAACGCGGATGGCTTAATATGGGTTAACGGAATTGAACGAAGCGCCAGGCAGCGGGTTGCGTTTCGGAGGAGCGGCGGGCGGGCCGCGCTGGCGGCAATCGACGCCAGGCTACACAGGCGGGTGGAGCACAATGGAAGACGTAGCAGATCTCAATGGCAAGCGGATCGTCGTCGTCGAAGACGACTTCTTGTTGGCGACCGACATCTGCCGCGAGTTGCGCGATCTTGGTGCCACCGTGCTGGGCCCGGCTCCCACTCCGTTTTATGCCACCCAGCTCATCGGGCGCCGCAAGATCGATGCTGCGGTGCTGGATATAAGGCTCCATGGCACCAATGTGTTCGGCGTGGCCGAGCTGCTGCAAAATCAGGGCGTGCCGATCCTGTTTGCAACCGCTTATGACCGCCAGGCGCTGCCGGCCCGGTTCCGCGACGCTTCCTTGTTGGAAAAGCCGCTCGATCGCAAAAAACTGGTGTCGGAAATCGTCGCCATGACACGTCGCCCGGCCACCCGGCTGTCCAGCGCGATGCCCGCACCGGCCGTGGCGCCGGCGCGGCAAGCGCCGGCCCAGAATTTTGCCCGGGCACTGGCCCGCACGCTGCGCCCTAGCCGGGGGCTAGATAGCTACCGTCAAACGCGGCAATGGCGGCCAGGCCCGGAAAATTCAGAATTCTGACTTCGCCCTGCGCCATGGTGATCAGGTTTTTCTTGCGCAATTGCTGGATTGTGCGGTTCACGTGAACTGTGGACAGGCCCAGCGCCTCGCCCAGTTCAGCCTGAGTCAGGGCGAGCTGGAAGCGGGCATCGTTCTGGCTGACCAGGCCCACTATTCTGAGCCGGCTGTACATTTCACACAGGCAATGGGCCAGGCGCTGCAGCGCATCGCGCGCACCCAGGCTGATGACCAGTTCACGCCCGCAAGCCTGCTCTATCGAGGCGGCACGCATGGTGGCCACCACGATATTGGGCAGTTTATCGCCCAAGGCCGAGAATTGCTCCAGATTGATCTTGCCGATTACCGCCGGACCCAGGCTCATCACGCATTGGCGCACGGGGCTTGAGGACAGAAATCCGAAATCGCAGAAATCGCCGGGCACCACAAATCCGGTCATCTGGCGGCGCGCATTGTCCAACACTCGATAATGACAAGCCAGCCCTTCCAGCAGGACCACGGCCTCCCGACTGGGCACGCCGTCCTTGAGAATTTCGGAGTGGGAGGGGACGGGAGAGATGTCATGCACGAGAGCAACAAAGGCCGCGAGCTCGTGCGCTTGCAGTGGATAAAGCGCCTTGAGACGGCGGATGAAGACGTTCAGCGCGCTATCGGCCGATGAAGCGGCGGGTTCGACAAAATCCTCTAGGGTGACAACGGGTTGAGTGGTCATGGAGCGGTAATCGTATCGTGCGGTCGGTCAAAGCGCGCCAGGGCGGCCAGCAATTGATCGGTATCGGTCGGCTTGCCGACCGAAGGGAGATTGGCAAACTCGGGCGGCAGATCGCGGGTTCCATAGCCGCTACAGAGCACCACTGCGACACCCCTAGCCAGCAGCGGGGCGACCAGATCGAGTGCCATGCCATCCAGCAATTGCACGTCCAGCACAACGGCATTGGCAGCAAAATCCGGGCTTTCCATCGCCGTCTTGATTTCCGATACGCGCCCCATGACGCCCACAACATCGACCCCGCGGCTGCCCAGCTCGGTAGCCAGGTCGCTCGCCAGCAGGTATTCGTCTTCACAGATCAGAACGCGGAGATCGCCATGGTGCTGGGTCATGTTATTCCTTCGCGAAAACCATATCAGGTCCGTTCGGGCACACAGCTAACATAGGTTAAGTTGCGCGATTCAGGTATGGCGGACCTGTAGTAATCGCTCGATCGTCGCAGCGAGATTGCGGGGATCGACCGGCTTGGCGACCAGGGCACCTGAGGAAAATTCCTCCGGCAGGTCGGCCCTGGCGTGGCCGGTTGAAACGATGAATGGAATACCCGCCTGGTTAAGCCGTTGCACCAGGGTCGCGCTGGTGCCTGCGCCCAGCTTGTAGTCCAGCAGCGCGATATCGACCTGCTCGCTGTCCAGCAAGGCCTCTGCCGCTATCACACTCGCGGCCGGGCCGACCGGCACATGGCCGACCGCGGCCAGGATCGAAACATAGTCCCGGGCGATCAGCCATTCGTCTTCAACGATGAGGACACGGTATGACGCCATCGCATCACCTTGAATCGGGCAGCTTGATGCGCACGGTCAGTCCGGCCGGGTCGAAGATGGTCTCGACCGTACCACCATGGCGATAGCCGATCTCGCCTTCGAGCAGCGAGAGCCCGAAGCCGGTGGCAGAGGGCGGGCTCACTGCGGGGCCATCATGTTCCTGCCATTCGATGAACAGATCAGGGCCGGTCTTGTTCCAACTGACGCTGACTGTGCCATTGGGCATGGTCAGGGCGCCATATTTGGCGGCATTGGTCGCCAGTTCATGCAGAACCATGCCGAGTGAAAGCGCCTGCTGGGCGTTCAACCGCACATCCGGGCCGCTGGTAGTGAAGTGCTCCTGGCCGAAATGCTCGGTCTCGTCGCGCAGAATGTCGGCCAGCGCAACCTCGGACCACTTGACCCGCGACAGCGCACTATAGGCGCGCGCCATGGCGCGCAGGCGGCCCACCAGCGCATCATGGGCTGGGTGATCGGGTGCGCCATCCAGCGTGCTGTTGACGATGCTGATGACCACCGCCAGCATATTCTTGACCCGGTGGTTGAGCTCGGAAATCAGCACCTGCTGATGTTCCTCGGCCTCTGCCAGCGTCGTCACGTCGGTCAGCGAAACCACCACGCCCTGGATGGTCTTGGCTTCCTCGCGGTAGGGCATGAGCCGCACCAGATAATGGCGCCGCTCGCCATCGCGCGGCAGCTGGTGTTCGATAAGCTTGCCGGTGGCGAAAGCCTGTTCGATATGGGCCTTGAGATCAGGATACTCGAGGCGATTGGCCAGGTCGGTCAGCGGCCGGCCGACATCGCTGACGCGCAGGTTGAAAAAGGCCGAGGCCGCCGGGGTGAAATTGCGGATCACCAGATTGCGGTCGAGAAAGACCGTGGCGATCTGCGCGCTCTCAAACAGGTTCTTCAGGTCGTTATTGGCCCGGTCCAGTTCCTCCACCTTGCCGATCAATTCGGTATTGATGGTGTTGAGCTCCTCATTGAGGGACTGCATCTCCTCCTTGGAGGCCTCCAGTTCCTCATTGGTGGACTGCGCCTCCTCATTGACCGAAACGAGCTCTTCGTTGGACGACTTCAGTTCCTCGACCGCCGTCTCATATTCCTCGATGGTCGATTGCAGCCGCTCCCGGGTGTCGCGTAATTCGCGATCCAGATCGAGCAGGCCATCGACGCCCTGGCTCGCCACGTCGGCGTCCGATCTCGTGCGCGCCGGGCCGGTGACGTTGAACAGCACGAGATAAAGCGGCTCGCCATTGCCGCGCTCGAGCATCGGCTCGACCGTTATGGTGACCAATTGCACCCGGCCCGCGTCGTCGTCGAGCGGTAGATCGGGCTTGATCACGGCGCGTTGGGCTTCCACCGCCTCGCGCAGGGCCGAGCGCAACTCGAGCCGCAGGTCGCGGCGCGCCATGGTCAGCAACTGACGGCTGGGCGCGCCGGGCGAGGGTTCGAGGAAGCGCCCGGTTCGGGCGGAGTAATAGACCACGTCGCCATCACCATTGACCACGACATGGGGCGGGGCGAACCGTTCCAGCACCTGGGCTTCGACCGCCTGGCGCAGGGGATAAGTGGCCTGGGCCGGCCGCTCCCGCCCGCCGGGGAACAGGCCGGTCCGGCTTTCACCCACCAGGCTCAGCAGGCGCGGCGCCGGCTGGACATGTTCGCGCGACTGGAAAATGCGCTGCTTCTTGTCGATCAGCGCAAACAGGTCGCCATGCTGGCCAATGCCTTCGGAGGTGCCGAGAAACAGATAGCCACCGGGGCGCAGGGAATAATGAAAGGTCGGGATGACGCGGTTTTGGATATCCGGGCCGAAATAGATCAGCAGGTTGCGGCAGGACACCAGATCCATGCGCGAGAACGGGGGGTCGCGGATGACGCTGTGCGGGGAGAAGATGCACAGCTCGCGCACGTCATTGCTGAGCACGTAGCTGGCGCCATCGAGGTGGAAGAAGCGCTGCCGGCGCTCCGACGACAAGCCGCCCAGCAGGGCCTCCGGATAGCGCGCCAGCCGGGCCACCGACAGGGCCGCCTCATCGATATCGGTGGCAAAGATCTGCACCCGCGGCGGCGGCGAGGACATCTTGTCCATATATTCGCGCATCAGGATGCCGATGGAAAATACTTCCTCCCCAGTGGCGCAACCGGGCACCCAGATGCGGATGGTGTCGCCGGCCATCCTGCCTTCGAACAGGCGCGGAATGACGGTTTGTTCCAGCAGCTTGAACGCATCGGCATCGCGGAAAAAATTGGTGACGTTGATCAAAAGATCGCGGAACAGGTTCATCACCTCGGGCGCTTCGCGCTTGAGCAATTCCACATAGCCGTCGAGCGACGTCAATTGGCGCACCTGCATGCGGCGGCGGACGCGACGCAGGAAGGTCTTGGATTTGTAGCCGGAAAAATCATGCCCGGAATGGCTGCGCAGCACGGCGTAAATCTCGGCCTTGGCCCGCTCGATGGCGCCTTCCTGCTGCTCGCCTTCATGCAGGGTCAAGTTTTCGAGCACGTCGAAGCTCGCGGCATAGTCGATGAGCTTTTGGCCCATTTCATCGGCCTTGGCCTCGATATCGATGAGCCCGCTGGAAATGGCGCTTTGCGGCATGGAGGGCGTAGTGGGACCATATTGGTCCGCGGTCTGCGCCACGGTCAGCCCGCCGCGTTCCTTGATCGCCTTGACGCCCAGCGTGCCATCGCCATCGCCACCGGACAGCACGATCCCGATGGCATATTCACCATATTGGGTGGCCAGCGAAGCAAAAAAGATATCGATCGGCTTGCGTTCGCGATGCACCGGATCGGGTTCGCGCAGGCGCAGCAGCCCATCCTCGATGGTCACAATGCCATTGGGCGGCATGACATAGACCGTGTCGGGCTCAACCAGAGCATCCTGCTCCACCACCCGCACCGGCATGGCGGTAAAGCGGGCGATGACTTCGTGCAGCAAGCTCTCGTGCTCAGGGTTGAGGTGGGTGACCACCACAAAAGCCATGCCGCACCGATCCGGCAAACCCTTGAAGAAACCCTCCATGGCGGCAATGCCGCCAGCCGACGCACCGATGCCGACAACAGGAAACTTCTGGGCATCGGTCATCGGGCTATCCTGCTGGGTCTCTTCGTTCATCACCTCATTACGCTACACGAGGCAAACCGCCGACGCGACTGCCGCGCGCATTTTGCCATCGACAAACCGACATACGGGTCAGAAATCCGGCGCGGTCGCTGGCCGCGCCGGCTGTGGCTTATTGCGCCGCCATGGCGTCGATTTCCTGCTTATGCTGTTGCAGCGTGGGGAGGGTGTTGGCCGCGAAGACCTTGAGCGCGGAATCGGCACCGCTGGTGGAAAAGCCCTCGAACAGCGCCACCGCTTCATCATGCGCCCCGACCTGGGCGGCAATGTAAGCCTGGTCAAACGCCTCGCCTTCGAGGCCCGAAAGCTCATCCAACTTGCTTTGGTGGGCCGGCTGCAAGCCCGGCGCCGGACTGATGCTGTCGGATTGGGCGGCCGCATTCATGTCCTCGGCGGCTTTGCCATGATCGTCGATCATGTGCTGGGCGAAGGCCTTCACTTCGTCGCTGCTGGATTTTTCCAGCGCCAGGCGGCTCGTTTCGATCTCCAGCATGTTCGAAGATGCGGCCATATCGGCAAATTGCTGTGGATCGGTGATCGCCGCAGGAGCGGTCGCGGCTGGTGCGGCGGGCGCGGTCTGCGCATAGGCGGCGGTAACCCCCAGCAGGGAAGCCGTGAGAAGCAGGGCCTTGAGCATTGTTGTTCTCCTCTGGAAAGCAGGACAAGCCGGATCGCGGGGCAACAGTTCCGGCCGCTAATGTGGGTTAACCGGCATTGCGGGGCGCGCTTTCGGCAGAGTTTGCCATTGCAGCGCCCGGCGCGCCTGCGCCTCGTAGCGGGCGATGAGCGGCTTGATACGGCGCTGCTCATCTTCGCCGTTGCGGGCAAGCGCCATGGTCCATAGACCGATCTGGAATGCCAGATAGCATAGTCGATTGGCGGCGAGGAATTCTGCGCTGAGCGGGCGGCCGATGCGGGCGGCGAGGGCATCTGCCAGTGCCGCGCATTGCGCGGCTGAGAGATCCAGCTCCACCCCCGCGGCGGCGAGGTCCCAGGCGATATCCTGGCAGCCGAGGAGGTCGTGGCTGGCGTGGTGGTCGAGCCCATCGAGCTTGGACCAGCCGTCCGGGCCGTGCGCCCATTCCCAAGCATGCAGGCGATTGTCGGTTTGGCAGGGCACGGGGGCGAAGCGGTCGGGATCGCCAAGGGCGGTGCGAACGGCATCGGCGGCGGCCTCACCCCAGTGCTCCCCGAAATTATGGATCGCCATGGCGAACAGCGTGGGCAGACTGGCGCCGGGGCTGTCTGCAGGCAGGTCTGCCCGAAATGCCAGATAGTCCAGCACGCGATCCGTGGGCGGCGCCGACATCGTGGGCTGCGCTTCCAGCCAAGGGGTGACCAGAAAGCCATGACATAGTCCTGCCGGCGCCGGGGCGAAACCGGCCTGTGCCAGTTCGGCCGCCAGCTTTAGTTTGGCCTGCCCGCTGGAGCCCACCCCGACGAATTTTGCCAGCCATCGCCGGCCATTAGCCATTGCCAGGAATTTGCGTTTTTCCATGGCCGGATCGGCCGGCGGCCAGAGTTCCGGCGGCTCGGCGCGCAAAGTCCGCCACGCCCCTCCGGACAGATCCTGCAACGGCGCCTGCAATGGGCCTGCGATGGTGGCGAGCCAGTTTTCCAGCCGGTGCTCGGGGCGTGGCGCATTGAGGATCAGCTGTTCGAACGAAACGCAGTGTTTGCGCGCCCGGGCCCAGCGCTGCCGGTGTTCATCACGGGCCGCAGAGCCAAGCGCACCGTCATGGCTGGGGAAAAAATGGATGCGCTGTTCGGCAATGCCATGTTCGACCAGCCAGTCGGCGACGCCATTGAAGGAGCTGCCGGAGAGGCCGGGGCCCTCATCGACGATTGCGTAATCGCCCCTGCCCGCCAGGAGTCGTTTGACCAGGCTTGGCCCGATGGCGAGGCGGCGATCGAAGGGATGGCCGGTGGGACGGACGCTGAAAATTTCACGCGCACCAAGCGCCGCCGCCACCATAGCCGCCAGCCCTACCCCGATGCTGCGAATGCCGATGATGGTGGTGTCCGGACGCAATCCAGATTGCCGCGCCGCCGCACTAAAGGCCTCCGGGTAGAGTGCATAGAAGGCATAGCCTTCGGCCTGTTTGATGCGGATCGTACCGGCGCCGGACAGCAGGTCCAACGCGGTGCCGTCTGGCAGCGAATGCATATTGGTGAAGCCACTATCCCACGATTCCAGCACCATCTGCGCCAGATCGAGAAGCAGCGCGGTGCCTACCTGCCGAGATTGACTGATCTCGTCGGCACCCCGGTCGGCGAATTCGGCGTCGGCCATGCCCTGCACCAGTTCGCTGGCGCGAATGAAAGCCGCAACCAGAGCCTGATGCCGTTCCAGCCCGGCCGACATCGCCGCATAGGCTGCAAGCCGAGCCCGGATGTCGGCAACCAGCGCTCCGGCGTTCTCGCTCCGCTCGCTATCGCCATAAACCAACATGGATTCCGTCCCGCTCAATGTGTGCGCAGGAACAAAGCTTGGCAGGTGCCGTTGGCCTCATCAGCAAGGTTTGAGCGGAGCATGGCAATGACAGGACGGAAAGTGCGCATCGGGGTGGTCGGCGTGGGAAACTGCGCATCTTCGCTGGTTCAAGGCCTGACCTATTACCGTGATGCCGACGGCAATGAACCCGTGCCCGGATTGATGCATGTTAATCTGGGCGGCTATCATGTTTCCGACATCGAAGTCGTCGCCGCTTTCGATATTGCCAGCACCAAGGTCGGCCGCGACGTGGCCGAGGCAATCTATGCCGCGCCCAACAATACCAAACGCTTCGCCGATGTGCCGCCCACCGGGGTGATCGTGCAGCGCGGCAATACGCTTGATGGCATCGGCAAGTACCTCAAAGACGAAATCACGGAGGCCGATGCGCCGGTAGCCGATGTGGCGGCCGAATTGCGCGATGCGGAAGTGGATGTGCTGGTTTCCTACCTGCCCGTGGGCTCGGAAATGGCTAGCCAGTTTTACGCCGAAGAGGCGCTCAGGGCCGGTTGCGGCTTCGTCAATTGCATTCCCGCCTTCATCGCCTCCAAGCCGGAATGGGAGCAGCGCTTTGCTGCCGCCGGCCTGCCGATCGTGGGCGACGACATCAAGAGCCAGGTGGGTGCCACCATCATCCACCGCATGCTGGCCAATCTGTTCCGCGACCGCGGCGTGCGGCTCGACCACACCTACCAACTCAATTTCGGGGGCAATACCGACTTCCTCAACATGCTGGAGCGCGAGCGGCTGCAATCCAAGAAGATCAGCAAGACCCAGGCGGTCACCAGCCAATTCGATGTACCGCTGCCCGCCGACGATGTGCATGTTGGCCCGAGCGATCATGTGCCGTGGCTGACCGACCGCAAATGGGCCTATATCCGGCTCGAGGGCACGACCTTCGGTGGCGTGCCGCTCAATGCCGAGCTCAAGCTCGAGGTTTGGGATTCGCCCAATTCGGCCGGCGTGGTGATCGATGCGGTGCGCTGTGCCAAGCTGGCGCTGGACCGTGGCATTGGCGGCGCGCTGGTCGGGCCCTCGAGCTATTTCATGAAATCGCCGCCCCGCCAGTTTACCGATGACGAGGCCCGGCGGCGCACCGAGGATTTCATTGCCGGGGCGGACGAACCCTTGCTCGGAGCCGCCGAGTGACCAGCACAATCTATCTGCTGCGCCACGCCGCCCATGACCAGGTGGCCAATTATCTGGCCGGCCGCGCACCGGGTGTGCAGCTGGGGCCGGACGGATTGGCGCAGGCCGAGCGGTTGGGTACACGGCTGGCGCGGGAGCCCTTCGACGCGCTCTTTGCCAGCCCGCGCGAGCGCGCCCAGCAGACCGCTGCCGCCGTGGCGGCGGCGCGGGGCAATTTGCCAATCGAGACGGTGGAAGCGCTGGACGAGGTCAATTTCGGCTCCTGGTCGGGCTGCGCCTTTACCGAACTGGGCAAGCGCGAAGACTGGCGCCGCTGGAACGCCTTGCGCAGCATGGCCGAGACGCCGGCCGGGGAAACCATGCTGGATGTGCAACGCCGCGCCATCGGCTTTATCCGGCACATCACCACCCGCCCCGGCGACGCCCGCCTGGCGCTGGTGAGCCATGCCGACGTGATCCGCGCCATTGTCGGCCACGTACTTGGCCTGCCCATCGATGCCTGGCAGCGCTTCGATATTGCGCCCGCCTCGATCACCACACTGGCGATCGGCGAGTGGGGCGGCAAGCTTTTGACGCTCAACGAAATCACCCCATGATCCCGAAAGGCAATTCCATGACACTGTCCGCTGCCGAAATACGCCAGCAGGTCGAGGCGCTTGGCCCATGGTTCCACAATATCGAGCTGGGTGGTGTGCGCACCGCCCCCGAGCATTTCCTGGGCGATTACCCCAACATGAAGTGGCAGAAATTCGCCCATGCCATCCCGGCCGACCTGAGCGGCAAGAGCGTGCTCGATATCGGCTGCAATGCTGGGTTCTATTCGATCGAAATGAAAAAGCGCGGCGCCGAACGGGTGCTGGGCGTGGACTTTGACGATGTCTATCTGGAGCAGGCGCGCTTTGCCGCCCAGGTGGCCGAAGCTGACATCGAATTCCGCAAGCTGTCGGTCTACGATGTCGGGGTGCTGGGCGAAAAGTTCGACGTCGTGATCTTCATGGGCGTGCTGTATCACCTGCGTCATCCGCTGCTGGCGCTGGACCTGATCCGCGAGCATGTCGTGGGGGACCTGCTGGTGTTCCAGTCCATGCAACGCGGCAGTTCCGAGATCTTGCCGCTAGCGGAAAACTACCCGTTTTCGGATGCCGCGCTGTTTGAAGATCCGGGCTTTCCCAAGCTGCATTTCATCGAAAACCGCTATGCCGACGATCCGACCAATTGGTTTGTGCCCAATGCGGCCTGCGCCGAGGCCATGCTGCGCAGTGCCGGTTTCGAGATCACCGCGCATCCCGAAGCCGAGGTCTATATCTGCCGCACAGCAGAGCGGCCGGCCCAGGCTTTTCCGATTTATCCAAGCCAGGGAGGCCGGGCATGATCGAAGCGGCAATGATCTGGAACGAGCCCAACAACAAATCGCATTGGGACCCTGAAATCGACCCGGGCTGGATGCGCTTCGGCCAGATGGTCAACCTGGCCGCCGAGGCGATTGCCGAGGCCAATCCGGGCGTGACGCGCGTGCTGGGCGGCATTTCCCCGATCGATCCCGGCTTTATGACCCGGATGAAGAATTACGGCGTGCTGGACCGCGTCAATGCGGTGGCGGTGCATGGCTTTCCGCTCGACTGGAATCTGTGGCAAATCCACGATTGGCCGCAAAAGCTGGAGGAAATCCGCGGCGTGACGGATTTGCCGATCTGGGTGAGCGAGGTGGGTGTCTCCACTTTCGGCGCCGAGGAGGTGCAAGTGTGGGGTCTCAGGCGCACGGCCGAATTGCTCAGAGGCAATGCCGCCCGCATCCAGTGGTACAGCCTTTACGACCTGCCGCGGGAATGGGAGGCGACCACGCGCCACCGCGAGGCCGAGGGCTCCTCCTATTACCGGCATTTCTACATGGGGCTGTTGCGCGAGGACGGCACGCCCAAGCCGGCGCTGGACGAATTTGCCAGGCACGTGCCGGAAATGGGCCTCGTGCAATGGTTTCACTACCAGGATCATCGGCTCGACGATGCCGTGGCCTGGATGAAGCGGCTGGGCGTGACGCATCTGCGCACGGGGCTGTCCTGGGCCGACAGTTTCCGGCCGGACGCGCTGAATTGGTTCGACCGGCAAATGCAGGCGCTGGAAGATTTCGACGTCACGGTGACATTCTGCTTCACGCCGGAACATCGCGGCGTCGCCCCGCACCATACCAGCGCGCCGCAGGTGCCCGAGGAGTTTGCGGCTTTCTGCGCGCAGATGATCGAGCGCTATGCCCCGGCAACGGCCATTCCGACATCAGCGCCGGTCGAGACTGGGCTGCGGCTCTAGTCGTTGCGGGTGGTCAGCCACAACCAGCGCGCCACGGCGCCCATTCTGCCCCGGCCATAAGCGAGGCCGTGATAGAGGCGTAAGGCGGCGCGAGCCCAGCTCAGGTAAATCACGGGCGCATGCTGCCAGCGCGCCAGCCGAAACATGGAATGGCTCCAAGCGCTGATGGCGTAGCGCAGACGGTAGATCAGCTTGCGGCGGAAGGGCAGAGCGTTGCTTGGCGCCACACGTTTGCGCGGCCTGAGGCCCCGGCGGCGCCAGGTCAGGCGATAGGCCAGACCTTCGCGGCGCTGGCGCAGGCCGGCCGCCTGCGTGGCGGCGACATAGTCGGCATCAACCCGGCTCAGCTCCAGCCTGCCTTGGGCAATGCCGGCTTGCACGATGTCGTGCAGCTCGGGCGTGCGAACCACGACCACATTGGTGCCGCGCCAATCGGATGAATAGGGCTCCACCCAGGCATCGCCGAAAGAGATATCGGCGGTTTCCGCCATGACATCGTCGCACGAATTGCAGGCGGAGTTCTGGAAGAAGCCGGCGCCCCAATCGCCATCGGCAAGGTGAGACCAATCCTGCTGTCGCACCTCGCCATCCCTCAGCGTCAGTTGCGCCGTATACCAATTGGCGGGCCGTTCCGGCCCCTTGAGCCGGAATTCGGGCCGGGCGACCGCTTGGGACACGGTGTGCATCTGCCAGGCAAAGCTCTCGACCAATCGGGCGCTTTTCATATGGCCGCAGAACAGGCCCAGCGTATAGGCGATGCGCTCGCGCAGGATCGCATCTTCCGCCCGCAGCAGATGGACCGCCTTGATGAAGCAGGGAATGCCGACAATGGCATAGCGCCCCGGCACGGTCCGGATTTCAGCAAGAATGCCCGAGAGCTCGACGGGGTAGTAGCGGGATTTGGCCCCGGCAAGGATATCGTCGGCGGTGCGGGAGATGGCATAGCGGAAATGCAAACCGTCCGTGGCGGACCGTACATGCGCCACGCCGTCGACCAGGCCGCGCCGCAGCAATTCGGCGGCAACCCAGCTGACCATGCCGCCCGAACTGCCGTTCTGCCGATAGCCGCCCTCCGCCACCGCGCCGACATAGGCGGCGTTGAAATAGCCGAGGCGAGCATCGACTTGCGGGGTGGCGGCAAAGCGCCGGGAAGCCAGCTCATCCTCATTGGACGCAGCAGGCGAAAAAGGGCAAATCCGGCCGAATGCCGCGCTGCGATCCCTTGTGCCGGAACCGGCGGGCTTGAACTGGCCATAAGCGTCCAGCGCCATATGAGTGTTCGATCCCGCCGCACAGGCGCCGCAGCCGATGCACATGCCAGATTCGATAATCTGGCGCGGACTGATCGCGATTTCAGGCGAGGACGGCATCTAGATAGGCCCCCGACTCGGCCCGCATCTCGGCAATGCGGCGCGCGATATGCGGATCGAGAGGCTGCGTCAGGATATGGTCATAGCGACACTCATCGGCGCTTTCCGACACCATATGCGCCTCGGCCCCCAAAGCTGCGACGAGGTCGCGCACCTTGTTGAAGCGATAGTCCGAGGGCGCGGTGGCAAAGGGCTTGCCGTTGATCACTGCGAAGACGCAGCCGTGGAAGAAGTTGGTGATGACCGCCGCCGCACCGGCCATCAGGGCAGCGAATTCAAGCGGGCCGGCATCGATGCGCTGCATGTCGGCCCAGGGATTGTCATAACCCACGCTGAGCAGTTGCAGATCGCGCCGCTGCGCCCAGCCCGTCACCGCCCGGATCAGCCAATCCGGAAAACCATGACCGTAGACGAGCGCATATGGCCGTTCGTCTACAGCCGCCTTCGGCACGAGATGGGCGAACTGCAGAACGGGATCGAGCACCAGTGGCGGCCGCATGCCGAGCGCGGTTTCGACAATGTCCTGCGAATTGCGGTCTCGCACCGATATCGCGTCGAACCGGCTCAATTGCGCGGACCAGTATGGGTCCAGCGCGCCCGATTGATTGCCAAAACTTGCCGCATAGGCGGCGATCCGGCCGGTCCGGAGGCCTTCGCCATAGAACAGCGCCTTGCCCCCATACCAGGGGTGGCTGAGATTCCACACTTCGTCGCTACCCACCAGCACCAGATCGTATGGCTCGCTCTGTTCCGGCGCCTGCAATGGAAAGGGTCGCGACAGCGGCAGCGCCTCGAAGGCGGCGAAGAATTTGCGCGTCTTGATCCGATAACGAGCGTCCCGCGGCGCCTCGGGAATGGGCCGCAGGGCGCAGCGCCACTCGGCCAGGTTGATGCGGCTCGATTGGTGGTCGAGTAGCACTGCGTCATGGCCGCGTTCACGCAGCCCTTCAACGAGGCATCTTGCCTGCCAATAGGAGCCGTAATTGATGCAGCGGTGAAAGGTCAGTACGCCGATGCGCTGGGGCGGGGTCATGCGGATTACCGCGCATAGATGCGGTCGAGCACGTCGGCCACGATGGTGAAATCCTCGGCCGCCGCATCGAAGCCACCACCAGAACGGAGCTGGTTTGCCCAAGCCGTGGCCGCCCGGCCGGGCCAGGCGTCGGGCGGTGCGGATAGCGCCACGCTGCTCGTGCCGCTGTGGTGATAGGCGGCAAAATCGAGGAAGGACCCCCGCACATTGGCCATGCTGGCGCCACCCTTGGTGCCGTAAAAATCGGCGCCGATGACCGCGTCGCGGCCAGCATGCAGGTGCCATGAGCAGGAGATACGAATTACCGTTCCGGTCGCCAGAGTAAGCGTGGCTGTGGCGAAATCCTCGACCGTATCGCCGTCACGGGCGATCGGTGCGCCCCGGCTGAACAGGTGGCCGGTAACCGAAGTCACGTCTGGAAAACCCAGCGTCCACAAAGCCAGATCGACCAGATGCACGCCCAGATCCATGACGCAACCGCCGCCGGACAGCGCCTTGTCGAAAAACCACGGCTTGTCCGGTCCATAGGCGTTATGAAACACCAGATCGGCCGCGAAGACCTCCCCCAGCGCGCCGGATTGAACCAGATCGCGGATCTGCCGCATGCCCTCAGTATGGCGGTAGGACAGATCCACCCCCAGCACCCGATCCGCTTGGCGCGCAGCAGCCACCACTGACGCCACCTCGGCTTGCGTGCGACCGAGCGGCTTCTGGCAGAAGACCGCAAGGCCACGCTCCAGCGCCCGGATGGACTGCTCGGCATGCAGCGCACTGGGCGTGGCGATGACCAGCCCATCGAGATCATGTTCCAGCATCTCGTCCAGCGACGCCGCGACCATGGCATCCGGCGCCAGCTCCCGGGCCGCGTCCACCATGGCGGGCGACGGATCGGAAATCATCGCCGGAACGACCAGGCCGTCTTCCACCAGCGAGCGCATGCGGATCAGGCCGATGCGGCCGGTGCCGAGAAAGCCCACACGCGGCGCGCTGGCGCGCACAGAATCTGTAGCCAGCATCATGGATAAAGCACCAGTGCCTTGAGGAAGCCATCGGGCCGGTCCCGCGTGGCATTGAGCGCTGCATCGAGCTGGTCCAGCCCGCAACGGTGAGTATAGAGCGGCACCGGATCGAGCCGGCCATCGGCCACCGCGGCAATCGCCTCGCGCACGCCTTGGGCATAGATTGCCGGATCGCGTTCATGCGCATTGATCACATCCAGGCCCCGCCAGTTCCACAGCTGCATATTGACCTGGCGCGGGCCATCCTGATGATAGCCGGCGATGACCAGCCGGCCGCGTTCGCGCGTGAGTTCGGCAGCAAGATCGAGTGGCCATTGCTTGCCGGTGGCCTCGATGACCCGGTCGCAGAACTGCCCGCCGGTCAGTTCCTTGACCTGCTCGATGATCCGCCAGTGATCCTGCATGGCAATGGTGTGCTCGGCGCCCAGTCTGTCGGCCAGATCCAGCGCGAACGGCCGGCGGGCAATGGCAATGACGCGGGCGCCGGTGGCAATTGCCAATTGCGTCAGCAGCGCGCCCAAAAAGCCGATGCCGACGATAGCGACGGTCTGGCCAGGGGAAATTCCGGCGCGCTTGAAGATATTCATCGCGCAACCCAGTGGCTCGCCGGGAAACGGCATGTCGTCCAGCTCGGGCGGCAGTTTGACCACGGCATCGGCCTCGGCAATGTCGTGGCTGGCATAGCTGTGATAGGACAGCGTGGCGACGCGATCGCCGAGAGCTAGATCAGTCACGGCCTCTCCCACGGCGTCGATAATGCCCCAGCCTTCATGGCCCAGCCCGCCCGGTTCGGTGGGAAATTTCATCCAGTCCGGTCCTGCCCATGGGGTGAGATTGGACGCACAGACGCCACAACCTTGGAGCCGGATGCGAACCTGGTCAGGCCCCGGCAGGGGCAGCTCATGGGTCTCGATCCGGAACAGGCCTGGTCCGGTTACCACGGCGGCCTGCAACTGTTCGGCGGGGAAAACGGCACGGTTCATGGCGCCGCCCCTCAATCGCGATTGACGAATTTATTGAAGCGGCTCTCGCCGCCGTCGCTGGTCTGGTCCTGGTAGAGAAAGGCCAGCTTGTTCTCGTCGAAAATCTGGAAGAACTCGTCCCAGGAGATTTCTTCCAGATTATCCTCAGGCTCGCCAAAATCGATGCGCAGGATACCGCCCTTGCCCCCGGTATCCACCTTGGCGGGGCGGCCATCGCGTGCCTCGGCCCACTTGCGGATGTCGTCGTGGCTGGTCGTAGTGTTGGAACTGCTCATGATAATGCTCCTTCGGTCATGCGGGTGAGGCGGCGACGCGCAGGCTGCCTGCGGCGCCCTGCCCGCGCCTGATCTGGGCGGATGGCGCCGCGGGAAGGCCAAGGCCCTGGTAATCCAGCCCCGCGCGGGCGGCCTCCTGCGCTACAACGATATTGCGGAAATCGAGCAGCAACCGGCCGCGCATCGCCCGGGCAAGCTGCGTCAGATCGAGCGTGCGGTATTCGTCCCATTCGGTGAGGATCACCGCGACATCGGCGTCGCGGGTCGCGGCCAGCGCAGTATCATGCCAATGGGCAGCGGCCAGCAGGCGCTTGGCGGCCCCAGGTTGGGGATCGTGGGCATGTACCTCCAATCCCGCCTCGATCAGTCGCGGCACGATGGTCAGCGCCGCTGCCTCACGGACATCGTCGGTATTCGCCTTGAAACTGGTGCCCAGAATAGCCACGCGGCCATGCCGGGGCGCGGCGTGGATGATCCTTTGGGCCAGTGCACCCTTGCGCGCTTCATTGCCTTCGATAAGCGCTTCGATCAGAGGCTGGGGCCGGCCATATCGCCGCCCGGTGCTGGCAAAGGCGCGGGTATCCTTGGGGAAGCATGAGCCGCCAAAACCGGGGCCGGCGGCCAGAAAGGCGGTGCCGATCCGATGATCGCGGCCGATGCCGTCGGCCACGGCCTTTACATCCCCGCCCAGCGCCTCGCACAGGTCGGCCACGTCGTTGATGAAGCCGATCTTGAGCGCCAGCATGGCGTTGGCCGCATATTTGATCAGTTCGGCATTGACGGTGCGCGTCGCCAGCAATGGCACCCCGGCCCGGGTCAGGGGGCGGTAGAGCGTGCGCAGCAATGCCTCGGACTGCGCATCATCGACGCCGATAATGATACGGTCGGCATGCAGGAAGTCCTCGATGGCCGAGCCTTCGCGCAGGAATTCGGGATTGGAGGCCACCGCAATATCGTCACGGCCGCGCCGCGTATCGACCAGCCGTTTCAGCCGCTGCGCCGTTCCCGCGACCACGGTGGATTTGACCACAAGCACCGCACCCTCCGACAGGCAAGACGCAATGTCGGTGGCGGCGGCCTCGACATAGGAGAGATCGATATCGCCATCTTCGCTCGAGGGCGTGCCTACCGCGAGGAACACCGCGTTTGCCGTGCCGACCGCCTGTTTGGCGTCGCATGCAAAGGCCAACCTTCCGGCCTGCATCTGGGCCTTGATGAGATCGCCCAAGCCCGGCTCGTAGATCGGGGTTTCGGCGCGGTTCAGCGCGGCCACCCGGCCGGCATCGATATCGCAACACGTCACCTGATGGCCGAGTTCGGCCAGACAGGCACTGGTGGTCAAACCGACATAACCCGCGCCCAAAATTACGATTTTCATAGGTATCGCCTTCGATCCAGTCTGTGACAAACGCCTGGAGCAGCAATTCACCACGCGAAAGCTTTGTTCCTTGGCGCGGCGGGCAGGAACACTGGCCGATCGGACTAGCAGAGGCAGCGATTTTGCCATGGGGCCACACAGCAAGGGACTCCATGGCCAGCCCGAGGGGGTTTGCGTCCCGAGCGGGGAGCAGGCTGCGATTTAACTCAGGATAAAACCCCGGCCACTGCGGCTTTGCGCCTGCCGATTGCCGGCAAACAGCCATGAGAAGGGGCGGGGCAACGGATTCACTGCGCTTTGCGGCGTTTGCTGGCTCGGACATGGGTCCATAGCGCCGGGCCGAGCCGGAACCCTGCTCCCGCACGCAGGCTTACTACCGCAGCTACTTACCTTTGCAGTGGGCATCATGAAACAGATTTTGATCACCGGCGGCTGCGGTTTTATCGGGCGCCATGTCACAGAAGAATTGCGCGAACAGGGCTATGGCGTTCGCATTCTCGATAGCCTGATCGACCAGGTCCACAGCGATGCCGCCGCCGCGGTGCCCGACGGTGTCGATCTCATCCGCGCCGATGTCCGCGACAAGGCCGCGCTGGTCGAGGCGCTGGACGGCATTGATGGCGTGATCCATCTGGCGGCCGAAGTGGGGGTCGGCCAATCCATGTACGAGATCGCCCGCTATGTCGGGGGCAATGATCTGGGCACTGCCGTCCTGCTCGAAGCCATGATCGACATGCCGGTGCGCCGCATCGTCGTGGCCTCCTCGATGAGCGTCTATGGCGAGGGACTCTATCAAACCAGCGCCGGCGACAGCATCGACTCTGTGCGGCGGCGCAGCGTCGATATCAAGGCGGGCCGCTGGGATCCGGTAGGGCCCGATGGATCTGTGCTGGGTCCTGCCCCTACCGACGAGCAAAAGCCGGTCGATCTCGCCTCCATCTACGCGCTTACCAAATATGCGCAGGAGCGCGCGGTGCTGATCTTCGGGGGGGCCTATGGCGTGGACGCCGTAGCGCTGCGCCTGTTCAACGTCTTCGGCCCCGGCCAAGCGCTCTCCAATCCCTATACCGGCGTCCTGGCCAATTTCGCCTCCCGGCTGATCAACGGCCAGCGGCCGATGATCTTTGAAGATGGCAGGCAAAGGCGAGATTTCGTGCATGTCCGCGACGTGGCCCGCGCCTTCCGGCTGGCGCTGGAACAACGCGAGGCGGCCGGGCATGTGATCAATATCGGCAGCGGCAATGCCTATGCCATTGCCGACGTGGCCACCATGTTGGCCCGCGCCATGGGCGTACCCCAGCTCGAGCCGGACATCATGGGCAAGGCGCGATCCGGCGATATCCGCAACTGCTTTGCCGACATTTCCAAGGCGCGCGACCTGTTGGGGTTCGAGCCGCGCTTCCGCCTCGAAGACTGCCTGGACGAGCTGGCCGATTGGGTGCGGCAGGCGCAGGCGGTGGATCGCGGTGCGGAGATGAAGCGGCAACTCGAAGAGCGAGGCTTGGTTTCATGACCAAAGCAACACCAACAAAATTCGACGGTCCGATCGTCATAACCGGCGGCGCGGGCTTTATCGGCAGCAATTTGGCCGATGCGCTGCTTAGCGATGGCGACGCGGTGACGGTGCTGGACAATCTGAGCCGTGCCGGGGTCCGCGAGAACCTGGATTGGCTGCGCGAGCGGCACGGCGATCGTGTGCAGGCGGCCATTGCCGATATCCGCGATCCAGCGGCCATCGATCCGGTGCTTGCCGGTGCCAGCGCGGTTTTTCATCTGGCGGCGCAGACTGCCGTGACCACCAGCCTGCACGATCCGATTGAGGATTTCGACGTCAATGCGCGGGGCACACTCAATGTGCTCGAAGCTGTTCGCAAGGCCGGAAGGCGCGCGCCGGTGATCTTTTCGAGCACCAACAAGGTCTATGGCGGGTTGGACGATCTGCGCCTGTTCGAGCTGGACGGGCGGCATGCCCCGGCAGACGAATTGATCCGCGTGCGCGGCATCAATGAGGACCGGCGCCTCGAGCTGTGCACGCCCTATGGCTGCTCCAAGGGCGTCGCCGACCAATATGTGCTCGATTACCAGCGCTCCTACGGCATTCCCACCGCGGTGCTGCGGATGAGCTGCATCTATGGGCCGCGCCAGTTCGGCACCGAGGACCAGGGCTGGGTTGCGCATTTTCTCATCCGCGCGCTGCGAGGCGAACCGATCACCATTTACGGCGACGGCAAGCAGGTGCGTGATATCCTGCATGTCAGCGACGCGGTGGCCGCCTATCGCGCGGTGTTGGCCAGCATCGCCAAGGTGCATGGCCGCGCCTTCAACCTGGGCGGCGGTCCGCGCAATGCGGTCAGCCTCAATATGGTGCTGGCCGAAATCCAGCAGCTTACCGGCACGCCGCTGACGCTGCGCCATGAGGCCTGGCGCGAGGGCGACCAGCTCTATTTCGTCGCCGAAACCAGCCGGCTGAAGGCCGAACTGGGCTGGCGGCAGCGCATCGGCTGGCGCGATGGGCTGCGCGATCTCGCCGCCTGGCTCGGCCACCGCGAAGGGCGCCCGATGGCGCAACAGGTGCGGGCATGAGCGCGGCCCTGTCTCCCGCTGTACCGGCGACGCCGCCGCATATCCTGATGACCCTCGATGCCGTTGGCGGCGTGTGGCGCTACGCCATGGACCTTGCCGCAGGCATGGTGCGACACGGTTTCGCCTTCACTTTCGTTGGCCTGGGCCCCGCGCCTACGCCAGCCCAGCGCGCCGAAGCGGAGCGGATCGGTCAATTGATCTGGCTCGATGCGCCGCTCGATTGGCTGGCCGAGACAGAGGCTCAGCTCGACCGCATGCCGGACGTGCTGGCCGCTCTGGTCGAGCAGCAGCGCATCGATCTCGTTCATCTCAACCTGCCCTCGCAAGCCTGTGGGCTGGCGCTGCCGGTGCCCACAATCGTGGTGTCGCATTCCTGCGTCGTCACCTGGTTTGCGGCCGTGCGGCAAGACCCACTGCCCGCCGATTGGCAATGGCAATTGCGCCGCAATCGGGCCGGCTTTGACGCCGCCGATATGGTGCTGGCGCCCAGCCAGGCGCATGCGGACCTGTTGCGCCTGAGCTATGGCCCGATCGAGAACCTGTCCGTCGTCCACAATGCTTGGCGCGCGAGCATTGCCCCCACCCGCAAGCACGCAAAGATCTTTGCCGCCGGCCGCTGGTGGGACGAGGGCAAGAATGGCGCATTGCTCGACAAGGCGGCGCGCTGCTCGGTATGGCCGGTCGCCATGGCGGGCGCCTGCACCGGTCCCAACGGCCAAAAATTCCATCCCCGCAATGCGTGTAGTTTGGGCGAGTTGCCCCATGCGGCGGTGGCGCAAGCCATGGCCGAGGCGGCGATCGTTGCCTCGCCATCACGCTATGAGCCCTTCGGGCTGGCGGCGCTTGAAGGCGCCAAGGCCGGCGCAGCGCTGGTCCTTGCCGATATTCCGACCTATCGCGAATTGTGGGACGGGGCGGCGCTGTTTGCCGCGCCGGACGATGCCGCAGGCTTTGCCCATGCACTCAATCGGCTGGCGGGTGACGATGCGCTGCGGCACGAATTTGCGGCGCTGGCCCGCCAGCGATCAGCCCGTTTCGCCCCCGAGGCGCAATGCGCTGCCATGCGCGCTGTCTATGGGCGCTTGTTGCAATCACCCTCGGAATTGGAGGCGTGACCATGCATTTCGTGTTCTATACCCATTCGCTGGTCTCGGACTGGAACCATGGCAATGCCCATTTCCTGCGCGGCGTCATGCGCGACCTGTTGCGGCGCGGCCATTCAGCCATTGCGCTCGAGCCGGCGGATGCGTGGAGCCGGCAGAACCTGGTCGAAAGCCAGGGGCACCAGGCCGTGGAGCGGTTCGCCACGGACTTTCCCGGGCTGCAATCGCAACAATATGACGCGGACTTCGACCATGCCGCCGCGATCGGCGACGCCGATGTGGTCATCGTCCATGAATGGACCGATCCGGCGCTGGTGGCCCGCCTGGGACAGATCCGCCGTAACGGCGCCCGCTTCACCCTGCTGTTCCACGACACGCACCACCGGGCGGTCTCGGCCCGGCAGGACATAGCGGGCCTGATGCTGGAAGATTATGATGGCGTGCTGGCCTTCGGGGAAACGCTGCGGCAGCGCTATCGCGAGGCCGGCTGGGGCCGGCAGGTGTTTACCTGGCACGAGGCGGCGGACGATGCGCTGTTCCATCCCCTCCCCGATATCGAGCGCGCCAAAGACCTGATCTGGATCGGCAATTGGGGCGATGGCGAGCGCAGCGCCGAGATCGATGAATTCCTGATCCGGCCGGCTGCGGCGCTTGGCCTGTCCGGTACGGTGCGCGGCGTGCGTTATCCCGACCATGCCCTGGCGGCCGTGCGGAAGGCGGGCCTCAACTATGGCGGCTGGATCCCCAATGCCGATGTGCCGCAGGCCTTTGCGCGGCACAAGGTAACCCTCCATATCCCGCGCCGGCCCTATGTGGAATCGCTGCCCGGCATTCCCACCATCAGGGTATTCGAGGCGCTGGCCGCCGGCATTCCCCTGCTGTCGGCGCCCTGGGACGATGCCGAGGGCCTGTTCCGTCCGGGCCAGGACTTCCTCTTCGCCAAAAGCGGACAGCAGATGCAGGACCTGCTGCGAGAGGTCATTTCCGACCCCAGCCTGGGCCGTCAACTCGCCGCGAACGGGCTTGAAACCATCCGTGCCCGCCATACCTGCCGGCACCGCGTCGATCAATTGCTGGCCATTCTCACCCGAACCGGCAGCGCCCGCACCGTCAGCAAGGCCGGCGCCCTGGAGACCATGTCATGAAAATCGCATTCTATGGATCGAGCCTTCTTTCGGCCTATTGGAACGGCGCTGCCACCTATTATCGCGGCATGCTGCGGGCACTGGCCGAGAAGGGTTACGACATCACCTTCTACGAGCCCGATGTCTATGAACGGCAGCAGAACCGCGATATCGAGCCGCCCGATTGGTGCCGCGTCGTAGTCTACCAGGGTAATGTCGAGGCCCTGATGCAGGTGACCGCCGAAGCGCGGCAGGCCGATATCGTCATCAAGGCCAGCGGCGTTGGCTTCGAGGATGACCTGTTGCTCGAACTGGTGCTGCAGCACGCCGTGCCGGATGCCCTGCGCATTTTCTGGGACGTGGACGCACCGGCCACCCTGGCCGAATTGCGCAGCGATCCCAACCATCCCCTGCGCCAGGCGCTGCAATCGATCGACCTGGTGCTCACCTATGGCGGCGGCGAGCCGGTGATTGCCGCCTATCGCGAAATGGGGGCACAAGATTGCGTGCCGATCTACAATGGTCTCGATCCACACACCCATCACCCCGTCGCGGCTGATCCGCGCTTTGCCGGCGATCTGGGATTTCTGGGCAATCGCCTGCCCGATCGCGAAGCGCGGGTCGAGGAATTCTTCCTCATTCCCGCTGTGCGCACGCCCTCGCAGCACTTCCTGCTGGGCGGATCGGGCTGGGCCGACAAGGCCATGCCCACCAATATCGCCTATCTCGGGCATGTCGGCACGGCCGAGCACAACGCCTTCAACGTCTCGCCCAAGGCGGTGCTCAATATCTCGCGCGCCAGCATGGCCGAAACCGGCTTTTCCCCGGCCACAAGGGTGTTCGAGGCGGCGGGGGCGGGCGCCTGCATCATCACCGACCATTGGGAGGGGATCGAATTGTTCCTCTCGCCCGATGACGAGATCCTGGTGGCGCGCGACGGGCAGGATGTCAGCGCGATCCTAGGCGAACTCACGTGGGAGCGGGCCCGCCAGATCGGCGCAGCAGCCATGGAGCGGGTGCTGCGCGAGCACACCTATGCCCATCGTGCCGAGGAGGTGGACCGTGTGTTCCGCTCGGCCGCGCGCCGGCAGGTGGAGGCGGCCGAATGAGTGCGCGCTATGACATCGTCATAATCGGGCTGTCACTGTCCTCGTCCTGGGGCAATGGACATGCCACGACCTATCGCGCCTTGATCCGCGGGCTGCACGCCCATGGCCAGACGGTGCTGTTCCTCGAACGCGACGTGCCCTGGTACGCCAATAATCGCGATTTGCCCGATCCCGATTTCTGCGACCTGGCCTATTATGACAGCGTCCAGGACTTGCTGGCGCGCTACACGCCGCAACTGAAAAATGCGGGCGCGGTCATTGTGGGTTCCTATGTGCCCGAGGGCATTGCGGTGATCGATGCCCTGAACAAGATGGCGCTGCCCAATTGGCATTTCTACGACATCGACACGCCGGTGACGCTGGCCAGGCTTGCCCGCGGCGAGGAGGAATATCTGGCCGCCCGGCAGATTCCGCTATTCACCAGCTATCTGTCGTTTTCCGGCGGGCCGACGCTGGATCGGCTCGAAGAGCAATTCGGCGCCCGCTCGGCGCAGGCGCTCTATTGCTCGGTGGATGCAGATCGATACGGGCCGACGGGGGAAGCCCAGCACTGGGACCTGGGCTATCTGGGCACCTATAGCCCCGATCGCCAGCCGGTACTCGAGCGACTGCTGATCGAGCCGGCAAGGCAATTGCCCGACAGGCGTTTCGTGGTGGCCGGGGCGCAGTTTCCGGCCGATATCGATTGGCCTACCAATGTAGAGCGCATTGAGCACGTGCCGCCGTCCGAGCACTCTTCGTTCTATAACCGGCAGCGCTTCACGCTCAATGTCACCCGCGCCGACATGGTCGCCGCCGGCTGGTCGCCCAGTGTCCGCCTGTTCGAGGCCGGCGCCTGCGGCACCCCGGTGATCAGCGATATCTGGCCCGGCCTCGATCAATTATTTCCCGCCGAGACAATTGTCCTCGCCAGTGACAGCGCCGATGTGGTTCGCGCTCTGCGCCAGACCACCGCGTCCCAGCGCCAAGCCATGGCCACCGCCGCCCGTCGCCACGTGCTGGCGCGGCACAGCGCCACCGCCCGCGCCGGCGAATTGCTCGCCATGCTCGGCGCAAGCGCTATCCGTTCATCTGCCTGAAAGGCTCGTCCGATGCACATTTCCAAACCCAATATGACCATTCTGGTCGCCGGCGGCGCCGGCTTTGTCGGCTCCCATCTCTGCGACGCGCTGCTGGCGCAAGGCCATCGCGTCATCTGCGTCGACAATTTCCAGACCGGCTCGATTGCCAATGTGCAGCCGCTGCACAATCATCCGGGCTTCCGCCTGATCGAGGCCGATATCTGCGATCCGTTCGCCGCCGACGAGCCGATCGATCAGGTCTATAACCTGGCCTGCCCGGCTTCGCCGCCGCAATATCAGGCCGATCCGATGCATACGATGATGACCAGCGTGGTGGGCACGGGCAATCTGCTGCGCCTGGCCGAGCGGCATGGCGCCAGTTTCCTGCAGGCCTCGACCAGCGAGGTCTATGGCGACCCCGAGGAGCATCCCCAGCGCGAGGATTATTGGGGCCATGTCAATTGCACCGGCCCGCGCGCCTGCTATGACGAGGGCAAGCGTGCCGCCGAAACGCTGTGCTTTGACATGCTGCGCGCCGGCCGCGTCGATGCCCGGGTGGTGCGCATCTTCAATACCTATGGGCCGCGCATGAGCCCCAATGATGGGCGGATCGTCTCCAACCTGATCGTGCAGGCCGTGCGCGGGCAACCGCTGACCATTTATGGCTCGGGCGAGCAGACCCGTTCCTTCTGCTATGTCAGCGACCTGGTGGCTGGCCTGATCGCTTTGATGAATGTCGATCCCAATCCGGGCCTTCCCGTGAACATCGGCAATCCGGGCGAATTCACCATTAGCGAGCTGGCCGAGCTGGTCCTCGAGATGACGGGCAGCAGGTCCAAAATCGTGCATCGCCCCCTGCCCGAGGACGATCCCCAGCGCCGCCGTCCCGATATCGAGCGGGCCAGGCAAGTGCTGGGTTGGGAGCCACGGCTGCCGCTCACGGAAGGGCTGGCCTTGACCATTCCCTGGTTTGCCGAACGGCTGCGGGAACCACCACCCGCGCGGCGCGGCACGAGACAGTCCGTCGCTGCGGCGCCATGGTGAGGCTACGATGGCCGATGACATCCCCGAGCCGGTGGCGCGCAATATAGCATCGATCCGGCAATGGCAGGCCGAGCGGCAGGCCAAGCGCGGCACCAGCGACAAGATTGCCGATGCGATCAGCCGGTTTGCCGGCAGCATGCCCTTTGTCTACTTGCATCTGGTGATTTTCGGCTGCTGGGTGATTGCCAATCTGGGCTGGGTTCCGGGCGTGCCGCGCTGGGATCCCACGCTGGTGGTGCTGGCCATGGTCGCCTCGGTCGAAGCGATCTTTCTGACCAGCTTCGTGCTGATCAACCAGAACCAGATGACGCTGGAAGCCGACGAAAAAGCTGAATTGGATCTGCAGGTTGGCCTGTTGAACGAGGGCGAGACCACACGGCTGCTCGCCATCACCCAGGCCATCGCCGAACATCTGGGCGTCACCAGCGGGGTCGAGCATGAGCTGGACGAATTGCGCAAGGAAACCCAACCCGGCGTCATTCTGGACGCGGTCAAGCATGGCTCCGGCAAACCTGATGCGTGAAGCGCAGCTCGCCAAAACCATAATAATTTCAAATGGTTAAAGATATGGCGGAGAGAAAGGGATTCGAACCCTTGAGACGGTTCCCCGCCTACACACTTTCCAGGCGTGCGCCTTCGACCACTCGGCCATCTCTCCGCATCGCCTTATCCCCGGGCTGGAATCGCCGGAGGGGCCGGCTGGTGGGCCGACGCGAGCGAGGCGCAATATACTTATCAGCGGCCTGGGCGCAAGGGATCACGTCAAAGAGATGACGATTGTTTTTCCCCGGGGCATTCCCATCTTGTAGGCAGACCCGTGGGCATGGCAAAAGAATACTTGTGCACGGGAGGAACGGGTAAGCCGGCTACACCTTATCCCCGTCCAGCACAGGGAACGGGAATGCGGCTGATCTTGAGAATTGCCGGCACCTGGCTGATCGGCCTGGCGCTGGTTCTATTGGTTATCGATGGCACCCGCTCGCTGGGCGCCAATGCCGTGATGTTCACCAGCCTTGCCGATGCCTGGACCAGCCTGCATGAACCGAGCCTTGGCGCGGTACGGGCGTTCCTCGATAGCCGGTTCTTTGCCGAACTGCTGGAGCGGGCGCTCGATGCGCTGCTGACCTATCCGGCCTTTGCCGTGTTTGGCGTGCCGGGCATCGTGCTGGCGCTGGCCGGGCGGACGCCAAGGCGCGAACGCTTCGTGCGGCAAGACCAGATCTGACCCCGTTGGCCTATTTGGCATGAAAGGAAAGCATTCTATGTTCTTCAAATCCAAGCCGACGACCATCCCCTCCGCCGCCGAGGCCCTGCCGGGCCGCATCACGCAAATGCCCGTGGCCGCTGAGCATTTTGTCAATGGCGCAGCGCTCAAGGGTCCCTATCCCGCCGGCGCCGAGACGATCTATTTCGGGCTGGGCTGCTTCTGGGGCGCCGAGCGGCTGTTCTGGCAATTGCCGGGCGTGATCGTGACGGCCGTGGGCTATCAGGGCGGCAGCACGCCCAATCCGAGCTATGAAGAAGTGTGCTCGGGCCAGACCGGACATACCGAGGCGGTCAAGGTAGTGTACGACCCCAAGGCGATCAGCCTCGACAGGCTGCTCAAGACCTTCTGGGAAGAGCACAACCCGACCGAAGGCATGCGGCAGGGCAATGATGTGGGCACGCAATACCGCTCGGCCATCTATACCACGACGCCCGAGCAGGCGGCTGTGGTCGCGGCCAGCAAGCAGGCCTATCAGGACGCCCTGCGGGCACGGGGCCTGGGCACCATCACCACCGAGATATCCCCGGCCGGTGAGTTCTATTATGCGGAAACTTATCACCAGCAATATCTGGCCAAGAATCCGAACGGTTATTGCGGGTTGCAGGGCACCGGCGTGTCCTGTCCGATCGGCACGGGCGTAACGGCCGCCGCTGAATAAGGCGACGGTTTTTAGGGGCAAAAGAACGCCGATCCGGGTCACCGGATCGGCGTTTTGGTTAACGGACTGTTAGCATTGAGCATCACCATTCCTGCCATCCTGCAGCGCGCGCCGTTCGAGGCGTTCATTTTGAGCCTGCCCAGCACAAATCTGGTGCGGCAATGGGGCAATGCCTCGGTGGGCAAGGTCGGCGGCAAGATCTTTGCGCTGCTCAATAGCGAGCCGGGCGCGGTGTCGCTCAAGGTGTCGGACATGGCCTATGAGCTGCTGACCGAACTGGAGGGGATCCAGCCGGCGCCTTATCTGGCGCGCGCGGGGTGGGTGGCGATCAGTGCCAGCTCGCCGCTGAGCGAAGATGAAATCAGGGCCTATATCACCGAGGCACATCGGCTGGTCGCATCGCGGCTGACGCGGAAGCTGCGGGCGGAATTGGGGCTGGGGTGAAGCCCGCCAAAAAGAAAAGGGCGGCAGGTTGGTGCCGCCCAGTTATCAGGGAGAAAACGAGCGCGCGCTTTAGCGCGCGAGGCAGCCGCCGCTAAGCGCGGGGCTGGGGAACAATGCGCAGATAAGGCTTCAGTTCCTTCCAGCCTTCGGGGTACTTGGCCTTGGCGGCTTCGTTGGAAACGGCGGGAACGATGATGACATCCTCGCCCTGCTTCCAATTGACCGGGGTGGCAACCTGGTGCTTGGCGGTGAGCTGCAGGCTATCGATGACGCGCAGCACTTCATCGAAATTGCGGCCGGTGGAGGCCGGGTATTCGATCTTGAGCTTGACCTTCTTGTCCGGCCCGATGACGAAGAGGCTGCGCACGGTCAGCGTATTGTCGGCATTGGGATGGATCATGTCATAAAGGCGGGCGACTTCGCCCTTGGTATCGGCCAGCAGCGGGAAATTGAGCGCGGTGCCCTGGGTTTCCTCGATATCCTTGGCCCAGCCGGCGTGATCCTCGAGCTTGTCGACGCTGAGGCCCAGCGCCTTGACGCCGCGCTTTTCAAATTCGGGCTTGAGCTTGGCGGTATAACCCAGCTCGGTGGTGCAGACCGGGGTGAAATTCTTGGGATGGCTGAACAGCACGGCCCAGGAGCCATCGATATAATCGTGGAAATGGATAGTGCCCTCGGTGGATTCGAGGGTGAAATCGGGGGCGGTATCGCCAATCAGAATGGCCATCGTTGATCCTTGTGCGCCTGAACGGGTGATCGTCTGGTTAGGCAAAGAGTATCGTATTGCGGGTCGCCGATAGAAGCGGAGCGGCGCGAAATCTTTTTATGTTGTCGGCTGGCGGAACGCCATGGCGTTCCAATGGGATGGCATGGGACAGGATGGGGGGCGGAAATGGCTTGGAAGCCACGATCCAATCCCCTCCCCCTTGAGGGG